>NZ_MWLO01000140.1 GCF_002198735.1 Ideonella sp. A 288
CCCTGCCCGCCCTGCCAGATTCGACACCGCCGTCGCGCGTCTCGCTCGACGGCCGATCCCCCGGCGACACGCGCAGCGCCAGGGAAGTTGCCGAGGCGTTCATGAGCAGTCAGATCACCAACCCCCTGGTCCGCGCCAGGCACCTCCGAAAGGACCTCAAATGAAGATCGCCGTCATCAACTTCTCGGGCAACGTGGGCAAGACCACGCTGGCCAGGCACCTGCTGGTCCCCCGCATCGACGGCGCGGAACTGGTCGTCGTCGAGAGCCTGAACGCCGACGAGGGTCAGGGGCAGGCCTTGCGCGGCCGGCAGTTCGGGGAGCTGCAGGAGTACCTGCAGACCGTCCACAGTGCGGTGGTCGACATCGGCGCCAGCAATGTCGAGGACCTGCTCGGCCTGATGCAGCGCTACCGGGGCAGCCACGAGGACTTCGATGGCTTCGTCGTGCCGACTGTACCGGCCCTCAAGCAGCAGCAGGACACCATTGCCACGCTGGTCGCGCTGGCGCGGCTGGGTGTGCCGCCGTCCAAGGTGAGGCTCGTCTTCAACATGCTCGAAGACGGCGTTGACGTCCAGCCGACCTTCTTCCTCGTGCTGGCCTTCCTGCAGCAGCAGCCCGTCGCCATCGCGAACCCGGCGTGCCGCCTGGGCGCGAACGAGATCTACGCGCGGATCCGATGCAGCGAAGCCGATCTCGCCACGCTGGCGCGCGACGACACCAATTACAAGTCCCTGATTGTCCAGGCCCCGGACACCGCCACGAAGCTCGACCTGGCCCACAAGCTGGCCACCCGCAGGCTGGCCTGCGGCGTGGTGCCGGAGCTCGATGCGTGCTTTGCCGCGCTCGCGCTGGAGGCGGTGCCAGCATGAACGGCCCGAGCACCGCCCGCGAGGCATTCATCGTCGAGACCCTCGGCGAGGTGGCGGCGCTCGTCGATCGCGTGGAGGCCGTGACCCCCGTGATGGATGCCAGCCGCCACGCACTGGTCAATGCGAGCACGGAGCTCGCAGGCCAGATCATCGCGTTCGAGAACCGCATGGCCGGCATCACCGAGAACGCGAAGGTCCTGGCGGTCAAGCACATCGCCCGCCGCACTGACGAGATGGCCCGCAGTTCATTGGACACACAGGCACGGGCGATGGAAGAGGCGGCACGGACACTGTTCCGGGCCGAGATCGGCCCGTCCATGGCCCGACTCGCCGTCCCATTGCATCACCTGGTGGATCTGGCCGAGCGGGGCGCCCGCCCCTGGGATGTCTGGCTGACGCACGCGGCGACGGCGGTACTTGCCTCTGCCCTGACCTGGGCGCTGGCGGCCTGGCTGTGGGCACGGTGATCGCGGGCGCGCCAGGTGGCACCGGGTTCGCAAAGCCAACGAGCGGGGCGGCCCGGTGTAGGATTGAATCCTACGCAAGCCGCGAGGATCGCCGTGCGCTCGACGCAACAGTTCAGCATCACCCTGCCCCACGAGATGGCCGAGGCCGTGCGGGCGAAGGTCGCGGCCGGCGAGTACGCCACGGAAAGCGAAGTGATCCGCGACGGCCTGCGCGTGCTGCTGGCGCGCGACCGTGCCGTCGACGACTGGCTGCGCAGGGACGTGGCCGCCGCCTGCGACGCGTTGAAGCGCGACCCCTCGCGTGCGGTCGGGGTCGGCGCCGTCAAGGCTCGCCTGGCCGCCGCACACAAGAAGCTGTCGACGAAGGCACCGGCGAAGGCCTGACGTCGTCCCAGGTCGGCTACGCCCCTGAGGCGATCGACCAACTCGAAGCGCTGCTCCTGTACATCGCCGGGCGCTCGTCACTGAAGATCGCGGAGCGCTACACCGGCGCGGTGGTCGAGACCTGCGAAGGCCTGGCGCGGTTCCCGCAGCGTGGCGTGGCGCGGAACGACATTCGGCCAGGCCTGCGGCTCACCCACCACAAGGGGCGGACCGTGATCGCCTATGCCGTGGACGCCGGGGCGCGGACCGTTGCCGTCGTCGGCGTGTTCCATGGCGGCCAGGACCACGAGGCCGCCTTGTCGATCGACGGGGAGGACTGACGCCGAGCGCGACCGCCGACGACACAGAATCTGGAGCGACGGCGGCCTTCACGAACTGCGCGCAGCGCATCGGTGCCGTGCGGCCGAAGGCCAGCGCGGCGCCAGGCATTGCGCGGGCCGGCGAAAGCCGGCCCGCGCGAGACTTCACCCTCCCCGCAGCACCGCGGCCCGGCGCTCAGGCCTCGCTCGGCCAGCGCAGTCCCCAGCGGTCGATCACGGCGCGCAAGCGGGCGTCACCGTCGGGAATCAACGTGTGCAGGTCGGCCCGGCCCCAGCGAAGGGCGTCCAGGCAGCACAGCATGTCGTCGCTGATGGCAATGTCGACGGCGCGCAGCTCGAACAGGTCGAGTTGGAAGGCCTGGCCGTTGTAGGTGGCGGCCAGGAAACGGGCGATGCGCGGGATCTGGCCGGAGTCGCGGGTCTCGGCAAGCTGCAGCAGGCGGGCAAACGCCGCGGCGCCCTTGCGCGTGGCGTCGTCGGACCGGGTCACGAAGGTATCCAGGTCGCCGAGCGGGTCGGGGGACGGGTTCACCTCATCACCTCCGTGCGGTGCGCCCGCGGCGGGCGCTGACTCAATGGTCGGGCTGGTGCGAGGACGTCGGAGCGCAGGATTCGAGGCCGAATCCTGCGCGCAGGGCCAGTAGGTCAGGCCTTGAGCCTGCGCATCTCCTCGGCCAGCATCCACAGCGCACGGTTCAGGCTCACATTGCGGTCGATGCTGCCGACCGGGCGGGTCTGCAGGCGGCGCCCCTGCGCACTGCGCCCGGGCTGTCCACCACGGATCGAGTTCTCCTGCACTCTCATGAATGAGGCCCACAGGCTTCGGCCAAGGTCCTCGGGTCGCCGGGCCTGGGTCAGCTGTTCGGCAGTGATCGGTGCCGCGCTGTGACCACCGCCCTCCTCGACCGCGCGTTCGCCGAAGCGCAGCGCCAGCGCCGCCGTCGCAAACGCGATCTCCTCGGGCGGCTCGAGCTGCAGTGCCTTCATCGCCTCGGTGTGCTCGTCCACCTTCTGGAACTCGTCGAGCACGCGGAAGGCACCGTCGATCACGTCGTGTTGGACACTGCCTTTGTGCGGGATGCGGAGGTCCTCTACCACGTCGCCGACCACCAGGCCGTTGTGACAGACGAAGCGGAGCTTGCCGGCCAACATTTGGTAGCTGCTGGCACCGTCGTGGCTGTTGATCAGGATGATCTCGTTCGCCTCCGGCCGCGTCTGCACCTGGCCGCTGGTGCCACGGTGGTGGCGCATGCGGATCATGTGCTTGGTGAACGCCGCCTTGCCCTCCACGCGGCTGGCGCCCTGCGCGACCATGAAGGGCTCGAAGCCTTCGCGGCGCAGGCCGCGCAGGACGTTGATGGTCGGGATGTAGGTGTAGCGCTCGGAGCGGCTCGCGTGCTTGCCCTCGGCAAAGATCGACGGTGCGGCGTGGCGCATCTGGTCTTCGCTCAGGGGCTGGTCACTGCGCAGCACCCGCGTGCTGGGCGCGAAGCGGGTGGCCAGATTCGGGGTCGTGTGGGTTGGGGTCGCGTACATGATGGGTTCCTTCGGTCGTTGGGTTCGATGCGAAGGGCGGGCGCCAGGCCGTGCCGGGGTTGCCCGCCCTGCTCTGGTGTCAGGCGCCAGCGTGCGCCGGCTGACGGCCATTGCGGGCCCGGTTGCGGTTCGGGTTGCCGGTGGGCGCAGTGCCGGGCCTCGCCTGGCCGGCGGTGTCGTCCGGACTGGTGCCGCGGCCGCGGCGCGCCTCGGACTCCGCCCGGCTGTCGAGGTAGTCGATCTCCTCGGCGGTGAAGGCCATGCCGTAGACGGTCTCGCCGTCCTTCTCGAAGTTGTTGTTGCGCAGCCGCCCGATGATGTTGACGTGGCTGCCCTTGCCCAGGTACTCGGCGGCGTTCTCGGCCTGCTTGCCCCACAGCGTCCACTGGATCGCGGTGGACTCCTCCTCGCGGGCGTCGCCGGAACCCTTGCTCGCGCGCCGGGTGTTGCTGATGGCGGTCAGCACCGCGCGGGCGATCTGGCCTTCGCGGCCGTTGACGAACTCGAGCTTGACGGCGCTGGCCAGGTGGGCGTGGCGCTGGGTGACTTGAACATGGGCCATGACGATCTCCTTGCAGGAGGCCTCAGCCGGGTCCCGGTCCGGGTGTCCCTGGAAACTGATCCTCTCGCTCGGACTCCCTCGCTCCCGCCCTGGGGCGGGCGGGGGGTGGGGACAGCCCCTTCCCTCACGGGAAGGGGTTCGGGATGGGTGGGGTTGCCGGCAGCCGAAGCAGTGAGCCGGTTTCCCGGCCCACCGCATCTGGATCCCCCCACAAGTCCCCCTCACTCGTGGATGGGGGCGCCGTGGGGGGAGCGCGGTGGGACGACCGGCTCACGCGCTGCCTCCTCGGGCGGGCGGCACAGCATGGCGAAGCCGCCCGCCAGGTCACGAGCCGCGGCGGCTCTGCGGCCGACGTGCCACCAAGCGGCCGAAGGCGGCGACTGGCGCGGCGGTCGAGCCGCGGCGAGCACATCACAGAAGTTCAGCGGCCCGGCATCGGGTTCGGCGGGTGACCGGGGCGACGATCTGGCCGGCGCGCAGCGATCGAAGCGCAGCGCCGCGAGCGAAGCGCCGGCCAGTTCGTCGAGCGGGCGTCGTTCACGCGCAGCGTGAAGGAACCCAGGCCCGCGATCCCCGGGCACGGGAACGGGCCGCTGTCGTCATGTTTGCCGGCATCGCCGGCCTGACCGGGTTGCGTAAGGGATGGCAGCCCGTCAGGGGCGAGACGCTGGGCCTTTGCCAGCGGCTCGACGCGCAGCGCAACAGCCCGGCCCCGCGCAGCGGGGACACGCCCAGACCTGACTGCCCAGCCAGTCGAATAACACGCCTACCACTAGGGCCAAACTGAACCGCGCTGCAATCGTGGCGAGTGCCATCGGTGTCCGACAGCAGGACAAACCGTCAACGGCCATTCAATCGCCGCCTCCGCCAGTCAACCCGGTCAATAGACAAATCCTCCGCACGGCTCGCTCAAAGTTCCTCGACGTCCGGCAACCACTGGGCGTGCCTGGTACCCCCACGAACAGACCGCACTTCGGCGACGCCAGCAGGCCATGCTTCGAGCCGCACCGACAGGTCCAGTCGCACTGGAGATACGCGACCCGGACGGCGCTCGCCCGCCTGCCGGACAGGCTACGTCGGCTGAGTGGACTGGGGTGCGAACGGCGCCGATGCCGCGGCCTGCAACGCGGTGACGGTCGACGGTCGCAAGGGTGTGATCGGCGACGACGATCCCACCGGAACATCGTCGCCACCTTCACGCCAAGCCTTGGGATCCGCGAAGACGACGCTGCAGCTCGAGCACTGGTACAGCCCGGTCGGCTTCATGGCGCCGCTGTCGTCGCGCGCGATCACATGACGGTAGCTGGTGGCGCCGCACATTCGGCAGCAGTTCTGAGGCGATGAAGACTTCATGGCTGGTTATTTATACAGCAATCTGCCATGACCCGCCAAGCGCATCACGAGCGGACTGGCAGCGTGCCGCTCGTGAAGGCTGCAACCCAAGCGTCAAAGCAGTCCCATCTCCGCGAAGGATCGCACCTCGGCACCGGCCACCACCATGTGATCGAGCACCCGCACGTCGACCAGCGCGAGCGCGGACTTCAGTGCCTGCGTCAGGTACTCGTCCGAGCGGCTCGGGTCGGCCACTCCCGAAGGGTGGTTGTGCGCCAGGATCACGGCCGCCGCATTCAGCGACAACGCCTTCTTGACGATCTCGCGCGGATAGACCGACGTCTGCGACACCGTGCCCCGAAACATCTCCTCGAACGACAGCATGCGATGCTGCGCATCCAGGAACATGATGCTGAACACCTCGTGCTCCAGGCCGCCGAAGTTCACTCGCAGGTAGTCCTTCACCGCCTGCGGCGAGGATATCGCGGCACCGCGCCTGACCTGCCGCGACAGCACGCACCGCGCCTGGTGCAGCACCTCGTCGGCACGGGCGGGACGGTACTGGCCATCGACATCGCGCACCAGCAGTGCATCGGCTGTGCGGACGGACGGAAGAGTTGACGGCGACATGACGGGCTCCGGTCTGTGTCGGGCGGGATTGCCCGGGACCGGGCCACCACGGCGCAGCGCAAGCCGTCAGGGTTCGCAGACGGCCGAAGGCCGCAAGCGCTCGCCCAGGCGAGCGCGCAGACCTTGACGGCGAGAACGCTGTGGTAGCGTGGACCGACACGGCAAACCCCCAGCGACCATCAACGTCCCATTCACCGCGTCCATCGGCCGCGCCTCGCGCGAGCGACGGCCTGGCCCAAGGCGGTTCTCCGCACGCGGTACAGCGTCCATGGATCTGGCGATCGGCCTGCCGAATCCTGAACGGTGTCGGTCCCGACTCGACAACAAGGCGTCGTCAGCCGTCCTGAATTCAGACCGCCGGACATCGGCCGTGACTGATTCCAGCTTTGGACCATCGCAGCCAGCGACGTTCGTGCAGGCGACCCGGCAGCATCGATTCGGCATGGCGTCATCCTCATCTCGGTTGTCGGAGTCTAGGCAGGGTCCACAGCGTTTCGATCGATGAAATTCGGATGGAATTCGTCAGTGGTCAGGTATCGCGCGAGCCATTGGTCGCGACGACGCGCAATCGACATCAAACCGTGGCGACGCCGGTAGGTCCGACTGGCCTTACGGCATGGCCGACGGGCACCTGGCCGCGATTTGGCGCGAGCGCCCCGCGCCGGGTGATCGCATTCCAGGCATCGCTCAGCTGTCGACTGCTCGATCCCTGCTCGCCCTGCCCGCATTGGCTTGCCCTGCGGTGTCGCCCAGCAGTCTGGCGGCACAGCCGCGATTGCTGGTCCTGAACGCCTGCGCGACCGAGGCCGCTGTCGCTGTCTGCCCTCCCACCTGCTGAATAATCCGCCGCTCAACTAGTGCATCAGGAGCAGCGACCGGTCATGAGCTATGCGGATCTGATCGTCAGCGAGTACGTCGAGGGCACACCGCGCAACTCCTTAACACCCACCGAGAAGGCCACCACCGGCACGTCGGTCGCCTTCAGGCCCTGGTTGCCCAGTTCCTTGTAGAAGGGCACGTTGTCGCCGTTGATGGTCGAGACGATGGCAGTCTTCTTGGCTGCGGAGCTGAATCTTTTGATCTTGGCGAAGATGGACTGGTAGTCGGAGTGGCCGAAGGGCGTGTGCTCCTCCAGGATGTCCTGGTCCTTGATGCCCTTGTGCTGTGCAGGAAGGCGCGCAGGATCTTGTTGGTGGTGCGCGGGTACACGTAGTCGGTGCCCAGCAGCACGAAGCGCTTGGCCGAGCCGCCGTCCTTGCTCATCAGGTATTCCACCGCGGGAATGGCCTGCTGGTTGGGCGCGGCGCCGGTGTAGAACACGTTCTTGCTCAGTTCTTCGCCTTCGTACTGCACCGGGTAGAACAGCAGCGAGTTCAGCACTTCGAACACCGGCAGCACGCTCTTGCGCGACACGCTGGTCCAGCAGCCGAAGACCACGGCCACCTTGTCCTGGCTGATCAGCTGCTTGGCCTTCTCGGCAAACAGCGGCCAGTTCGACGCGGGGTCCACCACCACCGGCTCGAGCTTCTTGCCGAGCACGCCGCCCTTGGCATTGATCTCGTCGATGGCCATCAGCACGGTGTCCTTGAGCACCGTCTCCGAAATGGCCATCGTGCCCGACAGCGAGTGCAGCACGCCGACCTTGATGGTCGACTGTGCGAAGGCCGAGGGCAGGATGCCCATGCCGGCCAGGCCGATGGCGACAGCGGAAAGGGCCTGGCCGACGCGGCGGCGGGTGGGGTGGTTCAAGGACATGGGGTTTCGCTCCTGAGTGCCGTGAGGCATGTGTTGACGACGACGGACGGAGCGTAGGGACCCGGGGCCGGATCAGGAATACGACGGATGGCGTATGCGGCGGTGCAGCAGCGGCGCGACGCCAGCGCACCGGGTCAGCCGCTGGCACCCGCCTTCTAGTGAGGATGCGCGTGATGCACGTCCGGCACATGGGGGTGCGCGTGCCGCACCGGCGCATGTCGATGCCAGTGGCTGTGCCCGCCCTCGACCGCCTGAGTGTGGGGATGGTCGTGGTGGCCGTCGTCGTGTCGATGGGCATGCTCGTGCTCCATCGCGACATGCTCGTGCTCGTGCTCATGGCGCTCCACCAGGTGAAGCGCCACCCCAGCCAGCATGAGGCCTGCGCCGAGCAGCATCCACGGGCCCCACGACCGGTCGCCCAGCGCGGCCGCGATGACCGCGCCGACGAACGGGGCGAACGCGAAGACCGAGCCGGTGCGAGCCGCTCCGAAGGCGCGCTGCGCGAGCAGGTACAGCCGCAGGCTGAGCCCGTAGCCCAGGCCGCCGACGGCCAGCAGGGCCAGGGCCGCGCCCCAGGCCGGCAGCGGCTCGCCGATCAACCAGGCCAGCGCCACCGAGCACAAGGCGCCGAGTGCGGACTTGGCCAGCACGACCTGCGCCGGGTCGCGCTCGGCCAGCGCGCGCGACAAGGTGTTGTCGACGCCCCAGGCGGCGGTGGCCAGGGCCACTGCCAACAGGCCGACGCCGGACGAGGCCCCCACCCGGCCCTGGTCGAACACCAGGCAAGCACCGCCGAGCAAGAGCAGGCCCATGGCGGCCCAGACGCGGCGGTCCATCGTTTCCCGGTACAGGCGCCAGGCCAGCACCGCGGTGAAGAAGGCTTCCAGCGTCAACATCAGCGATGCGCCGGTGCCGCTGGTGCGCTGCAGTCCCCAGGCCAGCGCAGCCGGGCCCACCACGGCGCCGAAGAGGGCCATCGCCAGCAGGCGCCCCCGGTCGCCGCGGCGCAGGCGAGCCTCGCGCTCCGCCGGCTGACGCAGCAGCCAGCCCAGCGAGGCCCCGCCGATGTACAGCAGGCCGGCGGTGGAGAAGGCGCCCAGGCCGGCGCCGAAGTGCTGGACCATCGGCGTGCTCTCGCCGAACAGCAAGGCTGACAGCAGCGCCAATGCGGCGCCGCGCGCGGCGGGCCGGGGCCTGGGCGCCGTCACGACGCTACTGGCCGGTGTGGTTCGCCGCGATGAAGTTGCCGGGCAGCGTGTAGAACAGGTACAGCGTGGCCTTGTCCTTGTCTGCCGCGGCAGGGTTCTTGAAGGCGAGCTTCCACTCCTTGCCGCGCTTGCCGGGCACCTGCTCCACCTTGTCCGCCTTGGCCACGGACTGCCAGGACTTGTCCAGCTTGCCTTGCTTGACCAACAGGTCCTTGTACTGCGCAGCGCACTGCACCACGGTGGCTTCGGCGGCAGGCTTGCTGCCGTGGAAATGGCAACTGGCGTCCTCGCCGGCGAACGCGGCGGCGGGCACGAGCAGGCTGGCGGCCAGCGCCGAGGCAGTGAGGATGGTCTTCATGTGGACTCTCCTTTGAATGGCTTGTGGGGGTAGGGGCGTGTCAAAGCGTGTTGCGGCTGGGGTCCACCGACTTTTCCACATCCATGTCTTCGTGGAGGTGGCGATGCTCCTCGGCGGGAAACCGGAAGCCATTCGGGTCGGAGTCGTGCAGGTAGCCATGCAGTTGCATCAGAAAGAGCAGCCCGCCCGCCACGATCAGCGCCAGGTTGGCCACGCGGCTGATGCGGCGGAACGAGTGCGTGTGGCGCCAGTACGCCAGCACGGCCACCATGACGGTCAGGGCAGCGATCTGCCCCAGCTCCACCCCGAGGTTGAAACTCAGGATGCGCCAGAGGATGGCTGCGGAGTCATCGCCGAGGGGAACCTGCTGCAGGCGCGTGGACAGGCCGAAGCCGTGCAGCAGGCCGAAGCCGAACACGGCCGCCAGCTGGTTGGGCGACTTCTCCATCTCGAAGACACGCTGGAAGCCACCGAGGTTGTCGAAGCCCTTGTAGATGACGCTCAGCGCGATCACGGCGTCGACCAGGAAGTAGTTCCAAGTGATGCCGTAGAAGGTGGCAAAGATCAACGTGATGCAGTGGCCGACGGTGAAGACGGTGACGAACTTGGCGATGTCCTTGAAGGTCGTCAGAAAGAACACGACACCGAACAGGAACAGCAGGTGGTCGTAGCCCGTGAGCATGTGGCTGGCGCCCAGCCCGACGTACTGCAGGTAGCCGCCGTCGAGCATGCGCTGGCGGTCTTCGGCGGAGATGCCGTGCGCCCAGAGCAAAGGCGGCGTCAGCAAGAGCGCCAGCGCCCAGACTGCGCGGATGAAATGAGACTTGGCCATGGAGCTCCGTGCAAGGAGGCTCGACGTCGGCTGTGCCGACGCACGAGCGGGCGGATCCTTGGGGGTGTCCACCCGGTCCGGCCTGCCAGCCGCGCGGGCGTCAGCAGCCAGACCGATGGTGAACCTCGAGCCGCACCCGTGCGGGCGCAGCAGACGGATCACTGGCGTTGGCGAGGCGGGCGCAAGGGCCCTTCGAGATGGGGATCCGGCAGCACTCCGCGGACAAACGCCGCCCGAGCGTCCGGCGCACCCATCGCCACGCCCGTCACCGCCACGGGCGGCAGCAGCGCCGAGTGGTGTCCACCGTCATGGTGGACATGCAGCGTGGCCGCAGCATCGTCGTCGTCGAGCTGAACGCCCAGGCCATCGTCGTGATGGTGAGCCTGGCCAGCCTGGTGAATGGCGCCATGGTCGATCTCGGCCGCCAGCGCGCTCACCCGATCAGGCATGAACGCCAGCGCCGGCTGCAACTGCAGCAGCAGCAAGACCAGGGCAATCCAACGGCGCAGCATCGCGGAATTCTAAAGGTGAGCAACTCGAGTCGTCTTGTGGTGCCGATGTCGACACACGAGCCAGGCCGCTGCCGGCTCAAGCCCCGTCGCCGAGGGCCTTCAGCTTGCGGTACAGGGTGCGCTCGCTGATGCCCAGCGTGCGCGCCAGGTCGGCGCGGCTGCCGCCGTGGGCGGCCAGGCCGGCGCGAAGGGCCTCGCGCTCCAGTTCGCGCAGCGGCCTCATCGCCCTGGCGGCCTCAGACGCCGGCGGCGCTGGCGAGCCCGGCCGCGGCACCGGCGACGGCACGGCCGACACCGGTCCGCCCGCCCCCAGCGCCCGGTCGACATGGGCCAGCTCGATCACCGCCCCGTCGCACAGCAGCGATGCCCGCTCGAGCACGTTGCGCAGTTCGCGCACGTTGCCCGGGAACGGCTGCTGGCGCAGGTGCGCCAACGCGGCGGCGGACAGGGAAAGGCGGCGCTGCGGCGCCACGCGGGCCAGCAGCGCGGCGGCCAGCAGCGGGATGTCGTCGGCGCGCTCGCGCAGCGCCGGCACATGGATCGGGAAGGTGCCCAGGCGGTGGTACAGGTCTTCGCGGAAGCGGCCATCGGCCACCATCGCGCGCAGGTCGCGGTGGGTGGCAGACACCACCCGCAGGTCGGTGTGCCGCAGCTCGGTGCTACCCACGCGGCGGTAGGTGCCCGATTCCAGCAGGCGCAGCAGCTTCACCTGCATCGGCAGCGGGATGTCGCCCACCTCGTCGAGGAACAGCGTGCCGCCGTTGGCCGCCTCAGCCAGGCCAGTGCGGGCCACGGCAGCCCCGGTGAAGGCGCCTCGCTCGTGGCCGAACAGCTCGCTCTCGAACAGCGACTCGGTGAGGCTGGCGCAATCCACCACCACCAGCGGCCGCGCCACGCGCGGGCTGGCCTCGTGCAGCGCATGGGCCACCAATTCCTTGCCGGTGCCCGATTCACCCAGCAGCAGCACGCTGGCGCCCGACGGGCCCACCCGCGCCACCAGTTCCAGCATCTGCCGGAAGGCCGGGGCGCGGCCGATCAAGCCCTCCACCGCGGGCCGGCCGTGCGCCACGCGCAACGGCGCCATCTTTTCGATGAAGTAGCTCAGCTCGCCCTGCGCGTCGCGCAGCGGCACCAGTTCGATGTCGACATAGGCCTCGCCCTGGGGCGTGTGGTGCAGGTGCATCACCCGCTCGCGCTGGCCCGATTCGCGCGCCCGCGCCAGCGGACAGCTCTCGCCGGCCTGGTCGCAGGGCACGCTGAAGTGGTGCGACACCTCGTGGCAGGTGCGCCCGACCACCGGCACCGGCCCGCCATGCGCCTGCCGGTAGGCGGCGTTGGCCGCAAGGATGCGGTAGTGGCGGTCGAACAGGATGTGAGGCTCGGGCAGGCCTTCGAGGTAGGACACCAGTTCGGGCAGCAACCCGGCCGGTGCGGGCGACTTGGCGCGGGGCATCGATGGTCCTCCTTGCGGGGCTGCCATTGTGGCCGCTGCGACGGATTGGCAGTGCACTGACTGCCATTGATGACAGCTTCTGCCCATGGCGCGCGGCCAAGTGGCTGTTTCGACTCGGTTTTTCACCCGGCCGGCGCATGGCACGCATCGTGAGTGCATTCACCGCTTCCACCGTCCACCCACCCCACGCAATGAACCCAACCCTGCTGCTCACCCCGCCCCTGGCCGACGACCCCGAGCGCCGCAAGTGGGTGATGGCCACGGCCAGCGCAGGCGGCATCGCCGTGGTCGGCACCGCGGTGCCCTTCGTCTCGACGCTGACGCCCAGCGAACGCGCCCGCGCGATGGGCGCTGCCGTGGAGGTGGACATCGGCGACATCCCGCCCGGCGGCACCAAGACGGTGGAATGGCGCGGCAAGCCGGTGTGGATCATGCGCCGAACCGCCGAGATGCTGGCGGCGCTGCAGGGCCAGGACGCGCAACTGGCCGACCCGCAGTCGGCCCGCGAGCAGCAGCCCGACTACGCCCGCAACACGGGCCGCTCGATCCACCCCGAGATCTTCGTTGCGGTGGGCATCTGCACCCACCTGGGCTGCTCGCCCACCGGCGTGCCGAAGGAAAGCGCCAACCCCAGCGTCGGCGACGACTGGCACGGCGGCTTCTTCTGCCCCTGCCACGGCTCCACCTTCGACCTGGCCGGCCGCGTGTTCAAGAACAAGCCGGCGCCGACCAACCTCGAGGTGCCGCCGCACCGCTACCTCACCGACACGCGGCTGGTCATCGGCGAAGACAAGACGGCCTGAGCGGCGAGGGCAAGGCGGCCCGAGCGGCGAGGACAAGGCGGCCCGAGCGGCCCGTCGCCGACGCCCCTCACCCCGGGTTCAGCGCCCGCACCTTCTGCATGGCCAGCGCGGCCGCTGCGGTGCGCGTCTCGACGCCCAGCTTCTCGTAGACGCGCTCGAGGTGCTTCTTCACCGTGGCCGGGCTCGAGCCGAGGATGTCGCCGATGTCGCGGTTGGTCTTGCCCTTGGCCACCCAGTACAGCACCTCGCTCTCGCGCAGCGTCAGGCGGAAGGCCAGCATGGTGGCTTCCACCGTGGCCGCGTCGCTCACTTCGCGCAATACCACCAACCAGTCCTCGTCGACGGTGCGGCCCTGCAGCGTGCACACCAGTTGCCGGGCGCCACGGGCCAGCGTCAGCGGCCGCACCTCGCGGCCCTGCTCGGCGGCGCGCAGCCAATCCAGCAGCGCGGCGGGCACCTCGTCGGGCACGGTGTCGAAGTAGGCCGGCAGCCACTGCCGCGCCAGCGGCGTCTGCCACACCAGCTGCGCGCGGCCGGCGCCCACGCGCAGCGCGATGGTGGCGTGGCCGTAGGCGTCCAGCGCATTGCGCGCCTGCCGGGCCTGACGCGCGGCCTGCATGTGCGCGGCCATGCGCGCCAGCACCTCGGGCGGGCGGATCGGCTTGGTGACGTAGTCCACGCCACCGGCGTCGAAGGCGGCCAACACGTGCTCGGTGTCGGTCAGGCCGGTCATGAAGACGATCGGGATGTGCGCGGTCTCGGGCCCGGCCTTCAGGCGTCGTGCCACCTCGAAGCCGTCGATGCCGGGCATCACCGCGTCGAGCAGCACGATGTCGGGGTCGGTCTCGGCGGCGCGCCGCAAGGCGCTGGCCCCGTCAGTGGCCACCAGCACGGTGTAGCCGGCCTCGTCCAGCGCGTCGTGCAGCACGGCCAGATTGTCGGGCACGTCGTCGACGATCAGCACCACGCCGGCGCGCGAGCGGTCGATCGGGCCGCCCGGGCCGGGCGGTTCGACGCGGCCCGGCGTGTCCTTGGGGTCAGCCGGCAGGGGTTTCATGGAGGGCCTCGCGGATCATCGGGCTCATGCGGTCGAACTGGAAGGCCTGGGCCAGCGCGCGCAGCGGCGCCAGCCAGAGGATGCATTCGGGGTGCTCGGCCTCGATCTGGTCGAGCAGGCGCTGCACGCCGCGCGGGTAGCCCAGGCGCACCACCTCCTGCAGCGCCAGCAGGTGCTCGCGGCTCGGCGCCACCGCGCCGGCCGGGCGGGTGGGCGGCGGCGGCACCGGTGGCGCCGCCTGCCATTGCAGGCCGAGCCGGGCGCCCAGCCAGTCGAGCAGTTCGTCGAAGCGCACGGGCTTGGTGACGAAGTCGGCCGGGCCGATGCCGACGTCGTTGTCCAGGCCCTTGTCGAAGGCGTTGGCCGAGACGATGGCCACCGGCGCGGCGCTCAGGTCCAGCCGACGCAGCGAGCGGATCGTCTCCCAACCGTCGATGCCGGGCATGGCCAGGTCCATCAGGATGGCGTCGACCGTGCCCTCGCGCAGCAGGCCCAGCGCGGCCGCGCCCGAGCCGGCCTGCAGCACGTCGAAGCCCACGGCCTCGAGACGGCGCGCCAGCAGCGTGCGGTCGACCTCCTCGTTGTCGACCACCAGCACGCGGCGCCGATCGCCGGCATAACCATTGCGTGGCGCGGCCGGTTGCGGTGCGCGCACGCCCTGCAGCTCGGGCAGGAAAAGTCGGATGCGGAACAGCGTGCCCGCGCCCGGCCGCGACGACACCGTCATCTCGCCGCCCATCAGGTCGGTGAGCATCTTGGCGATGGTCAGGCCCAGGCCCGTGCCCCCGGAGCCGCCGGGTGCGGTGCCCGAGGAATGCTCGCCGCGCGAGAACGGCTCGAAGATGCGCTCGATGTCGGCCGCCGCGATGCCCGGGCCGGTGTCCTCGATCTCGAACACGGCCATCTCGCGCACGTGCGTGGCGCGGAAGCTCACCCGCCCGGCCTGCGTGAACTTGACGGCGTTGCCCAGCACGTTGATCAGGATCTGCGTCAGCCGCCGCTCGTCGGCGCGCACCAGTTGCGGCGCCGAGCCGATGTCGTGCTCGAAGCGCAGGCCCTTGCCCAGCGCCTGCAGCTCGAACATCTGCACGATCTGCTCCAGCGCCTGGTGCAGCCGCAGCGGCTTGGGCTCTAGCGTGAGCTTGCCGCCTTCGATGCGGGCGATGTCGAGCGTGCCCTCGATCAGGCTCAGCAGGTGCTCGCCGCCGCGGCGGATCACGCCCACCGCCTGCTTGCGGTGGGGCGGCATGGCGGGGTCCTCGTCCAACAGCTGCGCATAGCCCAGGATGCTGTTCAGCGGCGTGCGCAGCTCGTGGCTGACGGCCGAGATGTAGCGCGTCTTGGCCTGGTTGGCCGCGTCGGCGGCCTGCTTGGCGCGCTGCAGCTGCTCGTCGGTGCGGCGGTGCGAGTCGATCTCCTTCACCAGCGCCTCGGTCTGGCGGTTGGATTCCTCCTGCGCCACGCGGCGGCTGGTCTGCGTGAGCACCAGCCACCAGCCGATCACGCCGCCCAGCAGCAGCAGAGCGCAGTAGGCCTTGACGAAGGCCGCGCGCAGGCCCGGCACCAGGGCCGGCGCGGCATCGCCCATCTGGCGCAGCTCGACGTGGTAGATCGCCGTCAGCAGCCCGGCCAGCGCCGGCGCCACCACCGACATCAGCAGCAGGTAGCGGCCCAGGCCGGTGTCGAGCTGCGGCCACCAGCGCTGCGGCGTCAGCCGCCGCAGCACGGCGTTGAGCTGGGCCCGCGCGCGCGTGGCCTCGGGCTTGCACAGGTCGTGGCAGCGGGCATCCAGCGAGCAGCACAGCGAGCAGATCGGGCCGCCGTAGGCGGGGCACTGCGCCATGTCGTCGCCTTCGTAGTCGCGCTCGCAGATCACGCAGGAGCGCAGCACGCGGGCCCCCAGGTACGCGCCCTCCGGCGCCGTGCGCGCCAGGTAGTACCGGCCCTTCGTCGCCCAGGCGATCAGCGGCGCGGTGACGAAGGCCACCGCCATCGCGATGACGGCCGAGAAGGCCTGCGCCATGGCGCCGAACACGCCCAGGTAGGCCAGCATCGACAGCACCGAGGCCGCGCCCATCGCGCCCACGCCCACCGGGTTGACGTCGACCAGGTGCGCGCGCTTGAACTCGATGCCCTTCGGGCTCCAGCCCATCGGCTTGTTGATCACCAGGTCGGCCACCACCGCCATGATCCAGCTGATGGCGATGTTGGCGTACAGCCCCAGCACGCCACCGATGGCGCGGAACAACTCCAGCTCCATCAGCATCAGCGCAATCAGCGTGTTGAACACCACCCACACCACCCGCCCGGGGTGGCTGTGCGTCACCCGCGCGAAGAAGTTGGACCAGGCCAGCGACCCCGCGTAGGCGTTGGTCACGTTGATCTTGAGCTGCGACACCACCACCAGCAGCGCCGTGGCCGCCACCGCCCAGCCGTAGCGCGGGAACACCAGCTCGTAGGCGGCCAGGTACATCTGGTTGGGGTCGACCGCGCGGTCGGGCGGCACCGACAGCTGCAGCGCCAGGCAGGCCAGCAGCGCACCGCCCAGCATCTTCAGCACACCGGGCACCACCCAGCCCGGGCCGCCCACCAGCACGCCCATCCACCAGCGGCGGCGGTTGGCAGCCGTCTTCTCGGGCATGAAGCGCAGGTAGTCCACCTGCTCGCCCATCTGCGTGATCAGCGCGATGCCCACGGTGAGCGCGGCGCCGAAGCGCAGCGCGTCGAACTGGCCGCCGCCACCGTCCAGCCCCGCATAGGCGCGCAGGTCGGCCACCAGCGTGGGGTGCGCCTGAAAGACGTAGACGTACGGCACCACCAGCAGCACCAGCCACAGCGGCTGCGTCCACACCTGCAACTGCCCGATGGCGGTGACGCCGTGCGTGACCAGCGGCACCACCACCAGCGCGCACAACAGGTAACCCCAGGCCGGCGGGATGTCGAAGGCCAGCTCCAGCGCGTAGGCCATGATGGCCGCCTCGAGCGCGAAGAAGATGAAGGTGAAGCTGGCGTACACCAGTGACGTGATGGTGGAGCCGATGTAGCCGAAGCCGGCGCCGCGGGTGAGCAGGTCCATGTCCAGCCCGTGGCGGGCAGCGTAGATGCTGATCGGCAGCCCGGCCGCGAAGATGATCAGCCCGGTGGCCAGGATGGCCCAGAAGGCGTTGACGAAGCCAAACTGCAGCAGCAGCGTGGCGCCCAGCGCCTCGAGCACCAGGAACGAGGCCGCCCCGCCGAGCGCGGTGTTGGCCACCCGCCATTCGCTCCATTTGCGGAACGAGCGCGGCGTGAAGCGCAGCGCGTAGTCTTCCATCGTCTCGCGCGCGACCCAGGCGTTGTAGTCGCGGCGCACCTTGATGACGCGCTGCTGCGGCGGCGGATCGATGGGGCGGGCGGCGGCGTCCATAGATGCGCAGGGATGCACGATGCGCGCCACCGCGGTGCACGGCGGCCGGTGCGCCGGCGCCCTGCCCCCCGAACCCGATGCCCACCCGGGCGGCGCGCGCGGCGACGGTGGCACCGAATGTGCTGATGCCGCCGCATGGACCTGACCCCGCGCGAAAAGGACAAGCTGCTGATCTTCACCGCCGCGCTGCTGGCCGAGCGCCGGCGCGCCCGCGGGCTGAAGCTCAACCACCCCGAGGCGATCGCGCTGATCACCGCCGCCATCATGGAAGGCGCCCGCGACGGCCGCACCGTGGCGCAGCTGATGAGCGAGGGCAAGACGGTGCTCGGTCGCGGCGACGTGATGGAAGGCGTGGCCGAGATGATCCCCGAGATCCAGGTCGAGGCCACCTTCCCGGACGGCACCAAATTGGTGACCGTGCACCAACCCATTGCATGACGCACCAGTTCGAGACCTTTCGGAGAAGCCCGATGCACGCACCTGCCCCACGCGCCCGAACGGCTCGCCCGCCGGCCTCGCCCTCCCGCTGGGCGCCGGCGCTGGCCGCCGCGCTGCTGTTGGCGGCCCCCGGCCTGGCGCTGGCCCATGCCGGCGCCGATGGCGCCGCGCACCATGGCGCCGCCTCCGGTTTCGCCGCCGGCTTCGCACACCCGTTCAGCGGCCTCGACCACCTGGCCGCGATGCTGGCCATCGGCGCCTGGGGCGCCACCGCGGTGCGGCGCTGGTGGGCCGCGCCCGCAGCCTTCGCCGTGATGGTGCTGCTGGGCGCGCTGCTGTCGGCCGCCGGCTTGAAGGCGCCGATGGTCGAGCCAGCCATCGCCACCTCGCTGGTGGTGCTGGGCGCGGTGCTGGCGGGACGGGCCATCTGGCCGGTGGCGCCGATGGTGGCGGTGGCCGCGTGCTTTGCCATCTTCCACGGCGCGGCGCATGGCACCGAACTGGGCGGCCCCGCGGCGCTGGCCGGCATGGTGGCGGCCACCGCGCTGCTGCACGCGATGGGCCTGGCCATCGGCTTCGCGATGCGTGGCCAGAGCGCCTGGTGGCCGCGGCTGGCAGGCACGGCGGTCACGATGTTCGGCACCGCCCTGCTGATCGGCTGGATGTGAGCATGGTGCCCGGCGAACTGCTCACCGACGGCCCCGACCTGGCGCTGAACCCCGGCCGCCGAACCACCACGCTGGTGGTCGAGAACGCCGCCGACCGGCCGATCCAGGTGGGCTCGCACTACCACTTTGCCGAGACCAACGCGGCGCTGCGCTTCGACCGCGCCGCCGCACGCGGCATGCGGCTGAACATCCCGTCGGGCACCGCGGTGCGCTTCGAGCCCGGCCAGCAACGCACGGTGGAACTGGTGGACTACGCCGGCGACCGCCAGGTCTGGGGCTTTCGCGCCCTGATCCAAGGAAATCTCTGAAATGAACCGACCCCAAGCTCACTTCGTTCGCTGCCCCCGAGGGGCGCGTCAGCCCCTTCGGGCGGCCGGGCGGGTCTGACATGGCCACCATCGGCAGACGCGCCTACGCCGAGATGTTCGGCCCCACCGTGGGCGATCGCCTGCGCCTGGCCGACACCGCCCTCGTCGCCGAGGTGGAACAGGACTTCACCCTGCGCGCCGGCGGCTACGGCGAAGAGGTCAAGTTCGGCGGCGGCAAGACCATCCGCGACGGCATGGGGCAGAGCCAGCGCGTCAACGGCCCCGGGCCGGACGACGCGGTCGACTGTGTCATCACCAACGCCGTCATCATCGACCACTGGGGCATCGTCAAGGCCGACATCGGCCTGCGCGGACAGCGCATTTGCGCGATAGGCAAAGCCGGCAACCCCGACGTGCAGCCGGGCGTGGACATCGTCATCGGCCCGGGCACCGAGGTCATCGCGGCTGAAGGGCTGATCGTCACCGCCGGCGGCATCGACAGCCACATCCACTTCATCTGCCCGCAGCAGATCGACGAGGCCCTGGCCAGCGGCGTCACCACCATGCTGGGCGGCGGCACCGGGCCGGCCACCGGCACCTTCGCCACCACCTGCACGCCGGGGCCCGAGAACCTGGCGCGCATGCTGATGGCCGCCGAGGCCTTCCCGATGAACCTGGGCTTCCTGGGCAAGGGCAACGCCAGCCGGCCCGAGGCGCTGCGCCAGCAGGTGCAGGCCGGTGCCATCGGCCTGAAGCTGCACGAGGACTGGGGCACCACGCCCTCGGCCATCGACTGCTGCCTGGGCGTGGCCGAAGACACCGACACGCAGGTGTCGATCCACAGCGACACGCTCAACGAGAGCGGCTTCGTCGAAGACACCATCGCCGCCACCAAGGGCCGCAGCCTGTGCGCCTTCCACACCGAAGGCGCCGGCGGCGGCCACGCGCCCGACATCCTGCGCGTGGTGGGCGAGGCCAACTTCCTGCCCAGCAGCACCAACCCGACGATGCCCTACACCGGCAACACGGTGGACGAGCACCTGGACATGCTGATGGTGTGCCACCACCTCGACGCCGGCATCGCCGAAGACCTGGCCTTTGCCGAGAGCCGCATCCGCCGCGAGACCATCGCCGCCGAAGACGTGCTGCACGACCTGGGCGCCATCAGCATGATGAGCAGCGACAGCCAGGCCATGGGCCGGGTCGGCGAGGTCGTCATCCGCACCTGGCAGACGGCGCACAAGATGAAGCTGCAGCGCGGGGCGCTGGCCGGCGACACCCGGCCCGGAGGGCTGGCGGGAGATTCCTCGCGCAACGACAACCAGCGCATCAAGCGCTACATCGCCAAATACACCATCAACCCGGCCATCGCCAACGGCATATCGCATGAAGTAGGCAGCATCGCGGTGGGCAAGTGGGCCGACCTGGTGTTCTGGAAGCCGGCGTTCTTCGGCGTCAAGCCCAGCCTGGTGCTGAAGGGCGGCTTCATCGCCACCGCCGCGATGGGCGACCCCAACGCCAGCATCCCCACGCCGCAGCCGGTGCACCAGCGGCCGATGTTCGGCGGCTTCGGCGGCGCGCTGTCGCGCGGCTCGCTCACCTTCGTCAGCCAGGCCGCGCTGGCCGACGGCGCGGTGCAGTCGCTGGGCCTGCGCAAGACGCTGTCGGCGGTGAAGGGCTGCCGCACGGTGCGCAAGCAGCACATGCTGCTCAACGACTACACGCCGGCGATGGAGATCGACCCGCAGACCTACGCCGTGCGCGCCGACGGCCAGTTGCTCACCTGCGAGCCGGCGCTGGTGCTGCCGATGGCGCAGCGCTACTTCCTGTTCTGAGCGCCCCAGGTCGGGCCCCCACTCAGGTCAGGCCTGACACCGGCACCTCGACGGTGTCGTCCACCCGCGGCGCGTGCGCCAGCAGATAGTCCACGCACGCCGCCGACGGCAGCGGCGCGCTGTGCAGGTAGCCCTGGAACACATCGCAGCCCAGCGCGGCCAGGGCCTCCTGCTGCTCGGCCGTCTCGACGAACTCGGCCACCACCTCCACCTGCTGGGCGCGGCCGAAGGCGGTGATGGTGGCGATGATGTCGCCGCAGATCGGGTTGTGCAGCACGTCGCGGGTGAGCGAGCCGTCGATCTTGATGGCGTGCACCGGGAAGCGCCGCAGGTGCAGCAGCGACGAGTAGCCCATGCCAAAGTCGTCCATCGCCAGCGTCACGCCCATCGCCACGATCTGGCCCAGGTTGTCGTCCACCCCCTGGCCCGCCGGCACGGCGTGGCTTTCGGTGATCTCCAGTTCGATCTCGCCGGGCGACAGGCGGTGCTGGGCCAGGCAGAAGGCCAGTTGCGCCGGAAGTTGCGGGTCCAGCAACTGCAGCGGCGACACGTTGATGGCCATGCGGATGCGCGACAGGCCGAGGGCGTTCCACTGCGCCTTGCGGGCGCAGGCCTCGTCCAGCACCCAGGCGCCCAGGCGGCGGATCAGGTCGCCGTCCTCGGCCAGCGTGACGGCCACGTCGGCACGGATGGGGCCGTGGCGCGGGTGCGTCCAGCGCAGCAGCGCCTCGACGCCCACCGCAGCGCCGCTGCGGTCGTGCTTGGGCTGGAAGGCCAGCGCCAGTGCGGGGCTGCCGATGTCGCGGGCCAGGTCGGCGAACAGGCCGCGGGCGATCAGGCCCACCTCGTCGTTGCGCCGCAGCGACGACACGTGGCGCTGTCCCTGCGCGACGATGGCCTCGCTGGCGGACTGCAGCGCATCGGCCTGGCTGCGCAGGCGCTGCGCCTCCACCCGCCGCGCGAACGGCAGGTAGATCAGCGTGCTCAGCAGCAGGCCGGCCGCCTGCAGCGCCACGCCGCGCCACGAGCCGGTGATCAGGTAGCCCGACAGCAGCGGCGGTGTCGTCCAGGGCACGGCCACGTTGTGCAGCGGCACCAGCCCGGCGTGCACCGCGGCCAGCGACAGCCAGGCCAGCGCCAGCGGGGCCAGCAGGAAGGGCAGCAGGAACATCGGGTTCAACGCGATCGGCAGGCCGAAGATCAGCAGCTCGTTGATGTTGAAGATCGACGGCAGCACCGACATCTGCGCCACGCGCCGGTGCGGGCCCTCGCGGGCGACGATGAACAGCGCCACCATCAACCCCAGCGTGGCGCCGGTGCCACCCAGCAGCACGAAGTTGTCGATCAGCGGGCGCCAGGCCAGCGCCGGGTCGAAAGCCGCGCCGGGGGCGCCAAAGACCTGCGGCCCCAGCTGGTCCAGCACCTTGCCGCCGTGGATGCCTGCGAACCACAGCCCCTGGTTGATCAGCACCGCGGCGCTGGTGAGCAGCCAGTCGGCGTCCATCCAGCGGTTGATGGCCGGTGCCAGCCCGGACAACCACTGCGTGCCCGGCGCCGGCAGCGCCACCACGGCCTCGGCCACCAGCATGGCGGCCAGGCCGGCCACCACCATCGCCGGGGTCAGTCGCGTGGCGTGATAGAACAGCGGTGCGCTCTCATAGCCCAGCGCCATCCATCGCATCGACCGCCGGGCGGCCAGGGCCCGCAGCAGTTCGGGCGTGGCGATGCCGACGGCGATGCCCAGCAGCATGGAGGCATGGCCCAGCGCGGCGATGTCGGGCCCCTCGCTGACCACCAGCACGAGCATGAAGTTGGCCATCGCCGAGATGCCGGCCAGCAGCGGCAGCAGCGGTTCCTCGCCCTGCGGCACGGGCATGCGTCGCGCCAGCTGGCTGCTCAGCACCATGGCCAGCGCCAGGCCGAAGATGCCGTAGGTGCCCTGCACCACGCCCTGGGTGGCCGCCTGCCAGCCGGTGCCCAGCAACCGGGTGAGCCACTCGCTCCACCCCGGGATCGGCAGGTTGCCCAGCAGCACCGCGGCAGTGCCGAAGATGGTGAGCGGCAGCAGCGCGACGAAACTGTCGCGCACGGCGATGGCCCAGAGCTGGGAACGGTTCAGCAACATCGGTCAGTGGAATGGCATGGATCGGTCCGGATTCACGGCCCGTCGGTGCTGCCGCATTTCAGGTGTTATCGGATGCTGGCCGGGGCGCTTGAGCACGGCCCGGGCACGCCGCGCGCCGATCTGAGGGCCGACCGCCGCGGCCGGTTGGTGAATGGTCTGCATGAACACCCCTGCCCCCGGTATGCCGCCGGCCCGCACCATTCTGGACTGGGAAGGCGGCCCCGGATTGCGCGGGCGCAAGCCGGGCCGGTGTCACACTGCACGCCATGCGCGATGCCCCTGCCACCCCCGCCGACACACCCACGCGCGCCGACGCCCCGGCGCTGCAGCCCCGCGGTCTGCTGGGCCTGATCTGGCTGGCCTCGCCGGCGCTGCCGGTGGGCGGCTTTGCCTATTCCGAAGGGCTGGAGGCCGCCATCGAATCGGGCCAGGCCGCGGGCGAGGCCGGCGTGACGACCTGGCTGCTCGACCAGCTGGTGCTGTCGCAAGCCCGTGCCGACCTGGCCGTCACCGCCCGGGCCATCACCGCCTGGCGTGACGGCGACCTGGCCGGCATCGCCCGCCTGAACGACTGGGTGCGCCAGACGCGCGAGAGCGCCGAACTGCGCGGCCAGACCGAGCAGATGGGCCGCTCGATGCACGAATGGCTGCGCCTGCGCGGCGCGCAGGACACGGCGGTGCAGGCCTTGGGGGCCCTGCAGCCGGCCCCCACCTGGCCGGTGGCCTGGGCGCTGGCGGCGGCACAGACAGGCGCCCCGCTGCGCGACGCGCTGCTGGCGCATGCCTTCGGCTGGGCCGAGAACATGGTGCAGGCCGCGCTGAAGGCCGTGCCACTGGGCCAGACCGCGGGGCAGCGCGTGCTGCAGCGGCTAGCCGATGCCATCCCGGCGGCGGTGGACTCGGCCATCGCCCTGCCCGACGACGCCCGGCAGGCCTTCACGCCGATGCTGGCCATCCTGTCGGCGCGGCACGAGGTGCAGTACTCGCGGCTGTTCCGGTCCTGAGCGAGCGCAGGCCGATTGGCCGGTCTGTGGCGAACCCAGCCGGGCGCCGCGCGGCGGCGAACCCAGGCGGGCGCCGCGCGGCGGCGCGAGTGGTCAGGGCAGGTTGGTGGGCGAGGTGATCGGCGCCGGCGGGCTGCCGTGGCCCTGCTGACCTTCGGCGTTGCGCCCCCAGGTCCACAGCGTGCCGTCGGCGCGCAGGCCGAAGGTGCCGAGCGCTCCGGCGGACATTGCCGTCCAGTTGGCCACGCTGCCGATCTTCGCCGGCACGGTCGGTGCTGCCACGCCGCCATCGCCCAGCTGGCCATCGCTGTTGGAGCCCCAGGTCCACAGGGTGCCGTCGGACTGGATGGCCACGCTGTGCGCACCGCCCGCGGCGATCACCATCCAGTCGGTGGACAGGCCCACCTGGGCCGGCGCCAGGGCGTTGGTGGCGGTGCCCAGGCCCAGTTGACCGGCCGCGTTGGCGCCCCAGGCGAACAGCGCGCCGTCGGAGCGTACGCCCAGCGTGTGCTCGCCACCGGCCGACACCGCGGCCCAGGCCGAGGTGCTGGCCAGCTTGGTCGGCACCAGCACGCGGGTGGTGGTGCCCAGGCCGAGCTGGCCCTTGGCGTTTTCGCCCCAGGCCCACAGCGCGCCATCCTTGCGTCGCGCCACGGTGTGGCCGGCGCCGGCCGCCACGTTCAGCCAGTCGACCGACTGGGCAATGATGCGCACCGGCGCCGAGCGGTCGATGGTGGTGCCGTCGCCCACCTGGCCGCTGAAGTTGCGGCCCCAGGCCCACAGGCTGCCGTCCTTCTTGATCGCCAGCGTGTGAGCCACCCCGGCGGCGATGGCCTTGAAGTCGGCCTTGTCGGTGACACGCACCGGCGACGCGCGGTCGATGAAAGTGCCGTCGCCCAACTGGCCGTTGAGGTTGGCACCCCAGGCCCACAGCGTGCCGTCGCTGCGCAGCGCCACGGTGTGGAATTCGCCGACGGCCACCGCCGTCCAGGTGTTGACGGTGCCCACGCGCACCGGCGCGATGCGGTCGGTGGTGGTGCCGTCGCCGAGCTGGCCCGAGCGGTTCCAGCCCCAGGCCCACAGGCTGCCGTCGGTCTTCAAGGCCACGCTGTGGTTGTGGCCGGTGGCCACGGCGACGTAGGGCCCACGCACCGTCAGGCCCAGGCTGCCCGAGACGGTGCCCACGGTGGCGGTGGCCGTGCCGGCGCCCGCGGCCCGGGCCGTGGCCAGGCCCGTGCCCGACACCGCCACCTGCGTGCCATCGCCCGCCCAGGTGACGCCACTGGTCAGCGCCGACGTCGTGCCGTTGTCGTAGGTTCCGGTGGCGGCGAGTTGCAGCGTGCTGCCGACGGTGGTGGTGACGGTGGCCGCGCTCACCGCGATCGAGCGCAGCACCGGGGCGGCGGGCGTGCCGGTGGTGCCGGTGGTGCCGGTACCGCTGCCCGTGCCGGTGGCGGGGGTCGAATCGCCGCCGCCACCGCCGCAGGCGGCGATCGCCAGGATCGTCAGCAGCGGCATCAGCCAGCGGGAGAGGGCAGATCGAAAAGCGTGCATGGTGGTCGAGCGTCCTGGAGGTGATCGGTCCGCCGGCGCACACGGCCCGCGGCCGGATCCAGTCTAGGGACGGCCCGCCACCGGCCATGCGTCGAATAAGATCGACTCGACCCCCCAGACCTGCCCACCGGACACCCCCACGATGAGTTCAGCACTGCACCACCTGCCCGGCCGCACCAAGAAGCTGCCCCCGCTGCGCGTGGGTGTGGGCGGACCGGTGGGCTCGGGCAAGACGACGCTGGTCGAGATGCTCTGCAAGGCCATGCGCGAGCGCTGGGACCTGGTCGTCGTCACCAACGACATCTACACCAAGGAAGACCAGCGGCTGCTCACCGTGGCCGGTGCGCTGGAACCCGACCGCATCATGGGCGTGGAGACCGGCGGCTGCCCGCACACCGCGATCCGCGAAGACGCGTCGATCAACCTCGAGGCGGTCGACCGCATGCTCGAGAAGTTCCCGAACGCCGACATCGTCTTCATCGAGTCGGGCGGCGACAACCTGGCCGCCACCTTCAGCCCCGAACTCAGCGACCTGACGCTCTACGTCATCGACGTGGCCGCCGGCGAGAAGATCCCGCGCAAGGGCGGCCCCGGCATCACCAAGAGCGACCTGTTCGTCATCAACAAGACCGACCTCGCACCGCACGTGGGCGCCGACCTGGCCGTGATGGAGGCCGACACGCGCCGCATGCGGCCCGACCACGCGAACTCGCGCCCCTACGTGATGACCAACCTGAAGACCCGCGAGGGCCTGGCCGAGGTGGTCGACTTCATCGAGCGGCGCGGCCTGCTGGTGGCCGGCGCCTGAGGCACGGGCGCGGCCGCCGCCCGAGGCAGGCGGCTCACCCGCACGACAGGGGATGCGGGCCCGCCGAGGCCGCGCGTATCATCGTTCGGCACAGGACCAGCAGGGGCACGGCATGGCAGGCGACGGCATGTTCGACTTCGACTTCAAGGGGCTGTCCCGGACCGAGTTGCTGGGCCGCTCGGCCAAGGCCATCGGGGCCGGCGCCTCGAACCTGGGCGTCGGCGATGCCGCCGCCCCATCGGCCGCCGACGCCGCCCGCACGGCGGCCACCGGCCTGCTGGCCGCCCTCGACCAGGAGGTGGCCGAGTTCGCCGGCTTCCCCGAGATCGTGCCGCTGGAAGCGCGGCACTTCGAGGCGCACGGCATGAAGCCGCCCGCGCGCTTCGAAGACCTGAGCCGCCAGCACCGCTTCTACTGGCTGCGCATCCCGATGACGCTGCGCCCGCTGCAAGACCGGCCCTTCGTCAAGCTGCAGTGCGCGGTCGAGTTCAACCCCGGCGTCGCGGCGGCCCACCTGCGGCCGGTGGCGCAGATGATCCTGCCCGACCGCAAGTTCCAGCAGATGCTCGCGGCAAACACTTCGCTCACGCTGGGCATCGGCGAAGACTTCGAGTTCGAGGCCAAGGGCCAGGCCGACGTGGGCACCGCCGACACGCTGTCGGCCAATGGCAAGGCCAGCGTCGATGCCAAGGCCGCGGCCAGCGCCGGCATGACCGTCGGCCCCTTCCAGTATTCGTTGAAGAAGGCCGTGGTCAACCACAGCGGCACCGGCACCGAGAAGGTGTTCTGGACGCTCGATGGCGCCGAGTTCTTCGAAGAGCAGGAGCCCGTGCTGGTGGTCGTGCTGCGCGTGCCGAACGAGGTCACCGAACTGCACGTGGCCGCGGCACTGCAGGCCTTCCACGACATCCATTGGCTGGTCTCGTCGGTGGGCAACTTCTTCACGCTGCTGGGCGACCGCATGGCCGGCTTCTTCAAGAAGGGGGCGCCGGCCACGCACACCCAGGTGTGGAACCTCACCCCCCGGCTCTGAGCGCCGCCACCGCCTGCCGCCCATGGGAACCATGACCGTGACGGTGCTCGACCTGACGCGGGTCGAGGTGCTCACGGACGATGGCGCCCAGGCCTCGGGCCGCCTGCGCTGCGACAAGCTGCGCGAGGCCACGATCGAGGTGCTCGAGGCCTGGGTGCGCAAGAGCTCGGCCGTCACCCGCGCCGAGCTTCAGGTGCTGGGCGAGCACCTGTTCGAGATGCTGTTCGACGGCGAGGTGCGCCAACTGCTGCTCGAGCGGCTCGACCTGGCCGAGCCGCGCCACCCGCTGCACCTGCGCCTGGTGTTCGACGAGCCCGCCCGCATGCTGGCGCGCTACTCGTGGGAATACCTCTACATGCGCGAGGGCGGCGGCACCGCCTTTTTCCTGTCCACCTACGTGAAGCTGGCCCTGTCGCGCTACATGCCCAGCCGCCGGCGCGCAGAAACCCTGGCGCCCGCCGAGGGCACGCTGAAGATCCTGATGGTGGTGGCCGAGCCCAAGGAACTGGCGCTCGGCGCGGTGGCTGCCTCCGTCGTGATCGACGCGGTGAAGGGCGTGGCCGAGGCCATGAGCCGCGGGCAGCAGGTCGAAGGCCGCGGCCTGCTGCGCTGCGCCACCGAGGTGAGGGAACTGCACGAGGCCACCAGCCGCACGCTGTTCGACGCGGTGGCGGCCTTCCAGCCGCATGTGCTGCACCTCGTCGGCCACGGCCGCTTCGACCGGCTCAACAACCGTGGCGAGGTGGCGCTGCTCCGTGAAGACCTGACCACCACCGACTGGGTCGACGACCAGGACTTC
Source organism: Ideonella sp. A 288 (assembly GCF_002198735.1). Classification (GTDB taxonomy): domain Bacteria; phylum Pseudomonadota; class Gammaproteobacteria; order Burkholderiales; family Burkholderiaceae_C; genus Pseudaquabacterium. The sequence continues at coordinate 28,059 of NZ_MWLO01000140.1, forward strand.
AAGGACCGGGTGCAGGCGCTGGACCACCCACCCAAGGTGGTGGTGCTGCACCTGTGCCAGGGCGGCGAGGTGGCCTTCGAGCGCAATTTCGCCGGCATGGCGCCGCAGCTCGTCACCGCCGGCGTGCAGGCGGTGATCGCCATGCAGCACCCCATCTCCAACAACGCCGCCACCTGCTTCGCGCGCGATTTCTACGAGCGGCTGGGCCGGGGCGAGCCGGTGGACCGGGCCGTGCACGCCGGGCGCCGGGCGGTGTCCATCAGCGACCGCGAGCTGGTCGCCGCGCACGCCTTCGGCACGCCCGTGCTGTACCTGCGGGCCTCGGACGGCATCATCCTGCCGCAGGACCAGCCGACGCCGCCGCCGGCCGGGGCGCCCGGTGGCCGCGCGGGCAACCGGTCCACCGCCGGTGGGCCGCTGCCGGCCACCCGGCCCACCGCCGACGGCGGCTACACCGATCTGGCCGCGCCGGCACCCGACGCCGCCCTGCCGCCCATGCCCACCGTGGGCGGCACGGTGGCCAACGTGCTGCTGCTGCAGCCCGGCTCGGCGCCGGGCGGCGATACCGACCCGCTGCGCCGCATGCGCAAGGCCGGCCTGCTCGAAGCGGCACAGCGCCGCGTGGGCACCGACAGCGTCAAGGCCATCACCGCCCTGGGCAAGCTGCCCGGCGGCGACGAGGCCCGCGCGGCGCTCGAGCGGCTGATCGACGACAGCAGCGACGACGACCCCCTGCTGCCGGTGTGGGTGCGCATGCTCGGCGCCCTGGACGGCTGACCACCGAGACCGCCGTGCCGAACCCCGTCGTCCCGCCCACCGTCGCGTCGCGCGCCGACGCCTGGCTGGCCGGCGAGCCATCGCTGGGCGCGCCTGGCGACGCGACGGGCTGGCGGGCCGAGGTCGGCGCGGCCACGGTGCGGGCGCTGCGCGAGGCCTGGCGCGCCCCGCCCGAGTCGCTGTCGTCGGCGCGGTCGGCCGTAGCGCAGCGCCTGGCCGAGCTGGAGGACCTGCGCGCCGCGCTGCAGCGCGTGGCCGAGCGCATCGACCGCGACGCCCGCGTCGCCGCGCAGCTGGCACGCTTCGATGACGCCTGGCGGGCGCAGTGCCGGCAGCGCTGGGGCCGCGTGCCGTCCGACCCGGCCGACGCCGCCGCGCTGCTGCGGGGCTGGCAGCGCGAGCTGGGCGAGGCCCTGGCGGGATGGCGGCTCGACGCCTGCCACTGGCTGGTCGACCAGCCCTGGCCGGCCCTGCCCGCAGAGCCGGTGGCGCGCGCCGCCCGGGCGCTGCGTGCGCTGGCCGACCACGGCGACGCCACCGGCACCGTGGCCTGGCTGGACGGGCTCACCACCCGCGACGGCCCACTGGCCGACGGCGCGGCGGCCGAGTGGCGCGGCGCGCTGCTGGTGCTGAAGGCCCGCGTGCAGATGCAGGACCCGCCCACCCGGGACGCGGCCCTGGACGCCGCCCACGCCACGCTGGAGGCCGCCACCGCCGCCGCGCGCGGCGCCGGCACCGCAGCACTGGTGGACGCCGCCTGGGGCGAGCTGCTGGTGCGGCGCCAGCGCCCGTCCGACGCCCAGGCGGCCTTCGACCGCGCCCTGGCCGCGGCGCCCGACCGGCCCGACGGTGCCCTCGGCCGTGGCCAGCTCGACGCCGCCGAAGGCCGGTGGGCCGACGCCGACCGATGGTTCGACCTCGCCGTGCGGCGGGCGCTGGACACGCTCGACCCGCTGGCCACCCTGCAGCGGCTGCGCCTGCGGTGCCCGGCGCGGGCGCTGCTGCGCCTGGCCGAGGCGCTGGCCGGGCAGCCTGGCCTGGACGCGTCGATGGCGCGTCAGGCGGTCGACCTGGCGCTGGCCCGCACCGATGACGGGCTCGATGACGCGCTTCGCGCGCGCGCGCTGCGGTTGCGCGCCGACGCGCTGGCGGCCGACCCGGCCGCGGCCGGCGCTGCGGCGGCCGACCTGCGCGAGGCGGCACGCCTGCTGGTGGCCACCGATGCGGCCGGGGCGGTGGCGCTGTTCGAGCGCGCCGAGGGGCTGGCGCCGGGCGATGCCGAGGCCGGCTGGCGCCGGGCCGACGCGCTGCTGATGGCCAGTCACCGACCCGTGTGGCCCTATGTCGACCCGGCACAGCTCGAGGCGGCGCGCGCCGCCTGGCAGCGGCAGGCGGCGCTGGCCAAGCCGCGCGCGCCCTTCGGCTGGGCCTACCTGACGCGGGCCGTCGTCGCCGAGCGGCAGGCCGAACTCGCGCAACCGTCGCGCGACACCCTGCTGTGGCAGGCCGTCGAACTGGCCGAGAGCGCCCTGCTCTTCGACACCCGCCACGGCTATGCCTGGTCCACCCTGGCGCGGCTGCACCGCGGCCTCGACAACGCCGAATGCGCCCTGCAGGCCAGCGGCCAGGGCGTCGAGCACTACGCGGCCGACGTCTACACGCTCGAAGAGCGTGTGATCATGCTGGTCAACACCTGCCGCTATGTGCAGGCGCTGCCGGCCATCCAGCGCTTCCGCGAACTGGGCGGCAGCGGCGACTGGGTCAACGCCGCGCAGGCCCATGTGCTGCTTCACACCCACGACGGCCTCGAGGGCACGCCCAACCCCGGCGTGCTACGGCAGGCCCTGGCGCTGACCGACGGCATGGGCGAGGAGATCTGGCGCTGGCCCTGGATCGTGCGCGACCGCGCCCGCATCCTCGAGCGCCTGGGCCGCCCCGCCGACGCCGACGCGCAATGGCGCCGCCTGCTCGACCCGCGCATGGAAATCACGGCGGGCGACCGGTCCGACCGGGCGCTGGCGCTGCTGTTGTGCGGCGAGATCGAACCGGCCCTCAGCCTGATCGGCGAGTTGCTGGCCGACACGCAGCCCTCGCAGCGCGAGTCGAGCGAGCGCCTGCTGTCGCTGGCGCTGCTGCTGCGCCAACAGCCGGGCGATCTGGCGCAGGCACAGGCGCATTTCGATGCCGCGCTGGCGCTGTCCACGCCGCTGAGCCTGCGCGCCTGGCTGGTCGGCGTGGGCGCCGACGCGATGGTGCGGCTGGGCCGCGACCCGGCGGCCACCGATGCGCAGCGCACGCTGCTGCGGCAGATGATCGACCAGGCCACCCGCGCCATGCACAGCCTGCCGCGCCACGACAACCCGGTGGCCGAACTGCGCCACTTGCTGGCCGAAGAGCCGGCCTTCTTCGCCGCCGGCTCGCTGCCGCGGCGCGGCCTGCTCGCGACACTGGGGCGAGCCTGCGCCGAGGCCGGCGATTTCGCCGCGGCGCTGGACTGCCATGCCGAACTGGCCCGCCTCGAGCCTGACCCGTGGCAGCAGGCCGTCGAGGCCACCGTCGAGGGCTGGGCGGCCTCGCTCGGGAAGGGGGGCGACCACGCCACCGACGCCGAGGTGGCCGACGCGGCGCTGCGGCACCTCGCCGCGCACGGGCTCGACGACATGGCCGCGGCGCAGGCACTGCGCGCCCGGCGGGCCCGTGCCATGTCCGCCCCCCGCGGTGCCGACGGCCCGGCGGCCGGCCGCCGAACGGTGGAAGGCCTCGCGGCCAAGTTGTTCGGCGAGGCCGCGGTGGCGGCCAGGATCGAGTCGCTGGCGGCCCAGGTGACGGCCGCGCCGCAGGCCGACCCGGCCGACCTGATCGATTTGCTCGACCCGCTGCAGCGCGACCTGCGCCTGCACGCGTCGGCGTCGCGCAGCGCCGGCTACGGCCTGGTCGTCGCGCCGCTGCGGCTGTACCTGGGCGCGGCCGTCGGCGCGCTGGCCAGCCCCGACACCTTTGCCGCCGAGGCCTGGGCGCCACTGCGCCACCGCGTGCTGCAGGCCACCGGCCTGCGGCTGCCCGACGTGGCGCTGCAGGAGCTCAACCCCGAATCGGGCCACGACAACGCCTACCTCATCGCGATGGACGACCTGGGCCTGGCGCTGGGCCAGGTGCGCCCCGGCGAGCGCTTCGCGCCGGTGCCGATGCGCCGGCTGCTGGCCGCGGGCGTGCCGGCGGCTCTGCTCACAGAAGCCACCGATCCGCGCGGCGGCGGGTGGGGCTGCTGGGTGCCGCCCGCGGCCTGGCCGGCCGCCAGCGACGCCGGCATCGAACTGTGGGCCGACGAACTGGCCTTCATCGTCGAGCATGTCGACGCCGTGCTGCGGCCGGTGCTGGCCGAACTGTTCACCCTCGAGCAGGCCGTAGCCTGGCTGCGCCAGGACGGGCGCGGGCCGGGCGGCGACGACGGCCCGCTGCGCCAGCAGATCAGCGCCGACCCGACCGACCTGCTGCTGCTAACGCCACTGCTGCGCTCGCTGCTCGCCGAAGGCGTGTCGATCGACGACCGCGAGGCCATCGTGTCGGCCTTCGTGCGCGCCCGCGGCGACGGCCTGGATGCCCTGCTGCGCCAGGCGCGCCAGGCGCTGCGCGCCGCCCTGCCCGGCAACGCCACCGGCGTGCGGCGCCTGGCGCTGCCGTCCGAGCTGGAGTTCGAGCTGCTGGCCTGGCTCGACACCGAGCGCGGCCGCAGCTGGATCGCCATGCCCGCCGCCGACACCCAGGCCATGCTGGCCGCGCTGCGCGACCTGCTGCCGGCCGACGGCATGCGCCGGGCGCTGGTGGTGCAGTCGCCCGAACTGCGGGCGCCGCTGCAGCGCCTGGCCGCGCTCGAGCACCCGGGCGTGCTGCTGCTGTCGCGCGACGAGGTGATCGGCGACGTCGAAGGCGACGACGGCGCGGACCGCGCGCAGGCGGGCGGGGCGGCCACGGCGGCGGCCGGAGGTGCGGCATGAACCTTCCCGCCCAGCCGCCGTGGGACCGGCATGCGCGTGCCTCGCGCAGGGGGTCGCCGGGCCACCGGAGGCTTGCGCCATGACGGCCGCGCCGCGCCCGCTGCTGCTGGCCGAGTTGACGCTGCCCACGCGCTGGCGGGCGCTGGGCGAGCCCGCCGCGCGCGACGCCGCGCGGCAGGCCTGCGTGGCCGCGCTGCAGGCCGTGCTGGACGACTGCGGGCTGCCCGCCAGCGCCGACGTGATCCTGCATGCGGCGCCCGCCGACGCCCGGCGGCTCGGCCCCGCCCGTGCGCCCATGCTGCGCGTGGGCAGCGCGCACTGGCACGGCGCCGCCGCCCGGCAGGCCGAAGTGCACGCGTCGGTGCTGGGCCAACCGCTGGCGGCGGCGCACTTCGACACCCCCGACTGGCTGGAAGACGCGTCCGCCGTGGCCGACCCTCGGTTGCCGGCGTTCGTCGGGGCGTTGTGCGAGACCATGGCGCGCCGCCACCCGTCGGCCCTGCTGACGCCGCCGGTGGCCGCCGCGGTCGCCGATGCGCTGGCACGCCGCGGGCTGGCGATCGAGCCCGCCCGGCTGCCGCGCCTGCGCGTGGCGCTGCAGCGCGTGCTGGCCATGCACCTGCCGGTGGACGACCTCGACCGCATCGCCGAGGCCTGGCGCGAGGCCGAGGCCGGCCGCTCGGGCGACGACGCGCTGGCCGAGGCCCTGATCGACCGCCTGGGGCCGGCGCCCATCGCGCTGCACCTGTCGCGCCGCACGCTGCAGGCCTGGAGCACGGCCTGCGCCAGCGACCGCGACCTGGCGCCCAGCCTGCGCGAGGCGATGTACTTCGACCTCGGCCTGCACACCGCCGACTGGACCCTGCGGCCCGACGACACACTGCCCGACGGCAGCTTCGTGCTGCAGATGGGCACCTGCCGGTCGCCGCGCCTGCAGGGCCTGGCGGCCGACCAGCGGCTGCTGGGCGGCCTGGCGGCGGGGCCGGCCACAGCGCACCACGCACTGCACCCGCTGACGCGGCAACCCATGCGCCTGGCCGCGCTGGCCGACGAGCCCGCCAGCGCCGCACTGGGCCCGCTGGGCCATGCGCTCACCTACCTGGCCGCCCTGCTGCGCGAGCTGGCCCCCTGCGCGCTGCTGCGCCAGCGGGTGGCCGAGGCGCTGCGCGCGCCGACGGTCGTCGGGCCCGAACTGGCCCGCGCCTTCCTGGGCCGCCATTCGCTGGAAGGCCTGACACGCGTGTTGCGCGGCCTGCTCGACGAGCAGGTGTCGATCCGTCACCTCGCGCGCATCGTCGAGGCGCTGTGCGATGTCGACTGCATCGTCGCGGACGGCACCGGGCTGATCGTCTTCGACGACCGCCTGCCGGTGCGCGAACGGCCACCCGAGGGCCAGGCCCTCGAGCCGGGACTGCTGCTGGCGCAGGCGCGGCGGGCGCTGAAGCGCCAGATCACCGCCGCCGCCCTGGCCGGCCGCAGCCAGTTGCCCTGCCACCTGATCGACCCCGAGGTCGAACGCCTGCTGGCCGGGCCGCGCGCTGCGGACGCCGACGACGTGTCGGGCCCGCTGACGCTGGCGCAGCAGCAGTCGTTGCTGGACACGCTGCACGCCGACCTGGACGCGCCCGTGGGCGAGCCGCCGCCGGTGCTGCTGACCAGCGCCGAGGCTCGCCCCGTGCTGCGCGACCTGCTGCGCCACGCCTGGCCGCACGCGAAGGTGCTGGCCTTCAACGAACTGCGGCCCGACATCTCGCTGCAGCCCCTGACGCGCAGCGGCCTGGCCGACTGACGCGCAGCGGCCCGAGCGACTGACGCGCAGCGGCCCGAGCGGGGGCCGACCGACGCGGGGCGGGACGGGCCCGCCCCGGGGCGATCAGGTGCCCTTGCTCACCGTGATGGTGGGGAACTTGGCGCTGAAATCCTTGGCCTTGTCGGCGATCTTCACGGCCACCTGGCGGGCCACGGCCTTGTAGATGGCGGCGATGTCGCCGTCGGGGTCGGCCACCACGGTGGGGCTGCCCGAATCGGCCTGCTGGCGGATCGACATGGTCAGCGGCAGCGCGCCCAGGTAGTCGAGGCCATGGTCGGCGGCCATCTTCTTGCCGCCGTCGGCGCCGAAGATGTGCTCGGTGTGGCCGCAGTTGGGGCAGCAGTACACCGCCATGTTCTCGACCAGGCCGAGGATGGGCACGCCCACCTTCTCGAACATGGTCAGGCCCTTCTTGGCGTCGATCAGCGCGATGTCTTGCGGCGTGGTCACGATGATGGCGCCGGTGATGGGCACGCGCTGGCTCAGCGTGAGCTGGATGTCGCCGGTGCCGGGCGGCATGTCGACGATCAGGTAGTCGACGTCGCGCCAGTTGGTCTGGCGCAGCAGTTGGTCGAGCGCCTGGGTGGCCATCGGGCCGCGCCAGATCATGGCCTGGTCGGGCTCGACCAGGAAGCCGATCGACATCACCTGCACGCCATGGCCGACCATCGGTTCCATGGTCTGGCCGTCGTTGCTCTCGGGCCGGCCGGTCACGCCCAGCATCATCGGCTGGCTGGGGCCGTAGATGTCGGCGTCGAGCATGCCCACCGTGGCACCCTCGGCGGCCAGCGCCAGCGCCAGGTTGACGGCCGTGGTGCTCTTGCCCACGCCGCCCTTGCCCGAGGCCACCGCGATGATGTTCTTGACGCCGGGCAAGAGCTGAACGCCGCGCTGCACCGCATGCGCCAGGATCTTGACCGACACCGTGGCGCTGACGTTGCCCACGCCGGGCACCTTGCGCGCCGCATCGATCAGCGCCTTGCGCAGCACCGGGATCTGGCTCTTGGCCGGGTAGCCCAGCACGGCCTCGAACGACACCTCGTCGCCCTCCACCCGCAGGTTCTTGATCTGCTTGGTGCTGACCAGGTCCTTGCCCGTGTTGGGGTCGATGACGGTCTTCAGCGCGTCGAGCAGGGCGGTGTCGGTGGGAGCGGACATGGATGGGGGTCTCTCGGGGAGGGGAAGCGCCGGGCCGGCATGACTTGGCGCCCGAAGGCGCCAGTGGATGCGAAGTCTAGCGGAGCGCCCGGCGGCCATCGGGTGGTGGGTGTACTGATGGACCCAACATCGGCCGCAGCGGAGGGCCTGCGCGGCGCCTGCCGACGACCGGCCGCACGCCAAGATCGCCCGCGTTCTACAGGGCAACCCTCACGCAGTTGCGGCCTTCGCGCTTGGCCTCGTACATGGCGCTGTCGGCGCTGTGCAGCCAGCGGTCGGGGTCGAAGCCCGCCACCAGGGGGCTCACGCCGAGGCTCACCGTCACCGGCTGGTCGTCCAGCAGCGGGGCCTGCTCGATGCGCTGGCGCAGTTCTTCGGCGACGTGCATCGCGGCGTCCACCGTGATGCCGTCGAGCACCAGCACGAACTCCTCGCCGCCGACACGGAACAGCCGGTCGGTGCCTCGCACGCACGACTGCGCCAGCGCCACCACGTCGCGCAGCACCTGGTCGCCGACGGCATGGCCGTGGCGGTCGTTGACGGCCTTGAAATGGTCGATGTCGAACAACAGCAGCACGGCGCGCCGGGGTGCCTTGGCAGAGGTCAGGCGCTGCAGCGCGGCCTGCAGATCGCGCCGGTTGAAGGCGCCGGTGAGCGGGTCGGTGACGCTCTGCGTCACCAACTGCTGCTGCAACTCGCCGATCACGCCCAGCACCACGTTGAGCAGCACCAGCATCAGGCCGGCCGAGCCGACGAAGCGCAGGCTGGTCGGCCCGCCGAACTGGAAGTAGCCGATCAGCGCCGACCCCGCCACCAGCAGCAGGCAGAACAGGTGCGCCTGGCGGCGCGGCAGCACCATGTAGAAGTACATCGACGCCGGAAAGGCCCAGTACAGCGGCGGCGCGCCGATGAAGTGCACCGACGCCACCACCGCGGCCAGGATCGAGGTCGCCAGAACGATGTAGGGCACCAGGGGCCGGCCGCGCGCCATCAGCGACCAGGCGTTGCCGCCGAACAGCACCGCCGCCAGCAGGTCCACCGCGGCCAGGCTGTAGCGGCCGCTCGTCACGTGGTACACGCTGAACGGCAGGATCAGCGCGAAAGCGATCAAACCGACGCGCGCAGTGATGCTCCCGCGCAGGCCCAGCAAGGCGTCGTGGGTGGACGCCGGGCTGTCCGCAGGTTCCACGCGCTCGCTCATCCCTTGGTTTTCGGCCCGCGGCCGGCCGAAGCAAGCGGCCAGCACCTGGCAGGCTCGGCGAGCGTGACCCCGGTCACGGTCCGCGGGCCGGGCGGTCGGGCTGGCGGGCCGGCGCGCAGGCGCGTCGATCGGGGGCTGCGTTGGCGCAATCGGGCAGGCGTGGCGAGGTCAGCGCGCGCAGGAAGGCCACGATCGCGTCGCGGCCGTCATGGCCGACCGGCTGGGGCCGGAGGCGCGGATCCTGCAACGGGTCGGCCGGCCAGCCGCCGGCCAGGTAGTGATCGAGCACGTCTTCCAGCGTGTCGAACGAGCCGTCGTGCATGTAGGGCGCGGTGAGCGCCACGTTGCGCAGGCTGGGCGTGCGAAACGCCCGCGCGTCCGCCGCCTGCCCGGTGACCTCTTGCCGGCCCAGGTCGGCCGCGTCGGCAACGCCCACCCGGCGCAGCTCGTCGGGCGACAGCACCGCGTGCACGCCAGGGATCAGCTGCACCTGCACCTCGCGCTGGCGCAGGGCGTCGGTGCGCGCCTGGACGCCCGTGTTGTGGAAGTGTTGGTCGGTGAACAGCGCGTCCTGCGCGCCCACCGGGTGGCAGGACGAGCATCCCAGCGACACGAAGAGCTCGAAGCCACGCCGCTGCTGCGCCGTCAGCGCATCGGCCTGGCCGCCAAAGCGCCAGCGGTCGAAGGGCGAGTCGGCCGCCAGCAGCGTGCGCTGATAGGCCGCCAACGCAGCGGCCATGCCGCGGGCCGTGGGCTGCGCCTGGCCAAACGCACGGCGGAACAGCCCGCGGTATGGCGGCCATCGCGCCACGCGCGCCAGCACGCCGGCGATGTCGGGGTTGGCCATCTCGTCCGGGTGCAGCATCGGCATCAGCGCCTGCTCTTCCAGCGTGCCCGCGCGGCCATCGTGGAACAGCCGCTGCACGTGGGCCACGTTGAGCAGCGTGGGCGCGTTGCGGCGCAGGCTCACGCCTTCCATGCCGACGGACGTGCGCAGCTCGTTGACCGTGAAGGCCTGCTCCGGCACATGGCACATCGCGCACGACAGCGTGCCGTTGACCGACAGCCGGCGCTCGAAGAAGAGCGCCCGCCCCAGGGCCACCTGCGCCGCGGCCGGGGCCGGCGCGGCCAGTGGCGGCAGGCCCAGAGTCGCCCCGACGGCAGCCGCCGTGGCGGCCAGCGGCGCCGCGAGCGGCGTGCCGTTGACCGCCGCGCTCGCTGACACGCCGACGGCCACGCCGATTGCCACAAACCGCGCCCCACGCATCGCGGCACGCCGTGCCGCCCGGCCGCTTCGAACGTCGCGCATCGCCACGGCACCCCGTCAGCGCCGCCAGCGCGGCAGCGCCTCGGCCTCGATGCGCAGCGTGTGCAGGTCGTTGACCACGGCCACCGGCTCCAGCGTGGCCACGCTGTACACCTCGCGCACCTGCCGCTGTGCATCGACGAGAACGATCTTGAGCAGGTGGTTCAGCGTGCGGGTGGCGTGCCCCTGGGCATCGGTTTCCACCGTGACGTCCTGGCCGAAGCCGGACAGCAAGGGCAACAGCCGCGGCACCGAGGCGGTGGTCAGGAAGCGCCAGCGCACGCGCTCGTCCCGGGCCCGCTCGCCACCGTACAGCGCCATCTGCGCCGGCGTGTCGTTGGTCGGGTCGAAGCTCAGGCTGATGAGTTGCGCGCGGGCGGCCAGCGCCGCGTCGCGCCGCACGGCGTCGTGAACCACCTCCATCGCGCGCCAGGCCAGGGGGCAGCCCTCGGGGTCGCGGCAGTAGGTGTACATGAACGACAGCACCGTCAGGCGCCCGACCAGCAAAGCGTGCAGCCGACGGGCCCGGCCGTCGCTGTCGATGACCTGGCCGTCGGGCGCCGCGAAGAGCCGAGGCAGGCGGTAGCTGCCGGGCGCCGGCAGGCGCGCCGTGTCCACCGCCGGGCGCCCACCGGCCAGGCGCGGCTGGTCGGCGTCTTTCGCGGCCCAGGCGGCCGGCCCGGTCACCCAGCCCAGCAGACCCAGGGCCCCCACCCGCACGCGCCACAGGCGCGCGGCGCTGTGCACAGGCATCGCGATACCGGCCCTCGTGCCAGCGGCCCCCGTGCGCTTCAACGCGCCTGCGCCACGCGCAGCGTGCCGGCGGCCGGGGCCACCTCGGCCAGGCTCTTGCCGGACGGCCGCGCGGTGAACTTCATGTGGTGCGCCCGACCGAGCTTCAGCTTGGCAAAGTCGACCTCGAACTTCTGCACCAGCGCCTTGCCGTCCCAGTCGTAGGCGCGCAGCACCTGCTCGTTGTCGTCGCCCTTCTTGTCCCAGTTGGCCAGCAGCGACGAGGTGATGTACACGCGCTTGCCATCCCAGCTTTGCGACACCATGTTCACCTGCTTGCCGGTGACCAGGGTGTAGGTTTCCTTGGGCGCCTCGGGGTTGCTCATGTCGAAGTAGCGCGTGGTGCCGTCCATGAAGGTGTTGACCCACAGGCCCTTGCCGTCGGCGGTGATGGAGATGTCCACCGGCAGCGGGATCTTGGCCGGGTCGCCGATGGTGGCCACGTCTTTTGCCTGCCATTGGCCCTGCGCATCCTGCTTGACGAGCCACAGCTTGCTGGTCAGGGCGGTGGCGGTGACGGCCCAGTTGTCGCCCTCCTTCAGCGACCAGCGGATCTCGAGCGGCGCACCCGGCACGCTCAGCACCTTCAGCGGCTTCATCGCCTTCACGTCCCAGGCCACCATGGTGTTGCCGAAGCGCTTCATGGCTTCGCCGTCCTTCACCAGCTTGCCCAGGTCCATCATGTAGTTGTTCCAGCCGGTGAAGCTGGAGGTGAGCATGGTGTTCTTGGCCGGGTTGATGGCGATGTCGTAGCCGTAGCCGTCACCCTTGGCGCCGCCCAGCTCGCCAACCGGCATGGGGTACTTGTCGACGATGTCGCCCTGGTTGTTGAACAGCACCAGGCCGGTGACGCCGCCGTGGTCCTTGGCGTTGGACAGCGCCTGCACCAGCATGCGCCCGGGCATGGCGTAGAAGGTGTGCGGTCCGACGAAGCCGGTCTTGGCCGCCAGGTTGGAGATGGTCTTGGCAAGCTTCGGCTTCTCGGGGTTGGCCATGTCGAAGACGAAGATCTTGTTGTCGTCCAGCCGGCCGGCCCACAGGAAGCGCCGGTCGTCGGTGAAGCCCATGTGGTGTGCCTCGCCGCGACCGGGCAGCACGATCTTGTGGATCACCTGGCCGTAGCGCGGGCTCTTGGGGTTGGCATCCACGGTGACGAGCTTGTCGTTGCCGTCGCCCAGGCCCTTGATGCCCAGCGTCCAGACATGGACGAAGTCTTCCTGGCCCTTGATGAGCTTGGCCATGTACGGCGAGTTGCAGGTTTCGTCGGCCGCTGCCGACAGGGGCAGGCCGATGACCGCCGCGGCGACGGCGTTCATGATCCAGAGCTTGGTCATAGGGTGTCTCCTCGTGGGGTGTACCGCGGCGAGAAGGACCTGGGCCCGCGGCTGGCTTATCACATACCGAAAGGTATGTTTCGCCATCGGGCCTGGTTTGTCAATGCTTCATTCGATGTGCAGTGCAGCACGGGCATAGCGCTCGAATTGCTGCAGTGCACGCCGGATGCTGCCCGTCACTTCACGTGCACGGCCCACGTGCAGGGCCCCTTCGATGGTGTACAGCAACTGCTCGGCCAGTTGCCGCTCGCTGGTCAGCGGACGCTGCCCGGTGCGCCGCGCGATGCGCCTGAACTCGGCGGTGGACGCCTTGAGCCAGCGCTCCAGGCCCTGCTCGCATTGGCGCCTGATCGGCGAGCCGTCCTCGTATTCCTGCGCCACGATCAGGAACAGGCAGCCGCGGCGAAACCACGGATCGCGTCCGTAGATGTGCCCGAGCGCCCCGAGGTAGGTCTGCAGGTGCTCCAGCGCCGTGGGCTGGATGGCCAGGTCCACCGCCGCCAGGCTGGCCGCGCCGCGATCGCCGAAGTGCTGCAGCATGGCCGAGACGAAGGCGTCCTTGTCCTGGAAGTGATGGAAGAAGGCGCCCTTGGTGACGCCGACCTCGGTGCACACGCTCTCCAGCGTCGTCTGCGTGGCGCCCTGGTTCAGCACCGCCGCGACACCGGCATCCAGCAGATCGTTCTTGCGCGACGGGCGGGGCATTCGGTCTCCGGGATTGTGGCGGGAAGCGCTGCGCGGCGAAGCACGAATTGTGCGTGCGGGCCAGTTTCGGTGCTCGCGAGGCAGCACGGGCCGAACCGGTTCCGGCGCCCGGACCGTACCACTGCACCCATGCCCACCCNCCCCGCCCCTTCGCACCCCTGCGCCGGCCTGCGGGTGTTCATCAGCTACCCCCGCGGCGGCGCGGCCCACGCCTGGGCCAAGCGGGTGCATCCGCACTTGCGTGACGGCAGCGCCGATGCCTTCCGTGACCCACACGCCACCATCGCCGATGGGCGATGAGGACAGGTAGCTGCACTTCGCACTCGGGCTGCGGCCTGCCAAACTGCTGGCCCGCATCGCCAACCACCGAATTGGTGGCCGGCGCCTGCAACACCTTGGATTTCTGTATACCGTCCGGCCGGGGTTGCCGGTGGTCACGTTCAGCGTCAAAGCGGTGACCTACAGGCCCGCCGTGCGCTGCCGCTGCAGCGCCACGGGAGCCCGTGCCGACGGCGCGCCAAGCTTGCGCACACCCGGGAGCGACTCGAAGTCAGCCGCTTCCGTGCTGGAGGCGATGAACCCGGGGTATCGGCCCTGCGCCGGCAGATGCCTACTTGCGCGCCAGCGTGTCGCGGATCTCACGCAACAGGAGCACGTCCTCGGCCGGCGGTGCCGGAGGCGCGGGCGGCGCGGCGGGCTCGGCACGCTTGAGGCGGTTGATCTGCTTGATCATCATGAAGATCACGAACGCCAGGATGATGAAGTTGAAGACGATCGTGATGAAGCTGCCATAGGCAAACACATTGCCCACCTTCTGGGCTTCGACGAGTGGCGCTCCCGCGGGCACGTTGCCGGCCAGCACCAGGTACTTGCTGGTGAAGTCGGCCTGACCGCCGAGGATCAGATTGACGATGGGCATGATGAGGTCCTTGACCATCGAGTCGACGATCTTGCCGAACGCGCCTCCGATGATGACGCCGACCGCCAGGTCGACGACATTGCCCTTCATGGCAAATTCTTTGAATTCGGTTGCGATGCTCATGGTTGTTCAGTTCGGTGGTTTGGTCGGTGATGACTCGAGGTCGGCAACGGGACTGCAGGTCCTCGACGGGGACCGTCAGCCGCCGGCGGGCCTCAGGGCCGATGGGCGGACAGTGGTGGCTCGCCGGTCTCGGCGTTCGGTGACGTTGCGCGCTCGTCCGTCGACACGGCATGCCGCACGCCAACGGGTTCCGCACCACCCCTCGACTGCTCGCCGGCCTGCGAAAGCGCCGCCAGGCCCATGGCCGCGGCCAGCAGAGCGGCGAACATGACCAGGAAGCGGAGTATGGGCGGGGGATCCGAGGTGCGATTCATTGGGTGGGGGTGCCGCTGGGTTTGGTGCCAGGGGCTTGGGTGAACAGTGGCCTGATTCTTGGTTCGAATCTCGTCGAACTCCATCAGGGACTGGCGGAAAGGACGCTCAGGCATTCCCCTAGACGCGCCGAAGGGCACACCATCCGATGGACACGGTTTGGTCGAACTGCCGCCGCGGGGACGTGGCTCCGCCGCTCCCGACCATCTCAGGGATTCTCTGACCCCAGATTCGGCCGGACCCTGGTAGCCGACGATCGAGATGCCCCCTAGATTAGGCATCTCCACCATCCGGTCGGACATTGGCACAGGGAACGAACATGCGCATCGACGCGATCACGAAGTGGCTGGTGATGCTGTTCCTGACCCATGCGTGCGTGTTGTCGCCATCCATCGCGGCGCCATCCGATTTTCCGTCGACGCTGGATGTGGCCGGCAGGCGGCTCGGCCTGAACGGTGTCGGCGTCCGCTACAAGGCCATCTTCAAGGTCTACGAGGCCGGGCTTTACGTCACCAGCCCCGTGCACTCGATGGATGAGTTTGTCGCACTGGATGGGCCGAAACGTCTGCATCTGGTAGCCAGTCGCGACATCAATGCCAGCGAACTCGGCCGCATGCTCGTGCGCGGCGTGGCAGATGCCAACCCACGCGATCAGGTGACCCGCCAACTCGTCGGCATCGCCCAAGTGGGCGAACTGTTCGCATCGCGACAGGACATCCGGCGCGGTGAATCGTTCGGCTTCGAATACGTCCCCGGCGATGGAACCCGGCTGCTCATCAATGGCAAGGCGATCGGCAAGGCGGTTCAGGACGCCGAGTTCTTCACGGTGGTCATGCGCATCTGGTTGGGGCCGTTGGCGCTGGATCCACGCCTGAAGGCCGCATTGCTGGGCCTGCCTGAGGTCGTTGCCTCTGCCACCACGCCGCAATGACCCCAAGTGGGCGATACCACCGCCCCTTGTCGGCATCGGACGGCGCTTGGTGACGGACATTGCGCGGATCGAAGCGCCACGCGTGGTCTCTACGTGTCCTTCGGACGGCCCGTGACCGCACTCGAGGGCAACATCCTCACGCCTGGTTTCCCGCACGCGCGGACAGGCTCGATCCGGGTCACGCGTCGCGCCGGCAGCCACCGCGGGGCAGCGCCCACGGCGTTGACGGTGCGCATGACGCCATGGATCGCCTCATGTCATCGTGCGGCCGTGATGCTGCAGAGATAAAGACTGGTTCACCTGGGAGTGCTGGCGAATGAAAAGACCCTCGATCCTGATCGTGGAAGACGAGGCGATCGTTGCGCTCGACCTGCGCTTGCAGTTGCAGGACCTCGGCTATGACGTCGTGGGCGTGGCTGCCAGCGGCGAGGAGGCGATCGCTGCCGTGGACACACTGGTGCCGCAACTGATCCTGATGGACGTGCGTCTTCAGGGCAAGGTGGATGGCATCGAGGCGGCGCATTGCATCCGCAAACGGCACGACATACCGCTGATCTTCCTGACCTCGCACAGTGACAACGACACCGTTCAACGCGCCGCGCACACGGCACCCTACGGTTACCTGACCAAGCCGTACCAGGTCAAGGAACTGCGGGCCGGCATCGAGGTGGCGCTGACCAAGGCGCGGATGGAGCGGCAACTCCGGGAGGCCGATCGGTGGTTCGCCCACACCTTGCGGTGCGTGACCGACGGGGTGATCGTCACCGATCTCGAGGCCAGGGTCCGCTTCCTCAACCCCACCGCCGAGGCGCTGACCGGATGGTCGCTGGACGAGGCAGTGGAGCGCGACGTGGGCGAGGTTGTGTGCACCGCGGGATCAGACGCCGAATCGTCCGGGACAGACCGCGGTTCGGGTCTGGTGTCGGCCGTGTTGCGGTCGGGGCGGCCGATGCCGGTGGCGCACGGCATACCCATCGTGTCACGGGATGGCGCCACGCGCGTCGTCGATGAGACCGCCGGTCCGGTGGACGACGACAGCGGCCGAAGGCTCGGGGCCGTCCTGGTGCTTCGCGACGCCGCGCAGCGCCTTGCGCACGAAGCCTTGTTGCGCGCGAGCGAGGCCCGTTTCCGCAGTGCCTTCGACCACGCGCCCCTGGGCATGGCGCTCGTGTCGTACGCTGGCGAGTTCATCCAGGTCAACGATGCGTTGTGCCAACTGCTCGGCATGACCCGCGATGAACTGTGCGCGTTCACGCAGACCGAGCTGACCGCCGAGGCCGATCGAGACCATGAGATGCACAGACTGCGCGACCTGATGCGCTTGGACGTCGGTGTCGTGCAGTTCGAGAAGCGGTACGTGCGGCCATCGGGCGAGCCTGTCTGGACCTTGGTCAGCGTGTCGCTGCTGCGCGATGGTGGGCAGGCAGCCTGCCACCTGTACCAAGTCCACGATCTGACCGAACAGAAGAGGGCAGCGGAACACCTGGCCATGCTGGCCGACGAGCGGATGCAGCGCAAGGCCAGCGAGCTGGCGAATGCGTCGAAGACCGAGTTCCTGTCGAGGGTCAGCCACGAAATGCGCACGCCGCTGAACGCGGTGATGGGATTCGCCCAGCTGCTGCAATTGCAGCAGCTGACCCCCGATCCGGAGCGGATCGGAAAGTACGCTCAGCACATCCATGCCGCCGGTGAGCACCTGTTGGCGCTCGTGACCGACCTGCTGGACCTGAATCGAGCCGCGCAGGGCACCCTCAGGATCGAGAACTCGCCAGTGGCGCTGGCACCAGTCGTCGCCGACGCGCTCCGCCTGATCCAGGGCCAGGCCGCAGCGCATGGGATCCTCCTCGATGCCGAGATTGCCGACAGCCTGCGGGTCCTTGCCGACGCTCAGCGCCTGCGGCAGGTGCTGCTGAACCTCGGCTCAAACGCCATCAAGTACAACCGCCAGGGTGGCACGGTGCGGATCCGGGCCGCACGTGGAGAGGACGAGGCCGTGGCGCTGACGATCGAGGATGGCGGCATCGGCATGACGCCGGAGCAACTGGATCGACTGTTCCATCCGTTCGATCGGCTGGGCGCCGAGCGCACGGCGATCCCCGGCACGGGGTTGGGATTGGTGATCGCTCGCAGCCTGGTCGTCGAGATGGGCGGAACGCTGAAGGTCCACAGCACCTCGCGGACAGGAACGACAGTGACTGTGCAATTGCGGCCTGCCTAGCCCTGTGGTGCCGAGGCAGTTGGCTTGCGAGCATACATGTCGCGGTCGGCGGCCTCGATCAATGCGTCCGCGTCGGCGCCGTCGCGAGGGTAGATGGCCAGACCGATGGTGCCGCCGACAACCACCATCAGGTGTGCAGGAGCGATGTCCAGCGGTTCTCGCAGGCGGTGCTCGAGTTGGGTGCGAATCTGTTCGGCGCCGTCGACCGAATCGATGCCGTCCAGCAGCACGACGAACTCGTCCCCAGCCCAGCGCGCGACCAGATCGGTGTCGCGGACGCCTTGACGCAACCGAAGCCCGAGCATCGACAAGACCCTGTCGCCTGCCTCGTGGCCGAACGAATCGTTGATGCTCTTGAAGCGATCCAGGTCGACGAACAGCACAGCGAGCGCGCGTTCGTCGGCCACGCGCCGGCTGTGATGGGTGCGCTCGGTCAGTCGCTGCATCACGCCTTCGCGGTTGGCCAGGCCGGTGAGGCGATCGGTGCGAAGCTTGATCTGCATCCGTTGAAAGCTGTCGGCCAGCATGCCCAGTTCCTTGGTGCGCTGTGCGCCCATGGGGGTGTCCAGATCGCCGTCGCCGATTCGCTGCGTGGCGTCGGACAGGCGCCGCACGTCGTCCGTGACCCAGCGCACGATCCACAGGCCGATCACCGCGACCGCCAGCGCGGCAATGGCGCCGGACAACGCCGTCCGCGTCACGTTGGCGCTCACCCCCGCCATGAAATCATCGCGTGGCAGTGCTACCACGACGGACCAATCGAGTCCTGCGCTGTCGACCACGCGCGCATAGCCGGTTTCGATCGTCCTGCCATCGGGTCCGGTGAAGCTCAATGACCCCGGTTTGGCCAATGACGAGTCAGACAGGCGATCGCGCAGCTTGAGATAGGTCGCCTCCAGCAGGGGCTCACCGGAGCCGAGCGCGGCGACGCGGTCGGCGGATCCGTCGGCCTTGCGCCGAAGGTTCGGCGCATTCGACGCAGCGATCAGTTGCCCGTTCGGTTCGACGATGAACGCAATCCCGTTCGCAGAGACCTTCAATCGGCGAACGAAGTTGTCGAGTGCGAGCAAGGAAACGTCGGTGGCAACGACGCCCTCGATCACCCCCGTCGGGCCCATGACCCGTCGGGCCCGGGTCGCCACCAGTTCCAGCGTTCGGAAATCGACGTAGATCGAGGTCCAGGTCTGTAGGTCGCTGTTCACGCCGGCCAGGTACCAGGGCCTGTGGCGCGGGTCGAACACGCGGGCTTCGCGCAGCGGTGGCTGCAATTCGCCCGCAATTCCCTTGAAGTGCTGGATCGAGCGCGGCGCGTCGGCCTCGAACTTCAGGCGCAGTTCTGCCTCATCGGCGGAGTGCCTCCACAAGCCCATGAACTGGCCACTGCGATTGCCATAGTAGACATAGTTGTTTGGATCGCGATGAAGCGAGGTGGCGATCCAGAACCGCGTGCGCAACGGACCCACCTCCTGGCGCAGATCGCTTGCCGCCGGTACCCCGTTCGGGAACGCGGCCTCCAGCACGGCGCCCGAACCCACCACGTGGCGTTCGATCGCCTGGCCAATGCGTTGCACGGTCTCTTCCAGGAGGCGGGCAGACAAGGTGTCGACGGCACTGCTGCCGGCCGAATACGACAACGCGCCGAGTGTCATGGCCAGCCCAATCACCAGGCCGACAAAGGGAATCGTCAACAGGCGCTGGAGCGAGCGCTGGCCACGTGTTGTCTTCATCCGGCCAATGATAGGAGGGCGAATCCAGGGTCGGTGCTTCGCGTCGCGGCCACCCGCTCCGACCTGGTACCGATTGGCGTCGACGGTGAGTCGTTTCCACGTGGCCTCGTCGTCGCGAGCCCATCTGGCCTTCTGACCGTGGCTGATGGTCAGAGCCGTGGCAGCGCGGTACTGAACACCGCTCCACCATCGCTGTGAGCCTGCAGCGTACCCCCAAGTTGAATGGACAGTGCGCTCGCCAGTTGTAGCCCCATGCTCGCAGCGGTGCCCAGGTCGAAACCCTGCCGCAACCCGACACCGTTGTCCGAGACGATCAACCATGGTGTCTGGCCACGCGTGCTGAGCGCGACCCGGATCTCGCCCCCTTGCTGATCGTCGAAGCCATGCTCCAACGCGTTGAACACGAGTTCCGTGACCAGCAGGCTGAACGGGATGGCACTGTCCAGGCGGCAGGGCCTGTCCTCGATGGCGGCGACGAGGCGGATGCCGCGTGCGCTGGCGCCGGCAGATTCATCGATCTGTCGAAGCAGGTCACGCGCGTAGTCGTCGAGCGACACTTCCGTGAGATTCCCCGACTGGTACAGCTTCTCGTGAACCAGCGCCATGGCCCGTATCCGTCGGGCACTCTCGGCAAGCGCCAGCCGGACGGAATCGTCTTTCGAGCTGCGAACCTGCAGGCTGAGCAAGCTCTGCACCAGTTGGAGGTTGTTCTTGACGCGGTGGTAGACCTCCTTGAGCAGGACTTCCTTCTCGCGCAGCGCTGCGCGGAGTTCGATGTCGGTCGAGCGCTGCTCGGTGATGTCCCGCCCGACGGAATGGATGAGCACGGCCCGGTCCGCATCCTCCGTCAAGGCCCGGCTGGTCCAGGCCACCCAGCGGACGTCGCCGCTGGCCGATCTCGATCGATGGCTGGCCGACAAGGACGTCCCCGCGGCGGCCACGGACTTCACGTGCTCCCGAACCGTGTCGTGATCTGCAGGGTCGACGAACTCGAAGAGTGGGCGGCCGATCATCTGGGCGCTATCGAGCCCGACGTGCCTGGCGTACGCGCCGTTGACGAACACCAATGTGCCGTCGGGCCGGGTCAACGCGATGAATTCAGTCTGATCCTCGACGATCGCGCGGTAGCGCGCCGCGCTCAGGGCCAGTTCCCGGTGCATCGCCACCTGCCGCTGACGGTCGACCAGAGCCACACTGGCCACCCGGGCCAGACCGAGGAGCATGGCACGCTGCGCCTCCGTCAGCTGTCGGGGCTGCCGATCGATCACACAGACGGTGCCGACGCGCTCACCGCCCTGCAGCACGATGGGGGCGCCGGCGTAGAAGCGGATCAGCGGATCCCCGGTCACCAGCGGGTTGCTCGCAAATCGACCATCGACGCGGGCGTCGGCGATCTCGAGGAGCTCTTCCTGGCGGATGGCATGGTCGCAGAACGCCACATTGCGGGGCGTCTGCTCCACGCCAGGCAATCCGACGTTCGATTTGAACCATTGGCGGTCGATGTCCACGAGCGACACCAGCGCAATCGGCATGCCGCAGGCTTGTGCCGCCGTGGCAGTGATCGCATCGAACACCGGCTCTGGCAGGCTGTCGAGCACATTCAGACTGGCCAGCGCCTCGAGGCGGCGCTGCTCGGCGTGCAGGGGAGGCTCGGGTGTCATCACCATGGTCCTTGGTCACCGACGACAGGCCGCAGGGCTCGATCGGCTGCGGCTTGCGGAGGTCAAGGCCGGATTGTTGCCTGAACCACCGCGCTGAATGGAAGCGGCTCGCACATCGCGCAGATTGCCCGGCATGGGAGGCAACGATCTGCACCACTGCAGACGAAGGTGCCTGCCGCATGGGCGTCATTCAAGATCTCACTTCGATGGTCGCTTCTTTTGCCTGCCAGACACCCGGGGGATTGCACGCGGGCATCAGGAACAGCCACGGCGGACTCAAGCGTTTCCAAGTATCCGAAAGATCTCTGCTCCTGCCGCAGGCAGTGCTTCTGCTCACGGCCGGGCGGCATGTCGAACGGCACCAGCATCTGCGAGCACAGCACCGAAGCCGTCGGCAAGCGGCCCTGGTTGGTCCAGCGGTGCATCGAGCCATCGACCATCACGGTCAGCCGCTGTGACGCCACACGGCGCAACCACCTCGCTCACCTCCCCACCCCCAACCCCTCCGCCGGCCTTCGCAGCGTGCGGTCGAACGGGTTGATCTGCGCCGCCAGCGCGCGCGCCTCGCGCTGCAGCAGGTCCACCACCACCGGCAGGCGCTCGCCTTCCAGCCGGGCGGTCAGGGTGCCCACGCTCAGCGCCGCGGCCACGCGGCCGTTGGCGTCGAATACCGGCACCGCCACGCCGGCCATGCCGTCGATCAGGCCCGAGTTGGTGTTGGCATAGCCCTGGCGCTGCACGCGGGCGACCTCGGTGCGCAGGTACACCTCGTCCAGCGCGCCCAGGTGGCGGATGCGTGGCACGTTGTGGCGCATCACCTCGTCGCGCTCGCCTTCGGGCAGGTGGGCCAGGATGGCCATCGCGCCCTGCCCCACGCCCAGCGGCACACGCCCGCCGATGTCGCCGGTGAAGCTGCGGATGGGAAACGGGCCCTCCCAGCGGTCCAGGCACATCGCGTCGAAGCCGGCGCGCACCAGCAGGAACACGCTGTCGCCCAGCGACGCACCCAGGCGCAGCAGCGCCGGCCGGCAGCGTTCGCGCAGGCCGCCGGTGTCGCCGGCGCGGGCGGCCAGCGAGAAGAGCACCAGGCTCAGCGCATAACGCTTCGTCTGTGCGTCCTGTTCGACCAGGCCCTCGTCCACCAGTTGCTGCAGCAGGCGGTGCGTGGTGGCCTGGGTAAAGCCCACGGCCTTGGCCAGGTCGATGACGCGCTGGCCGCCGTCGTCGGCGCTGGCGGCCAGGGCTTTCAGGATCGTCACCGCCCGGTGCAGGCTGGACACCGAGGCTTCGGCGCTGGGCATGATCTTGTTCCGCGAAATGGAATGAACCGATATTACCCACAGGATTCCGACATGTGGGTCGCTACGGACTTTCATTCCGCCGATTGGGTTTCCATCCTTGACGCGCGGCCCGCTGCATGCCCACACTGCGCCCAACGCGAGGCCCCCTGCCATGCCCTTTCTCGTGATCGACGGCCTGTCCAAGTCCTACGGCGACGTGCACGCGCTGGTGGACTTCCACCTGTCGGTCGAGCAGGGCGAACTGATCAGCCTGCTGGGGCCGTCGGGCTGCGGCAAGACCACCACGCTGCAGGCGCTGGCCGGCTTCGTGCTGCCCACGCGCGGGCGCATCGTGCTCAATGGCCGCGACATCACCCAGGTGCCGCCCGAAAAACGCGGGCTGGGCATCGTGTTCCAGAGCTATGCGCTGTTCCCGCACATGACGGTGGCACAGAACGTGGCCTTCGGCCTGGAGATGCGCGGCCTGCCCCGCGCCGAGCGCGACCAGCGCGTGGCCCGCATGCTCGACCTGGTGCACCTGCCCGACCTGGCGCAGCGCTACCCGCGCGAACTGTCGGGCGGCCAGCGCCAGCGCGTGGCAGTGGCCCGCGCGCTGGTGATCGAGCCGCCGGTGCTGCTGCTCGACGAACCGCTGTCCAACCTCGACGCGCAGTTGCGCGAGGCCATGCAATTCGAATTGCGCCGCATCCAGCGCAAGCTGGGCACGACCACGCTGATGGTCACGCACGACCAGGCCGAGGCGCTGTCGATCAGCGACCGCGTGGTGGTGATGCACGCCGGCCGCGTTCAGCAGATCGACGCGCCGCACCGGCTGTACGAGCACCCGCAGAGCCGCTTCATCTCCAGCTTCGTCGGCAAGACCAACCTGCTGCGCGGGCGCGTGCGCGGCCGCATGGTCGAGCTCTCCACCGGGCTGCAGCTGCCGCTGGGCCCCGCCGCCGCGGCCGACGGCAGCGAGCTCACGCTGTGCCTGCGGCCCGAGAAGCTGGTGCTGTTGCCGGCCGGGGCCGGCCGGCTGCCGGCCCGCGTGACCGAGCGCTTCTTCCTGGGCAGCCAGTGGCTGTACCGCGTGCATTGCGCGTTGGGCGACCTGGAGGTGGCCACCGCCAACGACGGCCGCGAGCCCTGGCCCGAGCAGGCCGAGCTGGGCCTGGGCTGGTCGGACGACGTGGCTCGCGTGCTACCCCCCGAAGCGAGCGCTCCGTGAGCAGCACGCGGGCCACGCCCTATGTGCTGAGCGCGCCGGCGCTGGCCCTGTTCGGCCTGATGGTGCTGCTGCCGCTGGGGCTGACGCTGCTGCTGTCGTTCCAGCGCTTCAGCCACGAGACGGGCGTGCAGGGCGGCTTCACGCTGGCCGCCTACGCCACCGTGCTGGGCGACAGCTACTACTGGGAGGTGTTCGGCCGCACCGGCTGGGTGGCGCTGCTGACCACGCTGATCTGCGTGGCCCTGGGCGCGCCCGAGGCCTACATCCTGAGTCGCATGCGCGCGCCCTGGCGGTCGGTGTTCCTGCTGGTCATCCTGGCGCCGCTGCTGGTGTCGGTGGTGGTGCGGGCCTTCGGCTGGAGCCTGGTGCTGGGGCCGGCCGGCTTCGTCAACCAGTTCTTCGAGTGGGTGGGCATCGGCCGCCAGCGCATGCTGTACACGCCCATCGCGGTGGTGGTGGCGCTGGTGCACGTGATGCTGCCCTTCATGGTGATCCCGGTGTGGACCTCGCTGCAGAAGCTCGACCCGCAGGTGGAGAACGCCGCGCTGTCGCTGGGCGCGTCGCGCTTCACCGTGTGGCGCCGCGTGGTGCTGCCGCAGGTGACGCCGGGGCTGCTTTCGGGCGGGCTGATCGTGTTCGCGCTCAGCGCCAGCGCGCTGGCCATCCCCGGCCTGCTGGGCGGGCGCCGGTTGAAGATGGTGGCCACGCTCATCTACGACGAGTACCTGCACGAGCTGAACTGGCCGCTGGGCGCGGCCATCGCGCTGGCGCTGCTGATGGTGAACCTGGCGGTGATGCTGGGCACCCAGGCCCTCCTCGAAGGCCGCTATCGCAAGCGGATGGGTGCATGAGAGCCCCCACGCTCACTCTGTTCGCTGCCCCCCGAGGGGGCGTCGGCCCGCTTGGGGCGGCCCGGCGCTGGCCGATATGAGAGCCCCCACGCTCACTCTGTTCGCTGCCCCCCGAGGGGGCGTCGGCCCGCTTGGGGCGGCCCGGCGCCGGCCGATATGAAGAACGGCCCCTTCGCGATGCTGTTCAAC
This sequence comes from Ideonella sp. A 288, assembly GCF_002198735.1. Classification (GTDB taxonomy): domain Bacteria; phylum Pseudomonadota; class Gammaproteobacteria; order Burkholderiales; family Burkholderiaceae_C; genus Pseudaquabacterium. Next base: position 52,576 of record NZ_MWLO01000140.1, read on the forward strand.
GCCCTGGTGGTGGCCTTCATGCTGGCGCCGCTGGTGGTGGTGTGCCTGGTGGCCTTCACACCCAGCGACACGCTGCAGGTGCCCTGGGGGGCGTATTCGCTGCGTTGGTTCCGCGCGGTGTTCGAGCACAGCGACCTGGTGCAGTCGTTCTGGAACAGCCTGGCCGTGGCCGCCGTGGCCGCCACGCTGTCGGTGGCGCTGGCCATTCCCGCCGGGCTGGCCATCGCGCGGCACGATTTTCCCGGCCGGCAGGCGCTGAACGGCCTGCTGATGAGCCCGCTGATCGTGCCGCACCTGGTGCTGGGCGTGGCCATGCTGCGGCTGTTTGCCCTGCTCGACGTGCGCGGCTCCAGCCTGTGGCTGACGCTGGCGCACGTGGTCATCGTCACGCCCTATGCGCTGCGGCTGATGGTGTCGGCGCTGGCCGGCAGCGACCGCAGCATCGAGCAGGCCGCGCAGTCGCTGGGCGCCGACCGCGCCACGGTGTTCCGCCGCATCACGCTGCCGCTGATGCTGCCGGGCATCACCGGCGGCTGGATGCTGGCCTTCATCAACAGCTTCGACGAGGTGACCATGTCGATCTTCATCACCTCGCCGCAGACGGTGACGCTGCCGGTGCGCATGTACATGCTGGCCACCGAGTCGATCGACCCGATGATGGCCGCGGTGTCGGCACTGATCGTCGGCCTGACCGCCGCGGTGATGGTGCTGCTGGACCGGCTCTACGGGCTGGATAAGGTGTTGGTGGGCCAACAATGAGCACGTCGCCCGGCCGTCCGAAGACGTGCTCGCTCCCGTCCGGCGGGACAGCGCGAAGCGCAAGGGTGCAGGCATGACCAAGCCGCTGCTCACCCGCCTGGCGGCGCTGCCGCGCACCCGCGTCGACTTCGAACTCGACGGCATGCCCTGCACCGGCTTCGACGGCGACACCGTGCTGACCGCCGTGCTGGCCCAGGGCCAGCGCCTGCGAGAGACCGAGTTCAGCGCCAGCCCGCGCGCCGGCTTCTGCCTGATGGGGGCCTGCCAGGACTGCTGGATGGACAGCGCCGACGGCCCGCGCCTGCGCGCCTGCAGCACGCCGCTGCAGGCCGGCATGCGCCTGCTGACGAGGCGCTTGCCATGAGCACCGTGGCCATCGTCGGCGCCGGCCCGGCCGGCCTCCGCGCGGCCGAGCAACTGGTGGGCGCCGGGCTGCGGCCGGTGCTGATCGACGAATCGCCGCGCGTCGGCGGGCAGATCTACCGCCAGCCGCCGCCGGCCTTGCAGCGGCCGGTGCGCGCGTTGTACGGCTTCGAGGCCGGCAAGGCCACCGCGCTGTTCCATCGGTTTGCGCAACTCGCGCCGCAGGTCGACCACCGCCCCGACACCCTGGTGTGGCAGATCGAGGGCCGCACGCTGCACCTGCTGTGCGGCGACCGCGCTGACTCACTGGCCGTGGACGCGCTGATCCTGGCCACCGGCGCCACCGACCGCGTGCTGCCCTTTCCAGGCTGGACGCTGCCGGGCGTGTTCACGCTGGGCGCGGCGCAGGTGGCGCTGAAGGCGCAGGCCAGCCTGGTGGGCCCGCGCGTGGTGTTCGCCGGCACCGGCCCGCTGTTGTACCTGGTGGCCTGGCAATACGCGCACGCCGGCGGCACGGTGCAGGCGGTGCTGGATGTCGCCCCGCCCGGCAGCCGCGTGCGCGCCCTGCCCGACCTGCTGGCCCGCCCCGAGGTGGCCGCCAAGGGCGCCTACTTCCTGGCCCAGCTGCGGCTGGCCGGTGTGCCGGTGCACCAGGGCGCGCAGTTGGTGCGCGCCGAGGGCAACGGCTGCGTGCAGCACATGCACTGGCGGATCGGCCCGCGCCGGCACGTCACCGCCTGCGACGCCATCGCCTTCGGCCACGGCCTGCGCAGCGAAACCCAATTGGCCGACCTGGCCGGCTGCGCCTTCGAGTTCAGCGCCATCGACCAGGCCTGGCTGCCGCGGCAGGATGCGCAGGGCCGCAGCAGCGTGCCGGGCGTCTACCTGGCCGGTGACGGCGCCGCCATCCTGGGCGCCGACGCGGCCGAGCTGAGCGGCGCGCGGGCCGCACGCGCGCTGCTGCAAGACCTGGGGCGGCCCGCGCCCGCCCGCGACGACGCGGCCGCGATGGCCATGCACCGGCGCTTCCGCCAGGGCCTGGAGGCGCTGTGCCCGCTGCCCGCCGACTGGGCCGCGCAAGCGCCCGACGATCTGATCGTCTGCCGCTGCGAAGAAGTCACCGCCGGCACGCTGCGCGCCTGCGTGCACGACACCGGCACCGACGAGCTCAACCGCCTGAAGGCGCTCACGCGCATCGGCATGGGCCGCTGCCAGGGCCGCATGTGCGCGCCGGCCGCGGCGCGGCTGCTGGCCCACGCGGCAGGACGCCCCCTGGCCGAGGTGGGGCGCCTGCGCAGCCAGCCGCCGGTCAAGCCGGTGCCGGTGGCCGTGCTCGGCGCGGCCGCAGCGGCCGTGGCCCCCGTGCCGTCGGACGAACGCGATGACTGAGCGCCTCGATACCGACGTGGCCATCGTCGGCGGCGGCATCGTCGGCAGCTCGGCGGCGCTGTTCCTGCGCCGCTTCGGCTTGCGGGTGGTGCTGCTCGAGCGCGGGCTGTGCGGGGCGGCGGCCAGCGGCGTCAACTACGGCGGCGTGCGCGTGCAGGGCCGCGCCCTGTCGCAACTGCCGCTGGCGCTGCGCTCGCGGCAGCTGTGGCAGCAACTGCCCGAGCTGATCGGCATCGACGGCGAGTACGTGCGCTCGGGCCACCTGAAGCTGGCGCGCACCGACGACGACCTGGCTCGGCTGGAAGACTACGCGCGGCGCGTCGACGGCCAGGGGCTCGACCTGCAGCTGATCACCGGCGCCGCCTTCCGCCAGCGCTACCCCTGGCTGGGCCGCACGGCGATGGGCGGCTCGTGGTGCCCCGGCGACGGCCATGCCAACCCGCGCCTGGTGAGCCCGGCCTTCGCCCGCGCCGCGCGGGCCGCCGGGGCCACGGTGATCGAGCACTGCGAGGTCACCGAGCTGGGCCACGACGGCCAGGGCTTCGTGCTCGGCAACGGCCGCGGCCTGCACGTGCGCGCGCCGCGCCTGCTGAACTGCGCTGGCGCCTGGGCGCTGACGGTGGCGCGGGCCTTCGGCGACGACGCGCCGATGGAATCCATCCACCCAGGCATGGCGGTCACCGAACCGATGCCGCGCTTCATGGACATCAACATCGGCGTCGAGGGCGGCGGCATCTACGGCCGGCAGACGGCGCGCGGCAACTGCGTGATGGGCGGCAGCCGCGGCGCGCCCGGCACGCCGCTGCACGCCAAGCCGCGGGCGCAGGCCATCGGCGAGCTGTGCCAGCGCATGGCCGAGCTGTTCCCGCCGCTGGCGCATGCGCAGGTGCTGCGCTTCTGGAGCGGCGTGGAAGGCTCGCTGCCCGACCACCAGCCCGTCATCGGCCCCGGCACCCGGCAGCCGCAGCTGTTGCACGCCTTCGGTTTTTGCGGCGCCGGCTTCCAGACCGGCCCGGCGGTGGGTGAGGCGCTGGCGCAATGGGTGCACCATGGCCGCTCCGACGTGCCGCTGCAGGCCTTCTCGATCGACCGTTTCACGCCACACCTCACGCCGCACCTCACGCCCAACGCGGCGCCCGCGCCGCACCACGATCCCATTTCCTCCCACTGAAAGGACGCGACCATGTCACACCATCGAACCCCGGCCCTGCTGTTCACCCTGTCGGCGCTGGCGCTGGCCACGGCGGCTTCGGCCCAGGCGCCCAAGACGATCTATATCGGCATGAACGGCGGCGACATGGAGCGCTCGTACACCAAGTACGTGTTCCCGGCCTTCGAGAAGATCCACAACGCCAAGGTGGTGGTGGTGCCCGGCACCTCGTCCGACATCCTGGCCAAGGTGCAGGCCAGCAAGGAGAAGCCGCCGGTGCACGTGATGTTCCTGGACGACGGCGTGATGATCCGCGCGATGAAGATGGGCCTGTGCCAGAAGATGGCCGATTCGCCCGTGCTGCAGGACCTGTACCCCTCGGCCCGCATGCCCGGCGGTATGGCCGCGGGCGTGAACGTGGGCATGACCGGCATCGGCTACAACAAGAAGCTGTTCGACGAGAAGAAGTGGGCCGCACCCACCTCGTGGCTCGACTTCGCCGACCCCAAGTTCAAGGGCAAGGTGGTGTTCCAGTCGATGCCGTCCAGCAGCTTCGGGCTGCACGGCTTCCTGATGTTCAACCGCACGCAGGGCGGCACCGAGAAGAACGTCGACCCCGGCTTCGCCAAGTGGGGCAGCACCATCGGCCCCAACGTGCTGGAGTACATCCCCAGCTCGGCCAAACTGAGCGAGATGGTGCAGAACGGCGAGGCCGCGATCTTCCCGCTCACGCCCACTGGCGTGGCCACGCAGAAGGCCCGCGGCGTGCCGATGGAATACGCGCAGCCGAAGGAAGGCTCGGTGCTACTGATGGTGGCCGAGTGCGTGACCGCCAACAACGACAACCCGGCGCTGGCGCAGAAGCTGGCCGAGTTCCTGTTGACGCCGCAGGCGCAGGCCGCGGCGCTGGAGTTCGGCAACCAGATCCCGTCGAACCTGAAAACGCAGCCCGGAACGCCGGCCGCGCAGGCCACGGTGGACCGCTTCAAGGGCTACATGAAGACCGTGATCACGCTCGACTGGGACAGCATCAACCAGCTGCGGCCGGAGTGGAACACGCGCTGGAACAAGACCGTGGAGCGCTGAGAGTCTGAGCCCTGCAGGGCACTGACGCGGCGGCGGCCGGCGCCGGCCACCGCCAGCGCCCTGCCCGCCTCACTCGCCCTTGGCCGGCACGTACACCGGCAGCAGCTCGACGCAGCGGTGCGTGCCCAGCTTGGGCAGCTTCAGCTCGAAGCCCACGCGCACCTGCAGCGGCCCGGCCACTTTCACCTTGGTGAGGTCGAGGCTGCCGCTGAACAGGCCCTCCTTCGGCCTGCCGCCCGCGCCGTCGCCCACCAGCGGCACGCGCACGGTCTGCCGCGCGAACAGGTCCTTGCCCGCCGCGCCGTGGCGGGCCAGCAGCGTGCCCAGTTGCAGCAGCGCCCGGTCGGCCTTGTCCTTGGCCAGCAGCTTGGGCGGCACCTCGATGCTTTTCAGCGCGGCGGCATGGCGCTTCAGCAGGTCGGCGATCGAGCGCGTCGGGAAGGTGACGTCGGCGAAGGCCTTGCCGGACGCGACCGGCTTGTCGCCCAGGCGCACGGCGTGCTCGATGCGCAGCAGGTTCTGGAACAGGAACTTGCGGTGCACCTGGGCCTTGCAGTGGAAGTCGGAATCGGCCAGCACCGCGATCGTGGCCTTCAGCGGCTGGTTGCCCGGGTTCTTCAGCACCTTCAGCGACATGCGCCAGGTGCCAGCGCGCGGCCAGGTGACGCGGTAGAAGGTGTGCGTGGCGCCCTTGAAGACGAAGGCGCGGGTGGTGGCGGGCGTGAGCACCGCGCCGCCCGGCTCGGTGAGCTGCAGCTCGATCTCGGCCCCCGGCGTCTGCCACGACAGCGCGAAGTGCGCCTCGCGGGTGCTGCCGTCGATGGGTGCGCTGTCGGCCAGGCCGGCCGCGCCCACGCTGACGGAATTGAGGTGCACCACGCCGCCGCAGCCGGCACCGCCGACGATGGTGTAGTAGATCTCGTGCAGCTTGTGCAGGTCGGCCGCCGATTCGACGAAGTGCACGGCGCCGGTGCCCGTGCGGCTGGCGATGTTGTTGAGGGTGGGCAGGTCGCTGTCGGGGCCGATGGCGATGGCGTGCACGGCGATGTTGGCCGCGGCGATGCCATCGAGGAAGGGGTTGTCGATCAGCGGCGGCCCGCTGGTGTGCTTGCCGTCGCTGAGGAAGATCAGCGCGCGCGGGCGGCCGAGGTCGGGGCCCAGCGCGGTGACGCCGCGCTCCAGGCCCTCGCGCAGGTCGGTGTTGCCGCTGGGCGTGACCGGGTCGATGGCGGCATGCGCGGCATCCTTCACCGACTGGTTGTCGACCAGGGTCAGCCCGAAGGGCGTGGCCGCCGTCTGATTGAAGGTGACGACGCCGGCCTTGTCGTTGATCTGCAGCAGGTCGATGAACTGGCGCGCGCGCTGCTTGGCCGGCTCCATGTAGCCCGAGTAGCCCATGCTGCCCGAGCGGTCGATCACCTGAACCACGTCGGCCGGGTTGCACGAGAAGCCGGTGGCGTTGGACACCACCAGCGCATAGTCCTGCCGCAGCGCCGGCAGCAACTCGGCGATGCCGGTGACGACGTTGACGCCCTCCACCTCGATGCGCCACAGGCCGGTGGCGGGCGCCGCGACGATGACCTTCTGCACATTGTTGCGGATGTCGCCGATGGGGTCGGACGTGAGCGTGGTGGCAGTGGCCACATGCACCACGCGCAGGTGCAGCCGGTTCTGGATGGTGTTGCCCGGCGGGTCGCGCCACACCAGCGTCACGGCCAGCGGCGCGGCGGCCGACGAGACGAAGATGTCGTAGGTGCGGATGTCGCCGGTGGCCACCGCGGTGGCCAGGCTGTCGTCGAAGTGCGTGCGCCGCGTGGCCGCCGGCGACAGGGTGTTGAGCAGGTCGACCCGGCCCCAGCCCTGCGAGTTGTTGGGCACGCCGGCGCCCATGTCCACCGCGCCGTTGATCATCATGGCCTTGATCAGCGCCCCCGACGGCGTGTGGCCGCGCTGCTCGACCAGGTACTGCCGCAGCAGCGCGCAGGCCCCCGCGGTCAGTGGCGTGGCCATGCTGGTGCCGCTTTGGAACATGTAGTTCGTGGCCGACCCGGCGCCCGACCCGGGCGGCATGGCCGGCGCATTGGCGTCGCCGGCAAAGAAGATCGGCTGCCCGGGAATGCCCAGGCCCACCGCCTCGGCGTGGGTGGCGACGCCATCTTCGTCGCCGGTGCCGGGCAGGCCGTCCGGCCCGACGTCGTCGACGGCCACCGACGACCGGGCAGACAGGATCCAGGTGCCGGGCGCCACCACGTCGGGCTTGCGGCGGTTGTTCTGCGCCGGGCCGATGCTGCTGAACGAGGCCACGTCGTTCTGGTCGTCTGCCGCCACGGCCACGTTGGGCAGCGTGGCCCCCGACGGGAACATCGGGCTGGCCGGGAAGTTGACCGACGCCGGCAGCGTGCGCAGGCTCTCGCTGGCGCCGATGGTCAGCACGTTCTTGGCCGTGCCTGGCGAGCCGACCTTGTTGGCCGCCTTGGCGCCTTCGTTGCCGGCCGAGAAGCAGACCAGGAACTCGCGGTTGGCGAAGGTGAAGGCGTCGGCGTCGCTGGAATCGCCGTTGTAGGCGCCGTTGACCGGCGCGCCCCACGAGTTGGTGTGGATGCGCGCCCCCTGGTCGCGCGCCACGTCGAACAGGCCCACGCCCACATCGGCCGGGATGCCGCCCAGGTTGCCGCCGTTGTCCATGATCGACTGGAACACCAGCCGCGCCGCCGGCGCCGTGCCGCGGACGCGCTGGTTGGAATTGGCGCCGTTGCCCAGCACCGAGCCGGCGACGTGCGTGCCGTGCCCGTCGGGGTCGCTGGCATTGCCCGGCCGGCCGAGCGCGAAGATGTTGACGATGCGGCCCTGGAAGTCGTCCAGCATCGTCGCGTCGTTGACGCCGGTGTCCAGGCCGGTGTCGGCGACCGCGACGATCTGGTTGGCCCCGTCGAGCCCGAAATCGGTCTGCACGACATCGGCGCGCATCAGCCCGGTGGCCACGTTGTTGTTCAACTGCCGCGGCTCGAACGGATTGACCTCGCGCACCATCGGCAGCGCCGCCAGCGCGGGCAGCAGGTCGAGCGAGGCCTGCACCACCAGCCGGTCGCCGCCGGCACGGACCACCGTGGCGCCCAACGCGCGCACCGCATCGGCCGCGGCCAGCAGTTCGGCGGCGTCGAACAGGATCAGTTCGAGGTTGCCACCCACTCCCGCCGCCTGGGCCGCCGCGCGCGCCACGGCGCGGCGGCGGCGGGCGCCGGCGGCGCCGTGAGCGTCAGGCCGGCCGACGGCGCCAGCGCCGTCACCGCGCCGGGCTGCAGCAGCGCGGCATTGACCTTCAGCGCCGGCTGGTAGGCGACCACCGACTCGACGAAGTCCAGCGCCTGCACGTCGTCGACCAGGTCGCCGGCCATCGACGCGAGGTAGCTGTCCTCGGTCAAGGCCTGGTGCAGCCGCACGCCCAGGCGCTCGAGCGCGGTCTTCCAGTCGGGGTGCATCGGGCCGGCGACGCGCACCACCTGGCGGCTCTGCCCCTGCGCGTCGACCACCGCGGTGGCACTGGCCGAGCGCAGCACGGGCGCCGCGGTGTCGACGCTGAAGCCGCCGATGTCCACCGGCGGTGCCTCGGCCAGCTCGCGCACCCGCAGGCCGCCGTCGGCCAGTTGCTTCAGTTGCGCGGCATCGCCCCGCACCAGCACCGACGCACCGTACTGCGCCAGCACCGACGCGCCGCTGGCGCGCACGCGCTTCAGGTTGCCCGGTGCATCGTCACCGAGATGGATCATGGCCTTCGTGCTCATGGGGCGCTCCGTTCCTTGTGGGGTGCCGACACGTTAGCCACGGCCCTTGCACCACCCAATCCCTAGGACGGCAGGCTGCGGCGTTGCGCGTCGTCACATCGGATGACGCGGCAGCGGCGCATGCTGCTGTGGCGCCGGCCTACGACGGCAGGAAGTCCACCGGCCAGCTGACGACCATGGTCTCCACGTCCTTGGCGCCGAAGTCGAACTGGCGGATGCGCGCCAGCAGCTTGCGCTCCAGCTCGGCCGCGTGCAGCTCGCTGGCCACGATGCGCAGGTCGGCCACCTCGCCCGAGGGCGCGATCCTCAGCTCCAGCACCACCTTGCCCTGCAGGCCCGGCTCGTCGCGCAGCGCGCGGTTGTACAGCGCGTAGATCGCGCCCTTGTGGCGGTCGAACACCAGCTTGATGTCCTCGATCGAGCGCGAGGCCTTGCCGCTGCCGCTGCGCTGCACGGTGCCGCCCTTCGCCGCGCCACCGCCCAGGCCGCTGCCGCGTCATCCGATGTGACGACGCGC
>NZ_MWLO01000141.1 GCF_002198735.1 Ideonella sp. A 288
TCCCCACACCGAACCTGCTGCGCCACCGTATTCGCAGCCCGTCGATCACACCCCCAGCGGAGACCACGTGACCCCATCCAACTCCCCCTCTCGCGGCGCCGCGCGCCGCCCCCCGGTGCCCTGCATGCGCGCCGCCACGGCGGTCGCCGCTGCGCTGTTGCTGGCGGCCGGCGCGGGCCATGCGTTCGAGATCGACACCGGCAACCCGGATCTGGCGCTGCGCTGGGACAACAACCTGCGCCTGAACCTGGCCACGCGCGTCGAGGGCCGTGACCCGAAGATCGGCAACTCGGCCATCTCGGACGAAGGCACCTACAGCTTCGACCGTGGCGACATGGTGGCAAAGCGCGTCGACCTGCTCAGCGAGTTCGACCTCGTCTACCAGAAGCGCCATGGCCTGCGCGTCAGCGCCACCGCCTGGTACGACGGCGCCTACGGCAGCCGCAGCCGCGCCAACCCGAACCCGCCGCTGGCCGGCATCCCCAGCTACATCGGCAACCAGTACAGCAGCACCATCAAGCGCCTGTACCGCGGCGGCACCGGCGAGGTGATGGACGCCTTCGTCTTCACCGGTTTCAACCTGGGCGACGTGCCGGTCAGCGCCAAGCTGGGCCGCCACACGGTGTACTGGGGCGAGTCGCTGCTGCTGGGCGGCCACATGCACAGCGTGGCCTATGCGCAGAACCCGCTCGACCTGCAGAAGGGTTTCGCCACGCCCGGCACCGAGGCCAAGGAACTGTTCCGACCGCTGAACCAGTTGTCGGCCCAGGCACAGCTGACCGACACGCTGTCGGTGGCCGCGCAGGCCATGCTGGAGTGGGAATCGGCACGCTACCCCGAGGGCGGCACCTACCTGGGTCCGGTGGACTTCGCCTTCAACGGCCCCGACCGCCAGTTCGTGCCCGGCCTGGGCTTCATCGCCCGCGGCGATGCGTCCGAACCGAAGCAGCGCGGCGAATGGGGCCTGTCGGCCCGCTGGAGCCCGGCCTGGCTGGACGGCACGCTGGGCTTGTACTACCGCAAGTTCGCCGACAAGATGCCGCAGACGCTGGTCACACAGGCGCCGCCCATCGGGCCGGCGCGCTACAACCTGATCTACGCGGACAACGTCGAGCTGGTCGGCCTGAGCCTGGCCAAGAACGTCGGCGGCATCAGCCTCGGAGCCGAGCTCTCTCAGCGCCGCAACACACCGCTGAGCAGCCAGGTGCTGGGCGTCGCCATCGGCCTGCCCACTCAGGGCGAGACCAAGGGCCCGCGCGGCGACACCTGGCATGCGCTGGTGAACCTGCTGGGCACGGTGTCCAAGACGCCGGTGTTCGACGCCGCCACCTGGGCCGCAGAAGTGCAGTGGTCGCGCTGGAGCAAGGTGCGCAGCGGCGCCAACCTGTTCAACGCGGAGGGCTTCGCCCCCTGCAAGGCCAACGGCACCACCCGCACCCGCGACTGGGACCGCTTCGATGGCTGCACGACCAAGGACTATGTCGGCGTCGCCTTCGCGTTCACGCCGAGCTGGTTCCAGGTGCTGCCAGGCGTCGACCTGTCGGCGCCGCTGACCTACGCGGTAGGCGTCTCCGGCAACGCGGCCACCGTGTTCGGCGGCAACGAGGGCCTGGGCAACTACACGGTGGGCCTGTCCGCCGACGTGCAGCAGAAGTACCGCTTCGACCTGAAGTACGTCGACTACGTCGGCCGCTACCGCGACAACGGCACCGCCGTGACGACGCAGAACGGCTTCACCACCTTCCTGAAGGACCGGGGCTTCGTCAGCCTGACCTTCCGCACCACGTTCTGAGGAGCCCGCCATGACCCCCCGCATCTCGCTGCTCGCGGCCCTGCTGGCCGCCACCGTCTCCGTGCCGGCGACGGCCGCACTCAGTGCCGACGAGGCCAAGGCCCTCGGCACCACGCTCACCGCCGTCGGCGCCGACAAGTCCGCCAACAAGGACGGCAGCATCCCGGCCTACACCGGCGGGCTGACGACGCCACCGGCCGGGTTCAAGCCCGGCGACGGCATGCGCCCCAACCCCTTTGCCGGCGACAAGCCCCGCCTGTCCATCGACGGCAAGACCATGGCCGCCCACGCCGGCCAGCTGACCGAGGGCACCAAGGCCCTGCTGCAGAAGTACCCCAGCTTCCGCGTCGACGTGTACCCCACGCACCGCAGCGTGGCCTTCCCGAAGTGGGTGGCCGACAACACGGCGAAGAACGCGGTGAAGGCCAGGACCGGCAACGACGGCCGCTCGATCGAGGGCGCGCACGCCGGCTTCCCGTTCCCGATCCCGAAGACCGGCTACGAGGCCATGTGGAACCACCTGGTGCGCTTCAACGGCCAGGCCTACGAATCGAAGTACCGCAACCTGACAGTGGACGCCGGCGGCCGCGTCACGTTGGCCACCGAAGGCCTCAGCAACCAGGAGTACCCGTACTGGGACAACAGCAAGACCAGCGCCGACACCTACTGGAAGATCAAGCTCACCTACACCGGCCCGGCCCGCCGCGCCGGCGAGGCGCTGATGATCATCGACCCGCTGGACATCGGCAACAAGGACCGTCGCGCCTGGACCTACCTGCCCGGCCAGCGCCGCGTGAAGGTGGCGCCCGACCTGGGCCACGACACGCCCAACCCCGGCACGGCCGGCGGCAACACCTTCGACGACATCTTCCTGTTCAACGGCTCGATGGACCGCTTCGATTTCAAGCTGGTGGGCAAGAAGGAGATGCTCGTGCCCTACAACGCCTATGCCGCGGTGTACGGGGCCAAGCAGGACGAGCTGCTCAAGCCCAACCACCTGAATCCCGACCTGGTGCGCTGGGAGCTGCACCGCGTGTGGGTGGTGGAAGCCACGCTGCGCGAAGGCAAGCGCCACGTCTACGGCAAGCGCACCTTCTACCTCGACGAAGACTCGTGGGCGGCCGTGGCCAGCGACGCGTACGACGCGCGTGGCCAGCTCTACCGCACCGGCTTCGCCTACATGGCGCCCAGCTACGACCTGCCCGCGCCCTACACCGACATGTTCGGCCACTACGACCTGGTCTCGCGCCAGTATTCGCTGACGGGGTTCATCGCCGAGACCGGCGGCCTGCGCCACACCAAGCCGCTGCCCGACCGCGAGTGGACCGCCGACGCGCTGGCCGGCGCCGGCGTCAGGTGACGCCTCCATCGCACTGAACCGGAGACGTCACGATGCAACGCCGCACCCTGCTCCAGGGGCTGGCGGCCGGCGCGGTGTTGCCGCTCACCGGCCCCGCCCGGCCCCAGGCCAGCGCGCCGACCGCCGCACCCGCAGCCGCACCAGCAGCCACCCGCGCGCCCGCCTTCCGCGATGTGCTGGACACGCCGGCGCGGCCAAGCCCGCTGGCGCAGCGCAGCCTGCTCAGCGGCCTGGCACGGGCCGGTCAGCGCCTGGTGGCGGTGGGCCAGCGCGGCCACGTGCTGACCAGCGACGATGGCGGGCAGCAGTGGCTGGGCGCCGAGGTGCCTGTCAGCAGCGATCTGGTCGCCGTGAGCTTTCCCACCACGGACATCGGCTGGGCCGTGGGCCACGACGGCGTGGTGCTGAAGTCCGTCGACGGTGGCCGGCGCTGGACGCGGCAGCTCGACGGCCGCGGCCTGGGTGCCGTGCTGGTGGCGTTCTACGAGCGCCTGGGCGATGCCCGGTGGTTGTCCGAGGCCAAACGCCTGGCCGCGCAGGGGGCCGAGAACCCCTGGCTCGACGTGCACTTCCAGGATGCCCGCAACGGCCTGCTGGTGGGTGCCTTCGGCCTGCTGCTGCGCACCGCCGATGGTGGCCAGACCTGGGAGCCATTGCTGCATGCGGCCGAAAACCCGAAGGGCCTGCACCTGTATGCGGTGCGGCACATCGCCGGTGAGGTCTACATCGCCGGCGAACAAGGCCTGGCGATGAAATGGGACGCCACCGGTGGACGCTTCGCGGCGATGGCGCTGCCGTACCAGGGCACGCTGTTCGGCCTGGTCGGCCATGAGCGCGCCGTGCTGGCCCATGGCCTGCGCGGCAACCTGCTGCGCAGCACCGATGCCGGCCGCAGCTGGCAGGCCGTGGCCACCGGCGTGCAGGTGGGCCTGACCGCCAGCACGCTGGACGCGCGCGGCCGCATCGTCGTCGTCAGCCAGTCGGGCCATGTGCTGATCAGCACCGACGACGGCGCCAGCTTCAAGCCGCTGAAGCTGCCGCAGGCCCTGCCCGCCGCCGCCGTGGTGAGCGCCGGCCCGGCCACGCTGGCCATTGCCGGCCCGCGCGGCGTGCACACGCTGCCCCTGTCCTGAGAGAGCTGCCATGCACGCCACCACGCTCGATGACCTGCCCGCCCTGCCCGACACGCTGGAGCAGTTCGACACCCACAGCGGCTCGCTGCTGGAACGCGCAGTGTTCAACCACCGCCGCGCGGTGATGCTGGCCTGCGCGCTGGTCACGGTGCTGCTGGCGGTGCTGGCGGCCACCAGACTGTCGCTGTCGGCCAGCTTCGAGAAGATGATCCCGCGCAGCCACCCTTACATCCAGGCCTACCTGGAGAACAGGACGGAACTGCGCGGCCTGGGCAATGCGCTGCGCATCGTCGTCGAGAGCCCGAACGGCGACATCTTCGACGCCCGCTACCAGCAGACGCTGAAGCAGGTGCACGACGAGGTCTTCCTGACGCCCGGCGTGGACCGCGCCTGGGTCAAGTCGCTGTGGGCACCTGGCGTGCGCTGGACCGAGGTCACCGAGGAGGGTTTTCAGGGCGGCCCGGTGATGCCCGACAACTTCGACGGCACACCGGCCACCACCGAGCGGTTGCGCGCCAACATCGCGCGCGCCGGCATCGTCGGCAGCCTGGTGGGCACCGATTTCAAGTCCAGCATGCTGGTGGTGCCGTTGCTCGACACCGACCCCACCACCGGCGCCAAGCTGGACGTGCGGGCGCTGTCGGCCTCGCTGGAGGCGATCCGCACCAAGGTGGAGGCCGGCGGGCAGGCGAAGCTGCACGTCATCGGCTTCGCCAAGCTCGTGGGCGACCTGATGGACGGGTTGATGCAGGTGGCGCTGTACTTCGGCCTGGCCGCGCTGATCGCCACGGCCATCATCTGGGCCTATACCCGCTGCGTGCGGTCCACCGCGCTGGTGATGGCCTGCTCGCTGGTGGCCGTGGTCTGGCAGCTGGGCCTGGTGGCGGCCTTCGGCTTCGAGCTCGACCCGTACTCGATCCTGGTGCCCTTCCTGGTGTTCGCCATCGGCGTGAGCCATGGCGCCCAGAAGATGAACGGCATCATGCAGGACATCGCGCGCGGCGCGCACCGGCTGGTGGCCGCGCGCTACACCTTCCGCCGCCTGTTCCTGGCCGGGCTGACCGCGCTGCTGGCCGACGCAGTGGGCTTCGCGGTGCTGATGGTGATCGACATCGCGGTGATCCAGGACCTGGCGCTCACCGCCAGCCTGGGCGTGGCGGTGCTCATCTTCACCAACCTGATCCTGCTGCCGGTGCTGCTGAGCTACGTGGGCGTCAGCCCCGGTGCCGCGGCACGCACGCTGCAAGCCGAGAGCCCCGAGACGCGCGACCGTGGCTTCAACCGGCTGTTCACGCTGCTGGCCCGCTTCGTCGAGCCGCGCTGGGCCACCGTCACCGTCATCGCCTCGGCCCTGCTGCTGGCGGGCGGCTATGCGGTCAGCACGCACCTGAAGATCGGTGACCTGGACCCTGGCGCGCCCGAGTTGCGGGCCGACAGCCGCTACAACCGCGACAACGCCTATGTGACCGGGCACTACGCGCTGTCGTCCGACACCTTCGCGGTGATCGTCAAGACGCCCAAGGAAGGCTGCCTGAAGTACGAGACCCTGGTCGAGGCCGACCGCCTGGCCTGGACACTGCAGCAGGTGCCCGGGGTGCAGACCACGCTGAGCCTGACCAACGCGGTGCGCCAGATCACGGCCGGCAGCAACGAGGGCAGCCCCAAGTGGCTGACCATCGCCCGCAACCAGGACGTGCTGAACTACGGTGCGCAACAGGCGAGCGTCAACAACCCGGATCTGTTCAACACCGACTGCTCGGTGATGCCGGTGATCGCCTACCTGGGCGACCACCGCGCCGAGACGCTGGACCGGGTCGTGGCCGCGGCCGACGCCTTCGCCCGCGACCACGGCACGGCCGACCGGCAGTTCCTGCTGGCCGCCGGCAGCGCGGGCATCGAGGCCGCCACCAACATCGTCGTGCGCAAGGCCTGGGTGCAGATGCTGGGGCTGGTGTACCTGGCCGTGACCGTGCTGTGCTTCATCACCTTCCGCAGCTGGCGCGCGGTGGTGGTGGCGGTGGTGCCGCTGGTCATCACCTCGGTGCTGTGCGAGGCGCTGATGGTGGCCCTGGGCATCGGCGTGAAGGTGGCCACGCTGCCGGTGATCGCACTGGGCGTGGGCATCGGCGTGGACTACGCGCTGTACCTGCTGAGCGTGCAACTGGCGCAGCAGCGCGTTGGCGTGCCGCTGGCACAGGCCTACCGCGTCGCGTTGCAGTTCACCGGCAAGGTGGTGGTGCTGGTGGGCGTGACGCTGGCTGCCGGCGTGGCCACCTGGGCGCTGTCGCCCATCAAGTTCCAGGCCGACATGGGCATCCTGCTGGCCTTCATGTTCGTCTGGAACATGGTGGGCGCGGTGGTGCTGATCCCGGCGCTGTCGCACTTCCTGCTGCCGACACGGGCGTAGCGAACTGGCAAGACTGGTAGGCCGTGTTGGACTTGAACCAACGACCAAAGGATTATGAGTCCTCTGCTCTGACCAACTGAGCTAACGGCCCTTCGAAAGGCGCCCGGGGTATGCAGCCCGGGAGAACCCCCAAAGGATTGTAGGTGGGGCCCTGCGCCGGCAGGGTCAACGCGGCGCCGACAACGCGTTGGATACCAGGCGCGAAGTGATGTCGACGATCTGGATCATGCGCTCGTAGGCCATGCGCGTGGGGCCGATCACGCCCAGGGTGCCGACGACGCGGCCGTCGACCTCGTAGGGGGCGGTGACCACCGAGAGTTCCTCGAAGGGCACCACGCGGCTCTCGCCGCCGATGAAGATGCGCACGCCCTCGGCGCGGCTGGACGTGTCGAGCAGGCGCATCAGCTCGGTCTTCTGCTCGAAGACGTTGAACAGCTTGCGCAGCGACCCCATGTCGTTGCCGAAGTCCTGCACGTCGAGCAGGTTGCGCTCGCCCGAGACGATGACCTGCTCGCCCTGGTCCTGCAAGGCATCGGTGCCGGCCTGCACGGCGGCTTGCATCAGCGCGGCGATCTCGCTGCGCAGGGCGTCGACCTCCACCTTCAGCCGCTCCCGCACGGCCTCGATGCTCAGGCCCGCATAGTGGGCATTGAGGTAGTTGGTGGCTTCCTGCAGTTCGGACTGGTTGTGGTCTCGCGCGGTGAAGATGACGCGGTTCTGCACGTCGCCGTCCGGCGAGACCAGGATGACGAGCACGCGGCGCTCGCCCAGGCGCAGGAACTCGATGTGGTGGAACACGTCGGCGCGCTTGGGCGCGGTGATCACCCCGACGAAGTGCGACAGGTTCGACAGCAGGTGCGCGGCCTGCGCGATGACGCGCTGCGGCTGGTCGGGCTGCAGTTGCTCACGGGCGCCAGCCAGTTCTGCCGACGCCTCGTTGAGATCCAGAGACCGTGCGGTGAGCATGGTGTCGACGAACAGCCGGTAGCCGCGCGGCGTGGGCACGCGACCGGCGCTGGTGTGCGGGCTGGCGATCAGACCCATGTCCTCGAGGTCGGCCATCACGTTGCGGATGGTGGCCGGCGACAGCTCGAGCCCGGACGCGCGCGACAGGGTGCGCGATCCCACCGGCTGGCCGTCGGCGATGTACCGCTCGACCAGGGTTTTCAGCAGGGTGCGGGCGCGTTCGTCCATGGGGTGAATCATTGTACGGACACACCCTGGGGCAGGCCCGCGCCCCGAGGAGCGCTGTGGTGTAATTCCTCGCATGACTGGCCGCTTCCAACATGCCGCGCTGGTTGGCAAATACCAGGCCGAGGGCATTCGGTCGGTGCTCGAGGACATCGCGCACTTCCTGGTGCGCCAGGGCCTCGAGGTGTCCTTCGAGCAGCAGACGGCGCTGAGCACCGGCGTCACCGACTTCGGTGCGCTGACGGCCGACCGCATCGGTGCGCAATGCGACCTGGCGGTGGTGGTGGGCGGCGACGGCACCATGCTGGGCATCGCCCGCGAGCTGGCGCGCCACAACGTGCCGCTGGTGGGCATCAACCAGGGCCGCCTGGGCTTCATCACCGACATCCCGATCGGCCAGTTCCGCGAGGCGCTGGCACCGATGATCGCCGGCGACTACGAAGAAGACTATCGCGCCATGCTCGAAAGCGAGGTCTGGCGCGACGACCAGTGCATCTTCGAGGGCCTGTCGATGAACGACGTGGTCGTCAGCCGCGGGGCCACCGCCAGCATGGTCGAGCTGCGCATCGACATCGGCGACGAGTTCGTCGCCAACATGCGCTCGGACGGCCTCATCGTGTCCTCGCCCACCGGCTCCACCGCCTACTCGCTGTCGGCCGGCGGCCCAATCCTGCACCCGGGCATCGCCGGCTGGGTGGTGGTGCCGATCGCCTCGCACACGCTGTCCAACCGGCCCATCGTGCTGCCCGACGCCGACGAGGTGCGCATCACCGTGGTGGCCGGGCGCGACGCCTCGGCCAACTTCGACATGCAGGGGCTGGCCAGCCTGCTGCACGGCGATCAGATCCGCGTGCGGCGCTCGGCGCACAAGGTGCGCTTTTTGCACCCGCGGGGCTGGAGCTACTACGCCACGCTGCGCCGCAAGCTGCGCTGGTACGAGGGAGTGGTCTAGCCGTGCTGCGCCGACTGTCCCTGCGCGATTTCGTCATCGTGCCGGCGCTCGAGCTGGACTTCCACGCCGGCTTCTCGGTGCTCACCGGGGAAACCGGCGCCGGCAAGTCCATCCTGGTCGATGCGCTGCAGTTGGCCCTCGGCAGCCGGGGCGATGCGTCGGTGGTGCGCGAAGGCGCGGCACGCGCCGAGATCAGCGTCGAGTTCGACGCCGTGCCGTCGATGGCCGGCTGGCTCGACGAGGCCGGCTTCGCTCAGGACGATGCCTTGCTGCTGCGCCGCACGATCGACGCCCAGGGCAAGAGCCGCGCCTGGATCAACGGCAGCGCAGCCACGGTGGCCCAGCTCCGCGAGGCGGCCGACCGCCTGGTCGACATCCACGGCCAGCACGCCTGGCAGAGCCTCACCCGGCCGGCCGCCGCCCGCGCGCTGCTCGATGCCCAGGCCGGGCTCGACACCACGCGGCTGGCCGCCTGCTTCGCCGAGCGCAAGGCGGCGGCCGACGCGCTGGAACGCGCTCAGGAGCGGCGCGACGAGATCGACCGCGAGCGCGAGCGCCTGGCATGGCAGCTGGCCGAGCTCGACAAGTTGGCGCCGGCCCCCGGCGAGTGGGACGAACTCGACGCCGAGCACCGTCGACTGGCCCATGCCCAGGCGCTGATGGACGCGGCGCGCTCGGCCCTCGATGCCGTGGCCGATGCCGAACCCAACGCCGAAGGGCTCAGCGCCCAGGCCCTGGGCCAACTGGAGGACGTGGCCTCGCACGACGAGCGCCTGGCCTCGATCATCGAAGCCTTGCAGGGCGCGGTGGCGCAGTTGCGCGACGCCTCGCATTCGCTGGCCAGCTACCTCGACCACGCCGATCTCGACCCGCGCCGCCTGGCCGAACTCGACGCCCGCATGTCGGCCTGGATGGGCCTGGCCCGCCGACACCGCCGGCCGCCGGCCGACCTGCCTGCGCTGCAGGCGCAATGGCGCGACGAACTCAAGGCGCTGGACGCGACCACCGACACCGTCGCGCTCGAGCAGGCGCTGGCCACCGCCGACCGCCGCTACCGCGACGAGGCCAGCCGCATCGGCGCCGCCCGCCGCCGTGCCGCCGCCCCGCTGGCCACGGCCGTGACGCAGGCCATGCAGGCGCTGGGCATGGCCGGCGGCCGCTTCGACATCGCCATCGAGCCGCTGGCCCAGGCGCAGGCGCAGGGGCTCGAGTCGATCGAGTTCCTCGTCGCCGGCCATGCCGGCAGCACGCCGCGGCCACTGGCCAAGGTGGCCTCCGGCGGCGAGTTGTCTCGTCTCGCGCTGGCCATCGCCGTCACCACCGTACAGGGCGGCGCCGGGGCCGGCACGCTGATCTTCGACGAGGTCGACGCCGGCATCGGCGGCGCCGTCGGCGACGCGGTGGGTGCGCTGATGAAGCAGCTCGGCGCCGCGCGCCAGGTGCTGGCCGTCACCCACCTGGCCCAGGTGGCGGCCTGCGCCGACCACCATTTCGTGGTGTCGAAGTCGGCGCACAACGGTGCCACCGCCAGCCAGGTGCAACTGGCCTCGCGCGAGGCGCGGGTGGTCGAGATTGCCCGCATGCTGGGCGGCGAGCGCATGGCCGACACCAGCCTGGCCCACGCGCAGGCCATGCTGCAGCAGGGCCCAGCCCCGAAGCCCCACCGCCCCCGGAGCAAGGCATGAACGGCAGCGCCGACGACACCATGACCGATACCCTGGGCGGCACGCTGCCGGCCCTCCCGCCCGGGCCCGGCGGTCCGCGCGAACTGGTGCTGATCTCCGGCATCTCGGGGTCGGGCAAGTCCGTCGCGCTGCACGCGCTGGAAGACGCCGGCTACTTCTGCGTCGACAACCTGCCGCCCGAGCTGTTGCGCAGCTACATGCAACTGCAGCATCCGCGCTATGTCGAGCGCGTCGCGATCGCGGTCGATGCACGGGCCGCGCGCTCGCTGCCGGCGCTGGTGCCGCTGATCGCCGAGCTGCGCGCCGAGGGCGTGCAGATCCGGCCGCTCTTCCTGGATGCCAGCACCAACACGCTGGTGCGGCGATTCTCCGAGACGCGGCGGCCGCATCCGCTCAGCCACCCGGGCCAGAACGAGACCGCGCAGCACGCCCTGATCGAGGCCATCGAGCTGGAACGCCTGTTGCTGGCCGAACTGCGCGAGGTTTCCACCGTCGTCGACACCAGCACGCTGCGCCCGGCCGGGCTGCGCGCCCAGGTGCGCGACCTGGTGTCCGCGCCGCACGACCGCCTGACCGTCGTGTTCGAGTCCTTCGCCTTCAAGTACGGCGTGCCGCTGGATGCCGACTACGTGTTCGACGTGCGCATGCTGCCGAACCCTTACTACGTGCGCGAATTGCGCCCGCTGTCGGGCCGCGACGAGCCGGTGGCCAAGTACCTGTCCGAGCAGCCCGAGGCGGACGAGATGCTGTCGCAGATCGAGGTCTTCCTGCGGCGCTGGCTGCCGGCGCTGGCCACCGACCAGCGGGCCTATGTCACCGTGGCCATCGGCTGCACCGGCGGGCAGCACCGCTCGGTCTACATCGTCGAGCAGCTTGCCCGGCGCTTTGTCGGCCGCAACAACGCCATCCTCACCCGCCATCGCGAACTGGACGCCATCGATTGAAAGCCCGCACGACGCTGATGCCGGCCCTGCCCCTGTTCCCGCTGAAGGCCGTGCTGTTCCCGGGAGGGCTGCTGCGGCTGAAGGTGTTCGAGGCCCGCTACCTCGACCTCGTCAGCCGCTGCCTGCGCGACCGCGAGCCCTTCGGGGTCGTCTGCCTGCGCCAGGGCGGCGAGCTCCAGGTGGGCAGTGACGGCTCGAAGGTGCGATTCGAAGGCGTCGGCGTGCTGGCCCATCTGCTGGACGTCGATGCCGAGCAGGCCGGCATCCTGCAGGTGTCCTGCCAGGGCGGGCAGCGCTTCCGCCTGAAGACGCCGAGGCAGCGGGCCGATGGGCTGTGGTTCGCTGACGCCGACCTGCTGGTCGACGACGACCCGCAGCCGCCCTCGGCCAACCTGGCGCCGTCGGTGGCGGCGCTGAGCAACGCGATCGAGGCGCTGTCGGGCCAGGGACAGCACCCGTTCATCGAGCCGCACCACCTCGACGATGCCGGCTGGGTGGCCAACCGCTGGTGCGAGATCCTGCCGATCTCTTTGGCCGCCAAGCAGAAGCTGATGGAACTGGACGAGCCTGCGCTGCGGCTGCAACTGGTCGACGACTTCCTGCGCGGCAAGGGCGTCGTGTAGCCGAACCGCCGGCGACGCGTCAGCCTGCAGCGTCGCCGCCGCCGAACGGCAGCGGGCCTTCGAACCAGCGCCGCACCGGGGCCGGCAGCCCGAGCGACAAGGCCTCGTCGGACGTGGCCCAACGGCCGTCGGGCAGGCTGCGCTGCAGGCGCTCGCGATCGGCCGGCGGCAGCCGGTGCGGCCAGCGCCAGGCCACGGGTTGCAGCAGCCAGTCGCGGTGCGTCAGCACATGCGTGATCGCCGGCAGCCGGGCCGTGTCGCCCGGCCAGCCGGCGGTGAAGGCCGCCAGCGCCGCCTCGTCGGCGAACTCGGGCAGCGTCCACAAGCCAGCCCACACGCCGGTGTCCGGCCGTTGCACCAGCCATGTGCGGCCCCCGTGCATCAGCCACAGCAGCAGGTTCGAGCGCTGGTGGCGCTTCAGCCGGCGGGTCTTCACCGGAAAGTCCGACGGGCGCCCCTGGGCCCGGGCCACGCACAGGTCGGCCAGGGGACAGCGCTCGCACTGCGGTTGGCGCGTGGTGCACAGCGTCGAACCGAGGTCCATCAGCCCCTGCGTGTACGACTCGATGCCCTCGTCCGGCAGCAGCGCCTCGGCACGCGCCCACAGCGTGCGCTCGTGGCGCGCCTCGGCCAGGTCGTCGGCAAAGCCCAGGGCCCGCGTCAGCACGCGCTTGACGTTGCCGTCGAGGATGGCCACCCGCTCGCCAAAGCAGAAGGCGGCGATGGCCGCTGCGGTGGACCGGCCGATGCCAGGCAATTGCGCCAGCGCGGCCGCCGACGGCGGGAACGCGCCGTCATGCTCATGCACCACGGCCAGCGCACAGCGGTGCAGGTTGCGGGCGCGGCTGTAGTAGCCCAGCCCGCTCCACAGCGACAGCACGTCGTCCAGCGGTGCGGCGGCCAGCGCCGCCACATCGGGGAAGCGCTCGAGAAAGCGTTGGTAGTAGCCCAGCACGGTGACCACCTGGGTCTGCTGCAGCATGATCTCGGACAGCCACACCCGGTAGGGGTCGCGGGTGCGTTGCCAGGGCAGTTCATGGCGCCCGTGCGCGCGCTGCCACTCGACCACCCGTGTGGCCAGGCCCGGGGCCGGGCCGGTCATGCCGCGCCGCGGGAACCCTGGCTGGCCGCCGGGCGGACGAGTTCGAGCCGCGGGCCATGCTCGGCAGCGGCCTCGGGCCTGCCGCTGCGCGGCACGGTGGCGGCAAGGATGCGCAGCCCGTCCACCGTCTCGGCGATGCGTTCGGCCACCTGCTGAAGGTGCGAATCCTGCGAGGCCACCTCGTCGATGCGGCGTTCCAGCTCGGTGCCGGCGAGCTGGATGCGGTTGAACGCATCGCGCCGGCTGCTCAGGCCGCGCCGACGCTCGCGCAACTGGGATTCCATCTGCGTGGTGGTGGTCTTGCCCCACAGCTCGACCTCGACCGCCGCGTTCTCGAACACCACCCGCAGGCGCGACAGCAGCACCTGCATGAATTGCGACAGGAAGCCCGGCTCCGACAGGCGCCAGAGCTTGGTCACGCCGAAGTACTGCCCGTAGGCCTTCTCGATGCGCTTGAGCTCGCGACGGTAGGCCGCCAAGGCGGGCCTGGGGCCGGCGGCCAGCGCGAATCCGTGTTCGGCATTCAACTGGCGGTGGCCCGCGGCCAGCATCTGGTCGATCTCGTCGATGCCGGTTTCCGCGGCGTCGAACATGGCGTGCAGGCGCAGCCCCAGCTGATTGAAGGCGCGCCCCGCGCCGAGACGGAACAGGCTGGCCTCGCTGTCGCTCTGCATGCGGGCCACCTCCTGGCGCACCCGGTCGGTGGACAACTGCTGCATCACCTCGGCGATCTGGCGCGTGTGCACCGAGCGCAGCGCCGTGAGGCGCGGCAGGCAGTCGTCGAACATGGCCGCGTCGGCTTCGAAGCGGCGGTTCATCATCTGCAGCTTGGCGCCGCTCTTGCCCCGCAAAGACGACAGCTCGGCCAGTTGCTCGGCCATCTGCCGGCGGCGGTCGTTCAGGCGGCGCAGCGCGGTCTGCTGCAGAAACAGCACGCCGTCCTCGACCAGCCGGCCGATCACCGCGCCGCGCTCCGGCAGCAACTGGTTGGCCAATGCTTGCTCGAGCGCGGGCAGGCCACTGGCCTGCAGCGCCGCCCCATCGGAGGCCAAGCGGGCGTTCAGGGCCTGCCGGGCCGACATCGGGAACACGCGGTCCACGGGCACGGCCAGCGTGGTCGCCACCTGCTCCACCTGCCGGCGGACCTGGCCGGCGATCTGCTCGGCGGTGAGCAGCGGGTCGTTCAAGGTGTCCACCTTGTTCAGCACGACGAAGCGCTCGAGCGCCCGGTCGCCGAGGTGGTCGCGCCAGATCGACAGGTCGGACCGCGTGACGCCCGCATCCGCGGCCAGCAGGAACACGGTGGCATGCGCCGACGGCAGCAGCCCGAGGGTCAATTCGGGCTCGGCGCCGATGGCATTGAGGCCCGGTGTGTCGATCACGACCAGGCCGCGCCGCAACAGCGGGTGCGGGTAGTTGATGAGCGCGTGGCGCCAGCAGGGCACCTCGACCTGGTCATCGTCGTCGCGCGGGGGGTTGTCCTCAGGATGCTCGTCGTCCCAGAAGCCCAGTGCCCGCGCCTCGTCGAGCGACACGCGCTGGACGCGGGTGACCTGCTGCAGCGCGCGGGCCAGGCCCTCGGGGTCGCCCAGCGGGAGCGTCAGGCGCTTCCATGCATCGGCCCGGTTCCGCAGGGTCGAGACAGTCAGGCCCTCTCGCCGCGTGGCGATGGGGAGCAGGCTCAGGTGGGCCGACTCGGCCGGGTCCCAGGCCAGCTCGACCGGACACATGGTGGTCCGGCCGGGCGTGGCCGGCAGCACGCGACGGCCGGCGTCGGTGAAGAACAAGGCGTTGATCAGCTCGGACTTGCCGCGCGAGAACTCGGCGACGAAGGCCAACACCAGGCGGTCACTGGACAGCCTCTGGCGAAGCGTCTGCACCAGGGCCGCGCCGTCCGGGTCGAGAACGTCGTGATCGGCGAGCTGCAGGCCGAACTGCTCGATGCGCCGGTCGAGGGCGCGTCGCCAGTCGGCAAGCGAATCCAGGTCACGGGACAGGTTGGTGGGCATTCGAGCTGTCGCCAGTCAAAGTGTGCGCCAGTTCATGCTAGCGCATGGTCCCGGTCGAACCGACTGAAGAAACAACTGCTGACAGGCAATATGTCATCCCGCGATGGGATGACAGGGTCGCGCAACTGGATCAGCGCCGCTGGCAGCCAGGGCAGAAGTAGGTGGACCGCTGAGCCTGCACGATGCGGCGCAGCGTCTGGCCGCAGCGCGGACAGGGCGCACCGTCGCGGCCGTAGACCTGGGCCTCGTCCTGAAAGGCGCCGCTCATGCCGTGGGCGTCGCGGAAGTCGCGCAGCGTCGATCCGCCCAGCTCGATGGCCCGTCCCAGGGTCAGGCGCAGCGCGTCCAGCAGCCGTTCGCAGCGCACGGGTCCGATGCGATCGCAGGGCGTGCGCGGATCGATGCCGGCGCGAAACAGGGCTTCGCTGGCGTAGATGTTGCCCGCCCCGACGACGACGTCGCCGGCCAGCAGCGCCGTCTTGATGGGTGTGCGGCGGCCGCGCAACCCGAGGCGCAGCGCCGCTGGCGTCAGCGCAGGGTCGAAGGGTTCCATGCCCAGCCGGGCCAGCAGCCGGGCCGCCGGGTCGACGCCCAGCCCGTCGGACCACACCACGGCGCCAAACCGCCGTGGGTCCGTCAGGCGCAGGGTGCCTCGGTCGGACTGCAACTCGAAGTGCACATGCGGGCCGGCCGGTGCCGCTGCACCCGGGGGGGCGTCGTCCAGACCCAGCGACCCGGACATGCCCAGGTGCAACAGCAGGCCGCCCGTGCGCTGCACACCCTGCAGCGGCAGCCAGAGGTACTTGCCCCGGCGGGACATCTCGCCCGCCTGCAGACCCACCAGCGCCTCGGGCACGCAGCCCAGCGGCCAGCGCAAGGGCTTGCCCAGCCGCGCCTGCCGCACCACCGCACCGTGCAGGCGTCCGGCGAGTGTGGCACGTGTCACTTCGACCTCGGGCAGCTCGGGCATCCAGGGATTATGGGTGCCGCCTAGAATCGATCGCTCATGTCAGGAGCTGCGATGAAGAGGTCGAAGTGGGTCCGCGGTGCCAGCTGGCGCGCGGCCTTGGCGGGCGCGGCATGGGCCTGGTGTGCGTCGGCAGCCGCCGCCACCGAACCGCCGCAGAACTCGTCGCTCGATGCGCCGCTCTTCTACCAGTTGCTGATCGGCGAGATCGAGTTGCGGTCGGGCCGGGCCGGCAACGCCTATGAAGTGATCCTCGACGCCGCGCGGCGGAGCAACGATCCAGCGCTTTTCCAGCGCGCCGTGGAGATCGCCCTGCAGGGGCGTGCCGGTGATCAGGCGCTGGCCGCCGCACGCTTCTGGCGGCAGGCGGTGCCCACCTCCACCGACGCGCTGCGTTACCAGACCCAGCTGCTGTTGGCGCTCAACCGCATCGACGAGATGGCCGAGCCGCTCGCCGCCTGGCTGGCGGGTGCCTCGGTGATCGAACGGCCTGGGCTCATCGCCGCCCTGCCCCGCATCCTGCAGCGCGCCAGCGACCGCGCCAAGGCCTCGGCGGTGGTCGAGAGCGTGCTGCTGCCTTACCGCGATGCGCCCGAGACGCGGGTGTCGAGCCTCGTCGCCTCGGGCCGCATGGCGCTGGCTGCGGGCCAGGCCGACCAGGCCCTGGCGCTGGCGCGCCGCGCCCATGACGACGAGCCGTCGGCGTCCGGTCCGGCCCTGCTGGCCCTCGACCTGTTGCCCGGCCTGCCCGAGGCCGAGCGCCTGGTCACCGCCTACTTTGCGCGCCCCGGCGCCGAGCCGGCGGTGCGCCTGGCCTACGTGCGCATGCTCACCCAGTCGCAACGGTATGCCGATGCCATCGCGCAGCTCGAAATCGTCACCCGCGACAAGGCCGAACTCCCCGAACCCTGGCTGACGCTCGGTGCCCTGCACATCGAACTCAAGCACCCACGGGAAGGCGAAGCCGCTCTGAAGCGCTTCATCCAATTGGCCGGCAACGAGCTGCCTGTGGCCCCCGCGCCCGTCGCGCCGTCTGCCGCTGCTGCTGCCGCCGACGACAACGACGACGACGAGCCCGCCCCAGCACCGTCGCCGCAGCCGAGAGACCTGACGCAAGCCTGGCTGCTGCTGTCGCAGGCGGCCGAAATGCAGGGCGACATGGTGGCCTCCGAGGCCTGGCTGGCCAAGGTCGACAGCCCGCAGCGTGCACTCGAAGTCCAAAGCCGCCGCGCCACGCTGCTGGCACGCCAGGGCAAGGTGGCGCAGGCCCGCGCCATGATCCAGTCCGCGCCGGAACGCACCGGTGATGACGCGCGCGCCAAGTTGCTGGCCGAGGCCCAGATGCTGCGCGAAGTGAAACTTTGGCGCGAGGCGTCCGACGTGCTGCAGACCGCCAACCAGCGGCACCCCAACGACGCCGACCTGCTCTACGAGCAGGCGATGATCGAGGACAAGCTCGAGCGCTACGACGACATGGAACGCCTGTTGCGCCGGGTCATCGAGCTCAAGCCGGACCACCCCCACGCCCACAATGCGCTGGGCTACTCGCTGGCCGACCGCAAGGTGCGGCTGCCCGAGGCGCGCGACCTCATCCGCAAGGCCCTGGCCCTATCACCGGGCGACCCGTTCATCACCGACAGCCTGGGCTGGGTCGAGTTCCGCCTGGGCAATGGCGACGAGGCCCTGCGGCTCCTGCGCCAAGCCTGGAGCTCGCGCCCGGACACCGAGATCGGTGCCCACCTGGGCGAAGTGCTGTGGGCTCTGGGCCAGCAGGACGAAGCCCGCCGCATCTGGCGCGAGGCCCGCGGTCGCGATGCCGCCAACGAGGTGTTGCGCGAAACCCTGGCCCGGCTGAAGGTGGGCCTGTGAAGGCTCGCGCATGACCTTCGCATCGCGGCCGCTGGGGGCCGCGATGCTGGTGCTGTTGCTGGCGGGCTGCGCCAGCCGCCCAGCGGCACCGCCCCCCGACCTGGCTGGCCGGCTGGCCATCAAGGTCGATGGCCAATCGGACCGCAACCTCAGCGCCAGCTTCGAACTCGGCGGCACCGCACGCGAAGGGCGCCTGCAGCTCGGCGGACCGCTCGGCACCACCGCGGCCCAGGCCGGCTGGGCACCGGGCGAGGCCTGGATCGTTGCCGACGGCAAGCGCACCGACTACCCCGACCTCGACAGCCTGGCCGCCGCCACGCTGGGCGAGGCCATCCCGATCGCCGCGCTGTTCGACTGGCTGCGCGGCAAGCCGTGGGACGGCGCCCCCAACACCCCCCGGGCCGACGGCCGACCGGGCTTCGACCAACTGGGCTGGCGCATCGACCTGTCGCGCTTCGCCGAGGGCTGGCTCGAGGCCGTGCGCGAGGCACCGCCCGTCGTCAGCGTGCGGGCGCGCCTGGATCGGCCATGACGGCGCTGCACAGCCTCTGGGACCTGCCGGCGCCGGCCAAGGTCAACCTGTTCCTGCACATCGTGGGCCGCCGCGCCGATGGCTACCACCTGCTGCAATCGGTCTTCGTGCTGATCGACTGGTGCGACACGCTGCACGTCGAGCGTCGCGACGACGGCCAGTTGCGCCGCCACGACCTGGGCCCGGCCCTGCCCGCCGACGACCTGAGCCTGCGCGCGGCGCGGGCGCTGCAGACGGCCAGCGGCACCCGCCTCGGCGCCGACATCTCGGTGCTGAAGCGCGTGCCCTGGGGCGCGGGCCTGGGCGGCGGCAGCTCGGACGCGGCCACCGTGCTGCTGTCGCTGAACCGCCTGTGGGGCCTGCACTGGCCGCGCGAACGCCTGATGCCGCTGGCGCTGTCGCTGGGCGCGGACGTGCCCTTCTTCGTCGGCGGGCGCAATGCCTTCGTCGAGGGCATCGGCGAGCGGCTGTCGCCGCTGAGCCTGCCGCCGCTGTGGCTGGCCGTGGTGAAGCCGGCACAGGGCATCGCCACCGCAGGCATCTTCGGCGACCCGGCACTGGTGCGTGACACCGAACCTGTTATAGTCATGGACTTTCTTGCAGACGCTCAGCTATCGCAGCGGCT
Source organism: Ideonella sp. A 288 (assembly GCF_002198735.1). Taxonomy (GTDB): domain Bacteria; phylum Pseudomonadota; class Gammaproteobacteria; order Burkholderiales; family Burkholderiaceae_C; genus Pseudaquabacterium. The sequence goes on from NZ_MWLO01000141.1 coordinate 19,192, forward strand.
CGTCGGCGGATTTGGTCGCAATGATCTGCAACCGCCCGCCCAGCGCCACTGCCCAGAGGTGACCCAGGTCGCCCGATGGCTGGAGGCCCGATTCGGCAACAGCCGCATGTCGGGCTCCGGTAGCGCGGTGTTCGCAAGAGCCGGTGCAGGCGGCCAGCCCGAGGCGACTTGGGGCGCGGACGACCTCCCGCCCCAGTGGGTGGGCCGCATGTGCCGCAGTCTGCCGGCGCACCCGCTGGTCGGGTGGGCAGACTGAGACGATTTTGAAGGGTCCGGTGCGAGCCGGGTCCTGTGTAGGGGAGTCGCCAAGTTGGTCAAGGCATCGGATTTTGATTCCGACATGCGAGGGTTCGAGTCCTTCCTCCCCTGCCAAACCTCTTCAATTCCACCCCAGCAGTCCCAGCCCTGACGGAGCGCGTGCCGTGCTGTTCAACACCGTGCTGTTCACCGGCAATGCCAATCCCGCGCTCGCCCAGGAGATCGCCACCAGCCTCGGTGCCGAACTTGGCAAGGCCACGGTCGGCCGCTTCTCCGATGGCGAGGTCACCGTCGAGGTGCACCAGAACGTCCGCGCCCGCGATGTCTTCGTGGTGCAGCCCACCTGTGCGCCGACCAACGAGAACCTGATGGAACTGCTGATCATGGTCGATGCGTTGAAGCGCGCCAGCGCGCGCCGCATCACCGCCGTGATCCCCTACTACGGCTATGCGCGGCAGGACCGCCGGCCACGCTCGATGCGCGTGCCGATCAGCGCCAAGGTGGTGGCCAACCTGCTCGAGACCGTGGGTGTCGAGCGCGTGCTCACGATGGACCTGCACGCCGACCAGATCCAGGGCTTCTTCGACATCCCGGTGGACAACATCTACGCCTCGCCGGTGCTGCTGTCCGACCTGAAGAGCAAGGCCTACCCCGACCTGGTGGTGGTCAGCCCCGACGTCGGCGGCGTGGTGCGCGCACGCGCCCTGGCCAAGCAGCTGGGCAGCGACCTGGCCATCATCGACAAGCGGCGCCCGCGCGCCAACGTGTCCGAGGTGATGCACGTCATCGGCGAGATCGAAGGCCGCAACTGCGTGATCATGGACGACATGATCGACACCGCCGGCACGCTGGTGAAGGCGGCCGAGGTGCTGAAGGAACGCGGCGCCAAGCGCGTGTTCGCCTACTGCACCCACCCGATCTTCTCGGGCCCGGCCATCGACCGCATCGCCGGCAGCCAGCTCGACGAGGTCGTCATCACCAACACGATCCCGCTCACCGAGAAGGCCAAGGCCTGCAAGAAGATCCGCCAGCTCACGGTGGCCTTCCTGTTCGCCGAGACCATCCGCCGCATTTCCGACGGTGAATCGGTGACCTCGCTGTTCGCGGAGCAGAACAACAATTTCTGAGACGAAGAAACGGGCTCCATCCGGAGCCCCTCACCGTGGTGGGCCGCTGGCCCATCGCATTACCTGGGCGACCTGGTCGCGGGCGCCCATTCACTTGGAGTGAACCATGAAATTTGTCGCTTTCGAGCGCAATCTGCAGGGGACCGGAGCGAGCCGCCGCCTGCGCAGTGCTGGCAAGGTGCCCGGCATTGTCTACGGGGCCGGCGAGCCGAAGATGATCGAGCTCGACCACAACGCGCTGTACTTCGCGCTCAAGAAGGAAGCCTTCCACTCGTCGATCCTCGAGATGGAACTGGCCGGCGCCGAGCAGAAGGTGCTGCTGCGCGACTTCCAGATGCACCCCTGGAAGCAACAGGTCCTGCACATCGACTTCCAGCGCGTCGACGAGACCACCCGCGTGCACAAGAAGGTGCCGCTGCACTACTCGGGCGAAGAGAACTCGGTGGCCGTCAAGACCGACAAGTGCCTGGTCGCCCACGTGGCCACCGAGGTCGAGATCGAATGCCTGGCGATGCAGTTGCCTGAGTTCGTCGCCGTCGACCTGAGCGGCCTGGTCAAGGGCCAGTCGCTGCACGTGTCCGACATCAAGGTGCCGGAGGGCATCAAGGTCGTCCGCCACGGCACGCTGAACCCGGTGATCGTCGCCGCCACGGCGCCGAAGATCGAGGAAGAAGCGCCCGAGGCTGCCGCAGCCCCGGCGGCCCCGGCCAAGGGTGGCAAGGGTGCGCCGGCCAAGGCCGCGCCCGCCAAGACCGCCGCGCCTGCCAAGGACGCCAAGAAGAAGTGACGCATCGCAGCGGCCTGCAGGATCACCTCCTGCAAGCACCGCGAACGCAGCAAACCCCGCCTCGGCGGGGTTTGTCGTTTCTGAGCCCTATTCGCCAGCGTTGGCTGTTGAACGATCCCGCCAGGGCCGGGCAGTGGCCTCAAGCCAGCACGGACGCCACCGGCGTGTGCGCGTAACCCAGTTGCTGGGCCACCGGCTCGCAGGTCACCTGGCCGAAGGCCACGTTCAGGCCGGCCTGCAGGTGCACGTCGTCGCGCAGGGCCGCGCGCCAGCCCTTGTCGGCCAAGGCCAGCGCGTGGCCGATGGTGGCGTTGTTCAGCGCAAAGGTCGAGGTGCGCGCCACGGCGCCTGGCATGTTGGCCACGCAGTAGTGCACCACGCCGTCGACCACGTAGGTGGGCTCGGCATGCGTGGTGGCATGCGAGGTCTCGAAGCAGCCGCCCTGGTCGATCGCCACGTCCACCACCACGGCGCCGCGGCGCATGCGCGAGACCATCGCGCGGGTCACCAGCTTGGGCGCCGCAGCACCGGGGATCAGCACGCCGCCGATCACCAGGTCCGCGCCCAGCACCGCCTCCTCGACGCCGTGCGCCGTGGAGTACTGCGTGGTGATGCGGTTGCCGAAGACAAGGTCGAGGTGGCGAAGCCGGTCCACGTTCTTGTCGAGCACGGTGACCCGTGCGCCGAGGCCCACGGCCATCTGCAGCGCATGGGTGCCCACCACGCCGGCGCCCAGGATCACCACGTGGGCCGGCGGCACGCCGGGCACGCCGCCCAGCAGCATGCCCATGCCGCCCTTCGAGATCTCGAGGTGGGTCGCCCCGGCCTGCACGGCCATGCGGCCGGCCACCTCGCTCATCGGCGCCAGCAGCGGCAGGCCACCGCCGGGTCCGGTGACCGTCTCGTAGGCGACGCACACCGCGCCCGACTTCACCAGCCCCGCGGTCTGCGCGGGATCGGGTGCCAGGTGCAGGTAGGTGTAAAGGAGTTGCCCCTCTCGCAGCATCGCGATCTCGGCCGGTTGCGGCTCCTTGACCTTGACGATCATCTCGCCGCGGGCGAAGGCCTCGGCCGCATCGGTGGCAAGCCGGGCACCGGCCGCCTCGTAGGCCGCGTCGTCCAGGCCGATGGCCGTGCCGGCGCCCGCCTGCACCCACACCTCATGGCCGTGGACCAACAGTTCGCGCACGCTGGACGGGGTCAGCCCGACACGGTACTCGTGGTTCTTGATCTCCTTGGGCACGGCGATGCGCATGACAGTCTCTCCTCGGTGTTGAACGGCTCCATTGTGAGAAGCGTTCGCCCGGGAATGAAGATCCAGCGCCATTTGTGGCCGTACATTAGCAAGCCTGATGAATGCGTTCGACCCTGCAGCGCTGGAATGCCTGGCGGCCTTGGCCGATGCCGGCAGCTTCGACCGCGCGGCGCAACAGCTGTCGATCACGCAGTCGGCGGTGTCGCAGCGGCTTCGGGCGCTGGAAACCAGCCTGGGCCGGCTTCTGGTGGTGCGCTCGCGTCCGCTGCGGCTGACCGAGCCGGGCAAGGTGCTGCTGCGCTACGCGCGGCAGATGCAGGCCCTGCGCGCCGACATCTCCCGCGAACTGGGCACCGCCCGCGCGCAGGACGAACGGCTGCCGATCGCCGTGAATGCCGACAGCCTGGCCACCTGGGTGCTGCCGGCGCTCGACCCGGTGGTGCGCGCCGGCCAGCGCGACGGCTTCGGGCTCGAGTTGGTGGTGGACGACCAGGACTTCACCCACGACTGGCTGCGCGAGGGTGCCGTGCTGGGCTGCGTGAGCACGGTGGCCGAGCCGCTGCGCGGCTGCCACGTCAGCGCGCTGGGCACGATGCGCTACATCGCGGTCGCCAGCCCGGCCTTCGTCGAGCGTGAGATGCCGCGCGGCCTGAACCGCGCCAACTTCGCCAAGCTGCCCTGGCTGGTGTTCAACCGCAAGGACGACATGCACGCCACCTGGGTGGCCCAGGCCTTTGGCATCGCCGAACCCCGGCTCACACCGCGCTCGGTGCCGTCGACCGAGGCGCATGCGCGCGCGGCGGTGCTGGGATGGGGCATCGGCGTGATGCCCGAGCAGATGGCGGAGCACTGGCTGGACGCGGGCGAACTGGTGGCCCTGCATCCAGAGGTGTGGGTCGACGTGCGGCTGCATTGGCACCAATGGAAGCTGCACGCCGAGGACATGCCGGAGCCCACGCTGCGGGCCGGCGCACTCGATCGCATCGGCCAGGCCCTGGCCGATGGGGCCCGGCAGTCCCTGAGGCCGCCGCCGGGATAATGCCGGCCATGATCCGATTGATGGTCGGCCTGGGCAACCCGGGCGCTGAATACGAAGGCACGCGCCACAACGCCGGCTTCTGGTGGGTGGATGCCGCGGCGCGCAAGCTGGGGGTGCCGCTGGCCTACGACCGTGCGTACCACGGCCTGGTGGCGCGGGCCAACCTGCCAGGCGGCCCGGTGTGGCTGCTCGAGCCGCAGACCTTCATGAACCTGTCGGGCAAGGCGGTCAGCCCGCTGGCGCGCTTCTTCAAGATCGAGCCGGCACAGATCCTCGTGGTCCACGACGAACTCGACCTGCCGCCCGGCCAGGCCAAGATGAAGCTGGGGGGCAGCGCCGCCGGCCACAACGGCCTGAAAGACATCCAGGCCCAGTTGGGCACGCCGGACTTCTGGCGCCTGCGCATCGGCATCGGCCACCCCGGACACCGCGACGAGGTCGTCAACTGGGTGCTGCGCAAGCCCGCCCCCGACCAGCGCGAGGCGATCCTCGACGCCATCGACAAGTCGCTCGAGGCCTTGCCGCTGCTGATCGACGGACCGATGGACCGGGCCTTGGCCAAGGTCCACGCCAAGCCGCCGCGGCCCAAACCACCCGCCGAGGAGACGACACCATGAGGCCCATTCGACCTGCGAGCGCCGCATGGCTGAGGCGCGCACTGCCCGCCGTGGCGGCGACGGTCTTGTGGGCGACGGCATGGCCCGGGTCGGCGCAGACCACGGTGTACCGCTGCGGCCCGGACGGACGGCAGTATTCGTCGTCGCCCTGCCCGGGCGGCAAGGCCGTGGCCCTGGACGACACCCGCACCGACGACCAACGGCAGCAGGCCGAAGACGCCGCCCAGAGGGAAGCCAGGCTCGCGAAGCGGCTGGCCCGCGAACGCCGGGACCGCGAGGCCTCGGTGCGCCCGGGTGGCGCGGCGCGGCTCAATGCGGCGCCACGGCCCGTGGCCGCCGCGGCTTCGAAGCCGACGGGCGCCAAGCGCAAGAAATCCAAGAAGGGTGACGACCTGCCTCCGGGCATGACGCCACCCGTGGTGGTCGGCGGCAAGTCTCGCCAGTAGGCCGGGTGCGCGGCCCGCGCACCATCAAAGGCCGTCGTCAGGCCGTGTCGGCGGGCACCTGGGCGATCAGTTGCCGGTACTTGTCCCAGAGTTGGTCGCGGGTTTCGACGCGCTGCGGGTTGACCGGGATGCACGCCACCGGACACACCTGAACGCACTGCGGCTCATCGAAGTGGCCGACGCATTCCGTGCACTTGCCGGGGTCGATCTCGTAGATCTCCTCGCCCATCGCAATGGCCTGGTTCGGGCATTCCGGTTCGCAGACGTCGCAGTTGATGCATTCGTCGGTGATCATCAATGCCATGGTGTGCCTAGCTCTGCGGGGCTTGCGCCACGCGCTCCTTCAAGCGTCGAAGCACCGACGGTGCCACGAACTTGGAGACATCACCGCCCAAGGTGGCAATCTCGCGCACGAAGGTGCCGCTGACGAACTGGTACTGGTCCGACGGCGTGAGGAACAGCGTCTCGACCTCCGGCATCAGCTGGCGGTTCATGCCGGCCATCTGGAACTCGTACTCGAAGTCGCTGACCGCGCGCAGCCCGCGCACCACCACCTTGCCGTCGTTGGCGACGACGAAGTCGCGCAACAGGCCACGGAAGGCGACGACCTCGATGTTGCCGTAGGGCCGCGCGATCTCGGAGGCGATCTCCAGCCGTTCGGCGATGGTGAACATCGTGCGCTTGTGGTGCCCGGCCGCAACAGCCAGGATCAGCTTGTCGAACAGGCGCGCGGCTCGGCGCATCAGGTCTTCATGGCCAAGCGTCATCGGGTCGAAGGTGCCCGGGTACACGGCGATCAGCGGCTTCGGATGGTCGATCACAGGCGTCTCCTCGGGCGGCGGCGGCAGTTTAGCCGTCGCGCCGCATCAGGCAGAAGTGCACGGCGCCGGCACGGTCCTGGCGCCACAGCTGGAAACCCGTCGGCGCATCGGTCTGCGGTGCGGGCGACTCGATGTACAGGCACCCGCCCGGGGCCACCAGCGGCGCACCCGCAGCAATGGCCGGGCCGAGCAGCGTCGAATCGAACGGCGGATCAAGCATGACCAGTTCGAAGCTGCCCGGCGCACAGCGTGGCATCCAGGACAAGGCGTCCGCCGTCTCGATGCGCAGGCCCTCGGCCTTCAATCGTTGGCGGCTGAGGTGCAGGCTGCGCACCAGCGCCGTGTCGCGTTCGAGCAGCACCACATCCGCAGCGCCGCGCGAGGCCGCCTCGAAGCCCAGCGCGCCGGTGCCGGCGAAGGCATCCAGGCAGCGCCAGCCGCTGAGGTCCTGACCCAGCCAGTTGAACAGCGTCTCGCGCACGCGGTCCGGCGTGGGGCGCAGCCCGGGCCGATCGGCGATGGGCAGCTTGCTGCGCTTCCACAGCCCGCCGATGATCCGCACCTCACTCGGGCCGCGGTGTCCGCGCGTCGCTGTCGGACGCACGGCCGGGGCCAGGTCAGTGGCGCGCGGGTCAGAACGCCGGTGCGTGCTCATTGCCGCACCGGGATGCCATGGCTGGCCATCAGGGCCTTGGCCTGGCCGACCGTGAACTCACCATAGTGGAAGATGCTGGCGGCCAGCACCGCGTCGGCGCCGCCGATCTGGATGCCCTCGGCCAGGTGCTGCAGCGCGCCGACGCCGCCGGAGGCGATCACCGGCACCGGCACGGCATCGCTGACGGCGCGTGTGAGCTCGAGATCAAAACCGATCTTGGTGCCGTCGCGGTCCATGCTGGTGAGCAGGATCTCGCCGGCGCCATGGTCGGTCATCTGGCGCGCCCAGGCCACGGCGTCGAGGCCGACGTTCTTGCGCCCGCCGTGGGTGTAGACGTCCCACCCTGGGCCGCGCGCCGTGAGGTCTTCACCCTGGCGCCGCTTGGCATCGATGGCCACCACGATGCACTGGGCACCGTACTTGTCCGACGCGTCGCGGATGACCTGCGGGTTGGCCACCGCGGCCGAGTTGAAGCTCACCTTGTCGGCCCCGGCGTTGAGCAAGCGGCGCACATCTTCGACGGTGCGCACACCGCCCCCCACCGTCAGCGGGATGAACACCTGCGAGGCCACGGCCTCGATGATGTGCAGGATCAGGTCGCGCCCGTCGCTGGTGGCGGTGATGTCGAGGAAGGTGAGTTCGTCGGCCCCCTGCTCGTTGTAGCGCGCAGCGATCTCGACCGGGTCACCGGCGTCGCGCAGCTCGACGAAGTTGACACCCTTGACGACCCTGCCGCCGGTGACGTCGAGGCAGGGGATGATGCGTTTGGCCAGCATGGGCGCCTTGCTGGCCCGCGGGTGCGGGCCGTGGAAATTGGAAGCCAGGAAGAACTCAGGCAGAGCCGAGTTCGTCGGCGCGGCGCTGCCCGGAGGCGAAGTCGAGCGCCCCGGTGTAGATGGAGCGGCCGCAGATGACGCCCTGGATGCCCTCGCCTTCGACGGCGCACAGCCGCTCGATGTCGGCGATGTCGGACAGGCCGCCCGAGGCGATGACCGGGATCGTCAGCGCGCGCGCCAGCTTGACGGTGGCCTCGATGTTGATGCCGGTGAGCATGCCGTCGCGGCCGATGTCGGTGTAGATCACCGATTCGACGCCGTAGTCCTGGAACTTGCGGGCCAGGTCGACCACCTCGTGGCCGGTGAGCTTGCTCCAGCCGTCGGTGGCCACCTTGCCGTCCTTGGCGTCGAGCCCGACGATGATGTGGCCAGGGAACGCCGTGCAGGCTTCCTTCAGGAAGCCCGGGTTCTTGACCGCGGCCGTGCCGATGATGACGTAGCCGATGCCGTCGTCGAGGTAGCGCTCGATGGTGTCGAGATCGCGGATGCCGCCGCCCAGTTGCACCGGGATGTCGTCGCCCACCGCCGCCAGGATGCTCTTGATGGCGGGCTCGTTGACCGGCTTGCCAGCGAAGGCACCGTTGAGGTCGACGAGGTGCAGGCGCCGCGCCCCGGCCGCCAGCCACCGCGACGCCATGGCGCCGGGGTCTTCACCGAAGGTGGTGGAGGCGCTCATGTCGCCCTGTTCCAGCCGCACGCAGTGGCCGTCTTTGAGATCGATCGCAGGTATCAGCAGCATGGCCGTGTCGGGAGATGAAGCGCTCAAGGCTTCCAGCTGAGGAAGTTCCGGTACAGGCAGAGGCCGTGGTCGGCGCTTTTCTCGGGGTGGAACTGGGTGGCAAAAATGTTATCCCGCGCCACGGCGCAGGTAAAGCGATCGCCGTAGTCGGTTTCGCCGACGCTGTGGTGCGGGTCCGACGGCGCGGCGTAGTAGCTGTGCACGAAGTAGAAGTAGCTGCCGTCGGGCACGCCCGCCCAGATCGGATGGGGGCGGCGCTGCACGACCTGGTTCCAGCCCATCTGTGGCACCTTGTAGCGGCTACCGTCGGGCTGCAGGCGGCCATCGAGCCGGAAGCGCCGCACTTGGCCGGCGATGAGGCCCAGGCCCGGCGTGTCCTGCTCCTCGCTGTGGTCGAGCAGCATCTGCATGCCCACGCACACGCCCATCAGCGGCTTGCGCGCCGCGGCATCGAGCACGGCCTCCTGCAATCCCGATTCGCGCAGCTCGCGCATGCAGTCGCGCATCGCGCCCTGACCGGGCAGCACCACGCGCTCGGCGGCCATCACGTCCTCGGGGCGCTGGGTGACGATGACCTGGTAGCCGCTGTCGGCCGCCACGTGCATCACGGCCTGCGACACCGAGCGCAGGTTGCCCATGCCGTAGTCGACCACGGCGACAGTTCTGGTCATGGTCTAGAGCGAGCCTTTGGTGGAGGGGATGACACCGGCGGAGCGCGGGTCGGGCGTCAGCGCCATGCGCAGCGCGCGCGCGAAGGCCTTGAACACTGTCTCGCACTGGTGGTGGGCGTTCTCGCCCTTCAGGTTGTCGATGTGCAGCGTGACACCGGCGTGGTTGGAGAAGCCCTGGAAGAACTCGAACGCGAGCTGCGTGTCGAAGCCGCCGATCATGCCGGCCTTGAAGGGCACGTGCATGTGCAGCCCGGGCCGGCCGGAGAAGTCGACCACCACGCGCGACAGCGCCTCGTCCAGCGGCACGTAGGCGTGGCCGTAGCGTGTGATGCCCTTCTTGTCGCCCACCGCCTGCGCCACCGCCTGGCCCAGGGTGATGCCGACGTCTTCCACCGTGTGGTGGCCGTCGATGTGCAGATCGCCCTTGGCGTCGATGTCGAGGTCGATGAGCCCGTGCCGTGCGATCTGGTCGAGCATGTGGTCGAAGAAGCCGATGCCGGTGGCGAGGCGGGCGTTGCCGGTGCCGTCCAGGTTCAGCTGGACGCGGATCTGCGTCTCCTTGGTGTCGCGCTTCACGTCGGCGGTGCGGGTCATGCCAGGCTCTCTCTCAGTGCACGGATCATCAGGTCGTTCTCGTCGGGCGTGCCCACCGTCAGGCGCAGGCAGTTTGCCAGCAGCGGGTGCAAGCCGGCGATGTGCTTGACCAGCACGCCGCGTGCCTTCATGCCGTCGAAAGCGGTCTTCGAGTCGGGCACGCGCACCAGGATCATGTTGGCTTCGCTGGGGAAGGCGTGCACGCCGGGCATGGCGGCCAGCGCGCGCTGAAGGCGGCCGCGCTCCGCGCACAGCACGGCCGCCTGCCGGGCGTACTCGTCGGCATGCTCCAGCGCGAACAGCGCCGCCTCGGCATTGAGCGCGCTCACGTTGTAGGGCGGGCGCACCTTCTCGACCTCGTCGATCAGCGCAGCGGCGCCGCACAGGTAACCCAGCCGCACACCGGCCAGGCCGAACTTGGACAGCGTGCGCATCACGAGCACGTGCTCGTGCTGCGCCATGCCCTGCATCCAGGTGCGCGACGAGAACGGCTGGTAGGCCTCGTCGAAGACCACCAGCCCGCGTTGCGCACCGACGGCGGCGACGATGCGCTCGACGACGCGCTCGTCGAACAGGTTCGCCGTCGGGTTGTTCGGGTAGGCGATGTAGGTGAGCGCGGGGGCGTGCGTCTCGATCGCCGACAGCATCGCGCCTTCGTCGAGTTCGAAGTCCGCCGTCAGCGGCACCCCGACGAACGTCAGGCCACGGAGCTTGGCCGACATCTCGTACATCACGAAGCCGGGCAGCGGCGCCAGGATGGAAGCGCCCGGCACGTTGCACGCGACCGAGAGCATGTCGATGAGTTCGTCGGAGCCATTGCCCAGCATCAGCTTGCAGCCGGCGGGCAGGTCGACGAACGAGGACAGGGCCGCGACGACGTCGGCCGCGCATTGCGCCGGGTAGCGGTTGATCGCGACACGGCCCAGGCGTTCGCCCAATGCCGTCTGAAGGGCGGGCGGCAGGCTGAACGGGTTCTCCATCGCATCGAGCTTCACGAAGCCGGCGCTGGGCTGGATGGCGTAGCCGTGCATCGAGGCCACGTCCTGTCGGATGGTCGCGCGCAGGCGATCGGCAAGTCGGGGGGTCATGGGGCGGCGTCGAGCAGTTCGGGCCCGAGGACGAAGGGGTTCACGATGCGCACGCCATCGATCTGCTGGTCATGCGGCAGGTCTTCGGTGAGCAGAAGGGTGCAGCCTTGCTGCTGGGCGGCGGCCACCATCAAGGCGTCCCAGTAGTTGAGTCCGTAGCGGCTCTCGACCGCCCAGGCCGTCTCGATCGTCGGATGGTCGACGGACCAGGGCCGCCAGTGCTGGTAACGGCGCACCTCGGCCCTGGCATCGCCGGCCGACAAGGCCGAACTGAACTTGCGGCGCGCATTGGCGTAGAACTCGTTGAGCACCTGTGTGCTCACCCGGCCACAACGGCGTTGCCAGCAGACGGTCAGCCACTCGCGGGAACGGTCTCGCTTGGGCACGTCCTTGTCGTCGAAGGCGTACAGCAGGACATTGGAGTCGACGAAGACGTCAGCCATCATGCGGCCACCACGACGCGGCGCGGCCCAAGGGCGCAGGCGCGGCCGTTCATCGCGACCGGCTCCGGTCGTACATCTCGTCGCGCGTCAGGTACGGGCCGTTGGAACTGCCCCAGCTCTTGAACTCGAGCGCCTCGCGCATCGCGCGCTCGTAGGCGTCGTCGTGCCGCATGCGTTCGGCCAGCACCTCGCCCACCAACCGGGACACACTGGTGTTTCGACGCGCCGCTTCCATCCGCGCCCAGTCGGCAACGCTGTCTTCCATCGTGACGGTGACGTTCTTCATGACATCTCACGAACTTCGTGTTGCACTATTCTCGTGTCGCACGAACTTCGTGTCAACGTTTGAGGCGCATTTCCGCCGCCTGGGCGTGGGCTTGCAGCCCTTCGCCATAGGCCAACTCGGCGGCGATCGGCCCCAGGACCTGGGCGCCGGCTTCGCTCACCTCGATCAGGCTGCTGCGTTTCTGGAAGTCGTAGACGCCCAGCGGCGACGAGAAGCGCGCCGTGCCCGAGGTCGGCAGCACGTGGTTCGGCCCTGCGCAGTAGTCGCCCAGGCTCTCGCTGGTGTAGGCGCCCAGGAAGATCGCGCCGGCATGGCGCAACAACGGCTCCCAGCGGTGCGGGTCGCGCGAGCTGACTTCGAGGTGCTCGGGCGCGATGCGGTTGCTGATGGCGCAGGCCTCGTCCATCGAGCGCGTGTGGATCAGCGCGCCACGGCCCTCGAGCGACGCGCGGATCACCGCCTGCCGCGGCATCGTCGGCAGCAGCCGGTCGATGGCCGCCTGCACCTCGGCCAGGTAGGCCGCCTCCGGGCACAGCAGGATGCTCTGCGCCAGTTCATCGTGTTCGGCCTGGCTGAACAGGTCCATCGCCACCCACTCGGCCGGCGTGCTGCCATCGGCCAGCACGAGGATCTCGCTGGGCCCGGCGATCATGTCGATGCCCACCTGGCCGAAGACCCGGCGCTTGGCGCTGGCCACGTAGGCATTGCCGGGGCCGGTGACCTTGTCGACGCGCGGAACCGTCTCGGTGCCATAGGCCAGCGCACCCACCGCCTGGGCGCCGCCGATGGTGAAGGCCCGGTGGACGCCGGCCACGTAAGCCGCGGCCAACACCAGCGCATTTTTTTCGCCGCGTGGGGTGGGCACCACCATGACGATCTCGCCGACGCCGGCCACCTGCGCCGGCAGCGCGTTCATCAGCACCGACGACGGGTAGGCGGCCTTGCCGCCGGGCACGTAGATGCCCACCCGGTCGAGCGGCGTCACCTTCTGGCCCAGCAGCGTGCCGTCCTCGTCGCGGTACTGCCAGCTCAGGCCACAGGCCTGCAGTTGCCGCTCGTGGTAGCTGCGCACGCGCTGCGCCGCGGCCTCCAGCGCCCGGCGCTGGGCCGGGGTGATGCTGTCGAACGCCGCACGCAACTCGTCGCGCGAGAGTTCGAGGCCGGCGACCGTTGGCGCCGACCATTGGTCGAAGCGCGCCGTGTACTCGAGCACGGCCGCGTCGCCGCGGCTCCGCACGTCGGCCAGGATGGCCGCCACACGCTCCTCGATGGCCTGGTCGGTCTCGGCCGACCAATGCTGCAGTTGACGGAACTGCGCGTCGAAGTCGGCCGAATCGGTGGCGAGATGGCGGATCTGGACGGGCGACATGGCGGGCACCAGGTCAGGCCACGGCGCCGGCAAAGGCGTCGATGAGGTGGCGAATGGGCTCGCGCTTGAGCTTGAGCGCGGCCTGATTCACCACCAGGCGGGAACTGATGTCCATGATGCGCTCGACCTCCACCAGGTGGTTGGCCTTCAGCGTGCTGCCGGTGGACACCAGGTCGACGATGGCATCGGCCAGGCCGGTGAGCGGGGCCAGTTCCATCGACCCATAGAGCTTGATCAGGTCGACGTGCACGCCCTTGTCGGCAAAGTGCTGGCGGGCGATCTGCGTGTACTTGCTGGCCACGCGGATGCGCGAGCCCTGCTTCACCGCGGCCTGGTAGTCGAAGTCGGCTCGCACGGCCACGCTCATGCGGCAGCGCGCGATCTTCAGGTCGAGAGGCTGGTACAGGCCGGCGCCGCCATGCTCGAGCAGCGTGTCGAGCCCGACCACGCCCAGGTCGGCGCCGCCATGCTCCACGTAGGTGGGCACGTCGGTGGCACGCACCAGCACCACGCGCACCTCCGGCCGGCTGGTGGCGAGGATGAGCTTGCGGCTCTTGTCGGGGTCTTCGGTCACCTCGATGCCGGCAGCCCGCAGCAGCGGCAGCGTCTCGTCGAAGATGCGGCCCTTGGACAGTGCGAGCGTGACGGTGCGGTTCACTTCAACCTCTCGATGTCCGCGCCAATGCCGCGCAGCTTGGCTTCCATGCGGTCGTAGCCGCGGTCGAGGTGGTAGATGCGGTCGACCACTGTCTCGCCCTGCGCCACCAGGCCGGCGATGACCAGGCTGGCCGACGCACGCAGGTCGGTGGCCATGACCGTGGCGCCCGACAGTTGCGGCACACCGGTGACCACCGCCGTCTTGCCGTCCACGGCGATCTGCGCGCCCAGGCGCACCAGTTCGTTGACGTGCATGTAGCGGTTCTCGAAGATCGTCTCGCTGATCTTGGCCGCGCCCTCGGCGATGCAGTCCACCGCCATGAACTGCGCCTGCATGTCGGTGGGAAAGGCGGGGTATTCGCTGGTTCTGAAGCCCACGGCCCTGGGCCGCCGGTCGGCGCGCACGCGCACCCAGCCGTCGCCGGCTTCGATGGACACACCCGCCTCGCGCAGCTTGTCGATGACGGCATCCAGGTGCTCGGCGCGGGCGCCTTCGACCAGCACGTCGCCCCCCGTGGCGGCCACGGCACAGAGGAAGGTGCCGGCCTCGATGCGGTCGGGGATGATGCGGTGCGGCTGGGCCGGCGCATGCAGTTGCTCGACGCCGTGGATGCGGATGCGGCCGCTGCCGTGTCCCTCGATGCGGGCCCCCATCGAGATCAACAACTCGGCCAGGTCGGGGATCTCGGGTTCCAGCGCGGCGTTCTCGAGCACCGTCTCGCCCTCGGCCAGCGTGGCGGCCATCAGCAGGTTCTCGGTGCCGGTGACGGTGACCATGTCGGTGGTGATGCGCGCGCCCTTCAGCCGCCGGGCGTGCGCGATGATGTAGCCGTGCTCGACCTTGATGTCGGCACCCATGGCCTGCAGGCCCTTGATGTGCTGGTCGACCGGCCTCGAACCGATGGCACAACCGCCCGGCAGCGACACCGTGGCACGGCCGAAGCGCGCCAGCAGCGGCCCCAGCACCAGGATCGACGCGCGCATGGTCTTCACCAGGTCGTACGGCGCCTCGGGCGTGGTCACTGCCGTGGCGTCGATCGTCACTGCGTCGGGCTGGCTGGCCGAGCGCTCGGCCTTGACGCCCATGTTGCGCAGCAGCTTCAGTGCGGTGGACACGTCCTGCAATTGCGGCACGTTGTGCAGCGTCACCGGTCCGGGCACGAGCAGCGCCGCGCACAACTCGGGCAGGGCGGCATTCTTGGCGCCCGAAACCTGCACGCTGCCGTGCAATCGGCGGCCGCCGCGGATAAGGAGTTTGTCCATGGGCTGGGCCTGGGCTGGGTCACGCGCCGGGGCAGACCGTGGCGCAGGAGCACGCCACCCGCCTACCGCAGCCCGTGGCCGCGGTGGGTCAGTGGTGCGATTGCTGCGGCGCTGCCGGCGCGGCAGCCCATTCGGCAGGGGTGAGCGTCTTCATCGACAGCGCGTGGATCTGGGCGCGCATTCTATCGCCGAGGGCCGCGTAGACCCGCTGGTGGCGCGCCACGCGCGACAGGCCCTCGAACTGGTCCGACACGATGGTGGCGAAGAAGTGCTGGCCATCACCATCGACTTCGAGGTGGTCGCAATTCAGGCCGGCGGCGATGAAGCCGCGCACGTCGGCAGCAGTGGGATCGGGCATGATGGCCCGAATTATCTCATTGCCGCAGCTTGTAGCCGCTGGCCAGCAGGCGAAGCGCCGCCCCGGCGACCACCACGAAGCTGGCCCCCACCACCGCCAGGCTCAGCCAGGGCGAGACGTCGCTGACGCCGAAGAAGCCGTGCCGGAACCCGTCGATCATGTAGAAGAACGGGTTCAGGTGGCTCACCGCCTGCCACATGCCGGGCAGCGAATGCACCGAGTAGAAGACCCCCGACAGGAAGGTCATCGGCATGATGATGAAGTTCTGGAAGGCGGCCAGCTGATCGAACTTCTCGGCCCACAGCCCGGCGATCAGCCCCAGAGAGCCCAGCATGCCGGCGCCCAGCGCGGCAAACACGACGATCCACAGCGGCTGGACCAGGGATGGCGGCGCGAACCACACCGTCACCAGGAACACGCCCAGGCCCACGACCAGGCCCCGCACGATGCTGGCGCCCACGTAGGCGGCGAACCAGGCCCAGTGCGACAGCGGGGTGACGAGCAGGAACACCAGGTTGCCGGTGACCTTGCTCTGGATCAGGCTCGACGAGCTGTTGGCGAAGCTGTTCTGCAGCACGCTCATCATCACCAGGCCCGGGATCAGGAAACTGGTGTAGCCCACGCCCTGGAAGACCTGCACGCGGTCTTCGAGCACATGGCCGAAGATCAGCAGGTACATCACGGCCGTGAGCACTGGCGCGGCCACGGTCTGGAAGGCGACCTTCCAGAACCGCAGGACTTCCTTGTAGAACAGCGTGCGGGCACCCGAGAGCATCACGCGGACACCTCCAACGACCGACCACCCTGCATGATCTCGAGGAACACATCCTCGAGGTCGGCGCGGCCGATCTCGAGGTCCTCGATGTGCACGCCGGCCTCGCGCACGGTGGCCAGCGCACGCTCGACCGCCTCGGCATCGCGCGCCTTGAGCTGCACGATGCGGCCGGTGACCCGCGCTTGCGCAGCGATGGCGGGCGGCAGCGCCTGGTCGGTCTTGAAGCGCAGCATCGTGCTGGTGGTGCCGGCCAGCAGCGCCGCGGTGCGGTCCAGCGCCACGAGCTTGCCCTGCTTGAGCATGCCGATGCGATGGCACAGCGCCTCGGCCTCTTCGAGGTAGTGGGTGGTCAGCAGCACGGTGTGGCCATCGCGGTTGAGCCGGGCGATGAAAGCCCAGAGGGTCTGGCGAAGCTCGACGTCCACACCGGCGGTGGGCTCGTCCAGCACGATGACCGGCGGCCGATGCACCAGCGCCTGCGCCACCAGCACGCGCCGCTTCATGCCGCCCGACAGTTGCCGCATGTTGGCGCCGGCCTTGTCCGCCAAGCCGAGTTCGGTCAGCAGTTCGTCGATCCAGTCGTCGTTGTGGCGCACGCCGAAGTAGCCGCTCTGGATGCGCAGCGTCTCGCGCACCGAGAAGAAGGGGTCGAACACCAGTTCCTGCGGCACGATGCCCAGCGCGCGGCGAGCGGCGGCGAAGTCCGCCACCACCTCGTGGCCCATCACCGTCACGCGGCCGGCGGTGGCACGCACCAGGCCCGCGAGGATGCTGATCAGGGTGGTCTTGCCTGCCCCGTTGGGACCGAGCAGACCGAAGAATTCGCCCTGCGCGATGTCGAAGGACACGCCGTCCAGTGCCTTGAAGGTGCCGCGGGCCCCGGTGTAGGTCTTGGCAACGTCCTGGAAGCTGATGGCGGGCATGGACGTCGATTGTAGGGAGAGCGCTCGGTCGACCAGGGTCACCTTGGTGCTAGATTCGCCGATGGCATCCACATCGCCCATGCAGCCACAAGCCAAGAAACCGCGCCGCACCGCCGAGCGCATCCTGGAGGTCTCGCTCGACCTGTTCAATCGGTTCGGCGAGCCCAACGTCAGCACCACGCTGATCTCGGCCGAGCTGAACATCAGCCCGGGCAACCTGTACTACCACTACCCGGCCAAGGACGAACTGATCAATTCGCTGTTCGACCGCTACGAGCGCGGACTCAATGAGTTGCTGCATGCCGCCGACAACGTGCGCAACGTCGAGGATGCCTGGCTCTTCTTCCACATGCTGTTCGAGCTCATCTGGCAGTACCGGTTCCTGTACCGCGACCTGAACGACCTGCTCAGCAAGAACCGTCGCCTCGAGACGCACTTCCAGTTCGTGCTGAAGAACAAGTCGAAGGCGGTGCAGACGGTGCTCGACGGCCTCACCCGCAGCAACACCGTGCGCATCGAGCGTCGCGAGGCCGAGCCGATGGCCAGCGCCATGGTGGTGGTGCTCACCTACTGGCTGAGCTACGAGTACGTGCGCGACCCGCGCAAGGCGCTCGAACCCGAAAGCGCCGCGGCGGCCCTGTCGCGCGGTGCCTACCATGTGCTGACCCTGCTGATGCCCTACCTCGAGCCGGCCGCCCGAGAACACCTGTTCCAGATCGCCGGCGCCTATCGCAACGGCGAGTGATGCCAACGACAACCAGGAGACGAACAATGGCCAAGTGGACCGCATTTCCCTACGACGACACTGACTACAGCCTAGACGCGGCCGCGCTGAAGAAGGCCTGGGGCCGGTTGCACGCGGGTGACGCCGAGCCGCTGCCGAAGGACGACAAGGTGCTGGCGGCCTGGGCGCTGTTCCATGCCGGCGAGTTCCAGAAGGCCTGCGAGGCCGGACTCAAGGCCGGAGCCGCCGGCATCACGGTGGCCAACAAGGCTCAGGCCATCTACGCCAACTACCTGGAGAAGAGCGAGAAGACCAAGCTCGCGATGTTCCAGGAGATCGCCGAGCGCGCCGAAGCCCAGGCCGCCGAAGACCCCAAGAATGCCAATGCGCACTACTGGATGGCCTATGCGCTGGGGCGCTACAGCCAGGGCATCAGCGTGGCCAAGGCGCTGGCCCAGGGGCTGGGCGCCAAGGTCAAGACCGCGCTCGAGACCACCATCAAGCTCTCGCCCAAGCATGCCGACGCGCACATCGCGCTGGGCACCTTCCATGCCGAGGTCATCGACAAGGTCGGCAAGTTGCTGGGCAAGACGCAGGGGGCGGACACCGCCACGGGGCTGAAGATGTTCCAGCAGGCGCTCAAGCTCAACCCGGCCAGTGCCATCGCGATGATCGAGTACGCCAACGGGCTGGTGATGCTCGAAGGGGACAAGCGCATGAAGGAAGCCGAGAAGCTCTATGCCCAGGCCGCCGAGTGCCAGGCCGCCGACGCGATGGAGCGTCTCGACATCGAGATGGCCAAGGCCGAACTGGAAGACTGATCCAGCGATTCGAACTGCGGCGCGGCTGAGGCCCGCGCCGCGGCGGCACGGGCCTGGTCAGGACGTCAGGTCAGGACCAGGTTGTCGCGGTGGATGAGTTCGGCCTCGTTGGCGAAGCCCAGCAGTCCGGCGATCTGCGACGATGGCTTGCGGGCGATCAGCCGGGCTTCCGTCGACGAGTAATTCGCCAGACCCCGTGCGATCTCGCGTCCCGCGGCCGTGCGCACCGCGATCACGTCGCCGCGGTGGAACTCGCCGTCGACTTCGGTGACACCGATCGGCAGAAGGCTCTTGCCCTCGTCGCAGACCTTGTGCGCCGCCCCGTCGTCGACCACGACCGCGCCGCGCAATTGCAGGTGGTCGACCATCCACTGCTTGCGCGCCGCCTGCTTGGCGGTCCCGGCCAGCAGCGCGGTGCCGATGGATTCGCCGGCGGCCAGCCGCAACAGCACGTCGGGCTCGCGGCCCCAGGCGATGACGGTGCTGGCCCCGCTGCCCGCAGCCCGTCGGGCCGCCAGCACCTTGGTGATCATGCCCCCACGCCCGATGGACGAGCCGGCGCCGCCGGCCATCTGCTCGAGGGCCGGATCTCCTGCCCTGGCGGTGTCGATGAAGCGGGCCTGCGGATCCTTGCGCGGATCGGCGGAATACAAGCCGCGCTGGTCGGTCAGGATGACCAGTGCGTCGGCCTCGACCAGGTTGGCCACCAGCGCACCCAGCGTGTCGTTGTCGCCGAACTTGATCTCGTCGTTGACCACGGTGTCGTTCTCGTTGATCACCGGGATCACCTTCAGCGACAGCAGCGTCAGCAGCGTCGAACGCGCATTGAGGTAGCGCTCGCGGTCGGCCAGGTCGGCGTGCGTGAGCAACACCTGCGCGCTGCCCATGCCGTGCCGGGACAACTGCGTCTCGTACATCTGGGCCAGGCCCATCTGGCCGACCGCGGCCGCGGCCTGCAACTCGTGCAGTTCGGTCGGGCGGGTGCTCCAGCCCAGGCGTTTCATGCCTTCGGCGATGGCGCCGCTGGACACCATCACCACCTCGCGGCCCTCGCGGGCCAGCGCCGCCAGCTGGCGACACCAGTTGCCCACGGCGTCGGCGTCGATGCCCCGGCCCTCGTTGGTGACCAGGCTCGACCCCACCTTGACGACGATGCGCCGGGCCGACTTCAGCGCCTCAGGCATCGGCCACCCCGACCGGCGTGTCGAAGCGGGGATCGACCTCAGGGGGCAGCACCACCTTGGCGGCGGCCACGTGCTCGTAGATCGCCTGCACCATCGGGTCGAGCCCGGTGTGCGCAAGGGCCGAAATCTGGAAGACCGGCCCCTTCCAGCGCAGGCGCTTGACGAAGTCCTTCACACGGGCCTCGCGCTCTTCTTCCGGCACCATGTCGAGCTTGTTCAGCACCAGCCAGCGCGGCTTCTGATACAGCGCCTCATCGTACTTGCGCAGTTCCTTCACGATGGCCTTGGCCTGCGCCACGGGATCGACGGCATCGTCGAACGGTGCCAGATCGACCACATGCAGCAGCAGGCGCGTGCGTTGCAGGTGACGCAGGAACTGATGGCCCAGACCCGCCCCCTCCGACGCCCCTTCGATCAGGCCCGGGATGTCGGCGACCACGAAGCTGCGCTCCGGGCCGGCGCGCACGACGCCGAGGTTGGGATGCAGCGTGGTGAACGGGTAGTCGGCGATCTTGGGCCGGGCGTTCGAGATCGCGGTGATCAGCGTGGACTTGCCGGCATTGGGCATGCCCAGCAGTCCGACATCGGCCAGCACACGCAGTTCGAGCTTCAGCTTCTTCTGCTCGCCTGGCCAGCCCGGCGTCTTCTGGCGCGGCGCCCGGTTGGTGCTGCTCTTGAAGTGCAGGTTGCCGAAACCACCGTCTCCGCCCTTGGCGAGCAGCACGCGCTCGTCGGGCACCAGCAACTCGGCAATGACCTCGCCGGTCTCGAAGTCCTTGACGATGGTGCCCACCGGCATGCGCAGCACGATGTCTTCCGAGGCGGCACCGTACTGGTCGGAGCCGCGGCCATGCTCACCATGGCGGGCCTCGTGGCGGCGCGCGTAGCGGAAGTCGATCAGCGTGTTGAGATTGCGATCGGCCACCGCATAGACGCTGCCCCCGCGGCCGCCGTCGCCGCCGTTGGGTCCGCCGAACGGGATGAACTTCTCGCGCCGGAAGCTCATGCAGCCGGCGCCGCCGCTGCCGGCCGCAACATCGATGGTGGCTTCGTCGACGAACTTCATGGCGTGGATCCTCGGTGGGAGCCCTCAAACACAGAAGCCCCGGCAGGCCGGGGCTTCGAGGAAGGCCTGGGAGACGTGAACGTCAGACCGGCTTCACGAACACCGTCTGCCGGTTCATCGAACCCTTGACGGCGAACGACACCTCGCCGTCGACCAACGCGAACAGCGTGTGGTCGCGGCCCATGCCGACATTGTCGCCGGCGTGGAAACGCGTGCCGCGCTGGCGCACGATGATCGAGCCGGCCGGGACGGTCTGGCCACCGAAGACCTTGACGCCCAGCATCTTGGGTTGCGAATCGCGGCCGTTGCGGGTTGAGCCGCCGCCTTTTTTCTGTGCCATGGTGCAGAACTCCTTGAATTCAGGTGGCGGATCAGACGCTCACGGCGTTGATCTGCAGCTCGGTGTAGGTCTGGCGGTGACCGCCATGCCGCTGATAGTGCTTGCGGCGACGCATCTTGAAGATGCGCACCTTGTCGTGCTTGCCGTGCGACACCACCGTGGCTTTCACGGCAGCACCGGCCACCAAGGGCGTCCCGATCGTCAGGTCTGCACCGTTGCCGATGGCAAGCACCTGGTCGATCACGATCTCTTGGCCCACGTCCGCTGCTATCTGTTCTACCTTGATCTTTTCGCCGGCAGCAACCTTGAACTGCTTGCCACCGGTTTTTATGAGCGCGTACATAAGTGCCTCTTTGAAAGTGCTGTTGCTCTCTCGCGACCTGCATGGCCGAAAGAACCCGGGAGTGTAGCATGCGTGGCGACCCGCTCAAACCGCCTGAGTGGCGGGATCGCACTGGCGCAGGAAGCCCCTGGCCGCACTGCGCGCCTCCCTATAATTTCGCTCATCTTTAACCCCACGCCCCCCGTGACCGACCCCACCGCAACCGCCTCGGCCGCCGCCGACCCGATGGCCGCCGAGATGCAGCGGGTGGACGATGTGATTCGGCGCCGCCTGGCGTCCGAAGTGGTGCTGATCAATCAGATCTCGCACTACATCGTCAGCGCCGGTGGCAAACGCATCCGACCGCGCCTGGTGCTGCTGACCGCCGCTGCGCTTGGATTCAACGGTCAGGAGAAATACGAACTGGCCGCCACGGTCGAGTTCATCCACACCGCGACGCTGCTCCACGACGACGTGGTCGACGAATCCGACCTTCGGCGAGGCCGCAAGACCGCGAACGCGCTGTTCGGCAACGCCGCCAGCGTGCTGGTCGGCGACTTCCTCTACTCCCGCGCCTTTCAGATGATGGTCAGTGCGGGCCGGTTGCGCGTGCTGGACGTGCTCGCCGATGCCACCAATGTCATCGCCGAAGGTGAAGTCCTGCAGTTGATGAACATGCACGACGCCGACCTGTCGGTCGACGATTACCTGCGCGTCATTCGGTTCAAGACGGCGAAGCTGTTCGAGGCGAGCGCGCAACTCGGTGCCGTGCTGGCTGACGCGCCCGCGGACGTGGAGCGCTCGTGCGCCAACTTCGGCCGCGCCCTGGGCACCGCGTTTCAACTGGTCGACGACCTGCTCGACTACGAGGGCGACACCACCGCCCTGGGCAAGAACGTCGGCGACGACCTGCGCGAAGGCAAACCCACCCTTCCCCTGCTGCTGGCCATGGAACGCGGCACGCCGGACGAGCGGCAGCTCATCCGCCACGCCATCGAGCATGGCGAAAGCGAGCGGCTCGCGGAAATCATTGCGATCGTGAGGCGAGTCGGTGCCATTCAGGCCACGCGCGACGCGGCCCGCATCGAAGCGGCAAAGGCCCGTGACAGCATCTGCACGTTGCCAGACGGACCTGCCCGCGAAGCTCTGCTAGAATTATGCGTTCGCTCGGTAGAGAGGTCTTCTTGACCGGGCGATGAAGGCCCCGGAAGGGGCCTTTCCATCGGGGTGTAGCTTAGCCTGGTAGAGCGCTACGTTCGGGACGTAGAGGCCGGAGGTTCGAATCCTCTCACCCCGACCAGGATTTCACGGTGATCATCCGGCCGAGCGCGCATGGCGCGCCGGCAACGCAGCCGTAACGGCTCGTGAACTAGCGCCGGATCAATCGTCTGTTCGGGTTTACAGTGCCACTTGGATGGGGGATCATGATTTGATCCCCTTTTTTTGTTGTCGCTGCTCGAATCCTCTGTGGATACCCTGGTCGAAACCTCGCCCCAATCAGCCCTCTCCGGCGTGGCCCGCGTGCTCGTGCACGCTGGGCGGCTGTCGAGCAAGGCGGCAGAGGACCTGTCCAAGTCTGCCCTCGAACGAAAAATCGGGTTCGTGTCTGCCGTCATCGCGTCGGGAGCCGTGTCTCCCAGCGACCTGGCGCACACCTTGTCGGCCTCGCTGGCTCTGCCGCTGCTGGACCTGAACGCGGTCGACGCCGAGCGCATGCCCAAGGGCGTGATCGACGGCAAGCTGGCGCAGCAATACCAGGTCGTGGTGCTGGGCCGCAGGGGCAACAGGCTCTTCATTGGTGGCGCCGACCCCACCGACCAGGAGGCCACCGAGCGCATCAAGTTCGCCACGCAGCTGACCCCGGAATGGGTCATCGTCGAATACGACAAGCTCGCCCGCATTCTCGAGGCCCAAGGCACCACCGCGGCCGAAACGCTGGAGAACATCACCAGCGGGGATTTCGAGTTCGACGTCACCGAGGAAGATCCGAACCAGGAGAGCGCCGAGGTCGCCACCGAGGTCGAGGACGCTCCGGTCGTGCGCTTCTTGCAGAAGATGCTGATCGACGCGATCAACATGCGCGCCTCCGACCTGCACTTCGAGCCTTACGAGAGCACGTACCGCGTGCGGTTCCGCGTCGATGGCGAGTTGCGCGAGATCACCCAGCCCCCGGTGGCCATCAAGGACAAGCTGGCCTCGCGCATCAAGGTCATCAGCCGCCTGGACATCGCCGAGAAGCGCGTCCCGCAGGACGGCCGGATGAAGCTGAAGTTCGGTACCAAGGCCATCGACTTCCGGATTTCCACGCTGCCTACGCTGTTCGGCGAAAAGATCGTGATCCGGATCCTCGACCCCTCCAGCGCCAAGCTGGGCATCGAGGCACTCGGCTACGAGAAGATCGAGAAGGAACGGCTGATGCTCGCCATTGGGCGACCGTACGGCATGATCCTGGTCACCGGCCCGACGGGCTCGGGCAAGACCGTCTCGCTGTACACCTGCCTGAACATCCTCAACCAGCCCGGTGTCAACATCTCCACCGTCGAGGACCCGGCCGAAATCAACTTGCCCGGCATCAACCAGGTCAACGTGAACGACCGGGCAGGGCTGACTTTCGCGGCCGCCTTGCGCTCGTTCCTGCGCCAGGATCCGGACATCATCATGGTCGGCGAAATCCGTGACCTCGAGACGGCCGACATCGCGATCAAGGCCGCGCAGACCGGCCACATGGTGATGTCCACACTGCACACCAACGATGCGCCCGCCACCCTGACCCGGTTGCTGAACATGGGCGTCGCCCCGTTCAACATCGCCTCGAGCGTCATCCTGATCACCGCGCAGCGGCTGGCAAGGCGCCTGTGCGAGATGTGCCGGCAGCCCGCCGACTACCCCCGCGAGGCCCTGCTGCGGGCAGGCTTCAAGCCCGAAGACCTGGATGGCTCCTGGAAGCCCTACCGTGCGGTCGGCTGCTCCGCATGCAACAGCGGCTACAAGGGGCGCGTGGGCCTGTACCAGGTGATGCCGATCACCGAAGCACAGCAGCGCATCATCCTGGCCGAAGGGTCGGCCATGGACATCGCCGAACAAGCCAAGAAAGACGGTGTGCGCGACCTGCGCCAGTCCGGCCTGATCAAGGTGCGGGCGGGCATGACGACCCTCGAAGAGGTGATCGCCGTCACCAACGAATGACCACCCGTACGACCCGGGTGGATTGCTGACAGAAGACTGGAGTCCGAAAGCCATGGCGACTGCTGCAGCCGCGAGAAGTGTCAAGGAGATGGTCTTCGAGTGGGAGGGCCGAGACAAGAACGGGAAGATCGTGCGCGGAGAGCTCCGTGCCGGCGGCGAGGCAGCCGTCAGCGCCAGCTTGCGCCGGCAGGGCATCCTGCTCACCAAGGTCAAGAAGCGCCGCACCAGCGGCGGCAGTTCGGTCAAGCAGAAGGACATCGCCCTGTTCACGCGGCAGCTCGCCACGATGATGAAGGCCGGCGTGCCCTTGCTGCAGTCGTTCGACATCGTCGGCCGGGGCGCGACCAATCCCCGGTTGACGCGCCTGCTCAACGACATCCGCTCCGACGTCGAGACCGGCACCAGCCTGTCGGCGGCGTTCCGCAAGCACCCGATGCACTTCGACGCGCTGTATTGCAATCTGATCGAGGCCGGTGAGGCCGCGGGCATTCTGGAGGCTTTGCTCGAGCGCCTGGCGATCTACCTCGAAAAGTCGCTGGCACTGAAGAGCAAGATCAAGTCGGCGTTGATGTACCCGATTTCGGTCATCGTCGTCGCTTTCCTGGTGCTCGTGGTCATCATGATCAAGGTCATTCCGGCATTCAAGGACGTGTTCAAGTCCTTCGGTGCCGACCTGCCGGCACCGACGCTGTTCGTCATCGCGCTGTCCGAGTTCTTCGTCGCCTACTGGTGGATCGTCTTCGGCATCCTGATCGGTGGCGGCTACTTCTTCTTCGAGAGCTGGAAGCGGTCCGAGAAGATGCAGACGTTCATGGACCGCCTGCTGCTCAAGATCCCGATCTTCGGCTCGCTGATCGACAAGGCCGTCATCGCCCGCTGGACACGCACGCTGTCCACGATGTTCGCCGCTGGCGTTCCCCTGGTCGAAGCGCTCGACTCGGTCGGCGGCGCGTCGGGCAATGCCGTGTACGCGCAAGCCACTCAACAGATCCAGCGTGACGTGTCGACGGGCTCGTCGCTGACCACCGCCATGCAGTCGACAGGTGTCTTTCCGAACATGGTGCTGCAGATGACCTCCATCGGCGAAGAGGCCGGCTCCCTCGATCACATGTTGTCCAAGGCGGCCGAGTTCTACGAAGAAGAGGTCGACGACATGGTCAAGGGCCTGTCCAGCCTGATGGAGCCCATCATCATCGTGATCCTGGGGGTCATGATCGGCGGCATCGTCATCGCGATGTACCTCCCGATCTTCAAGCTCGGCGCCGTGGTCTGAACCCGATGGCGCCCGAAGCGATCGACTGGCTGCTGTCGCCGCCAGCCCTGGCTGTGCTGGGGTTGATGATCGGCAGCTTCCTGAACGTGGTCATTCACCGCAAGCCGGTGATGCTCGAGCGACAGTGGCTAACCGATGCCGCGCAGTACCTGCAGGACGACCAGGCGATGGCCCGCGTGCTGGGTCCGGCCAAAGGGCCGATCGGGCAGTTGGCGGCCGTGGGGCGGTCGCTCGAGGCCGACCTGCAACGCCTGCCCGCGCTCAGCCTGTCGAAGCCGCGCTCGCGCTGCCCCAGTTGCGGCCATGGCATCGCCTGGCACGAGAACATCCCCGTGCTCGGTTGGCTGCGCCTGCGGGGGCGCTGCTCGGCCTGCGGCACCCGGATCTCGGCGCGGTACCCCCTGGTGGAGGCGCTCACCGGGGCGCTGTTCGCGGCCATCGCGATCAAGTTCGGCCCCGGCGCGGCAACGGTGGTGTACTGCGTGGCCGGCGCGATGATCGTTGCCGCGGCGTTGATCGACCTCGACACTACCTTGCTGCCGGACGACCTGACGCTGCCGCTGATCGGCCTGGGCATCGTCGCCGCCTGGCAGCAGTGGATTCCGGTGTCCCTTCCGGATGCCGCGCTCGGGGCCTTCTTCGGCTACTTCGCGCTGTGGGCGGTCGCTGCGCTCTACAAAGCCGTGCGACACGTCGACGGCATGGCCGAAGGCGATTTCAAGCTCCTCTCCGGGCTGGGCGCCCTGCTCGGCTGGCAGGCCCTGCCCGCGATCATCCTGCTGTCGTCGGTGGTGGGTGCTGCCGTGGGCATCTTCATGATTGCCGCACGCGGACACGAGCGGAGCATACCGATCCCGTTCGGCCCTTACCTGGCCGGCGGTGGGATCTCCGCGCTGTTCTTCGGCGCCGCATTGGCCAAGTGGTTCCTGCAGACCTGATCCGGCGGCCTGGACCCGATCGCCTGGGTCTGACTGGCGGCATCGGCAGTGGCAAGAGCACCGTCGGCTCGATGCTGGTGGCCCTGGGGGCCACCCTGGTCGACACCGACGCGATCGCACGTGCACTCACCGGCCCCTCGGGCCGGGCCATGGACGCGGTGGCAGAGGCCTTCGGCCACGGCCTTGTCGGAGCCGATGGCGCCCTCGACCGCGCCCGGATGCGCGAGATCGTGTTCTCCGATCCCAGCGCCAAGCGCCGGCTCGAAGCGATCCTCCATCCCATGATCGGCCTGGAAGCCATGCGGCAGGCCAACGAGGCCGCCGGCGTGGTTGTCTTCGACGTGCCCTTGATGACGGAGTCCAGCCACTGGCGCGAGCGTTGCGACCGCCTCGTGGTGGTCGACTGCCCCACCGACACCCAGGTGCGCCGCGTCATGGCCCGATCGGGCTGGGACGAAACCCAGGTGCGCAGCGTGATCGCCCAGCAAGCCACGCGAGAGCGGCGCAGGGCGATGGCCGATGCGGTGATCCACAACGACGGCCTGTCGATCGACGAACTCCGCCTGCAGGTCGAGCGGCTTTGGGCGCATTGGTTCGGGCACGACTCGGCGCTGTGAAACAATCCCGGTCGTCGGCCGATCCTCATCGCGTCCGGCAGGCTGAAGAGGGATCCCGCCTTGGTTCTGTACGAGTACCCGTTCAACGAGAGCATCCGCACGATGCTCAGGCTGGAGCACCTGTTCGACCGCCTCGGCGTGATGCTGGCACGCGACGAGCCGGTCGATCACCATTTCGCCCTGGTGACGATGTTCGAGATCATCGACGTGGCGTCGCGCGCCGACCTCAAGTCGGACCTGCTGAAAGACCTTGAACGCCACCGCAGCCAGTTCATGGCCTACCGCAGCAACCCGCAGGTCTCGCAGACTGCACTCGACGCGGCCATCGGTGACATCGATCGCTGTTTTTCCGCGCTGAACCTGCAGACTGGCAAGGCGGGCCAGTCGCTGTCCGGCAACGAGTGGCTGATGGCGGTGCGCAGCCGCATCAGCATTCCGGGCGGCACCTGTGAGTTCGACCTGCCGGCGTACTACGCATGGCAACAACTGGACAGCGGCCAGCGGCGCATTGACCTTCAGGGTTGGACGTCTACGCTGATGCCGCTGGCCCACGCACTGAAGATGCTGCTGCGCCTGCTGCGCGAGACAGGCTCCCCGCACAAGGTGATGGCGGTCGGCGGCCACTACCAGCAAAGCTTGCCGCAGGGCAAGGCCTACCAGCTCTTGCGCCTGCGCATCGACGGCGAACTCGGCCTGGTGCCTGAGATCAGCGGCCATCGCCTGATGGTGTCCGTGCGAGTCATGCGCGGCGATGCCGAAGGCCGCCTCCGCACGGTGACCGAGACGGTGCCGTTCGAATTGACACTGTGCGCCTGACCCGCCGGCGAGCCGCCATGACCGACGCCCCCGCGCCCAAGGCGCCCATGGTGCCCTGCCCCACCTGCCAGACGCTGACGCGGTTTGCACCCGACAACCCATGGCGCCCCTTCTGCAGCCAGCGCTGCCGGAGCGTCGACCTGGGCGCCTGGGCCAGCGAACGCTACCGCGTGGCCGCCAAGCCGCCGGCTGACGAGGACGACGGCCCCGCCAACTGACGCACCGCGTCGACCGCCGCCCTTCGGCGTTCCCACAGGCCGTCTGCTGTCGGCGTACTCCACCCCCCCTTGAAGATCGCGCGACGGCCCCTATAATCAGTTTGCTAGCACTCGACGGGTTGGAGTGCTAACAACCGCCGGGCAGTTCTGCCGGGGCGGTCAATCTACAAGTGAATGGGTGCTCGCTTTCGAGCATCTGCTTGCCACAGCTGATTTCGACATCAAAGGAGATGTGATGAAACTTCGTCCGTTGCACGATCGCGTGATCGTCAAGCGCCTGGAACAGGAAACCAAGACCGCCTCGGGCATCGTCATCCCCGACAACGCCGCCGAGAAGCCCGACCAGGGTGAAGTGCTGGCGGTTGGACCCGGCAAGCGCAACGACAAGGGCGACTTCGTGGTCCTGAACATCAAGGTCGGCGACCGCGTCCTGTTCGGCAAGTACAGCGGCCAGACCGTCAAGGTCGATGGCGACGAACTCCTGGTGATGCGCGAAGAAGACCTCTTCGCCGTGGTCGAGAAGTAATTCTCCCCCGCCCCCATCCAACCACACTGAATCCGGAGAGATACACATGGCAGCAAAAGACGTCATCTTTGGCGCTGACGCCCGTCACCGCATGGTCGAAGGCGTGAACATCCTGGCCAACGCGGTCAAGGTCACGCTTGGTCCCAAGGGCCGCAACGTCGTCCTCGAGCGTTCGTTCGGCGCCCCCACCGTCACCAAGGACGGTGTCTCGGTGGCCAAGGAAATCGAGCTGAAGGACAAGCTCCAGAACATGGGCGCGCAGATGGTCAAGGAAGTCGCTTCCAAGACATCCGACATCGCCGGCGACGGCACCACCACCGCCACCGTGCTGGCCCAGTCGATCGTGCGCGAAGGCATGAAGTACGTCGCCGCCGGCATGAACCCGATGGACCTGAAGCGCGGCATCGACAAGGCGGTCATCGCCCTGGTCGCCGAGTTGAAGAAGCAGTCGAAGGCCACGACGACGAGCAAGGAAATCGCCCAGGTCGGCACCATCTCGGCCAACAGCGACGACGAAGTCGGCACCATCATCGCCCAGGCGATGGACAAGGTCGGCAAGGAAGGCGTCATCACCGTCGAAGACGGCAAGAGCCTGAACAGCGAGCTCGACGTCGTCGAAGGCATGCAGTTCGACCGCGGCTACCTGTCGCCCTACTTCATCAACAACCCCGAGAAGCAGTCGGCGATCCTGGACAACCCGTTTGTCCTGCTCTTCGACAAGAAGATCAGCAACATCCGCGACCTGCTGCCCACGCTGGAGCAGGTGGCCAAGGCCGGCCGTCCGCTGCTGATCGTGGCCGAAGAAGTCGAGGGTGAGGCCCTGGCCACGTTGGTGGTCAACACCATCCGCGGCATCCTGAAGGTCTGCGCCGTCAAGGCCCCGGGCTTCGGCGACCGCCGCAAGGCCATGCTGGAAGACATCGCCATCCTGACCGGCGGCAAGGTCATCGCCGAGGAAGTCGGCCTGACGCTCGAGAAGGTCACGCTGGCCGACCTGGGCCAGGCCAAGCGCGTCGAGATCGGCAAGGAAAACACCACGCTGATCGACGGCGCCGGTGCCGCAGCCGACATCGAAGCCCGCGTCAAGCAGATCCGCGTGCAGATCGAGGAAGCCACCAGCGACTACGACCGCGAGAAGCTGCAAGAGCGCGTGGCCAAGCTGGCCGGTGGTGTGGCCGTCATCAAGGTCGGTGCCGCCACCGAAGTCGAGATGAAGGAAAAGAAGGCGCGTGTCGAAGACGCCCTGCACGCCACGCGTGCCGCGGTGGAAGAAGGCATCGTGGCCGGTGGCGGCGTGGCGCTGCTGCGCGCCCGTCAGTCGGCTGGCACCATCAAGGGTGACAACCACGACCAGGACGCCGGCATCAAGATCGTGCTGCGCGCGATCGAGCAGCCGCTGCGCGAGATCGTCGCCAACGCCGGCGACGAGCCGAGCGTGGTCATCAACAAGGTCATGGAAGGCAAGGGCAACTACGGCTTCAACGCCGCCAACGGCACCTATGGCGACATGATCGAAATGGGCATCCTGGACCCGACCAAGGTCACCCGCACCGCGCTGCAGAACGCCGCCTCCGTGGCCGGCCTGATGCTGACGACCGAGTGCATGGTCGCCGAAGCGCCCAAGGAAGAGTCCGGCGCCGGTGGCATGCCTGGTGGCATGGGCGGCATGGGCGGCATGGGCATGGACATGTGATGTCGCGCGGTCCGACGCTGGCGGCTTCGGCCACCGGCATCGACCAAGGAAAGCCGCCTTCGGGCGGCTTTTTTCATGGCTACAGGTCGACGGCTGGCGCACCATAATTCCAGCGCTGTCCCTTAGCGCCCATGAAAACCCGGCCCAGCCTCCAAGATTTCGTCGACGACGAGTTGTTGCGTGCACCGCTGGCCTTCGACACGGTGGTCGACGCCGTGCTCGAGCAATGGCGCCGCGCCTCGCCGGCCTCGTCGCGCTGGGATGCCGACGAGGTGCGTGCGCTGCACAACCACCGGCGCGAGGTCGTGCGCGACGCGATGCTGGGGCTGCGTGCGCAGGTGTCCGCCGAAATCACCGGCACGCCAGCACCCCGGCGAGCTGCGCCGGCCACAGCCGCGCCGGCCCGCCTCGAACTTTCGTTGATCGGCGACGACGAGATCAGTGCCGACATCGAGGTGTCGCGGGCCGTCGAACGCATCAAGTCGGCCGCCGAGTTCGAGTTGCGCGAACTGCAGGCCTACACCTCGGCGCTGGTCGACGACGTGAACGTCGCCCGAGACACCAATCCGTTCAGGCCCGAGGCCTACGTGCGGGCGCTGTGGTCCGGCGTCCAGGGCGTGTCGATGCCCAGGGCGCGCCAGGCCGCGTTCATGCGCGACGCCGCCGAGCCGATGGCCAAGGCCCTGCGCCAGGGCTACGCCGCCGCCTGCAGTCGCCTGGAGGGCCAGGGCATCGAGCCCGCGGCGCACCGCACCATCGTGCTCAGCGTCACCAGCCGCGGCGGTACCTTGTACCCAGCCCAGGCGTCCGAGTCCCTCGAGGAGATCCGCGACAGTCTGCCGATGCCACTCGACGAGCCGGTGCCGGCCCGGGCCACCGCCCGGCCGCCGACCCTGTCGCCCAGTGAGGCGGCGATTGACCAACGTCTGATCGAGCTGTTATCACGCCTGTTCGACGCGATCCAGTCCGACACCCGGCTGTCGCCGTCCACGGTGTCGCTGTTGCTGCGCCTTCAGCCGTCGGCCTTGCGCGTGGCCCTGCGCGACACCGGCATGCTGCAGGCCTACGACCACCCGGTCTGGCGCTTCATGGACGTGCTGGCCTTCGTCATCGACAGCGTGCCGGCCAGCGCCGCAGAGCGTTGTCTGTCGCACTGCCGCCAGTTGATCGACCACCTCGTCGCCGACGGCAACGCCGACGCGGCGCGTTTCGACTGGGCCACCGGCCGCCTGATGGCCTTCGATCGGCACCTGCTCGAACAAAGCATCGCCGCCGCGCGCCCCGACATCGAGCGCTTGCGGTCGACCGCCGACGGCGGCGACCCGCCCATCGACGTCGGCAACCTCGACACCGTGCCGGCCGAGTTGATGAGCGACGAACCGCTGCCCACACCGTCCGCCCCTGACCTGCACCCCGGCCACCGGGTGCGCATCTACCTGCATGGCGACTGGCGCTTGCTGCAGGTGCTGTGGGTCGATCCGGTCGCCGATCTCTGGCTGCTGCGTGACACCAGCACCGACCAGCCCTGGGCCCTGCGCCGCAGCGCGCTCGAGCGCCTGGCCGCTGAGCGCCTGGCGTTGCCCTGGCGGCCGCGCTCGCTGGTGCGGGTGGCCGCCGGCCAGGTGGCACGGGCCATCCCGCCTGCGCGCTGAGCTTCCGCGTTACGCGCGACGGCGCCCCGTGCGCGGGCGCGTGCCGGCATGGGCGCGGCCCGGCGAGAATGGCTGCATGCACCGACGGACCCGATCCCTGCCCAGTGCCGCAGCGCTCGCCGCACGGGTCGTGGGGCAGGCGTGGCGCCTGGTGGCGTGGGGCCTGTGCCTGTTGCCGACGCTGATGGCGCCGGCGGCAGCCGCGGACGCCGTCCCGGGTCCGTCCCATGACGCCCGCCAGGACACGCGCCCGGACGCCCGACCGGCGCGACCGCGCATCGGCCTGGTGCTGTCGGGCGGCGGCGCACGCGGGCTGACCCATGTCGGCGTGCTCAAGGTGCTGGAAGAGCTGCAGGTGCCGATCGACGTCATCGCCGGCACGTCGATGGGCGCCATCGTCGGCGGCCTGTACGCCAGCGGCATGCGCGCCGACACGCTGGAGCGCGAACTGCTGGCCATCCGCTGGGAAGAGGTGTTCGCCAACCGCATCGAGCGCCCGCAACTGTCGCAACGCCGCAAGGAAGAAGACTTCGAGATCTCACCGCTGATCGAGCTCGGCATGCGCCAGGGCGAACTGCGCACGCCGCAGGGCGCGGTGTCCAGCCGCGGGCTCGAGTCGCTGCTGCGGCGCTACACCCTGCCCGTGCGGCACGTGGACAGCTTCGACATGCTGCCGATCGCCTTCCGCGCCGTGGCCACCGACATGGAAACCGGCCAGGCGGTGGTGATGGACCGCGGCGACCTGGCGATGGCCATGCGCTCGTCGATGAGCGTGCCGGGGGTGTTCTCGCCCACCGAGCTCGACGGTCGCATCCTGGGCGACGGCGGGCTGGTCGACAACACGCCGGTGGCGGTGGCGCGATCGCTCGGCGCCGAGGTGGTCATCGTCGTCAACATCGGCACGCCACTGTCCGCGCGCGACGCGCTGGGCTCGGCGGTGGGCCTGACGGCGCAGATGATCAACATCCTCACCGAGCAGAACGTGCAGCGCAGCCTGGCCCTGCTGGGGCCGCGGGACGTGCTCATCGCACCGACGCTCGGCGGGCTCACGGCCGCCGATTTCGCCGAGGTGCGGCACTTCATCGGCCTGGGCGTGGCCGGTGCCCGCGGGCGCAGCGACCGCCTGGCCGCACTGGCCGTGGGCGGCGAAGAGTACGCCGCCTGGCGGGCCCGTCACGGCACGCCGCGGCTGACCGCGCCCGACCTGGCCTTCGTGCGCATCGAAGGCACAGCATTCACCAACCCCGAGCGGCTGCAGGCCATGCTCGAATCGAAGCCGGGCCAGGTGTTCGACGCGGCCCGCGCCGAGCGCGACGCCAAACGCCTGGCCAGCGGCGGCGACTACACCCGGGCCGACTACCAGCTGGCACGCGAAGGCGGCCTCGACGGCCTGGTGTTCGACCTCGAGGACAAGCCCTGGGGGCCCAACTACCTGCGCGCCGGCATCGATCTCAGCACCGACTTCCGCGGCCGCAGCGCCTTCAACCTGAAGATCAGCCACAACCGCCACTGGCTCACCCGCAACGGCACCGAGTGGCGCAACCGGGTGCAGATCGGCGAGGTGCCCACGGCCTTCACCGAGCTGTACCACCCGCTGGCCTGGACGTCCTCGCGCGCAGATGACTGGTTCGTCGCCGGCTACGCCGGCCTGGAACGGCGGCGCCTGTGGCGCTACGGCGCCGACGATGGCGAAGAGCGCGCGCTGTTCCGGCGCGTCCAGCTCACGACCGGGGTCGACCTCGGGCAGCCCTGGGGCGAGTTCGGCGAGTTGCGCCTGGGGTGGTCCCGCCTGGCACTGCGCACACTGCCGCTGCTGGTCGGCACCGACTACACCGGCATCACCGAGCGTGTGCGCTGGATCGAGGACGCCCTGCGCGCCCGCGTGGTCGTCGACCAGCTCGACTTCGCCAGCTTTCCGCAGCGTGGCTACCGCGCCGAAGTCGACGCCTGGGTGGGCCGGCGCAGCGGCGACCTCAGCGGGCGCTTCGGCCGCGTCGAGGCCGAGGGCCAGGCCGTGCGCACCTGGGGCGCCCACACCCTGAGCATCTATGGCCTGCTGCAGATGGCCGACCAGCGGCAAAACCTCGAGATCGAGCGCTACAGCCTGGGCGGCTTTCACCAGCTCTCGGGCTACCAGCCCGGCCAGCTCACGGGCAACGACACCCTGCTGCTGCGCCTGACCTGGTACCGGCGCCTGTCGCAGACACCCGCGCTGACACGCGGGTTCTTCGTCGGCGCCACGGTGGAGGCGGGCAACGCCTGGGCCGACCGCGCCGCCATGCGCCTGAACGACCTGCGCACGGGCATGAGCGTGTTCATCGGTGCCGACACCGGTGTCGGGCCGCTGTACCTCGGCGTGACCTATGCCCCGCGGGGCAGTGCCGGGCTGGCCCTGTTCATCGGTCGACCATGAGCCCGCAGGCCTTGCCGAGGGGTCATTCCCGCGTGGCGGGACCGGCCGCAGGCCGTAGGGTGCACCAATGAGCCGGTCTCCCGGCCGATGGCCGGGACCATGCGCTCAGGGGCCGAGGCCGAGCGACGCGGCCTCGGTCAAGCTCAGGCCTGCGGCCCCCGCGCGACCGGCTTGCCGACCCATGCGCGCAGCATGCAGGCCGCATCGCCCAGGCCCTTTCGCGACAGCGCAGAGAACAGCGACACGCCGATGTCCGACTCGTCGGTCGCCACCTCCGCCAGCACCGTCTGGGCGTCGACCAGGGCGCGCTCCGACTCGGTTCGGTTGAGCTTGTCGGCCTTGGTCAGCAGCACCAGCAGGCGCACCTCGCCCGAGCCGACGCGGGGCGCGACAAAGGCCAGCAGTTGCCGGTCCAGCGGCGTGAAGCCGTGGCGCGAATCGACCATCATGACGATGCCCGACAGCGAGTGACGGTGCTCCAGGTAGTCGGCCATCACCTGCTGCCAGCGCAGCTTGGCGCCGCGCGCCACGGCCGCGTAGCCGTAGCCGGGCAGGTCGGCCCACAGCGTGTCGGGCGCATCGGCCGGGCCCAGTTCGAAGAGGTTGATGTGCTGCGTGCGGCCAGGCGTCTTCGAGGCGAAGGCCAGCCGCCGATGCTGCGCCAGCGTGTTGATCGCGGTCGACTTGCCGGCATTGCTGCGCCCCACGAACGCGACCTCCGGCAGACCCGGCGGTGGCAGCTGGTCGAGCCGGCTTGCGGTGGTCAGGAAACGCGCGCTCTGGGTCCACGCCAGCGCCTCGCGTTCGATCGGGTCCAACGGTTTGGTAGGGGAACTCATGGAGCATTGTAAAATCCGCCGGTTTGCCCCCTCCCAAGGTCCCTCGACATGAAGTCGCTGCTTGCCCTGACACTGCTCACCGCACTCCTCGCCCCCGCCTTTGGCGCCGACGCCCCTGCGGCAGCCAAGCCAGACCTGGCCAAGGGCCAGGAGAAAGCCCAGATGTGCGCAGCGTGCCACACCTCTGATGGCAGCCGCGGCACCCCGGCCAACCCCATCCTGGCCGGTCAACACGCCGACTACCTCGTCAAGCAACTGACGGAATTCAAGGCCGGCAAGCGCGCCAACCCGATCATGAGTGGCATGGCCGCAACGCTCACCGACGAGGACATGCGCAACGTCGCCGCGTTCTACAGCAGCAAGCAGGCCAAGCCGGGTGCCGCCAAGAACGCCGACACTGTGACCCTGGGCGAAAAGATCTACCGCGGCGGCATCGCCGCCAAGCAGGTGCCCGCGTGCGCCGGTTGCCACAGCCCCACCGGTGCCGGCATCCCTGCCCAGTACCCGCGCCTGGCCGGCCAGCACGCCGAGTACACCGAGGCGCAACTGGTGTCCTTTCGCGCCGGCCAGCGTGGCAACTCTGCGCAGATGGTCTCCATCGCCGCCAGGATGAGCGACAAGGAAATCAAGGCCGTGGCCGATTACATGGCCGGGCTGAACTGAGCTTCGCCCGCCACGCGTCCCGCACAGGGCCGGTCGATGACCGGCCCTTTGTCATTGAGCGCCGGTGGATGACCAGCCCTTTGTCATTGAGCGCCGGTCGATGACCAGCCCTTTGTCATTGAGCGCCGGTCGATGACCGGCCCTTCTTCATTGCAGACCCCGAGCCGGGATAATCCGCGCCATGTCCTCCGCCCCATCCGGCACCGACGGCACGCCGCGGTCGCCTGCCCTGCGCGACGCGGTCGAACTGCTGTCGTCGATGCGTTTCGCGATCGCGCTGCTGAGCCTGATCTGCATCGCCTCGGTCATCGGCACGGTCGTCAAGCAGCATGAGCCCTACACCAACTACGTCAACCAGTTCGGGCCGTTCTGGGCCGAGGTGTTCGGCACGGTGGGGCTGTACCAGGTCTACAGCGCCTGGTGGTTCCTGCTGATCCTGGCCTTCCTGGTCACCTCGACCAGCCTGTGCATCGCCCGCAACACGCCGAAGATCCTCAACGAGCTTCGCAGCTACAAGGAACACCTGCGCGAGCAGGCGCTGGCGGCCTTCCACCACAAGGCGCAGGGGCAACTGGCCATGCCGCCGACCGCCACCCTGCAGCATGTCTCCGGCCTGCTGGCCAAGCGCGGCTGGCAGGCGCGCGCACAGGTGCGCCCGGACGGCACCATGGTCGCCGCCCGCAAGGGCATGGCCAACAAGATCGGCTACCTGTGCGCCCACTCGGCCATCGTGCTGATCTGCTTGGGCGGCCTGCTCGACGGCGACCTGATCGTCCGCGCGCAGATGGCCCTGCTCGACAAGCGCGCCTACAGCGGCGCCGGGCTGATCAAGGACGTGCCGGCGCAGCACCGCCTGTCCGCGCGCAACCCCACCTTCCGCGGCAACCTGCTGGTGCCCGAGAACGGGCGCGCCGGCACTGCGGTGCTGAGCATGGCCGACGGCGTGCTGCTGCAGGACCTGCCCTTCGACATCGAACTGAAGAAGTTCATCGTCGAGTACTACGACACCGGCATGCCCAAGCTGTTCGCCAGCGAGATCGTCATCCACGACCACGAGACGGGCCAGGCGGTGCCGGCCACGGTGAAGGTGAACGAACCGGCGCACCACCGCGGCATTGCCATCTACCAGAGCAGCTTCGACGACGGCGGCTCGCGCGTCGAGATGCGCGCCTGGTCGATGGACGGCCGCGGCAAGCCCTTCGACATGGCCGGCACGGTGGGCGAATCGACGCCACTGTCGAGGGCCGAGGGCGTGGAAAAGCTGACGCTCGAGTTCAGCGGCCTGCGCGTGATCAACGTCGAGAACCTGGCCGGCACGGCAGCCGACGAAGGCGCCACCGACGTGCGCAAGGTCGATCTCGTCGGCTCGTTCGAAAAGCACCTGGGCTCGGGGGCCAAGGGCGGCGGCGACAAGATGCTGCGCAACATCGGTCCGTCGATGAGCTACAAGCTGCGCGACGCCAGCGGCCAGGCGCGTGAGTTCAACAACTACATGGTGCCGGTCGAGATGGAAGGCCAGCGCGTGTTCCTGGCCGGCGTGCGCGACACGCCGGGCGAGCCGTTCCGCTACCTGCGCATCCCCGTCGACGCCGAGGGCAGCATCGAGGGTTGGCAGCGGCTGAAGGCCGCGTTGCACGACCCGTCGCTGCGCGACCAGGCCACCAAGCGCTACGTGGCCCAGGCCACGCCGCCCGGCAAGCCCGAGATGGCCGAGGCCCTGCTGGTGACGGCCCGCCGGGCGATGGCCCTGTTCGCCGGCGAATCGTTCGGCGCGCAGGCCGCCGAGCCCGGACCGCACGGCGGGCTCAACGCGCTGGCGCAGTTCATCGAGGCCAGCGTGCCCGAGGCCGAGCGCGCGCGCATCTCCGAGGTGCTGCTGCGCATCGTCAATGGCAGCCTGCATGAGTTGTCCGGCCTGGCGCGCGAGCAGGCCGGCCTGAAGCCGCTGCCCGACGACGAGGCCACGCAGCGCTTCATGCGCCAGGCCGTGCTGGCCTTGTCGGATGCCGCGTTCTACCCCGCCCCGGTGCTGCTGATGCCCTCCGGCTTCACCCAGGTGCAGGCCAGTGTCTTCCAGTTGGCACGCGCACCGGGACAGAAGCTCGTGTACCTCGGCGCGGTGCTGTTGATCATCGGCGTGTTCGCCATGCTCTACATCCGCGAGCGGCGCCTCTGGATCTGGCTGCAGGCCGACGACGGCGGGGGAACTCGCCTGCGCGCCGCGTTGTCCACCACGCGGCGCACGCTCGATGCCGATGCCGAGTTCGAGGCGCTGAAGGCCGAACTGTTGAAGGAACCCGCATGAACACCACCACCGCCCCCGAGACGATGACCCTCGGCCAGCCCGGCCTGATGTCCCGCCTGGGCCGCCGCAGCGCGCTCGACTGGCTGTTCGCGCTGCTCGTGATCGGCGGTGCCGGCTATGCCTTCCAGCGCTACCACGCGTCGATGGACGGCTACGAAAAGGCCATCCTCGTCGGCAGCGTGCCGGCCCTGGTGCTGCTGGGCTGGCTGTGGGGCCCGCTGCGGGCGCTGGCGCTGGCGGTCGGCGCCGCCACGCTGGGGGCGATCGCGATGTACAGCCAGGTCAGCGACGCCTTCGGCGCCGACCTGTCGCGCGCCGACCAGGTGTTCCTGCTGAAGTACTTCCTGTCGAGCCAGAGCGCCATCCTCTGGATGGGCATGCTGTTCTTCATGGCCACGGCGCTGTACTGGATCGGCTTCTTCGTCGGCCAGGACGACAACACCGCGCAGCGCCTGGCCACGCGGCTCACCTGGTCGGGCGTCTTCATGGCCCTGGTCGGCACCATGGTGCGCTGGTACGAGAGCCACCAGATCGGGCCCGACATCGGCCACATCCCGGTGAGCAACCTCTACGAGGTGTTCGTGCTGTTCTGCTGGCTCACCGCGCTGTTCTACCTGTTCTACGAGCAGCACTACCGCACCCGGGCGCTGGGCGCCTTCGCGATGCTGATCGTCAGCGCGGCCGTCGGCTTCCTGCTCTGGTACACCGTGGAGCGCGGTGCGCAGGAGATCCAGCCGCTGGTGCCGGCCCTGCAGAGCTGGTGGATGAAGCTGCACGTGCCGGCCAACTTCATCGGCTACGGCACGTTCGCGCTGGCCGCGATGGTGGCCTTCGCCTACCTGGTGCAGCGGCAGGCCGAGGAAACGCGCTGGTGGAAGCTGGCCCCGCTGGGCCTGTTCGGCCTGGTGCTGTGCTTCGAGCCCATCGTCTTCCGCACCGCCAAGCTCAGCACCTCGGCCAGCTACTGGGCGGTGTACGCCGGCATCAGCCTGCTGATCGTCGGCGGCATCCTGGCCTCGCGCCGGCGCATTGCCGCCCGACTGCCCGGGCCCGAGGTGCTGGACGACCTGATGTACAAGGCCATCGCGGTGGGCTTCGCCTTCTTCACCATCGCCACG
Source organism: Ideonella sp. A 288 (assembly GCF_002198735.1). Classification (GTDB taxonomy): domain Bacteria; phylum Pseudomonadota; class Gammaproteobacteria; order Burkholderiales; family Burkholderiaceae_C; genus Pseudaquabacterium. The sequence goes on from NZ_MWLO01000141.1 coordinate 58,913, forward strand.
GTCCTGGGCGCCTTCTGGGCCGCCGAAGCCTGGGGCGGCTACTGGAGCTGGGACCCGAAGGAAACCTGGGCCCTGATCGTCTGGCTCAACTACGCCGCCTGGCTGCACATGCGCCTGATGAAGGGCCTGCGCGGTGCCCCGTCGGCCTGGTGGGCGCTGTCGGGGCTGGTGATCACCACCTTCGCCTTCCTGGGCGTGAACATGTTCCTGTCGGGTTTGCACTCGTACGGCGAGCTGTGACCCGGCCGGGCCGGGCGGCGCCCGGCCCGGCCGCGGCGGGGTCAAGCACCCTGCCGAGGCCGCATTTGTCCGAGACTGTGTAACCTGGGGGCAGGGCCAGCGAAAGAGGCTCTGTCATCTCTCATCGGAGTCCCCATGTCCCACCCCAGCGAACGCGGGTTCGTCCACCCGACACCGTCCGAGATCACGCCACGCGCGGCCTACGACGGCCGCCGGCGCTGGCTGCAGCAGGTGGCCGCGGGCGCACTGGGTGCAGGTCTCGCCGGCTGGGCCGCGCGCGACGCGCTGGCCCAGGCCAAAGGCGCACCGCTGGTCGGCGCCAAGAGTGCGGTGGCTGGCGCGGTGACGATGGAAAAGCCCACCTCGCGCAACGATGCCACCACCTACAACAACTACTACGAATTCGGCACCGACAAGTCCGATCCTGCCCGCACGGCCCACACGCTGAAGCCGCGGCCGTGGACCGTGGCGGTCGAGGGCGAGGTGAAGAAGCCCAAGGTCTTCGACCTCGACGAACTGCTCAAGCTGGCGCCGATGGAAGAGCGCATCTACCGCCTGCGCTGCGTCGAGGGCTGGTCGATGGTGATCCCCTGGGTGGGCTGGTCGATGGCCGAGTTGATCCGGCGCGTCGAACCCACCGGCAACGCCAAGTTCGTCGAGTTCGTGACCCTGGCCGACCGGGCCCAGATGCCGGGCCTGCGCTCATCGGTGCTCGACTGGCCCTATGTCGAGGGCCTGCGCCTGGACGAGGCCATGCACCCGCTGACGCTGCTGGCCTTCGGCATGTACGGCGAGGTGCTGCCCAACCAGAACGGCGCGCCCGTGCGGCTGGTGGTGCCCTGGAAGTACGGCTTCAAGTCGGGCAAGTCGATCGTGAAGATCCGCTTCGTCGACAAGCAGCCCAACACCGCGTGGATGAAGGCCGCGTCGTCGGAGTACGGCTTCTATTCCAACGTGAACCCGAAGGTCGACCACCCGCGCTGGAGCCAGGCCACCGAGCGCCGCATCGGCGAAGAAGGCGGCCTGTTCGCCAAGAAGCGCCCGACGCTGATGTTCAACGGCTACGAGCCCCAGGTGGGGCAGTTGTACGCCGGCATGGACCTGGCCAAGCAGTTCTGACGGCCCGGCCACCGCCGCGCGCCGCCTGCCCCGCCAAGGCACAGGGCCGGCGCGGCGGCGACCGCCACCCCACGACCTGATGAACAAGCTGCTGCTGCACCCGGCCACCAAGCCGCTGCTCTTCGCGCTGGCGCTGCTGCCTTTCGCGCACCTGCTGTGGGGCGCCATCGCCGACACGCTGGGTCCCAACCCGGCCGAGGCCCTGGTGCGCGGCACCGGCGACTGGGTGCTGCGTTTCCTGTGCCTCACACTCGCGGTGACCCCGCTGCGCGAGTGGACCGGCTGGTCGGCACTGGCCCGGCTGCGCCGCATGATGGGCCTGTTCACCTACTTCTACGGTGTCCTCCATTTCACGTGCTATGCGTGGCTGGACATGTCGTTCGACCTGGGCGACATCGCGCGCGACATCCCCAAGCGCCCGTTCATCCTGGTCGGCACGCTGGCCATGCTGCTGATGACGCCGCTGGCGGCCACCTCGTTCAACCGCGCCATCCGCGCGATGGGCGCGAAGCGCTGGCAGCGCCTTCACCGGCTGATCTATGCGATCGCGCTGCTGGGCCTGCTGCACTTCTTCTGGATGCGCGCGGCCAAGGCCGACTTCGGCGAATGGTCGGTCTATGCGGCCGTGGTGGCCCTGCTGCTGGGCTGGCGGCTGTGGCGCTGGCAGCAGCGCCGCCGGGCCCGCGCGGCCGCGCCGGCTACTTCATGAAGCCCGGCAGCCACAGGGCCAGCGGCTGCACCTCGAGCACCAGCACCACGGCCAGCCCGAGCATGGCCACGAACAGCCACACGCCGCGGAAGATCTGAGACAGCGGCACGTCCTTCAGCAGGGCATTCAGGACGAACAGGTTCATGCCCACCGGCGGCGAGATCAGGCCGATCTGCACCACCAGCACGATCAGCACGCCGAACCACACCGGGTCGAAGCCCAGGCCGGTGACGATCGGGAAGAACACCGGGATGGTCAGCAGCACCATCGACAGCTCTTCCATGATGGTGCCGAGCAGGATGTAGATGACCATCATCGCCCCGACCACCATCACCGGCGACAGGCCCATCTCGAGGATCCAGGCCTTGAGGTCGCCCGGCATCGTCGTGAAGTTGACGAAGCTCGAGAACAGCATCGCGGCGATCAGGATGGTGAACAGCATCGCGGTGGTGCGGGCGCTCTCGACCAGCACCTCGTAGAGGATGCGCAGCGTCAGCGCACGCCGCGCCAGGGCGAAGAAGAAGGCGCCCGAGGCCCCGATGCCGGCCCCCTCGGTGGCCGTGAAGACACCGCCGTAGATGCCCCCCAGCACCACGATCACCAGCAGCGCCACGCCCCAGATGCCACGCACCGCCTGCCAGCGCTCGGCCCAGGTGGAGCGCTGGCCGGCCGGCCCGGCGTTCGGGTCGCGCCAGGTGATCCAGGCCACGCCCAGCATCATCAGCCCGGCGCACATCACCCCCGGGATCACGCCGGCGGCGAACAGCTTGCCGATGTTGGTTTCGGTGACGATGCCGTAGATGACCATGATGGTCGACGGCGGGATCATGATGCCCAGCGTACCGCCGGCGGCAATGACGCCGGTGCTCAGGTAGTCGGCATAGCCGAGCTTCTTCATCGGCGGGTAGGCCACCTTGGCCATCGTCGCCGCGGTGGCGATGGACGAGCCGCAGATGGCCCCGAAGCCCGCGCAGGCGATCACCGTGGCATGCGCCAGGCCGCCGCGCAGGTGGCCGATGAAGGCGTAGGCGGCGCGGAACAGCTCGTGCGCCAGGCCGGCCCGCGCGACGAAGTTGCCCATCAGGATGAACAGCGGCACCACCGACAGCGTGTAGGCGAAGCCGGTGTCGTAGACCACCTGTGCCGCGTTGGCCATGGTGGGTGGCCAGCCGCGCAGCAGGCCCAGGCCGACGAAGCCGACCATGCCCATCGCGAAGGCCAGCGGGATGCGCAGCACCGCCAGCACGAACACCGCGATGAAGCCCAGCAGCGCGTCGGTCACGGCGTGGTCTCGTCGACGCCAGCGTGGTGGTGCGCCACCGGCTGCAGCATCAGCAGGCCGTGCACCAGCGCCGTCACCACGCACAGCACGCTCATCACCCAGACGAAGGGGCCGAGCGGCAACTTCAGCTGCGCGGAGATGTCGCCGTACTCGATCATCTGGCTGCCCTTGGTCCACATCAGCCACGCGATGCCCAGGAGCGCGAGCATGCTGATGCCGTCGACGATGGCCTGCTGCACGCGCCGCACGGCGGGCGGGATCCAGCGGTCGAGTGAATCGAACACCACGTGCTCGCCCTGCAGCGACACCAGCGGCAGGCCGGCGAAGATGACGACGACCATCAGCAACTCGGTCAGCTCGAGCGAGCCCGGCACCGACGTCGACAACAGCTTGCGCCCGCCGACGTCGACGAAGGTCAGCGCCATGATGGCGAACAGCGCAACCGCGGCCAACAGGCCGCAGAGCGTGGCGAGCAGGCGCCTCAAGGGACGGGCCGGCGCGGCGGGAACGACGTCGAGATCACTTCAGCTTGGCGATGTCGGCACGGAAGTCGGCCAGCGCCTTCTTCGGATCCTTCATGCCCTTGGCCTCGGCGGCCTTGGCCCAGGTGTCGACCATCGGCGCGACCTTGTCGCCGACCGACTTGACGAAGGCCGCGTCGGCCTTGGTGAGGGTGACGCCATTGGCCTGCATGAAGGCCAGGCCGCGGCGGTCGACCTTGTCCCAGGTCTTGCCGAACAGGCGCGCCGCGAACTCGCCCGACAGCTCGTCGACGGCCTTCTTCACGTCGGGGGCCAGCGCGTCGTACTTGGCCTGGTTCATCATGAAGACGAAGCTGGTGTTGTACAGCCCGCCCGGGAACACGGTGGCGTGGCGGATCACCTTGTCGATCTTGAAGCTCTCGACCGACTCGGCCGGGAACAGCGTGCCGTCCATCACCCCGGTGGACAGCAGTTCGTAGCTCTCGGTGGCGGGCTTGAGCGTGACGTTCATGCCCAGCGTCTTGCCGAGTTCATTGACCATGCCGCCGCCGACGCGCCACTTCATGCCCTGGAGGTCTTCGATGCGGGTGACCGGGCGCTTGGTGTTGAAGACGATGCCGGGGCCGTGCGTGAACACGGCCAGCACCTTGACGCCCTTGTGCTCCTCGGCCATGGCCGGCGTCTTGGCGTACTGGCGCTGGAAGGCCACTGACACCGGCTCGGACGCATCACCCAGGAACGGGAACTCGGCCATCTGCGTGGTGACGAAGCGGCCCGGCGTGTAGCCGTGCACCGTGAACGACAGGTCGGCCAGGCCATTGCGCACGGCGTCGAAGGTGGCCGGCGGCGCGGCCACGGCCCGCGGCAGCAGGTTGCACTTGACCTTGCCGGTGGTCTTCTGCTCGAGCAGGTTGCACCACTCCTTCTGCGACTCGGTGAGCGCGTGCGTGGGCGGCACCCAGGACGACGCGGTGAGCACCACCTGGGCGGATGCGGCGGCGCCGGACAGGCACGCAGCGCCAAGGAGGCCCAGCGTGCGGGGCGAAGGTTTGAATTGAGCGAACATGCCAGGAACTCCTGCAGGGATGCAAACTGAAGGTATTGTGCCGGCCGGGTGCGCCGCACCCATTCAGGAAAACGCGCGTGCAGGGCTGTGACGCGGGTCACGGCCCCTCGTTCGCGCCCCCCGGCTCACGGGAGAGCCAAGCGCGGCGCCGACGCCTAGCATGCGGGCATGGACATCACCCAGCCCTCGACGCCGCACGCGATGTCGTCCAGCGCGTTGACCCGCCAGGCCTTGCAACTGGCGGTGCGCGTGCTCGAGCTCGCGAAGGTGTATCGCAAACCGCATGACATGAGTCAGGCCACGGCCCAGGTGGCGCGCTGCCTGAAGGCGATGCGCGACTTCGGTTCAGCCGAGGCCTACCTCAACGAATCGCTGGCCTGGACGGCGCTGATCCATGGCCAGGATGCCCGCGTCGACGTGCTGTGCGAGCTGGCCGAGGTGGCCTGCACGCTGGCCGAGATGCTGGAAGACGACGAGGCCGCCGACGCGCCGCGCGGCGGCTCCCAGGCCGACATCCGCCGCGGCGCACGAGAGCGCGCGCGCGACCGGGCCTTCGAAGCCGCGCAGCTGGCCTCGCAGACCACCGATGCCCACTGGGAAGTGAAGGTGCTGCTGCGTGTGAGCGACGTGCTCAACCGCTGCGGCGACCACGACGATGCGGCCACGCTGCAAGACCGCGCGATCACGCTGCTGGGCCTGCAGCCCGATGCCGACAGCGCCGCCGATGCGCCGGCGGACGCGTTGCGCATGAAGGCGTCTCACCTGCTGATGTGACCCTGGCGCGGCGCGCCTGCCGAGCCCGCGTCAGCCCCCTCCACCCCTCGCGGTCAACGCGCCACGATCAGCGCGTGGTGCTCACCGCGCCAGCACCGGCCCCAGTGCCCGGCCGGTGTGCGTTCCGCGCGCCACTAGCAATTCGGGCGCACCCGCCGCCACCACGGTGCCGCCGGCGTTGCCGCCTTCGGGGCCCAGGTCGACCACCCAGTCGGATTCGGCGATGACGTCGAGGTCGTGCTCGATCACCACCACGCTGTGGCCGCCATCGACCAGGCGGTGCAGCACGCGGATGAGCCGCTCCACGTCGGCCATGTGCAGGCCCACGGTGGGCTCGTCCAGCACGTACAGCGTGTGCGGCGGCTTCTGGCCGCGCCGAGTGACGTCGTCGCGCACCTTGCTCAGCTCGGTCACCAGCTTCAGCCGCTGCGCCTCGCCGCCCGACAGCGTCGGCGACGGCTGGCCCAGCGTCAGGTAGCCCAGCCCCACGTCCTGCAGCAGCTTCAGCGGGTGCGAGATGGCCGGCATCGAGGCGAAGAATTCCACCGCCTCGTCGACCTCCATCTTCAGCACCTCGCCGATGTGGCGGCCACGCCAGCTGACGGCCAGCGTCTCGGGGTTGAAGCGCATGCCGTGGCATTGGTCGCAATTGACCTTCACGTCGGGCAGGAAGCTCATCTCGATGGTGCGCAGTCCCTGGCCCTCGCAGCCCGGGCAGCGGCCGTCGCCGGTGTTGAACGAGAAGCGCGACGCGGCATAGCCGCGGGCCTTGGCCTCGAGCGTCTCGGTGAAGAGCTTGCGGATGGCGTCCCAGAAGCCGATGTAGGTGGCCGGGCAACTGCGCGGCGTCTTGCCGATCGGCGTCTGGTCGACCTCGAGCACGCGGTCGATGGCCTCGAAGCCCGACAGCCCGCCACAGCCCACCAGCGTGGGCAGCAGGCCCGAGCCCAGCGCGTCGCGGCCGGCCTTGGTGGCCTTCATCGAGACCACCGACTGCACGTTGGCCAGCAGCACGTCGCGCGCCAGCGTGCTCTTGCCCGAGCCCGAGACACCGGTCACCGCCACCAGGCGCTGCAGCGGCAGCGACAGGTCCACCGAGCGCAGGTTGTGCAGCGTGGCGCCGCTGACCAGCAGGCGCGGCGTGGCGGCGTCGATGGCGCGGCGCGGCTGCAGCGGGTGCCTCGGCGGGTGGGCCAGCAGGCGGCCGGTGACCGATTCGGCCGCGGCCGAGAGGTCGGCCACGCTGCCCTGCGCGATCAGCCGGCCGCCGCGCTTGCCGGCGCCGGGGCCGATGTCGATCAGGTGGTCGGCGCGGCGGATGGTGTCCTCGTCGTGCTCGACCACCACCAGCGTGTTGCCCTGCTCACTCAGGCGCCCCAGCGCCTTCAGCAGCACGCCATTGTCGCGCGGGTGCAGGCCGATGGTGGGCTCGTCGAGCACGTAGCACACGCCCTGCAGATTGCTGCCCAACTGAGCGGCCAGCCGGATGCGCTGCGCCTCGCCGCCCGACAGCGTGGGGGCGGCGCGATCGAGCGTCAGGTAGCCCAGGCCCACCTCTTCGAGGAACTGCAGCCGGCTGCGGATCTCGCTGACCACGTCGCGCGCGATGGCGGCGTCGCGGCCTTCGAGCTGCAGCGCCTCCACCCAGCGCCGCGCGTCGGCCACCGCCCACTGCGCCACGGCGGTGATGGCATGGCCGTCGAAGCTGATCGAGCGCGACACCGGGTTCAGCCGCGTGCCGGCGCAGTCGGGGCAGGGTTCGCCGCCGACGCCATCGACCTCGGGCTCTTCGGACGGGAAGCTCTGCTCGCGGCCCTTGTCGTCGTCGTCGCGCACGCTGTCGTCGTAGGCCTTGCGCTGCTCTCGCGTCAGCGTCAGGCCGGTGCCGACGCAGCCGGTGCACCAGCCATGCTTGCTGTTGTAGCTGAACATGCGCGGGTCCAGCTCGGGGTAGCTGGTGCCGCATTGCGGGCAGGCGCGCTTGGTGGAAAACACCTTCAGCGCGCCGATGCGCACGGTGCTGCCACCGGCGGCCAGCGTGCCGGCCAGGCCGTCCAGCGGGGCCAGCAGGTGCACCACGCCCTTGCCCAGGTCGAGTGCCTTGGCCAGCAGTTCGCGCAGCGCGGCCTCGTCCTTCGCCGCCACAGTGAGGTCGCCCACCGGCAGCTCGATGGTGTGTTCCTTGAAGCGGTCGAGCCGGGGCCAGGGATCGAGCGGGATGAACTCGCCGTCGACCCGCAGGTGGGTGTGGCCGCGCGCCTTGGCCCATTTGGCCAGGTCGGTGTAGACGCCCTTGCGGTTCACCACCAGCGGCGCCAGCAGGCCGATGTGCTGGCCCTTGTGATCGCGCAGCACCTGCGCCGCGATGCTCTCCACGCTCTGCGGCCGCACCTCGGTGCCGTCGTGCACGCAGCGCTGCAGCCCCAGCTTCACCCACAGCAAGCGCAGGAAGTGCCAGACCTCGGTGGTGGTGGCCACCGTGCTCTTGCGGCCGCCGCGCGACAGTCGCTGCTCGATGGCCACGGTGGGCGGGATGCCGTACACCGCGTCCACCTCGGGCCGTCCGGCCGGCTGCACGATGCTGCGGGCGTAGGCGTTGAGCGATTCCAGGTAGCGGCGCTGGCCCTCGTTGAACAGGATGTCGAAGGCCAGCGTGCTCTTGCCCGAGCCCGACACGCCGGTGACCACGCTGAACTTGCCGCGCGGGATGTCCACCGACATCGACCGCAGGTTGTGCTCCTTGGCATTGACGATGCGGATGTCGTCGCCCGCCGCCGCCCGCGCCGCCTCGCGCCGGGCCTTCACCAGCGCCTGCAGCGGCCGGCCCTCCTCGGCCTGCAGCACGCCGGTGCCCAGCGACAGCTCGTAGTCGCGCAGCGCCTTGCCGGTGTGCGACGTGGCATGGGCCCTCACGTCGTCGGGCGTGCCGGTGCACACCACCTCGCCGCCAGCCTCGCCGCCTTCGGGGCCGAGGTCGACGATCCAGTCGGCGCTGCGGATCACGTCGAGGTTGTGCTCGATGACGATCAGCGAGTGGCCGGCATCGAGCAACCTGCGAAGTGCGCGCATCAGCTTGGCGATGTCGTCGAAGTGCAGGCCGGTGGTGGGCTCGTCGAACAGGAACAGCGTGCCCTTCCTCGCCACCGCCTGGCGCGGGCCGCTGGCCGCATCGGCCAGGAAGCCGGCGAGCTTGAGCCGCTGCGCCTCGCCGCCAGACAGCGTGGGCACCGGCTGGCCCAGGCGAACGTAATCCAGGCCCACGTCGACGATGGGCTGCAGCCGCGCCGTCACCGCCGGGTCGCCCGAGAACACGATGCAGGCCTCGGCCACGGTGAGGTCCAGCACGTCGGCCACCGACAGCTGGTAGGCGCCGCGCACCAGCTTCACGTCCAGCAGTTCGGCGCGGAAGCGCCGGCCGTCGCAGTCGGGGCAGCGCAGGTAGACGTCGGAGAGGAACTGCATCTCCACGTGCTCGAAGCCCGAGCCGCCGCAGGTGGGGCAGCGGCCGTCGCCGGCGTTGAAGCTGAACATGCCGGCGCCGTAGCTGCGCTCGCGCGCCAGCGACACGTCGGCAAACAGCTTGCGGATCTCGTCGAAGGCGCCGACGTAGCTGACCGGGTTGCTGCGCGCGGTCTTGCCGATCGGGCTCTGGTCGACGAACACCACGTCGGACAGCCAGTCCATGCCCAGCACGCGGTCGTGCGCGCCGGCACCCTCGGTGGGCTTGCCGAAGTGGCGCAACAGCGCCGGCACCAGCACGTCCTGCACCAGCGTGCTCTTGCCCGAGCCCGACACGCCGGTGACCACGGTGAGCCGCTGCAGCGGAAAATCGACCTCGATGTCCTTGAGGTTGTGCTCGCGCGCACCTTCGAGCACCAGCCGCGGCGTCGAATCGGTGACGACGCGGCGCTGGCCGATGCCCACGCGCTTGCGCGCGCCGAGGTAGGCGCCTGTCAGCGTGTCGGCGTGGCGGGCCTGGTCGGGCGAGCCGTCGAAGACGATTCGCCCGCCGCGCTCGCCGGGGCCGGGGCCCATGTCGATCAGGCGGTCGGCGGCCAGCATCACGGCGGGGTCGTGCTCGACCACCACCAGCGTGTTGCCAGCATCGCGCAGCCGGTGCATGGCCTCGACGATGCGGTTCATGTCGCGTGGGTGCAGGCCGATGCTGGGCTCGTCGAGCACGAACAGCGTGTTCACCAGCGAGGTGCCCAGCGCGGTGGTCAGGTTGATGCGCTGCACCTCGCCGCCGCTGAGCGTGCGGCTCTGGCGGTCGAGCGTGAGGTAGCCCAGGCCCACCTCGCACAGGTAGCGCAGCCGCGTGCGGATCTCGTCGAGCAGCAGGCGCAGCGCGTCGTCGAGCATCGCGCTGGGCAGGCTGGCGCCGCGCAGCGCCGCGCCGTCGCCAGGCCCCGCGGTGCGCGCCTCGGCCGCCCCGCTGGCGCTGCCCGCGCCCCGGGCGAAGTCGTCGAAGAAGCGCCGCAGCCGGTCGATCGGCAGCAGCATCAGGTCGTGCAGGCTGAGGCCCGGCAAGGCCTCCAGTTGCTCGCGCGACCAGGCAGTGCCCACCGGCAGCATGCGCCGTTCGGGCGCCATCGCGCCGTCGGCATCGGCCTTGGAGCCGATGCGCCACAGCAGCGCCTCGGTCTTGAGCCGCGCGCCACCGCAGGCGTGGCAGGGCGTGTAGCTGCGGTACTTGGACAAGAGCACGCGGATGTGCATCTTGTACGACTTGGTCTCGAGGTAGCCGAAGAAGCGGCGCACGCCGTACCACTGCTTGTTCCAGTTGCCGGTCCAGTGCGGCGAGCCTTCGATCACCCAGTGCCGCTGCGCTTCGCTCAGCTGCGCCCAGGCGGTGTCGCGCGGGATGCCGGCCTCGCCGGCGTACTTGAGCAGATCGTCCTGGCAATCCTTCCAGGCCGGCGTCTGCAGCGGCTTGATGACGCCGTTGCGCAGCGTCTTGCGGTGGTCGGGGATGACCAGGCCGAAGTCGACGCCGATGACGCGACCGAAGCCCCGGCAGGTCTCGCAGGCGCCGAAGGCCGAGTTGAAGCTGAACAGCGCCGGCTGCGGGTCGGCATAGCGCAGGTCGCTGTCGGGGCAGTGCAGGCCGGTGGAATAGCGCCACAGCACCTGCTCGGCGCCTTCGGCCGGGTCGGTGGCCGCGTAGACGTTGACGCGCCCGCTGCCGCGGCGCAAGGACAGTTCGATCGCCTCGACCACACGCACCTTGTCGGCGTTGCCCATGCGCAGGCGGTCGGCCACGACATCGAGTTGCTTCATCGTGGCCGGCGCAGCGGCCTTGGCCTTGCCCTTGGCCGGCGCGGCGGCATCGGTCGGCGCTGGCGACTGCGACTCGACGATGCGCTCGGCATGCACCCGGGTGAAACCGCTGGCCGACAGCCACTGTTCCACCTCGGCCGGCGTCACGCTGTCGGGCAGTTCCACCGGAAAGGTGAGCGTCAGCCGCGGGTCACCCGCCGCGGCGGCGCGCGCCGCGAGATCGGCATGGATGGTCTCGGGCGTGTCGTGGCGCACCCGCTGCGCGGTCTGGCGGTCGAACAGGTCGGCGGCCCGCGCGAACAGCAGCTTCAGGTGGTCGTTCAGCTCGGTCATCGTGCCGACCGTCGAGCGCGAGGTGCGCACCGGGTTGGTCTGGTCGATGGCGATGGCCGGCGGCACGCCGTCCACCCGATCGACCGCCGGCCGGTCCATGCGGTCGAGGAACTGCCGCGCGTAGGCCGAGAAGGTCTCGACGTAGCGGCGCTGGCCTTCGGCGTACAGCGTGTCGAACACCAGGCTGGACTTGCCCGAGCCGCTGGGCCCGGTGACCACCGTCATCTCGCCGGTGCGGATGTCGAGGTCCAGGTTCTTGAGGTTGTGCTGGCGGGCGCCGCGGATGCGGATGAAGCCGGACGACATGGCTCGGGCGGGGGCTGGGGCGGCGAAGCGGACCATTCTAGGCAGACGGGCCCACCCGGACGTGACATCGCCCGTTGCCACGACAGCGGCAACGGGCGATGTTGAACTTCAGGTCAAGCCGGCCCGACGGCCGGCAGTGGCCTCAGGCGGCCCGCGTGGCGCGACGCCGTCCGGCCAGGCCGGCGGCGAGGAGACCGAAGGCCGCCAGGCCCAGCGAGGCGGGCTCGGGCACCACGGCAGCGCGGCTGCCGAGCACGAAATCCCGGGCGCCGTTGAAGTCGATGCCCAACTGCAGGTTGAACGCGCCGCCCTGCTCCCAGCTGATGGCTTCGTACTCGTACACCCCGGCGGCCAGGTCGAAGAAGGCCGAATCGGTCTGCACGTTGGCCGTGTCGGTGTTGAAGGTGATCACCTCGTCACCGCCCACGGTGAGCCGCAGGCCGTCGTCGTGGAACGACAGGAAGCTGTAGCGCCCCGCCGCAAGCGTGATGAAGCCCGACACGCGCACGGCGAAGAGCGGGTCGGCGCCAGCGAACGGCACGTCAGCGTCCTGCAGATCGACGAAATCCATGAACTGCGTGGCGCGGTTCAGCACGTTGAAACCGCCCGCGCCGTTGAGCGCGTTGACCGCGTCAGCGATCGAGTGCGGCGACGCATCCACCTGCGCCCACTCGACCTTGAAGCCGTCCACCAGCGCCGGCGGCGGCACGATCGGGGTCGGGGCGGCGTGGGCCGAGACAAGGGCCAACGCGCCCAGCAGAAAGGCCGCGACGGTGCGACGGACAGATGGCACGAGATGCATGAAGGCTCCGATCGGATCACGCGACCACGTTGGTCGCATTGATTGCAGTGGGTGCAATTTCCACGCCACATGCAATGGCCTGACGCCAAGCCGTTGATTCAAAGGCACTTTCGCACCCATCCCGAAGGATGGGCCAAGGCTGCGCGACCGCAGGATGTAAAGGTCGCCGACAGTCCGCCGGGCGGCGATGCCCGCCTTGCACAACCCGCTCTCGGCGGCCCGACGGGACGGCGGGCACCGCAGCGTCGGCAAGTCCCTACCCCCGACTGAGGGGTGTCCTCGACGGCATCGACGCAAAGGGGCGAGGCGACAATTGCCGATCGTTGGGGCAGCGTTCTCCCGAGCGCGCCCGTGGAGACAAGATGAAGAAGAGCCCACTGCGGCCCGCCACCGCGTTCGCGATGCTGTGCCTGCTGGCCGCGTCGGCCTTTGGCCAGATCAAGATCGGCCAGACCTCCAGCTTCACGGGCCCGGTGGCCTCTGGGGTCAAGGAAGGCACCGACGGTGCCAAGCTGTACATCGACCAGGTCAATTCCCGCGGCGGCGTGCTGGGGCAGCGCATCGAGCTGGTGTCGCTGGACGACAAGTTCGACGCCACGCTGGCCGCCCAGAACGCCAAGACGCTGATCGACCAGGGCGTGGTGGCGCTGTTCTTCAACCGCGGCACGCCGCAGACCCAGGCCATCCTGCCGCTGCTCACCGAGCACCGCATCCCGTTGATCGCGCCGTCCACCGGCGCCATGCTGCTGCACGAGCCGGTGCATCCCTGGGTGTTCAACGTGCGCGCCACCTACCAGAAGGAGGCCGAGCGCGCGGTGCGCCACCTCAGCCTGATCGGCGTCGAGCGCATCGTCCTGCTGCAGTCCAGCGATGCCTTCGGCGACGATGGTGCCGCCGGGGCGTTGAAAGGCTTCGCCGCGGTGGGCAAGACGCCGCGCGTGCACATCAAGTACGACCGCAGCAAGCCCGACTTCGCCCCGGTGGTGCCGAAGATCATCGAGTCGGATGCCCAGGCCGTGATCTTCATCGGCGCGGGCACGCATGTCTCCGATGGCGTGGCGGCACTGCGCGACGCGGGTTCACGGGCCCAGATCGTCACGCTGTCGAACAATGCCTCGTCCGGCTTCGTCAAGGCACTGAAGGACAACGCCCGTGGCACGGTGGTCAGCCAGGTGTTCCCCTACGAGCGCTCGATGTCCGCCCCCATCGTGAAGGAACTGGCCGACCTGCTGGCGGCCACCAAGGCCAAGGGCGAGGTGACGCCGGCGATGCTGGAAGGCTTCGCCGCGGCGAAGGTGATGGTCGAGGCACTGCGGCGTGCCGGCAAGGACCCCACGCGCGACCGCATCAGGGCCGCGCTGGAAACCTTCAAGCGCGTCGACATCGGCGGTCTCGAGGTGTCGTTCAGCCCCACCGACCACACCGGGCTGGACTACTCCGACCTGTCGATCATCGGCCCCAACGGCGCCTTCCGGCGCTGACGCCGGACCGGCGCCCGGCCGCTCACACGCCCAGGAAGCTGGCCAGCGCCGGGCTGTCGGCCACCTCGTCCGCGGCGCCCTGCAGCACCGCCTGGCCCTTCTGCAGCACGATGGCGCGGTCGCTGCGGGCCAGCACCTTGCGGTAGTCGCGGTCGACGATCAGCGTGGCGATGCCGCTGGCGCGGATCTCGCCGATGACGCGCCAGATCTCGGCCACGATCAGCGGCGCCAGGCCTTCGGTGGCCTCGTCCAGGATGATCAGTTCAGGGTGGGTCATCAGCGCGCGGCCGATCGACAGCATCTGCTGCTCGCCACCCGACAACTGGCTGCCCAGGTTGCCCAGCCGCTCGGACAGGCGGGGGAAGGTCTGCATCACCTTGTCGAAGGACCAGTCGCCACGGCCGTCACGGCCGAGGCGCGAGGCCATCACCAGGTTCTCCCGGACGCTCAGATTGGGAAATATGCCGCGGCCTTCGGGCACGTAGGCGACACCCAGCCGGGCCACCTCGTGCGGCCGGGCGCGCGACGCGTCCTGGCCGAACAGCGTGATGCGGCCGTCGCGCTCGGTGACGTGGCCCAGCAGCGTGCGGATCAGCGTGCTCTTGCCCATGCCGTTGCGGCCCAGCAGGCCGACGGTCTCGCCACGGGCGATGTCCAGGTCGACGCCGTGCAGCACGTGGCTGCTGCCGTACCAGGCGTGCAGTCCGCGGGCCTCGACGATGGCTTCGGCGGCCATCAGTGGCCTCCGAAGGCGGCGGTGTCGCCGAGGTAGGCCATCTGCACCTCGGCATTGCTGCGCACTTCGGCCGGCGTGCCCGAGGCGATGACGGCGCCGTTGACCATCACGGTGATGCGGTCGGCGATGCGGAACACGGCGTCCATGTCGTGCTCGACCAGCAGGATGGCGTGCGCGGCTTTCAGCTCGGCCAGCAGCGCCAGCATGCGCTCGGTCTCCTCGGCGCCCATGCCGGCCAGCGGCTCGTCGAGCAGCAGCACCTGGGGCGCGGTGGCCAGGCACATCGCGATCTCGAGCTGCCGCTTCTGGCCGTGGCTGAGGAGGCCGGCCGAGCGGTCGAGCAGGTCGGACAGGCCGGCGCGCGCCGCGGCATCGCGCGCGGCGGCCACCGTCGGCGCGATGCGCGCGGCGTCGCGCCACCAGGCCCAGGCCTGCTGCTGCCGCGCCTGCGCGGCCAGGCGGCAGTTCTCCAGCACGCTGAAGCTCGGGTAGATGGTGTTGCGCTGGTAGCTGCGGCCCAGGCCGGCGCGCGCGCGGCGCGGTTGCGTCCACCCGGTGACGTCGTGGCCGAGCAGGTCGACGCTGCCGCTCGACGGCGGGATCTCGCCCGACAGCAGGTTGATCAACGTCGACTTGCCGGCCCCGTTGGTGCCGATGACCGCATGCACGTCGCCGCGGGCCACTTCGAGCGACACCTGGTTGACGGCCACCAGGCCGCCCCAGCGGCGCGTGAGTTCACGGCCGCGCAGCAATACCTCAGACGGGCCCATGCGTGGCCTCCGTGGATTCGGCGCGGCGGTCGCTGCCCGATCGCCCGCTCAATGACCCGGTCAGCCGGTCGCGCCACTGGCCGGGCAGCCCCACCAGGCCGCGCGGCAGCAGGGCCACGCTGGCGATGATGGTCAGGCCCAGGCCCAGGTGCCAGTGCTTGGCGAAGGCACCGAACACCGCCTCGGACTTGAAGAACTCCTGCAGCAGCGCGAAGGCGAAGGCACCGATCAGCGCGCCACGCAGGTGCCCCAGGCCGCCCAGGATGATCATGATCAGCACGGCGCCGCTGAGGTGCCAGCTCATCAGTTCGGGGTTGACGAATCCATCTTTCACGGCAAACAGGAAACCCGCGAGCCCGGCGATGCCGCCCGACACGGTGAAGGCCGCCAGCTTGTACGGGTAGGTGGAAAAGCCGGTGGCCCGCATGCGCTGCTCGTTGACGCGGATGCCGGCCAGCGCGCGGCCGAAGGGCGAGCGCAGCAGCAGCGCCAGGAAGCCGAACACCGCCACCAGGCAGGCCAGCGTGAAGCCGTACAGCACCACCGGCTTGTCGAGGTCGACCCAGGTGCCGAGCACCGGCTTGGCCGTCAGGTAGATGCCGTCGGTGCCGCCGCCCAGTGGCGTGTCGTGCACCACGTAGTAGGCCATCTGCGCAAAGGCCAGCGTCACCATGATGAAGTACACGCCCTTGGTGCGCAGCGACAGCGCCCCCACCGCCAGCGCATAGGCCGCGGCCGCCAGCACGCAGGCCGGCAGCAGCCAGAGCAGGCCGGGGGCATCCGAGGCCGGCGACAGCAGCACGGTGGCATAGGCGCCGATGCCGAAGAAGGCCGCCTGGCCGAAGCACACCAGACCGGTGGTGCCGACCAGCAATTCGAGGCTGAGCGCGAAGATGGCGTAGACCATGATCTTGGTGACCAGGTCGACGCCATAGGCGCCGGACACCAGCGGCCACAGCGCCAGCGCGGCGAAGGCGACGATCACGAAGGCGGCCTTGGAACGGTCGAGCGTCATCATCCCGCCTTGAACAGGCCGTCCGGCTTCCACAGCAGGATCAGCGCCATCAGCACGTACACCAGCACGCCGGCGGCCTGCGGCAGCAGCACCTTGCCGAAGGTGTCGACCGCGCCGATCAGCAGGGCCGCCAGCAATGCGCCGCGGATCGAGCCGATGCCGCCGATCACCACCACCACGAAGCAGATGATCAGCACCGAGTTGCCCATGCCCGGGTACACGCTGGACACCGGTGCCGCCACCATGCCGGCCAGCACCGCGATGGCCACGCCGGCCGCGAAGACCACCCGGTAGAGGAACTTGATGTCGATGCCCAGGCTCTGCACCATCTCGCGGTTGGTGCTGCCGGCGCGGATCATCATGCCCAGCCGCGTGCGCGTGAAGACGAACCACATGCCCGCCGCCAGCGCCAGGCACACGCCGCTGACGAACAGCCGGTACACCGGGTAGGTCATCAACTCGCCCAGCGGCAGCGTGCCGGCCAGCAGCGGCGGTGGCTGCACCCCGTGCACGTCGTCGCCGACCAGCAGGCTGCGCAGTTCCTCGAACACCAGGATCAGCCCGTAGGTCATCAGCACCTGCTGCAGGTGCTCGCGCTCGTAGAGGAAGCTGAAGAACACCCACTCCAGCACATAGCCCAGCAGCACGGCCAGCACCACGCCCACCGCCAGCGTCGCGAAGAAGCCGCCGCCGAACGTGCGCTCCACCACCGGCGCCAGCGCGAACGCCATGTACGCGCCGATCATGTAGAAGCTGCCGTGCGCCAGGTTGATGACGCCCATGATCCCGAAGATCAGCGTCAGCCCCGACGCCACCAGGAACAGCAGCAGCCCGTACTGCAGCGAGTTCAGGCACTGGATCAGGAAGGTGGCAAGGTCCATGGGCAGGTCAACGCAGCCGTGCAGGTTCGATCACTGAGGTCCAGCTGAAATCGGATGTGGCGCAGGTCCCGTCGCGAGCGCCCCGAGGTCAGGTCGAGGAGCACAGCCGTACACCCGTACGGCGAGCACCGCAGGCCTGAGATCGGGGCGCGCAGCAGGGAGATGCGTCACATCCGGCAGTTGCGGGCCGGGTCGGTCAGGCCCTTGGAGGCGATGCCCACCACCTTGTTCTCCTTGCCCACCACCTGCCGCAGGTAGATGTCCTGCACCGGGTTGTGCGCCTTCGACAGGGTGAACGGTCCGCGCGGGCTGTCGATCTTCGCCTTCTGCACCGCGGCGGCGAACTCGGCCTTCTTGCTGACGTCGCCCTTCACCGCAGCCAGGCCCGTGCCCAGGATCTGCGCCGCGTCGTAGCCCTGCACGGCGTACACGTCGGGCTGCAGCTTGTAGCTCTTGGCATAGGCCAGGCGGAAGCTGCTGTCGCGCGGCGTGCCCAGGCTGTCGCCGTAGTGCAGCGTGGTGAACAGGCCATCGGCGTCGGCACCCTGGGCCTCCAGCGTGCCGTCGGTCAGGAAGCCGGCGCCGTACAGCGGGATGCTCTTCTTCAGGCCCGCCGCGGCATAGTCCTTGACGAACTTGACCGCGCCGCCACCGGCAAAGAAGGTGTACACCGCATCGGGCTTGGCCGCGGCGATCTCGGTGAGCAGCGCCTGGAACTCCACGCCCGGGAACGGCAGGCTCAGCTCCTTGACGACCTGGCCACCGCCCTTCTCGAGCGCTTCCTTGAAGCCCTTCACCGACTCGTCGCCGGCCGCGTACTTCCAGGTGATGGTGACGACCTTCTTGTGGCCCTTCTTGGCCACCACTTCGCCCATCGCAAAGCCGGGCTGCCAGTTGCTGAAGCTCGAGCGGAAGATGTTGGGCGCGCACATGGGGCCGGTCACCGCGTCGGCGCCGGCGTTGGGCACGATCAGCAGCGTGCCGGTGTCCTTGGCCACCTTGGCCATCGCCATGGCCACGCCGCTGTGCACGGTGCCGACGATCACGTCGACGTTGTCGCGCTTGACCAGCTTGTTGACGTTGTCGGTGGCCTTGCTGGGGTCGCTCTCGTCGTCGACCTTGACGAACTCGATCTCGCGGCCGCCGAGCTTGCCGCCCTGCTCCTGCACGTACAGCCGGAAGCCGTTCTCGATGGCCACGCCCAGCGCCGCGAAGGTGCCGGTGTAGGGCAGCATCAGGCCGACCTTGAGCTTGGCGCCCTGGGCCATCGCCATCGGGGTGGCCAGCACCGCGGTGGCGGCAGCAGCGGCGAGCAGGGTGGTGCGGAAGAGGTTCATGCGGAGTCTCCGTGTCGTGTCAGGAAGGCCGTGACGGCGGCGATGAGGGCGTCGGGCTGGTCGCGGTGCGGTGAGTGGCCGCAGGCGGGCAGTTCCAGCAATTGTGTGTGCGGCACCCGGCGCGCGATGCCCCGGATTTGCTCCAGGGTGCCGTACTCGTCGTCCACCCCCTGCACGGCCAGCAGCGGGCAGGCGATGGCGGCGATCTCGGCCTCGATCGACCACTGCCGGAACGGTGGGTGCAGCCAGATGCGGTTCCAGCCCCAGAAGGCCGAATCCGGGTCGTCGTGGTATCGGGCCAGGCGCTGGCGCAGGTCGGTGTCTTCGTAGGCCCGGCGCGCCTGCTCGATGCTGGCCACCGACAGGTCCTCGACCACGATGTGCGGTGCGACGACGATGGCCCCGCGCACGCGGTCGGCGTACCGCGCCGCGTGCAGCAGCGCGATCGAGCCGCCGTCGCTGTGGCCGAACAGCCAGGGCCGGTCGACCGCCGTGTCCACGCCCAGGGCCGCCAGCAGCGCCGGCAGCACCTCGTGCGCCTGGCGGTGCATGAAGTCCAGGTCCCAGGCCTCCTCGGCCGCGCGCGGGGTGGACCGTCCGTAGCCGGGCCGCGAGTAGACCAGCCCGCGCGCACCGGCGGCGCGGCACAGTTGCGCGGGGAAGTCGCGCCACATCGCCAGCGAGCCCAGGCCCTCGTGCAGGAAGATGATCAGCGGCGCGCCGGCGCGGTGCGCGTCGAGCCACTGGTGCTCGAGGCGCACGGGCCGCCCGGCCCAGTCGATGTCGACGAAGCCAGGGGTCACGACCGCTCGAGCTCGCGCAGCTTGAAGCGCTGGATCTTGCCGGTGGCCGTCTTCGGCAGCTCGGTGACGAAGGCGATGTGCCGCGGGTACTTGTAGGGCGCCAGCTTGTCCTTGACGAAGGCCTTCAGCTCGGCCTCGGTGGCCTGGGCGCCGTCCTTGAGCACGACGAAGGCCTTGGTCTTGGTCAGGCCCTCGGCATCGACCACGCCGATCACCGCGGCCTCCAGCACCGCGGCATGCTGCACCAGCGTGGCCTCCACCTCGAAGGGGCTGACGTAGATGCCGCTGACCTTGAGCATGTCGTCGCTGCGGCCGCCATAGGTGTAGCTGCCGTCGGCATTGCGCACGTACTTGTCGCCGCTCTTGGTCCAGCCGCCCTGGAAGGTGTCGCGCGTCTTGGCCCGGTTGCCCCAGTACATCATCGCGGACGACGGCCCGTGGATGTACAGGTCGCCCGGCTCGCCGTCGGGCACCGGCGCGCCGTCGTCGCCACGCAGCTCGATCTCGTAGCCCGGCACCGGCCAGCCGGTGGTGCCGTAGCGCACCCGCGTGGGCGTGTTCGACAGGAAGATGTGCAGCATCTCGGTCGAGCCGATGCCGTCGACGATGTCGACGCCGAAATGGCGCTTGAAGCGCTCGCCCAGCTCGGCCGGCAGCGCCTCGCCGGCGGACGACACCAGGCGCAGCGACACGGCGTCGCGGGCCGGCAGCTGCGGGTGCGCCAGCATGCCGGCGAAGCCGGTGGGCGCGCCGTAGAAGACCGTCGGCTTGACGTCGCCCACGCCCCCCAGCCAGCGCTTGAACACCGCGTCGGGCGTGGGCCGCTCGCCCATCAGCAGCGTCGTCGCGCCCACGCTCATCGGGAACGTCAGCGCATTGCCCAGGCCGTAGGCGAAGAACAGCTTGGCGGCGGAGAAGCAGACATCGTCCTCGCGCAGCTCGAGCACGCGGCGGCCGTACAGCTCGGCCGTCCAGTACGGATTGGCGTGCGAGTGCACGGTGCCCTTGGGCCGGCCCGTGGAACCCGACGAGTAGAGCCAGAAGCCGGGATCGTCGGCGCCCGTGGGGGCCGGCTTGGCCATCGGCGCATGCGCGTCGAGGAAGGCCTCCAGTTCCACCTCGGCCGGGTGCAGCGGCGCCGCCGGGCGCGAGACCACGACCTTGCCCACCTCGTGGTCGGACTTGATCAGCGCGCCGGTCAGCACCGGCAGCAGCGCACCCGACACCAGCACCGCCTGGGCGCGGCTGTGCTCCAGCATGTAGGCGTAGTCGTCGGCCGTGAGCAGCGTGTTCACCGCCACCGGCACCAGGCCGGCGTACATCGCACCGAGGAAGGCCACCGGCCAGTCGTTGCCATCGAGCATCAGCAGCAGCACGCGCTCTTCGCGCTTCAGGCCCAGCGACCGCAGGCCGGTGGCCATGCGCCGCACGCGGTCGGCCAGGCTGCCGTAGGTCAGCGTGCCGAGGTCGTCGACGAAGGCGGCCTTGGCCGCGCGGTCGACGTTCAGCGACAGCAGGTGCTGGGCGAAGTTGAAGAGTTCGCCCGGCGGGGCGACATCCGTGGTGGCGACGGGGGTCATGGGGTGTCTCCTGAAGGCGACGGGCCGAAGGCAGCAGCCGCCGGCCTTACTTTGTGAACTCGATCGCGCCCTGCGGCAAGAGGTACAGCACCAGGGCGCGGCCGCCGGTGACGGTGGGGCGGTGGGCGCTGCCCGGCGGCATCACCACCCAGCCGGCGGGTCGGCCGTCGAAGCGGGCGTCGCCGCCCTGCGGCATCACCAGGTCGATCTCGCCCTGCGGGTGCACATGGTGCGGCCCCGCGATGTCCTGCATGTCCACCACGTCGACCGAGAAGCCGTGCAGGTCGTCGGCCGGCTTGAAGATGCGGCCGTAGCGGATGCCGCCACCTTCGCGGTTGCACAGCCAGCCCGCCTGGGTGCCGGCCTCGCAGGCGGCGGTCAGTGCCGCGA
The DNA here is from genome assembly GCF_002198735.1 of Ideonella sp. A 288. Classification (GTDB taxonomy): domain Bacteria; phylum Pseudomonadota; class Gammaproteobacteria; order Burkholderiales; family Burkholderiaceae_C; genus Pseudaquabacterium. The sequence goes on from NZ_MWLO01000141.1 coordinate 80,299, forward strand.
AGGTGGCGCTGCCGGCGCCGTGTTCGTGGTTGAGCCAGGCGTCCAGGTCGGCGTCCAGCGGCCTGCCGGCCAGCGCGGCGGTCAGTTCGGCCAGTTGGGCGCGAAAGCGTTCGGGGGTCATGGGGGGCGTCTCCGTGCAGCCTGCGGCTCGCTTGCCTTGGGCAGGGAGATGCAGTATTGTGCGTGTCGGCACTTTAGGGCCGCCCAATGACCATGTCAAGCACTATAATGCATACCCGAGGGAATCCACTGAGTGCCGAGGCGCTCGACCGCGTCAGCGGCGGCGGCACGGCCACCGAGGCCGAGTCACCCCAGGCCGGCGACGAGGAGGCCAAGAACCCCTTCCTGGTGGCCCTGGGCGAACGCGCCCGGGCGATGCGGGCCCGCCGCGGCATGACGCGCAAGGCGCTGGCCGCCGCGGCCGATGTGTCGGAGCGGCACCTGGCGAACCTGGAATACGGCCTCGGCAACGCCTCGATCCTGGTGCTGCTGCAGGTGGCGCGGGCGCTGCAATGCTCGCTGGCCGAACTCATCGGCGACATCACCACCTCGTCGCCCGAGTGGCTGATGCTGCGCGAGCTGCTGGAGCATTGCGACGAACCCACGCTGCGCCGCGTGCGCGTCGCGGTGGGCGAGCTGCTGGGCACCGGCGGCGCCAACGCCACGCTGGGCGCGGGCACCCGCAAGCGCAGCGAGCGCGTGGCGCTGATCGGCCTGCGCGGCGCCGGCAAGAGCACGCTGGGCGCGCTGCTGGCGCAGGACCTGGGCTTCACCTTCGTCGAACTGAGCCGCGAGATCGAGAAGTTCGCCGGCTGCAGCATCACCGAGATCCAGGCCCTGTATGGCCAGAGCGCCTATCGCCGCTACGAGCGCCGCGCCCTGGAAGAAGCGATCCAGATCTACCCCGAGGCGGTGATCGCCACGCCCGGCGGCATCGTCTCGGACCCGGCCAACTTCAACCTGCTGCTGGCCCACTGCACCACGGTGTGGCTGCAGGCCGACCCCGAGGACCACATGAAGCGCGTCGTCGCCCAGGGCGACATGCGGCCGATGGCCGCCAGCCGCGAGGCCATGGATGACCTGAAGTCCATCCTGGCCGGCCGAGCCGCCTTCTATTCGAAGGCCGAGTTCACCCTCGACACCAGCCGCCAGCCGCTGCAACCCACCTTCGACGCCCTGCGCAGCCTGGTGAGGGCGGCGCTGGAGCTGCCCGCCTGACGGAACATGCATTTAAATGCAGCTTTCAGTTGACCATGTCGTTGACATGCACTATGATGCGTCTCATCGATCCCACCAACACCTGCACCTGACTGCATCGTCTTTCCTGGAGACCACCGTGAGCCAAGCCCCCCGCGTCGACTACCAGACCTCGCCCGACCAATACCACCACTGGAAGCTGAAGTTCGAAGGCCCGGTGGCCACGCTGGCCGCCGACTTCGACGAGAACGCCGGCCTGCGCCCCGGCTACAAGCTCAAGCTCAACAGCTACGACCTGGGCGTGGACATCGAGCTCAACGATGCCCTCAACCGCATCCGCTTCGAGCACCCCGAGGTGCGCACCGTGGTCGTCACCAGCGCGAAGGAAAAGGTGTTCTGCTCGGGCGCCAACATCTTCATGCTGGGCGTCAGCAGCCACGCCTGGAAGGTGAACTTCTGCAAGTTCACCAACGAGACCCGCAACGGCTTCGAAGACTCGTCCGCCCACAGCGGCCTGAAGTTCCTGGCCGCGGTCAACGGCGCCTGCGCCGGCGGCGGCTACGAGCTGGCCCTGGCCTGCGACGAGATCATCCTGGTGGACGACCGCAGCAGCGCCGTCAGCCTGCCCGAGGTGCCGCTGCTGGGCGTTCTGCCCGGCACCGGCGGCCTCACCCGCGTCACCGACAAGCGTCACGTGCGCCACGACCTGGCCGACATCTTCTGCACCACCAGCGAGGGCGTGCGCGGCCAGAAGGCGAAGGACTGGCGCCTGGTCGACGACATCGCCAAGCCGGCGCAGTTCGCGGCCAAAGTACAGGAACGCGCGCTGGAGTTGGCCGCCAAGAGCGATCGCCCAGCCGACGGCCAGGGCGTGGCGCTGACCCCGCTGCGCTGCACGATCGACGCCGACGCGCTGCGCTACGACCACGTCACGGTCGAGATCGACCGCGCCAAGCGCACCGCGGTGTTCACCGTGACGGCGCCCGCCGGCGCCCAGCCCGCCGACCTGGCCGGCATCCAGGCCGCCGGCGCCGCCTGGTTCCCGCTGGCCCTGGCCCGCCAGCTGGAAGACGCCATCCTGCAGATGCGCACCAACGAGCTCGACATCGGCCTGTGGCTGCTGCAAACCCGCGGCGACGCCGCCGCCGTGATGGCCATGGACGCCACGCTGATGGCGCACCAGAACCACTGGCTGGTGCGCGAGACCATCGGCCTGCTGCGCCGCACCTTCAGCCGGCTCGACGTGTCGTCGCGCAGCCTGTTTGCGCTGATCGACGCCGGCTCGTGCTTCGCGGGCAGCTTCCTCGAACTGGCCCTGGCCTGCGACCGCAGCTACCACCTGGCGCTGCCGGACGACGAGGCCAAGGCGCCGAAGATCACGGTGGGCGACACCAACTTCGGCCTCTACCCCATGGCCACCGGCCAGAGCCGCCTGCAGCGCCGCTTCTACGACGAGGCCCCCGCGCTGGATGCGGTGCGGGCCAAGGCCGGCCAGGCGCTGGACGCCGACGCCGCCTTCGCGCTGGGCCTGGTCACCAGCAACCCCGACGACATCGACTGGGCCGACGAAACCCGCATCGCCATCGAGGAGCGCGTCTCGATGAGCCCCGACGCGCTCACCGGCATGGAGGCCAACCTGCGCTTCAACGGCCCCGAGAACATGTTCACCCGCGTCTTCGGCCGCCTGACTGCCTGGCAGAACTGGATCTTCCAGCGCCCCAACGCCGTCGGCGAAAAGGGTGCCCTGAAAGTCTACGGAAAAGGCGACAAAGCCGCCTTCGACTGGAATCGTGTCTAAACAGAATACGGAGCAGACAACATGAGCACCATCAACTACACCGACAAGATCCCCAACAACGTCAACCTCAGCGAAGACCGCACGCTGCAGCGCGCGCTCGAGCAGTGGCAGCCCAACTACCTGCAGTGGTGGGACGACATGGGCCCGGACGGCTCGCAGAACTTCGACGTCTACCTGCGCACCGCCGTCAGCGTCGACCCGCAGGGCTGGGCGCAGTTCGGCCATGTGAAGATGCCCGACTACCGCTGGGGCATCTTCCTGAACCCGGCCGAGAAAGACCGCAAGATCCACTTCGGCGACCACAAGGGCGAAGACGCCTGGCAGGACATCCCCGGCGAATACCGCGCCAACCTGCGCCGCATCATCGTCACGCAAGGCGACACCGAGCCGGCCAGCGTGGAGCAGCAGCGCCACCTGGGCCTGACCTGCCCCAGCCAGTACGACCTGCGCAACCTGTTCCAGGTGAACGTGGAGGAAGGCCGCCACCTGTGGGCCATGGTGTACCTGCTGCACAAGTACTTCGGCCGCGACGGCCGCGAAGAGGGCGAGGCGCTGCTCGAGCGCCGCAGCGGCCAGGAAGACAACCCGCGCATCCTGCAGGCCTTCAACGAGAAGACGCCCGACTGGCTGAGCTTCTTCATGTTCACCTACTTCACCGACCGCGACGGCAAGTTCCAGCTGTGCGCGCTGGCCGAGAGCAGCTTCGACCCGCTGGCCCGCACCACCAAGTTCATGCTGACAGAAGAGGCGCACCACATGTTCGTCGGCGAGAGCGGCATCTCGCGCGTCATCCAGCGCACCGTGAACGCGATGAACGAGCTGAAAACCGACGACCCGGCCACGCTGCGCGCCGCTGGCGTGATCGACCTGCCCACGCTGCAGCGCTACCTGAACTTCCACTTCAGCGTGACGATCGACCTGTTCGGCGCCGACGAGTCCAGCAACGCCGCCACCTTCTACTCCACCGGCCTGAAGGGCCGCTTCGAGGAAGGCAAGCGCGTCGACGACCACGTGCTGAAGGGCCAGACCTACAAGGTGCTCAACGTCGTGGGCGGCCAGCTGGTCGAGCGCGAGGTGCCGATGCTCAACGCGCTGAACGAGGTGCTGCGCGACGACTACATCAAGGATTCGGTCGGCGGCGTCGAGCGCTGGAACAAGGTCATCGAGAAGGCCGGCATCCCCTTCCGCCTGAAGGTGCCTCACAAGGCCTTCCACCGCAACATCGGCTCGCTGTCGGGCGCCAAGGTGTCGCCGGACGGCCGCGTGGTCAGCGACGCCGAATGGAAGGCCAACGTCGACGCCTGGCTGCCGTCCGGTGGCGACCGCGCCTTCGTCGCCAGCCTGATGGGCCGCGTCGTCGAGCCGGGCAAGTTCGCCAACTGGATCGCGCCGCCGGTCATGGGCATCAACCGCCAGCCGGTCGACTTCGAGTACGTCCGTTTTGCTTGAGGGCCCTGCGCCCCGCTAGAGTGACGGGGGGCTGCAAGGCCCCCTTTTCGCGAGGAGACCTCCATGGACACGGCCACCGGCGTCGCTGACAGCGCCGTCATCAAGCAGCACCTGATCGACCCCGAGATCTGCATCCGCTGCAACACCTGCGAGACGATGTGCCCGGTGGGCGCGATCACGCACGACGCGCGCAACTACGTGGTCGACGCCACCAAGTGCAACTGGTGCAACGACTGCATCTCGCCCTGCCCCACCGGCAGCATCGACAACTACCGCAAGGTGCTGCGCCTGAAGGCCTACAGCCTCGACGAGCAGTTCGGCTGGGACGAGCTGCCGGCCGAACTGTCGCCCGACCAACTGATCGTCGAAGGCGGCGCGGCCGTCGACGAACCCGCGGCAGTGCCCGCGGAGACCGTGGCAGTGGCCGACCCCACCGGCACCGCGCCGTTCAACGCCGGCCAGTACGGCGCCACGCTGCCGCCGTGGTCGGCCGCGCACGCCTACACCAACCTCTACGGCCCGAAGGCGGCCGAGAAGCACATCACCGCCACGGTGGTGGGCAACGTGCGCGTCACCGAGGTGGGCAGGGAGTACGACACCCACCACGTGATGCTGGACTTCGGCACCATGCCCTTCCCGGTGCTCGAGGGCCAGAGCATCGGCGTCATCCCGCCGGGCACCGATGCGGCGGGCCGGCCGCACCATGCTCGGCAGTACAGCATCGCCAGCCCGCGCAACGGCGAGCGCCCCGGCTACAACAACCTGTCGCTCACCATCAAGCGCGTGCTGGAAGACCACCAGGGCCGGCCGGTGCGCGGCGTGGCCAGCAACTTCATGTGCGACCTGTTGGTGGGCGACAAGGTGCAGGTGATCGGCCCCTTCGGCACCAGCTTCCTGATGCCGAACCACCCGCGCTCGTCGATCGTGATGATCTGCACCGGCACCGGCTCGGCGCCGATGCGGGCGATGACCGAATGGCGCCGGCGGCTGCGCGCGTCGGGCAAGTTCGAGGGCGGCAAGCTGATGCTGTTCTTCGGCGCCCGCACGAAGGAAGAGCTGCCCTACTTCGGCCCGCTGCAGAACCTTCCCAAGGACTTCATCGACATCCACTTCGCCTTCAGCCGCACGCCGGGCCAGCCCAGGCGCTACGTGCAGGACGCCATCCGCGAGCGCGCCGCCGACCTGGCCGCGCTGCTGGCCGATTCCAACGCGTTCTTCTACGTGTGCGGCCTGAAGGCGATGGAAGAAGGCGTGGTGCTGGCCCTGCGCGACGTGGCCACCCAGGCCGGGCTCGATTGGGACACGGTCGGCGCCGCGCTGAAGCGCGAGGGTCGCCTGCACCTAGAAACCTACTGACCGAGGCCTGCGCGTGGCACGGTCCGTTGCGTCATTGACCCGGCAGCCGGCCCCCCGCAGAATCGGCCGCATGCCCGTGACGGTATGCGATGCGGGCCCACCCGTGCGCTCGACGAAGCGCCCCCGAGGAGACCCGCGATGCCCACCCTCAACACCCCCGACGACCACCCCACCGAATCCGACTACCTGGGCCAGCCCACGCGGCGCGCGCTGTTCCGCGCCGGCGCGGGCTCGATCGCCGTGCTGGCCGCCGGCGGCCTGTTCGGCAGCCGTGTCGCGCAGGCCCAGGCGCTGGCCTCGCCGGCCGCGGTGCCGGTGGTCGACAAGCTGGCGGTGCGCGTGGTCACCGATTCGTACCACCACGCCTTCGAGCCGCCGCGCACGCAGGGCCCGGTGCTGGTGCAGCGGCTGGGCTTCGCGGTGGCCCCGCGCACGCCGCCCAAGCGCACGCTGCAGAACGAATGGGGCCTGGCGCTGCACCTCGAATCCACCCGCGGCGCCGAAACGCGCCAGGTGCTGATCGACTTTGCCTACACGTCGGAGACGCTGCTCAACAACCTGCTGCTGGCCGGCATCGACGCCGGCAAGCTGGACGCGATGGCGCTCAGCCACGGCCACTACGATCACTTCGGCGGCATGGTCGGCCTCCTGCAGGCCAACAAAGGCAAGCTGAAGGCCGGCCTGCCCTTCTACCTGGGCGGCGAAGAGTGCTTCTGCACGCGCGAGCTCAACGTCACCGGCGACCCCGGCAGCTTCGGCGCCCTCGACCGCCAGTCCATCCAGGACGCCGGCCTCACCGTCACCTTCGCCGAGAAGCCGTCGATCCTGGCCGACCACGGCGTGACCACCGGCTGGATCCCGCGCGCGTCGTTCGAGCGCGTGCTGTCGCCCACCCGCATGAGCGTGGGCCAGTCCGGCGGCGTGGGCTGCGCGCCGGCCGGCCTGCCCGAGGCCAAGCGCAGCATCGCGATAGCGCCCGACGACTTCGAGCACGAGCAGGCCACCGTCTACCACGTCAAGGGCCGCGGCCTGGTGGTGATGACCTCCTGCGGCCACCGCGGCATCGTCAACTCGGTGCGCACCGCGATGAAGGTGACCGGCGTCGACAAGGTGCACGCCATCCTGGGCGGCTTCCACCTGGCGCCGCACCCGGCCGACTACCAGCGGCAGACACTCGCCGAGCTGAAGGCCATCAACCCCGACTTCCTGATCCCGATGCACTGCTCGGGCGAAACCTTCATCTCGATGGTGCAGCAGGAGATGCCGGACCGGTTCATCCGCTCGTCGACGGGGACGCGGTTCACGTTCGCGGCGTGAGCCCGTTGGTGGGTGCGTGGCCCGGGCGCCCGCGCCCGCGGCCCGTCACCCCACCGGCAACGCCGTCTCGTACTTCACCTCTCGCAGCACCACGTTGCTGCGCACGCTGGCCACGCCGGGCAGCTTGAAGAGGTTGGCCTGCATGAACTGGTCGTAGGCCTTCATGTCGGGGGCCACCACCTTGATCACGTAGTCGGCCTCGCCGGTGATGGCCTGGCACTCGACGATCTCGGGGCTGGCCGTCACCATGCGCTCGAACTGTTCGACCGCGCCCTCGCTGTGGTGCACCAGCGAGACATGGGCCAGCACGCAGATCGACAGGCCCAGCTTCTCGCGGTCGGCCAGGGCCACGTGGCGGCGGATCACGCCCGAGGCCTCCAGTTCCTTCACGCGCCGCCACACCGGCGTGGCCGACAGGCCCACGCGGTCGGCCAGTTGCTGCGTGCTGAGCTGGCCGTCCACCTGCAGGGCCTGCAGGATCAGGCGCGTGGCGCGATCGAAGCGTTCGTTTTCCATTCCGGCATCTCCTGAGAGGGATTCTCTCGCCGGGGCCTTTGTCGGGAGTCATTTCGGGCACAAACTCTCCGCGGCCACCCCAAGAATCTCGCGCATCCGACGCCCCACCGGGAGATCGACATGCCATCACTCCAGCCCGCCCCCGCCCTGCGCGACTACCGCCTGGCCGACAACCTGTCGGCCACCACCGGCGCGGTGTTCCTCACCGGCACGCAGGCGCTGGTGCGGCTGCTGCTGGCGCAGCGCGCGGTGGACGACCACGCGGGGCTGAAGACCGCCGGCTTCGTCTCCGGCTACCGCGGCAGCCCGCTGGGCATGGTCGACCAGCAGTTGTGGAAGGCCAAGCCGCTGCTCGATGCCGCCGGCGTGCAGTTCCTGCCGGCCATCAACGAAGACCTGGCCGCCACCGCCTGCCTGGGCGTGCAGCGCGTGGGGCTGGACCCCAAGCGCACGGTGGATGGCGTGTATGCGATGTGGTACGGCAAGGGGCCGGGTGTCGACCGCTCGGGCGACGCGCTGAAGCACGGCAACGTCTACGGTTCGTCGCCGCTGGGCGGCGTGCTGGTGGTGTGCGGCGACGACCACGGCTGCGTCTCGTCGAGCACGCCGCACCAGAGCGACGGCGCGCTGCAGGCCTGGAGCATGCCGCTGGTGCACCCGGCCAACGTGGCCGAGTACCTGGAGTTCGGCCTGTACGGCTGGGCGCTCAGCCGCTTCTCGGGCGCCTGGGTCGGCTTCAAGGCGATCAGCGAGGTGGTCGAGTCGGGCATGACGGTGGACCTGGACACGGTGCCACACCACCTGGAGCTGCCGGTGGACCCCGCGCCGGGCGTGAACCTGCACATCCGCACGGTGGACCTGCCTTCGCTCGAGTTGGAAGTGCGCCTGGCCCACAAGCTCGACGCGGTGCGGGCCTTCGCGCAGGTGAACGCGATCGACAAGCACATCGTCGCCAGCCCGCGCGCCACGCTGGGCATCGTCACCGTCGGCAAGGCGCACTACGACTTCATGGAGGTGCTGCGCCGGCTCGACCTCGACCCCAACGCGCTGGCCGCCGCCGGCGTGCGCGTGTACAAGGTGGGGCTGGTGTTTCCGCTCGAGCCCACGCGCATCGTCGCGTTCGCGCAGGGCCTGACCGACCTGCTGGTGATCGAGGAGAAGGCCCCCGTCGTCGAGCGCCAGATCAAGGAACTGCTGTACCACCGGCCCGACGCGCAGCGCCCCCGCGTGGTGGGCAAGACCGACGAGCATGGCCGCGCCGTGTTGTCGTCACTCGGCGAACTGCGGCCCTCGCGCATCATGGCCACGGTGGCCGACTGGCTGGCGCGGCTGAACCCGGCGCTCGACCGCCGCCACCTGGTGGTGGACTTTCTCGAGCCCGCGCTGCTGCACAACGAGGCCGACGGCGTGCGCCGCCAACCCTACTTCTGCTCGGGCTGCCCCCACAACACCAGCACGCGGCTGCCCGAGGGCTCGCGCGCGCAGGCCGGCATCGGCTGCCACTTCATGGCCAGCTGGATGGAGCGCGGCACCTCGGGCCTGATCCAGATGGGTGCCGAGGGCGTCGACTGGGCGGCGCAGTCGCGCTTTTCCACCGAGCGGCATGTGTTCCAGAACCTGGGCGACGGCACCTACTTCCACTCGGGCCTGCTGGCCATCCGGCAGGCCGTGGCGGCGAAGGCCACGCTCACCTACAAGATCCTCTACAACGACGCGGTGGCGATGACCGGCGGCCAGCCGGTGGACGGCAGCACCAGCGTGCCGCAGATCGCGCGGCAGGTGGAGGCCGAGGGCGTGCGCCAGCTGGCCATCGTCTCCGACGACATCGGCAAGTACCGCGGGCAGCAGGGCCAGTTCCCGCCGGCCACCACCTTCCACGACCGCAGCGAACTCGACGCGGTGCAGCGCCGGCTGCGCGAGGTGGACGGCGTCACCGTGCTGATCTACGAGCAAACCTGCGCCGCCGAGAAGCGCCGCCGCCGCAAGAAGAAGGAGCTGGACGATCCGCCGCGGCGCCTGTTCATCAACCAGGCGGTGTGCGAAGGCTGTGGCGATTGCGGCCAGGCCAGCAACTGCCTCAGCGTGGTGCCGGTGGAGACCGACTGGGGCCGCAAGCGCCAGATCGAGCAGAGCTCGTGCAACAAGGACTACTCGTGCGTCGACGGCTTCTGCCCCAGCTTCGTCTCGGTGCACGGCGGGCGGCTGAAGCGCCGCGCGGCCGGCGGCTTCGACGCGGCCGACCTGGCGCGCGAGGCCGATGCGCTGCCGCCACCGCCGGCCTGGGCCTGGACCGGCCCGTTCGACCTGCTGGTCACCGGCGTCGGCGGCACCGGCGTGGTGACCATCGGCGCGCTGGTGGCAATGGCCGCTCACCTTGAGGGCAAGCAGGCCTCGGTGCTCGACTTCATGGGCTTTGCGCAGAAGGGCGGCTCGGTGCTCAGCTTCGTGCGGCTGGCGCCGACGGCCGACCTGCTGAACCAGGTGCGCATCGACACCCAGCAGGCCGACGTGCTGCTGGCCTGCGACCTGGTGGTGGGCGCCTCGCCCGACGCGCTGGGCACCGTGAAGCCCGGCCGCACCGTGATCCTGGCCAACACGCACGAGGTGCCCACCGCCACCTTCGTGCGCCAGCCCGACGCCACGCTGCACGCCGCGGCGCTGCTGGCCAAGATGAGGCACGCGGTGGGCAACGACGCGCTGCTGGCCACGCTCGATGTCCAGGCCATCGCGCAGGCACTGATGGGCGACACGCTGCCGTCGAACATCGTGATGCTGGGCGCCTGCTGGCAGCGCGGGCTGGTGCCGCTGAGCCATGCGGCGCTGATGCGCGCGATCGAACTCAACGGCGTGGCGGTGCAGGCCAACCAGACCGCCTTCACGCTGGGGCGGCTGGCGATGGCCGCGCCCGACGCGCTGCGCCGCCTGGGCGGCGCCGGCCAGGCCCGGGTGCCTGTGCCTTCGGTCGAGCCGCTCGATGGGCCCGACGGCCTGCTGGCTCGCCGCGTGGCCTTCCTCACCGCCTACCAGGACGCCGCCTGGGCCGGCCGCTACCGAGACCGCGTCGAGCGCGTGCGCGCGGCCGAGCTGTCGCTGGGCGAGGCCGGCCGGCCGCTGCGCCTGACCCGCGCGGTGGCGCAGGGCCTGGCCAAGCTGATGGCGGTGAAGGACGAGTACGAGGTGGCGCGGCTGTACAGCGACGGCGGCTTCCAGGCGGCACTGGACGCGCAGTTCGAAGGGTATGAGCGCGTGAGCGTGCACCTGGCCCCGCCGCTGCTGGCTCGCCGCGGCCCCGACGGCCATCCGCGCAAGATCGAGTTCGGCGCCTGGGCGCTGCGCGCGATGGCGTGGCTGGCCCATGGCAAGCGGCTGCGCGGCGGCGTGCTCGACGTCTTCGGCCACACCGCCGAGCGCAGGATGGAGCGGCAGTTGCTGGCCGACTACGAAGCCCTGCTCGACGAGGTGCTGGCCCACCTGCGGCCAGACCGCCTCGAGCCTGCCCTGCGCCTGGCGCGTCTGCCCGAGGGCGTGCGCGGCTACGGCCATGTCAAGCTGGCCAGCGTGGCCACGGTGCGGGCGCAGTGGACGGGTCTGCTCGACCACTTCCACGGCCGTGCAGTCGAGCCGGTGGCACAGGCGCTGGCGATGCCCCGGCGCGTGAAGGGTGTTGCAGAGCTGTGATGATCGACGCATGCGCCTGACCCTGTTCCGCTTCGACACGCCCGCCTCGGTGGCCGACTGGTCGCCGATCGACGACGCCGTGATGGGCGGCTGCTCAACCAGCCGGTTGCGGGCCGACCCGGCCGGGCACGCGGTGTTCGAGGGCGAGGTGTCGCTGCGCCACGGCGGCGGCTTTGCCTCGGTGCGCACCCGGCCGCTGCCGCTGGGGCTGGCCGGCGCGCAGGCCTGCGTGATCGAGCTGTGCGGCGACGGGCGCCGCTACAAGCTGAACCTGCGCACCGACGACGGCTTCGACGGCGTCAACCACCAGGCCCAGTTCGACCCGCCGTTGGGCACCTGGACCACGCTGCGCCTGCCGTTGTCGGCCTTCGCCGCCACCTGGCGCGGCCGGCCGGTGCCCGGCGCGGCGCCGCTGGACCCGGCGCAACTGCGCCAGATCGGCCTGATGACGGCCGACCGCCAGGCCGGGCCGTTCGCGCTGGCGGTGCGGGCCATCGGCCTGGTCTGAGCGGGCCCCACGCGGGCCACTTCCGGGCCCGCGGACAATGCCGCGATGCCCGCCGCCGACGCCGACGCCCACCCCACCGTGTCCGCCGCCCAGGTGCGGACGGCCCAGATGCTGATCTTCATCACGCCGGCACTGTGGAGCGTCAACTACCTCGCCGCGCGCTGGGCGCCGGGGGTGATCGCGCCGCATGCGCTGGCCCTGGGCCGCTGGGCGGTGGCCGCGCTGGTGCTGGCGCTGTTCTGCCGGCACGAACTGGTCGCCAAGCGCCGGCACATCGCCGCCGAATGGAAGCAGTTGCTGGTGCTCGGCGCGCTGGGCATGTGGGTGTGCGGCGCCTTCGTCTACATCGGCGGGCGCAGCACCACGGCCATCAACATCGGGCTGCTGTACTCGGTGTCGCCGGTGCTGGTGGCGCTGGCTTCGGCGCTGTGGTTGCACGAGCGGCTGGGGCCGCGGCAACTGGTGGGCGTGGCGCTGGCACTGGCCGGCGTGGCGCACATCCTGGTGAAGGGCGAATGGGCGGCGCTGGGGCAGCTGCGCATCAACCCCGGCGATGCCTGGATCGCCATCGCGGTGGCCTGCTGGACGGCCTATTCGCTGCTGCTGCGCGCGTGGCCCTCGGCCTTCGGGCCGCTGGCGCGGCTGACGCTGGTGGCCGCGGCCGGCGTGGTGGTGCTGCTGCCCTTCACGCTGTGGGAGGCGCTGGCCTGGCTGCCCACCGAGCTGTCGTGGAAGAGCGCCGGCCTGGTGCTGGCCACCGCGCTGCTGCCCGGGGCCGGGGCCTACGGCGCCTTCTCGATGATGCAGCGCGCACTGGGCGCGGCGCGGGTGTCGATGGTGCTGTACCTGGGGCCGCTGTACAGCGCGCTGATCGGCTGGGCGGTGCTGGGCGAGCGCATCGAGGCCTTCCACGGCCTGGGCGCGCTGATGATCCTGCCGGGCATCTGGCTGGCCACGCGGCGCTGACCCCGCGCTGCCGGGCCAAGGCGCCACGTTCGCCAGCGCACCGACGCCACAGCCCCCGGCGCACTACCTTGGAGGCTCGGCGAGTGCCCGCATCGCGCGGTGCACCACCGCCACACAAGGAGCACCCCATGGCCTTCACACGCACACTGTCCGCCGCCGTCGCACTGACCGTGGCGGCTGCCGGCCTGGCGTTCGCGCAGCCCCAGGGGCGGGACGATCGCCCAGGGCGCGACGACCGAGGCCGCGGCGAGCAATCGCGCGGCAACGGCCCTCAGGATCGCCGCAACGACAACGCCAACCGCCCGGACCGCCCCCAGCCGGGCGACCGCGGCAACGGCTGGCAGCGCCGCGACGACCGCGGCGTGCCACCCGCCTCCGGGGGCCGCTGGGAGGGCCGCTTCGATGGCCAGGGCCGCGACGGGCGACGGGCAGACCGCTTCGACGGGCCAGGCCGCGACGGGCGCTGGGCCGACCGCGGCATGGGACCGGGCGCCAACTATCGCTGGGCCGACCCCGGCCGCGGGCGCGACGGAAGCTACTACCGCGGCGGCCGCCTGCCCCCGCAGTACAACAACCGCTACTACGTGGTCGACGACTGGCGCGGCCACCGCCTGAATGCGCCGCCGCGCGGCTACCACTGGGTGCAGGCCGGCGGCGACTACCTGCTGGTGGCCATCACCACCGGCATCATCCTGGAACTGCTGCTGAGCAACTGAGCCCGGCAGGGGCCGGGCCGGCACGTGGCCGCCGCCACGTCCGCGCCCGGCGGCAGGGTCAGTCCAGCACCCTGGCCAGCACGCGGTTCTCGTGCGACTCGTCGCCCAGGCGAAACACCGTGGCGCCGTGGTCGACGTAGCCGCGACGGCGATAGAAGGCCAGCGCACGCGCGTTGTGCACCCAGGGCGTGAGCCACAGCACCCGCGCCCCGCGCGCGGCGGCCCGCCGCTCGGCCTCGGCGAGCAGCCGCGTGCCGAGGTGCTGGCCGGTGAACCGCTCCTGCACGTACAGCCGGTCGAGCTCGGCCTGCGCCGTGGCTGGCAGGCCGCCCGGCACCATGGCCTGCGCCACCCCCAGGCTCACCTGCGCGAAGCCCAGCAGGTGGCCGTCGCGCTCGGCCACGATCAGCTCGGTGCCGGTGCGGCCGATCAACGCGGCCAGGGTGTCGGGCGCGAAGGCCGACAGCGCCTCGTCGGCGATCGGCGGGCGGACGCCCTGCGTGGCATAGGTGTCGAGGAACACCTGCTGCGCCAGCACCGCCAGGCAGCGCGCATCGGCCGACGTGGCGGCGCGCAGGCGCCACGGTGCGGCTTGGTCGCTGGCCGGCGCGGCGCGGGCCGTGGGATCGGGGGCCAGCCAGACCATGCGCACCGAGTCGTGGTCGACACCGTCGAAGCGCATCGCCCGGTGTTCCACCGACACGCGCACGAAGCCCACGCGCTCGTACAGCCGCAGCGCGCGCGCGTTGTCGGCCCGCGCCTCCAGCACCACGCGTTCGAGGCCGCGCGCCCGCGCCCTGGCCAGGCAGGCGCGCAGCAGCCGTTCGCCCAGGCCCTGGCCACGGTGGCTGGGCAGCAGGCCCATGCCCAGCGAGCCGGTGTGCGCCAGCGCATGCGCCCACGACGGGAAGATGTCGCACCAACCCACCACGCGACCGCCGTCGAGCACGACGAACTGCGCCACGTCGGCCGCCAGGCCATCACGCACGAAGTCGCGCACGCGCTCCATCGGTGGCGCCTCGATCTGCGCCAGGTAGCGCCGCTCGCGGGCCACCGTGTCGAGGCAGGCGTGGAAGCCTTCGATGTGCGCTTCGGCGATGGGAACGATGTCGATGGCCATGGTGCTCGGGGCGTGGGCGTGGGCGTGGGCGTGGGCGCGAGGATAGCGGCCGCCGGGCCGGTCAGCCGTCCACCGTGAAGCGCAGCCCGGCATGGGCCTCCAGCCGCCGCACCAGCGGCAAGCCCATCGCAGCGCCGGGGGTCCAGACGCCGCCGCCGGTGGCGTGGTGGTCGATGTCGTGCAGCAGGCACAGCGCGCTCTCGGTGACCATGCGCGAGGTGGCACCGTAGCCCGGGTCGCGGTGGCCGCTCACCGTGGCCTGCAGGCGGCGGCCATCGGCCGTCTGACCGGTGAAGCGCAGTTCGAAGCCGCCCCGCTCGCGCTGCGCGGCACTGGGCCCGCTGCCGGGCTGCGGCAGGGCCAGGCGGCGCAGCAGCGCACGCGTCGGCGCAAAGCCCAGCAGCGCGCCCTGCACCCGCGTCAGACCGGCCAGCGCCAGCGCCCGGCGGTGCCCGGCCGCACCGTCTCCGGTGAGCTGGCGCTCGTCGTAGACGAAGTCGCGGCCCCAGGGGTGGCCGCGCAGCGCGTTGGTGCGGTGCACGTTCTTGGTGTTGATGGTGGCCATCACGAAGGGGCCGGCCCAGGCCTGCGCCCAGTCGTCCCACACCGCCCCCTGGCCATCGGGCTGCGGCGGGCCACTGAAGCCGGGCGTCAGCGCGAAGGGGTCGGCCATCGCGCGGGCCACGCGGGGGCTGCGTGCGGCGGCCTCGAAGGTGGCCAGCGCACTGGCGGCGGTGCCACCCGACAGCCCGCCGCGCAGCATCTGCACCCGCCCGCGCACCTGCACCAGCGGCCGGCCGAAGCGGCGACGTGAAGCGTGCTGCAGCACCACCACGCCCAGGTCGAAGGGGATGGAGTCGAACCCGCACGAGAACACGATGCGGGCACCATTGGCCCGCGCCGGCGCCTGCAGGCGGCCGATCATCTGCGCCATCCACGCCGGTTCGCCGCAGAGGTCGACATAGTCGGTGCCGGCCCGGGCGCAGGCGGTGACGATGGCCGCGCCATGTTTCTGATAGGGCCCGACGGTGCTGATGACCACCCGGGCCCGGCCCGCGAGTTCGGCCAGCGCGGCCGGGTCGGTGGCATCGGCGGCGATCAGCGGCAGCCCGGCCGGCGCGCCGATGCGGTCGCGCACCGCCGCCAGGCGCTGCAGGCTGCGGCCGGCCAACGCCCAGGCCAGGCCCTCGCCGCTGCGGGCCAGCAGCGCTTCGGCCACCAGCTGCCCGGTGAAGCCCGTGGCGCCAAAGAGCACCACGTCAAATGAGCGCCTCATGAAGGCATCGTCGCATGCCGACACCTGAACAGTCTGAACGACACCACTGCCAGCAGTGCGGGCGCGGGCCGGGCGGCGCGGAGCACGCGAGGGGCCGATCAGATCACCTCGGGCCACACGGTGTGGAACCACTCGCCCGCGGGCCGGTCGATGCGCTCGTAGGTGTGGGCGCCGAAGAAGTCGCGCTGCGCCTGCAGCAGGTTGGCCGGCAGGCGCGCGGTGCGCAGGCTGTCGTAGTAGGCCAGCGACGCGCTGAAGGCCGGCACCGGCACGCCCTGCGTCACGGCCAGCGCCACCACCGCACGCCACGACGCCTGGCTGCGGTTGAGCACCTCGCGGAAGAAGGGCGCGAGCATCAGGTTCTGCAGGCCGGGGTCGGCGCTGCAGGCCTCGGTGATGCGGTTCAGGAAGCGCGCGCGGATGATGCAGCCGCCGCGCCAGATCGACGCGATGCCGCCGAGGTCGAGCGCCCAGCCCTGGCGATCGCTCATGCTGCGCATCAGCGTCAAGCCCTGGGCGTAGCTGACGATCTTCGACGCGTACAGCGCGTCGTGCACCTGCGCCACCAGCGCCGCGCGGTCGCCGCCGATCGCCGGCAGCGGGCCCTGCAGCTGCGTGCTGGCCGCCACGCGCAGCGCCTTCTGCGACGACAGCACGCGCGCCTCCACGGCGGCGTTGATGGTGCTCACCACCACCGCCTGCTCGGCGGCGTTGACCAGCGTCCACTGGCCAGTGCCCTTCTGCCCGGCCTTGTCGAGGATGAGGTCGACGACGGGCAGGCCGGTCTGCGGGTCCTTCTGCGCCAGCGCCCGGCCGGTGATCTGGATCAGGTAGCTCTGCAGCTCGCCCTCGTTCCAGCGGTCGAACACCGCGGCCATCTCGTCGGTGGACAGGCCCGCCGCCTTCAGCAGGCTGTAGGCCTCGCAGATGAGCTGCATGTCACCGTACTCGATGCCGTTGTGGATCATCTTCACGTAGTGGCCGGCGCCGCCCGGGCCGATGTGGCGCACGCAGGGCGCGCCGTCGACGCGCGCGGCGATGGCCTCGAAGATCGGCCGCAGTTCGTCCCAGGTGCTGTCAGGCCCGCCGGGCATGATGGCCGGGCCCTTGCGCGCGCCCTCCTCGCCGCCCGAGACGCCAGCGCCGACGAAGCGCAGGCCCAGCGCCGCCAGTTGCGCGTCGCGCCGCTCGGTGTCGGTGTACAGGCTGTTGCCGCCGTCGATGACGATGTCGCCGGCCTCGAGCAAGGGCACCAGTTGCCCGATCACCGCGTCGACCGCCGCGCCGGCCTTCACCATCAGCATCACCTTGCGCGGCCGCGCCAGGCTGCGCACGAAGTCGTCCAGCGCATGGAAGCCGGCCAGGTGCTGGCCGGGGTGCGCGGCGACGAAGGCGTCGGTGACCTCGGGGGTGCGGTTGAACACGCTCACCTGGAAGCCGCGGCTTGCCATGTTGAGCACCAGGTTCTGGCCCATCACGGCCAGGCCGACGAGACCGATGTCACTGGGGCGGTTCATGGCGCGGGCCGGCGCAGGGCGCCGACGAAAAAGGTGGCAGGTCGGGGCATTGTGACCGGCTGCACGCCCCGCGCCAGGGCGCACGGCCTCAAGCCCTGGTGGCGGCAGGCCGACAACCCGGCGAAGGTGGCCCGTCCAGGGCCATGGCACATGCTGCACGTCGACGTTCTCAGTGGCTACGTGGTCTGCGGCGCCGGCTCGCTGGTCGGTGCAGCGATGCTGCGCATGGCCGAAGCCAACGAGCCGCGCACGCAGGCGGCCTTGCAACGGTGCGGCTGGGGCTTCGTCACACTGGGCCTGTCGCTGCTCGTGACCCTGCTGGGCGACGGCCTGCGCCACCCCTTGGCGCAGTTCACGCTCACGTTCGGCAGCCTGGCCGGGCTGGTGCTGATCGCCGGGGGGCTGGGCCAGTTGCAGGGCCGCAGGCTGTCGGCAGTCTGGACGGGCGCGTTGACCGCCGGCTTCGCCGTGGTGACGGCCGCCACGATGGCGGCAGATGACCGGCTGTTCGGCCTCGCCTACGCGGCCTCGCTGGCGGCCGCGGGCTCGCTGACGGCCTGGCTCACGCGCGGCTTCATCACCAGCCCGCGCGACAGCACCGAGCGCGCGCTCGGCGCTGCCCTCGCGGCGATGGCCCTGTCGGGCTGGCTGCGGCTGGGTGTCACGCTGGGCGACACCGGACCCGCGCGCCTCGACCTGCTCTACGCGCCCGAGCCGATGCGCTCGGCCTTCGGCGTGCTCTATGGCGTGTTGCCGATGATCGTGGCCACGCTGCTGCTCGGCCTGGTCAACACCCGGCTGCGCCAGCAACTGCGCACGCTGGCCATCACCGACGAACTCACCGGCAGCATGACCCGCCGCGCGCTGCGCGAACTGGCGCCCCCGCTGATCGAACAGCACCGGCAGCGCCGCCACGACGTGGCCGTGATGATGCTGGACCTCGACCGCTTCAAGACCATCAACGACACCTACGGCCACGCGCGCGGCGACGCGGTGCTGCAGGTGGCCGCGCTGGAGCTGCATTCGCAGCTGCGGCCGGACGCGCTGCTGGCGCGCTATGGCGGCGAGGAGTTCGTCGCCGTGATGCCCATCGAGGACCTGCCCGCGGCGCGCCGCGTGGCCGAACGGCTGCGGTGCGCGATCGCCGACACGCCCTGGTCGGACGGGCTGGGCATCGCCGAGCCGGTGACGGTGAGCATCGGCGTGGCGATGGTCGGCCCCCACGAGACGCTGGACGACACGCTGACCCGCGCCGACCAGGCGCTGTACCGCGCCAAGCGCGAGGGCCGCGACCAGATCCAGGTGAGCCTGTCGGTGGCGTGACGGCGCCGGCCAACGGACCCGCCGGCCCATTGCATCGTCGACCCCGAAAGGTCCACCCGCACAATCGGCAATGGACGCGCGCCGCGCCGCGCTGCATGCTGCGGGGCATGGCTGACACCCCCCTCCCCCCAGGCGCCGCGGGCGCCGGCCCGCTGGCCGGGCTCAAGGTGATCGAACTCGGGCAGCTCATCGCCGGCCCCTTCGCCGCCAAGACGCTGGCCGACTTCGGCGCCGACGTCATCAAGATCGAATCGCCCGACGGCGGCGACCCGCTGCGCAAGTGGCGGCTGCTGAAGGACGGCACCTCGGTGTGGTGGCAGGTGCAGTCGCGCAACAAGCGCTCGGTGGCGCTGGACCTGAAAGACCCCGAGGCCCAGGCCGTGGTGCGGCAACTGGCCGCCGATGCCGACGTGCTGGTCGAGAACTTCCGCCCCGGCGCGATGGAGGGCTTCGGCCTGGCGCCGGACGACCTGCTGGCCGCCAATCCGAGGCTCATCGTGCTGCGCATCAGCGGCTACGGCCAGACCGGGCCCTACCGCGACAAGCCCGGCTTCGGCGTCGTGGCCGAGGCCATGGGCGGCCTGCGCCACCTCAGCGCCGAACCCGGCCGCACACCCGTGCGCGTGGGCGTGAGCATCGGCGACACGCTGGCCGCGCTGCACGGCGTGATCGGCATCCTGATGGCGCTGAACGAACGCCACCGGAGCGGCCGCGGCCAGGTGATCGACGTGGCGCTGTACGAGGCCGTCTTCAACTGCATGGAGAGCCTGCTGCCCGAGTACAGCGCCTTCGGCGCGGTGCGCGGCCCGGCCGGCAGCGCGCTGCCGGGCATCGCGCCCAGCAACGCCTACGCCTGCCGCGACGGCCACGCGCTGGTGGCCGGCAACGGCGACAGCATCTTCCGCCGGCTGATGGCGGCCATCGGCCGCGACGACCTGGGCCGCGACCCGGCGCTGGCCGACAACACCGGCCGCGTCGCCCGCGTCGACGAGATCGACGCCGCCATCGGCGCCTGGACGGCCACGCGCACGGTCGACGAGGTGCTGGCCGCGCTGGACGCCGCCGCCGTGCCCGGCGGCCGCATCTACACCGTGGCCGACATCGCCCACGACCCGCACTACCAGGCCCGCGGCATGCTGCAGACGGTGGCGATGGACGACGGCAGCCTGCTCACCGTGCCCGGCATCGTGCCCAAGCTGTCGCGCACGCCCGGCGGCCACCGCCGCAATGCGCCCGCGCTGGGGCAGGACACCGCCGCGGTGCTGGACGAACTGAGGGCGCAGCGCCCATGATCGACCACCTCGACCACCTGGTGCTCACCACCGCCGATGAGGCTGCGTGCGTCGACTTCTACACCCGCGTCCTCGGCATGCGGCTCGACGCCTTCGTCGGTGGCACGCCGCCGGTGGAGCGCAAGGCCTTCGCCTTCGGCGCGCAGAAGATCAACCTGCACGTCAAGGGCCGCGAATTCGAGCCCAAGGCGCACACGCCGGTGCCCGGCGCGCTGGACCTGTGCTTCATCGCCAGCGTGCCACTGGCCGAGGTGATGGCCCGCCTGGCCGCCGCCGGCTGGCCGATCGTCGAAGGTCCGGTGCTGCGCACCGGCGCCACCGGCCGCATCCGCTCGGTCTACCTGCGCGACCCGGACCTGAACCTGATCGAGGTGTCCGAGCCGGTGTGATGCAGCGCCCAGGCCGACGGCATGGGCCGTCCGCCACGGGCCCGGGCTTGTCCGGTCTGGCGCGAGCACCCCGTCTGATGGGTGCAGCGGGCTTCAACCGCCGGAGTACCACCACCATGCACCAGACAGCCGCCACGGCCGACCGGGCCGAGATCGCCGGTCAGGGCTTCGACGCGGACGAGCTTGCCGCGCGGGGGCTGTCCATCGTCGTCGAAAACACCAGCGACGAAGTGATGCAGGGTGCCGTCGTCCGCGTGCCGCTGCCGCCCCGCTGCACGCTGTCCGACCCCGATGGGCTCAATGCGATGCACGGCCTGCGCATGGGCCTCGACCATGCGCTGTGCCTGACCATCGACCGGCTGCAGCCCCACGACAGCCTGGTGATCGTCGTGGCGCTGCGCACCCACTGAGGCCCTGCTCGCGTTCGGTCGGCCCATGCAACACGCCAGGCACGGGCGCGAATCCGGCCCGGCCGCACGGCGCTGACCAGGCCGTGCGAGGGTCGGTGCGGCCCCGCCACCGGCGCGCCCATCATGAAGTCGAATGACGACGGGTGTCCGCTTTGCGGCCAGGATCGCGTCTGTCATGCCATGGCCGTGCGATCCCGCCGAGGCCGTGCCTGCTGCCGGCCCAGGGCAGTGGCGAGCTCGCCGCACCATTGCCTGCACCCATGCCTTTGACCGCCGACCAGATCCGCGACCTGAGCCGCCTGCTCGACGAGGCGCTGGCCTTGCCCGTGGACGAACGCGAGGCCTGGCTGGCGGCACTGCCGGCGGCCCGGCAGGCCCTGGTCGAACCGCTGCGTCGGATGCTGGCGCAGTCGGGCGCCGACACCGAGGGCAGTCTGCTGGCGACGCTGCCCCAATTGGACGGACTGGCCGCCGACGCAGGCGACAGCACCCCGGCCGAGGCGGCCGAAGGCGAGCGCGTCGGGCCCTACCGGCTGCGCCAGGTGATCGGCCGCGGCGGCATGGGCGCGGTGTGGCTGGCCGACCGCGTCGACGGCATCTTCGAACGCGAGGTGGCGGTGAAGATGCCGCGCCTGTCGCGCCACCCCGGGCTGGCCGACCGCATGGCGCGCGAGCGCCAGATCGGCGCGCTGCTGGAGCATCCGCACATCGCACGGCTCTACGATGCCGGCATCGATGCGCTCGGCCGCCCCTATCTCGTGATGGAGCGCGTGCAGGGCGTCAACCTGATCGCCCACTGCGATCGCGAGGGGCTCGATCTGCGGCAGCGCCTGGGCCTGATGCTGCAGACCTGCGCCGCCCTGGCCCATGCCCACCGCCTGCTGGTGGTGCACCGCGACATCAAGCCGTCCAATCTGCTGGTCGACCACGGGGGGCAGGTCAAGCTGCTGGATTTCGGCATTGCCCGTTTGCTGGACATCGACGGCCCGATGACCAACAGCCTGAGCGATGGCAGCCAGCGCACGCACACGCCCCGCTACGCCGCGCCCGAACAGCGGCAGGGCGATCCGGTGAGCACTGCAGCCGACATCTACTCGCTCGGCGTGGTGCTGCACGAGATGCTCACCGGCACCCTGCCCGATGCGCCGGCCGACCAGCTGAAGGCCGGCCGCGCCGGGCTGGACCGCGACCTGCGGGCCGTGCTGCGCCGGGCCCTGCGCGACAACCCCGACGAGCGCTACAGCTCGGTCGAGCGACTGGGCGACGACCTGCGCCGGGTGCTGTCGGGGCACCCGGTGACCGCCGAGCCGGCGGCCCCATGGCACCGCGCCGCGCTGTTCGCCCGCCGTCACAGCCTCGCTCTGGGCGCGGCGGCCGTGGTGCTCGGATTGATGGGCTCCAGTGCTGCGCTGTATGCGAGTCAGCAGACCCGCACCCGGGTGCAGGCCGACCGCGCGGCGCAGGCGCGCGAGTTCCTGTTCGACCTGTTCGAGGACGCCGAGCCACTGGACGGGCAGACCGGCGCAGAGGTCACCGGTGTCCGCATGGCCCAGGCCGCCCTGGCACGCGCGCGGCTGGGCTTTGCCAGCCAGCCGGACCTTCGCGCGCAGGTGCTGGTCGAGCTGGGCGTGCTGTTCCGCCGCTTCCAGCAGCCCGCCGAGGCGGAATCCATCCTGCGCGAAGGCCTGGCGCTGCTCGAACGGCACGCCGAGCGCGACGACCCCGCCTTGCAAATCGCCCGCGCGCAACTGGCCCTGCAACTGCTGGTCAGCCCGAGTGCCGAGCGGTCGAAGGAGGCCGATGACCTTGCGGGCCAGGCGCTGGCCGGCTGCCCCGCGACCAGCGCCCGCTGCGCCAAGGCGCGGGCCTACGCCTACAGCGCCTGGATGCTGTCGGCCAACGCCCGCGGCGACACCGACGCGATGGTCGTCAATGGCCGCCATGCGGTGCGCGAGCACGACGCCGCGTTCGGCCCGCGCCACGCCGAATCGGCGATGGCCCGGCTGCACCTGGCCATCATGCTGCGCAGCACCGGTGCCCTGCGCGAGGCCGCGGAGGCGCTCGATCAGGCCATGGCCACGGCCGCGCAGGTGCCGATGCGTGCGGCCGACGCGCAGCACCTGCGCCTGAACCAGGCCCTGAGCCTGGCCGATCTGGGCCGCCACCAGGACGCCGTGTCGTCGCTGCAGGTGCTGTCGGTCGCCGAGGGTGGTGCCCCCCTCGGCGCGCTGGTGAGGAGGCTGCTCTCGCAGTCGATGTACGCCCTCGGGCGCTTCGAGCAAGCCCTCATCAACGCCGACGAGGCCTTGGCCACCGCGCGCGACGACGAGCCCGGCAGCGAGCGGCTGTTCGCCCGCCAGGCCCGCGCGCGCGCCCTGTCGGCGCTGGGCCGCCACACCGAGGCGCTGGCCGACATGGAGGCCGTGCGCACCGGGCTGGTCCGGCTGGGCCTGGCGCCCGGCAGCGTGTCGTTGCTGCGCGCCCGGCGCATCTCAGGCGAGGTGGCCCTGCGCGCCGGGCGCATCGCTGAGGCACGCGCCCTGCTCGACCCGGTGCCGGCCGCGCACCGGGGCAGCGATCCGGCGCATCCGGTGGCGCCTGTCGACCTGGCACTGGCGCTGGATCTGCTGGGGGCGCTGGAGCGCCAGGCCGGTGCTGCCGCCACCGCCCGCACGCGCCATGCCGAGGCACGGTCGCTGCTCGCCGCCGCGCTGCCCGAACCGCATCCGCTGCGGCGACGCAATGCGCTCGAGGCCGCGCTGGCCGAGGCGCGCCTGCCGGGTGCAGCGCCGTCCGCCGCCGCCGACGCAGCGCGGAAGTACCTGGAGCTGCTGCCTGCCGATTCGGCATGGCGGCCGATGGTGAACGCCCTGGCTGCCGACCCGGCCGCCGCGGCCCCTTGGGTACTGTAGACAACGCACATCGGAGGAACCATGCATCGATCCATGACACGCCTTGCCCCACCCGGACGCTGGCTGATGCTCGCCCTGGCGATCGCGGCCAGCGGCTGTGCATTGCCCCTCACCCCCGTGCCCAGCGCCCGGGCCACTACACCGACAAGCCCCGAGGCCATTGCCATCTGCAAGGCCCTTGATGACGCGCTGAGTGCCTTTGCCACCCTGCCGCGCGACTCGATCGACACGTCGACCCGGGCCATGCGGATCTCCATCATGTGGAGCAAAGTGCCGACGCCCTACCCCAACAAGATCTGCAACCTGTCCACCCAGGCGCAGCAGGGCCTGCTGCTGCTGTTGGCCGAGAACCCGGATCTGCAATGCCAGGCGGCCTGTGGCAGCAGCAAGAGCGACGCCTGCAGCGCCAGCTGCAGCCCGACGCGCTGAGCCTGGGGCCGTGGCGGCACCGGCCACGCCGGGCGCCGCCACGGCCTTGGCCTGTCAGCGGATCAAGGCGGCCGGCGCTGCCCTGCCGGATGGCCGGCCATAGGTCCATCCGGCCCACAGGGCCTCCAAGGGGCCGCGCTCGTGGCGCGCCAACCACCACAGGCTCCATGGCACCTGGACCGCGAAGAAGATGGCCAGCGCGAGCGCCACCCCGGCGGCCGGGCCCACGTGCCCCCACAGGCCCAGGCCCCAGCCCTGGAAGATCAGCAGGCACAGCACCGTCTGCATCAGGTAGTTGGTGAGCGGCATGCGACCCGCCGCCGCCAGGGGCGCGAGCAGGCGCGGGCCTCGCGGGCCGTGGGCGATGCGCGTGATCAGCAACACGTAGAAGATCGTCATCGACAGCCGACTGAACCAGTAGCACAGCCCGCCCAGCACCTTGATCGGCGACGGGCCGGGGGCACGGTTCAACTCGAAGATCAGGGTGAAGCCTGCCCCGCAGGCCAGCCCGATCGCCAGGGCCCACCACATGAGGCGCCGGATCTGCGGCATGAGCTCCGGGATGCGCGCAGCCCAGTGCCGTCGCCCGGCGAGCACGCCGACGAGCATCGTCAGCAGCATCTGCACGTACCAGCCGAAGCTGCCCCAAAGCGACCAGCGGTTGCCGTAGGCATACGCCATCACACGGGCGTTCTCGACCACCATGTCGGCCAGGCTGCCGTGACCGTAGGCCGCGTTGTTGCTGGCCTCGAAAGCCTGTGCCTGGGCCACGCGCATCGCGGTGATCTCGGGCGTGACCAGCTGAAGCCGCAACAGGCCGGCCGCCAGCGGATACAGCAGGCACAGCCCGATCAACACGACGATGCCGCGGTCTCCCATCCGCGCCAGCCCGAACAAGGCCACGATGCCCAGCACGGCATAGACGTGCAGCACATCGCCGGTCCACAACAGCACCGCGTGCAGCGCGCCGAGCAGCGCGAGCAGGACCAGGCGCCGAAGGTACAGGGCAGGGGTGCGCGCCGGGTCGCGCTCGCGCATGCGGGCGTACTGCAGCGTGAATCCGAGCCCGAACAGCATCGAGAACATGCTGTTGAACTTGCCCGAGAAGAGCATGTCGCGCAGTTGCTCGGCCGCCTGGTCGATGGCGCCTGGCCACTGGTGCGCGCCATCGGCCTCGGCGAAGCCGGAACTGCTGAACATCGGCATGTTCATGATCAGGATGCCCATCAGGGCGACGCCGCGCAGCACGTCGAGCGTCCAGATGCGCTCGCGCGCCGGCAGGGCACAGGCCGCTGCAGAGGCCGGACCGGACGCCGCCTGCTGGCGGGCGGTCATTGCGCCACCCCCGTGCCGTCGGGCATCGGGCGGGACGCCCATCGATGGGTCGGGCGCGGTTGCGGCCACGGCAGGCTCTGCAGGCAGGCCTGGGTGGCCTCGTCGACCGACCGAGCCTGGTTCATCCGGAGGCGCACGCAGTGGGCCAGCACCCGCTGGCGGTGGGCCAGCGCCGACGCCTGCAGGGCCCGCGGCACCGGCGGCCCCCAGGGCAGGGCCCCGGACTGAGCCGCCTCGGCCTGTGCCGGTGTCGGCGCTGCCGCAGCGCCGTGGGCCGAGGTCGATGCGGCCAGGCCGCAGGCCAGGAGCCAGGTCACCGAGTTCCACATCGTCATGGGCGTCTCCACTGCCAGGCCCGTGCCTCGATGGCGGCCCGACACAAACCCAGACGCCGATCGGGGACGAAAGAGGACAAGCCCCCCCTGAGTCGGCCCTGGCACGGGTGCGGCCGCATCGGCACCCCCACGCCGCCGCCGTGGGGCGCCCGCGCCCCGCTCAGTTCCTGAGGATCGCGTCGAGCAGCAGGCGGGCCCGGTGCCAGTCGCGGCGCACGGTGCGCTCGGTGAGGTCCAGCGCCTCGGCGATCTCGGTTTCGGTGTAGCCACCGAAGTAGCGCATCTCAACCACCTTGGCCAGGCGCGGCTCGGCCTCGGCTAGGGCGTCGAGGGCTTCATGCACCTGCTGCAACTCCACCTCGGCGGCGGGAAGCTGGTTCAGCACCTGGGTATCGAGCGTCTGCTGCTCGCAATCGCCGCCACGGCGCTGGGCCTGGCGTTCGCGCACGGCGTCGACGATCACCGAGCGCATCACGCTGGAGGCATAGGCGAAGAAGGCCCGGCGGTCTTCGGCGCGGATCGCTCCGCCCTTGAGCACGCGCAGGTAGGACTCGTGCACCAGCACCGTGGTGTCGAGGCAGTGGCTGCGGTTGCCGCCGCGCAGGCGCGAGCGCGCGAGCTTGCGCAGCTCGCCGTAGGCGGCGGCGAACAACGCGTCGCGCGCGCCGGTTTCGCCGGCGCTGGCACGCTGCACCCACTCGCTGATCTCGGTCACCCTGGCCCTCCGATGGCCATGGGATGTTAGGGGGGACGGGCAAGGCCGGTATCCCCAATCGTAGGGATGAAGCCGCCGGGAGCTCAGGCCTTCCGCGACAGCCCGACCAGCCGCGCCTGCAGCGCCGCGGCCGCCTCGAACAGCGCGCGCTCGAAGGGCTCGGCCAGCGGGCTGGGGGCGCGCAGCTCGGGCCTGACCAGGCCCACGTGGAAGGGGATCGACACCGACAGCGGCCGGATGTGCAGGCCCGGGCCGGCCAGTTCCAGCGCCGTCAGCGGGTTGACGATGGCCACGCCCAGGCCCTGGCGCACCAGCGCGCACACGGTGACGGCGCTGGCCGCCTCGACCGCCATCGTGCGCGCCACCGCCTGGCTTTCAAAAAGAGCGTCCACCGCCTGACGGTACGGATCGGCCCGCGCGAGGCTGACGAAGGCCTGCCCGGCGAAATCGCGCGGGCGCAGCACGCGCCGGGCCAACAAGGGGTGGCCATCGGGCAGCACGGCCACCTCGTCGGCCTGCAGCAGCGGCTTCAGCGCCGTGGCCGGCGGCGCCTGCCGCGCCTCGACCAGGCCGAGGTCGAAGCGCTGCTCGGTGAGCTGCTGCTCGAGCAGCGGCGACTCCTGCGAGGTGATCGACAGACCGGCCTGCGGATGCCCCAGCAGGAAGCGGCGCGCGGCGTCGGGCAGCAGCGCATGGCCCAGCGCCGGCAGGCAGGCCAGCGCCAGCCGGCCTTGAGCGAACTCGCGCAGGCCCGCGGCCGCGGCGGCGATGCGCTCCAGGCCGATGAACGAGCGCTCCACCTCGTCGAGCAGGGCCATCGCCCGCACCGTGGGCCGCAGCCGGCCGCGCACGCGGTCGAACAAGGCCATGCCCAGCGTGCGTTCGAGCCGCGCGAGTTCGCGGCTGACGGTGGGTTGCGAGCTGCCCATGGCATCGGCCGCTCGGGTGACGTGGCCGGCGGCCATCACGGCGCGGAACACCTCGATCTGGCGGTGGGTGAGCTTCATGCATATCGATTTTGCATGATCCAGTCGAATTTCTGTCATTGCATGCATTGCGAGGCCGACGCACCATCGCGTCCCATGAACCCTTTCGCCCCGACCCTCCTGCGCCAGCTGGCGCAACAGCACGGCACGCCGCTGTGGGTGTACGACGCCGACACCGTGCGCGAGCGCATCGCCGAACTGCGGCCTTTCGACACCATCCGCTTCGCGCAGAAGGCCAACGCCAACATCCACCTGCTGCAGCTGATGCGCGCCCAGGGCGTGCGCGTCGATGCGGTGTCGCTGGGCGAGATCGAGCGCGCGCTGGCCGCCGGCTACGCGCCGGGCGACGCCGGCGAGATCGTCTTCACCGCCGACCTGCTGGACGCGGCCACGCTGGACCGCGTGGTGCGCGAGCGCATCCCCGTCAACGCCGGGTCGGTCGACATGCTGCACCAGCTGGGCCGGCGCTCGCCCGGCCACCGCGTGTGGCTGCGCATCAACCCGGGCTTCGGCCACGGCCACAGCAACAAGACCAACACCGGCGGCGAGCACAGCAAGCACGGCATCTGGCACGAGGACCTCGCGCAGGCGCTGGCGGCCATCGGCGCGCACGGCCTTCACCTGGTGGGCCTGCACATGCACATCGGCTCGGGCGTCGACTACGGCCACTTGCAGCAGGTGTGCCAGGCGATGGTGGACCTGGCCGCGCGGGTGACGGGTCCGATCGAGGCCATCTCGGCCGGCGGCGGCCTGTCGATCCCCTACCGCGACGGCGAACCGCGCATCGACACGGCGCACTACTTCAGCCTGTGGGACGACGCGCGCCGCCGCATCGCCGCCGCGCGCGGCCACGCCATCCAGCTGGAGATCGAGCCCGGGCGCTTCCTGGTGGCCGAGTGCGGCGTGCTGGTGGCCGAGGTGCGCGCCACCAAGGCGATGGGCGCCAACCACTTCGTGCTGGTCGATGCCGGCTTCAACGACCTGATGCGGCCGTCGATGTACGGCAGCCACCATGGCATCGAGCTGCTGCCGGCCGACGAGCGGCCGCGCGCGCTGCGCCCGTCGGTGGTGGCCGGGCCGCTGTGCGAATCGGGCGACGTGTTCACGCAGGGCGAGGGCGGCGTGGTGCTGTCGCGCGAGCTGCCCGAGGCGCAGGTGGGCGACCTGCTGGTGTTCCACGATGCCGGCGCCTATGGGGCCTCGATGTCCTCCAACTACAACAGCCGACCGCTCGCGGCGGAGGTGCTGGTTGACGGCGGTCAAGCGCGGCTGGTGCGGCGGCGGCAGACCATCCAGGAACTGCTGGCGCTCGAGATGCTTTAGCCAGATCAACGACTTGGCTACAAAAGGTGTCGAGACTTCACGCCGCGCGGAGGAGTGCCTAGCATCGGGGCCAGGAGGCGATCCGTGTGGATCGGGCACCCATGAGACCGTTCAACGACACCGCCGCGCTCGGCACTTCACAGAGGGCCGTGCTGCCGATCCCGCTGGCGGTGCCCCTCTCGGAACCACCGGCCGCACCGCAGTTGGTGGTGCGGGTGGCCCGGCCGCAGGACGCGCCGGCGATCGATGCCTTGCGTTTCGCCTCTTACGCGGCGGCGCCTTGGTTCCCCGGTCTGGACATGTCGGCATTGAAGCGCGAGCGCGACCACCCCGACACCCGGGTGCTGCTGATCGAGCGCGACGGCATGCTGCTGTCCACCGTGGCCGTGACGCTGCTGCGCTCGGCACGTGCCGTGGGCGACCTGCTCGAGAACCCAGTGCCCGACGACCTGGCGGACGAACTGCCGGCGGTGGTGCTGCAGCGCGCGGCCTCGGCGGTGGGGCAGCGCGGCCTCGGGCTGCTGCCGATCATGCGGCACCACTACATCAGCGCCGCCCAGCGCTGCGGCGCACGGGTTCTGTTGTCGGCCCATGCGGCGGGCACGCCCAACCTGTCGTGCATGTCCAAGCTGGGCTACCGGCTCACGCCGGTGGGCCTGCGGCGGCCTGAAAACAGCGTGCTGGCGGCCGATACCCAGGTCATCGTCTCCAGCCTGCCGCGCAGCCAGTTCGCCACCGCCCTCGACGGGCTCGAATCGAACTATCCCGAGGCCCTGGCCAACTCGCGCTGGCGCGGCGAGCCCCTGCGGCTGGCCTGAATCCACCCGCAACGGGACGACAAAAAGGGCCGCCGAAGCGGCCCTTTTCAGCGGGCGCCGGGGTATTGGCCCGTCAGCCCTTGCCGTGCTTGGCGATCAGCGACTTGGCGGTTTCCAGCAGCGCGGCACCCTTGAAGCCGCGCTTGTCCATGTCGGCCACCCATTCGTCGTCGACGCGGCTGGACAGCTTGATGAACTCCTGCGCCTCGGCGGCCGTGAAGGTGTGGATCTGGTTGCCGCGGTCGACCGCCGCCTTGCGGCCGATGGCGTCGTTGCCCTGCTGGGTCTTGCCCAGCCAGGCCGAGGTGGCCAGGCCCGAGTTGGCGTCGATCACCTTCTTGAGGTCGGGCGCCAGCGAGTCGTACTTCGCCTTGTTCATCGCCATCACGAAGGTGGTGGTGTACAGCGCCGGGCCGCTGGCCGGGAACTCGCTGTGGAACTTGGTGAGTTCGTGCACCTTGACCGAGGGCACCACCTCCCAGGGGATGGCGCAGGCCTCGACCGTGCCCTTGGACAGCGCGTCCGGGATCTGCGGCAGCGGCATGCCCACCGGCGTGGCGCCCACCGAACCCAGCATCTTGGTGATCTGCCGGGTCGGGCCGCGCACCTTCATGCCCTTCAGGTCGGCCGGGCTCTTGATCATCTTGCTGACCGAATGGAACATGCCCGGGCCGTGCACCTGCAGCGCGATGACGTGCGTTTCCTTGAACTCGTCGGGGCACTGGGTGCTGAAGTACTCCCAGTAGGCCTTGGAGGTGGCCTCGGCGTTGTTCATCATGAACGGCAGTTCGAAGACCTCGATGCGCGGAAAGCGACCCGCGGTGTTGCCCGGCAGCGTCCACACCACGTCGACCACGCCGTCGCGCGCCTGGTCGTACAGCTGCACCGGGGTGCCGCCGAGCTGCATGGCCGGGTAGGCCTCGAACTTGATGCGGCCACCCGACTCCTTCTCGACCTTCTCCATCCACGGCTTGTGCATCGTCAGCCAGACGTTGGACAAGGGCGCCATGAAGGTGTGGAACTTCAGCGTGACGGCCTGCTGGGCGAAGCCCATGAGGTGGGGAACTCCGAGGGCCGACGCGGCAGCGCCCTGGATCAGTGAACGGCGTTTCATGGCGGGTCTCCTTGCGGGAAATTGGGCTGGGCGGGAACTTAACGGCCGGGGCGCGGCGCAGTGCTCGCGGTTTACCCGTAGGTCAACCGACGTACTTCACCAGCCACAGCGAAATCGGCGGGAACAGTAGCAGCAGCACCGTGCGCAGCGTGTCGCTGATCAGGAAGGGCATCACCCCGCGGTAGCTCTCGCCGATGGGCACGTCGCGGGCCATCGAATTGACGACGTAGACGTTCAGCCCCACCGGCGGTGCCAGCATGCCGAAGCCCACGGTCATCAGCACCATGATGCCGAACCAGATGGCGGTGAGCTCCTTGGTCATGCCCAGGTCCAGGCCCATGATCATCGGGAAGAAGATCGGGATGGTGAGCAGGATCATCGACAACTCGTCCATCACCGCCCCCAGCACCACGTAGAACAGCAGCATCGCCGAGACCACCATCAGCGGCGGCAGGCCCCAGCCATGCACCACGCTGGCCAGTTGCGTGGGCACCTGCGTCAGCGCCAGGGCCGAGTTCATCAGGTCGGCGCCGATGAAGATCATGAAGATCATGGCCGACGATTCGGCGGTGGCATAGAAGCACTGCTTGAACTTGCTCCAGTTGATCTCGCGCTTCATCAGCGCGGCGATGAAGGTGGCCGCCGAGCCCACCGCGGCGCCCTCGGTAGGCGTGAACTTGCCGCCGTAGATGCCGCCGAAGACGATGAGGAAGACGATGGCGATCGGCGCGATGCCGGCCAGCGAGCGCAGCGTGATGGCCGGCGCCTCGTCGTGCTCGGGGGCCTGGCCCGGCACCAGCCGCACGTAGATGGCAATGGCAACCATGTAGCCCAGCATCGCGATGATGCCGGGCACCATCGCGGCGGCGAACAGCTTGGCGATGTTCTGCTCGGTGAGGATGGCGTAGATGACCAGCGGCACCGACGGCGGGATCAGGATGCCCAGCGTGCCGCCAGCGGCCAGCGTGCCGGTGGACAGGCGCCCGCTGTAGCCGTGGCGCCGCATCTCGGGCAGGGCCACCGAGGTGATGGTGGCCGCCGTGGCCACCGACGAGCCGCAGATCGAGCCGAAGGCCGCGCTGGCCAGCACCGCGGCCATCGCCAGGCCACCGCGAAAGCGCCCCATCACCGCCGCGGCAAACTCGAACAGCGCCTTCGAGATGCCGCCCTGCGTGGCGAAGTTGCCCATCAGGATGAACAACGGGATCACGCTCAGGTCATAACTGGCAAAGCGAGCGAAGGCCTGGGTGTTCAGGAAGCTGGCCAGCGGCATCCAGCCGGCCTGCAGCACGTAGCCGATGGCGCCGGCCGCGAACATGGCCACCGAGATCGGCGTGCGCAGGGCCATCAGCCCCAGCATCATCGCGAAGATGAGCACGGTCAGGGTGATCGGCGTCATGCCGCGTCTCCGGGCAGGTCGAAGCCACGCAGGGCCTGGGCCAGGGCGATGACCACGGTGAGCGCCAGCGGCGGCACCATGCCGGCGTAGACCACCCACTCGGGAAAGCCCAGCATCATCGAGCCCGACTGGCTGGTCCAGGCGTTGAGCCCGCCGACCACCGTGCGCCAGGTGAGCAGCCCCATGCACACCGCCAGCAGCAGCGCGCCCAGCCGGTCGAGCGCGGCATTGGTGGCCTCCGACGCCTTGGCGGTGAAGAAGTCGACGATGATGTTGGCGCGCCGGATCTGGCACCAGGGCATGAACAGCGCCACCGCCGCGCCGGCGGCCGAACCGGAGAGTTCGAAATCGCCGACGATCGTCCAGCCGGTGGTGTTGCGCCCGATCAGGCTGACGCAGGTCATCAGCGTGATCACGGTGAGCAGCACGCCCGCGGCGATCGCGCACAGCTTGGCCAGGTTCTCCAGGATCTTCAAGGCGTCTCCTCGTTCCGTTGCGACCCGTTTTGCGGGTTCAGTACTGCCGCGAGGGCAGGCGCACGCGCAGGCCATCGAGCGAGGCGTCGAGCAGGATCTGGCAGCTCAGGCGGCTGGTCGGCTCGCGCAGCACTGCGGTCATGTCGAGCATCGCCTGCTCGTCGCTGCCCGGGGCCGGCAGCCGCGCCGCCCAGGCCGGGTCGACGATGACATGGCAGGTGGCGCAGGTGAGGCAGCCGCCGCAGTCGGCGGCGATCTGCGCGATGCCGGCGCTGGTGGCGGCGCGCATCAGGCTGCGGCCCGGCTTGGCGCGCAAGGTCTGCTCGTGGCCATCGTCGTGCTGGAAGTGGAGCGTGATCATGGGGGTGGGCGGTTCTCTGCGGCCGGTCGCGGCCGCGATTCTCTGTGCAGCCACGGCGCCGCTGCGTCATGGTGCCCGGCTAGCTGATATGCCACCTCGGCATGGCAGCCTGCGCGGGCCATGAGTTCAGTAGCGACTGAAGTATTCACGGCGCTGCCACTGTGCCTTGTCTTCGGCGGCGTCGTGCCGGCTCAGTTCGGACCGCTTGACGCGTTGCAGGCAGCGCACGAGCGGGTCACCGAAGGCGGCCACCATCGCCGCGTCGTCGGTCAAGGCCTGCAGCGCCGCACCCAGGCCGGTGGGCAGCAGGCGGTCGCTGCCGGCGTAGGGCGCCTCGGTGGCCGGCGGTGGGACCAGCCGCCGTCGCAGCCCGTCGAGCCCCGCATGCACCTGCGCGGCGATGTAGAGGTAGGGGTTGGCCATCGGCTCGCCGATGCGGTTCTCGACGCGGGTGGCGGGGTCACCGGCACCGCCGATCACGCGCAGCATCGCGCCGCGGTTGTCGCGGCCCCACACCGCGGCCATCGGCGCCAGCGCGTTGGGCCGGAAGCGGCCGAAGCCGTTGACCGTGGGGGTGCAGAACACGGCCGTGCCGGCGGCATGCTCGATCAGGCCGGCCAGGTAATGCGCGCCGGTGTCGGACAAGGTGTGGCACGCATCGCCGGGGGTGCTGCCAGGCGCGGGCGCGTCCCGAACCATCGCATTGCGGCCACTGGCCAGGTCGACCAGCGACTGGTGCAGGTGCCAGCCGCTGGCCATCACCTGCGGAAAGGGCGGCCGGCAGACGAAGCTGGCGTGGTAGCCGGCGCGCCGCAGCGCCTGCCTGACACCATTCCGAAAGCGCACCATGTCGTCGGCGGCGGTGAGCGCGTCGGTGGCGTCGAACACGGCCTCGACCTGGCTCGGGCCCAGCTCGATCTCGAGCGAGCGCAGCGACAACCCCAGGCCCTGCGCGGTGTGCTGCACGATGCGCAGCGGCTCGTCGGCCTGGTCGGCCCAGCCCTCGGCCAGCAGGTTGTAGCCGGGGTGGATCATCGACACCGCGGGCGGCTCGCCGGGCCAGTCGGCCTGGGCCGGGTCGAGCCGGCCGTCGTCGATGCGGTAGATGTGGAACTCGACCTCGAGCCCGCAGCGCAGGCCGTGGCCGGTGGCGGCCAGCGTCGCCAGCGCCTGCTGCAGCGCACGGCGCGGATCGATGGCCACCGGCGTGCCGTCGACGTGCCAGGGCTGCGCCCGCATCCAGCCGGTGCCGCCGGCCCAGGGCAGCACGCACAGGCTGGCCGGGTCGGGCAGCATCATCAGGTTGTTGGCGAAGCCGAAGCCGGGCAACTCTTCCAGCGCACCGGGCTCGAACACCGGGTAGGCGGTGCGGTCGGAGGTGTCTTTCAGCATCAGCGTGCTGACCATGCCCAGGCCGTCGTGCAGCGCATCGGCCACCGCGTGGGGCATCAGCGTCTTGCCGCGCAGCACGCCGTGCAGGTCGCACCAGCCGATGCGGACGCGCTCGAGCCTCCACTCGGCGATGTGCTGCAGCGCGCGCTCGCAGGCCACCGCCCGCGGCGCGTCGTGCACGCCGCAGCGCTGGGCAAAGCCGCTCACTCGGCGGCCTCTGCCGCGGTCGAGGCCGACGGAGCCGCCGACGCCGGCCCCGCGGCCTGCAGCCAGGCCGCGCCGGCCCGCTTGGCCGCAGCGGCCTCGGCCCAATGGGCCTGCCAGCCCTGCGCCGGGGCGATGCAGTCGATGGTGTCGGGGCCGTGCAGGCGCGCCGCGGCCTCGGCGTCCAGCACCATCGGCGGCGTGCCGCCGGCACGCACCGTCTCGATGGCCTGCAACAGCAGGCGACGGTTGGCCATGATCACCTTGTCGGAGGTGCCCAGGTGCTCGCGGGTGCGGTCCTGGATGGCGCCCATGCTCTCAACCGCCCACTGGTCGTGCACGTTGATGTCGTGCTCGCCCATGCCCAGGTAGGTGCGCGTGCGCTGCTCCTCGGGGTCGAAGCCCCACTGGTTGTCGCGCGACTTGAAGGGCACGTAGTCGGGCAGGCTCACGCCCTGCAGGCGCTGGCTGCGCATGGCCTCCTTGTCGAGCGGCGCATCGAAGCTGGTGAAGAACGAGTACCAGTAGGTGTGGGTGTCGTCCACCGGCACGTGCAGCTGCGTGATGGTGATGGTCTCGGACAGGGGGATCACGAAGGTGTACGGGAACACCGCGTTGGTGATGCGCACATGCGTCAGCGCGTCGTTGATCGCCCGCAGCGTGGTCAGCCGCACCAGGCCGTCGGCCAGGGCCTCGTGGCGGATCTCGGGCGAGTGGAACTCGCGCAGCACCCGGGTCATCGGCCAGCGCTCGCCGTCGACCGTGCCCGCGCTGGCGCCGCGGAACTGCCGGCCGTAGGCCGCGTCGAGCGATTCGTCCTGCAGGAAGCGGTGCAGGAACGAGGCATGCGACGGGTCGATGCCCACCTCGAAGGCCTGCAGCCAGTTGCAGTGCCACAGGCCCTTGAAGGCGAAGCTGTGGCTGGCCGGCGCGGCGAAGCAGTCGAAGTGCGGCAGTTCGCCGGGCGTGCTGCCCTCGTCGCCGAACCAGCCGAAGAGCACGCCCGACTGCAGCCGCACCGGGTAGCTGCGCTGGCGCACGCGCTGGCACAGCGTGGAGCCCAGGCCCTCGGCCGGGGTTTCGAGGCAGCGGCCGTCGGTGGCGAATTTCCAGCCGTGGAAGGGGCAGCGCAGGCCTTCGGGCTCGTGGCGGCCGAAGGCCAGGTCGGCGCCGCGGTGCGGGCAGTCGCGGTCGAGCAGGCCCCAGCGGCCATCGCCGTCGCGGAACAGCACCAGGTCCTGCCCCAGCACCCGCACGGCCTTCACCGGGCGCTGGGCCAGGCGTGGGTCGAACTCGTCGAGCAGCGCCACCGGGTGCCAGTAGTGCCGCATCAGCTGCCCGCAGGGCGTGCCGGGGCCGATGCGTGTGATGAGGTCGTTCTGGTCGGCGTTCATGGGGCGGCGCCGTGGGACCACGGCAGGCTGGCGACAGCCGCCGAGTCTAGGCACCGCCCCCTGGGCATGCAATGGCGACAAGCCCTGCCGCCCCCTGGGGCCGGGGGGCCCACCGGCGCCAGCGCAGGGCTGCGCGGCGCCGGGCCCTGGCCGGATCAGCGCGGCAGCATCATCGGCCGCTGCCCCTCGCCGGCCAGCGCACGCCGCAGCGTGGCCGACAGCGCCCGTGACCGCGGCCCTGCCGCGGGGGCCACGCAACCGCCGCCGTCCGCATGGGACAGGGCCACCGACAGCAGGGGTTCGGCCACGGTGCCCAGCGCCTGGGCAAAGTCTTCGGTGGCCGCGCAGGTGGGCCGCAGGCCATCGAAGTAGCGGCCCTGGTTGACCGCGTTCACCGATTCGAAGTTCACCACGCTGTAGGTGGCGCCGCAGCCGTCGTCCACCGAATTGAAGCCCACCGGCTTGCCGCAGGTGGTGCCGCCCACCAGCACCACGTCCACCACGCCGAGCAGCCCGTTGGCCAGCTGTTCGCTGGCCGAGCAGGTGCGCTCGCCCACCAGGATGTAGACGCGCTGCAGGCCCAGGCCGCCCTGCGGCGGATCGGTGAAACGATAGGTGGTGTTGAACTCCGCCGCCTTGCGGTCGTTGTACAGCAGCGAGGCATAGGTGCGGCCGGCGCCGCGGCTGCCGGCGATCAGCGAGGCGATGTCTCGCCCCACGCTGACGAGGCCGCCGCCGTTGTAGCGCAGGTCGAGCACCAGTTCGGTCACGCCGGCCGTGCGGAACTCGGCCATGGCGTCGGTGGCGGGTTGCACCGCCTGGCTGACCATGTCCTTGACCAGCAGGTAGCCCACGCGCCGGCCCTGCGGGCTGGTGACCACACGGGCGAGGGTCACCGGCACGAGGGCGTAGTCGACGGCCGTCAGCGTCACGGTGCGCTGCCCGCCCGCGCCGGCAAGCTGCAGCACCAGCGTCTCGCCCGCCGCGCCGGGCGACAGCAGGCTGAAATCGCCGGACCGGATGAGGTCGGCGCCGGGCTTGCCGTTGGCCGAGACGATGCGGTCGCCGCGCACCACCCCGGCCAGGGCCGCCGGCGACAGCGGATCGACATAGCGCACGAGCAGCGGCAGGTCGGGCCGACCGCTCACCTCCAGGCCGTTCACCGACACGCCGTAGCCCAGGGTCTGGCCTTCGGTGAAGAACTGCTCGAACGCGTCGGTGCTGCTGACGAAGCTCCAGCGGTCGGCCGGGAACGCGGGGTCGGTGCCGGTGTACAGCAGCGAATCGAAATAGCCCAGCAGCGACGCAGCATTGCCGGGGTCGGGCTTGGGGCTGATGCCGTACCAGAAGTACCAGTCGTCGAAGTACTCGCGCAGCGCCGCCTTGCGCGAGCCCGTGGCGCATTGGTCCGCGGCCACGGGGGTGGGGTCGTTGAGCATCGGCGTGCCGGCCGGGCCGCCCCCGCCACCGCAGGCGGCCAGGGCGGCCAGCATCGCTACGCCGGCCAGATGTCGAAACCTTGCCTTCGAAGGCTGTGTCATGTGGAACTCCCTGTTCTCTGTTGACGCCGAGACGAGAACCTACCACGACCTACAATCTGCCCCGTGCCGCTGCAGGGCGGCACGCCCCCTGAACCCACCCGCCCCGGCGCTCTGTCGACAGGCCAAAAGCCGTTGGCGGGGTCGTCGCCTGAGCCGCCATGACCGAACTCGCCAAGTCCTTCGAACCCACCGCCATCGAGGCCCACTGGGGGCCGCTGTGGGAGCGCAGCGGCGTCTATGCGCCCACGCTCGACGGCAGCAAGCCGTCGTTCTCGATCCAGCTGCCGCCGCCCAACGTCACCGGCACGCTGCACATGGGCCACGCGTTCAACCAGACCATCATGGACTCGTTGACGCGCTACCACCGCATGCGCGGCTTCAACACGCTGTGGGTGCCGGGCACCGACCACGCCGGCATCGCCACGCAGATCGTCGTCGAGCGCCAGCTGCAGGAGGCGGGCCTGAACCGCCACGACCTCGGCCGACCCGCCTTCCTGAAGCACGTGTGGGACTGGAAGCAGAGCTCCGGCGCCACCATCACCCGGCAGATGCGCCGCATGGGCGCGTCGGTGAGCTGGCAGCACGAGTACTTCACGATGGACGAGAAGCTCTCGACCGTCGTCACCGAGACCTTCGTGCGCCTGTACGACGAAGGCCTGATCTACCGTGGCAAGCGCCTGGTGAGCTGGGACCCGGTGCTCAAATCCGCGGTGTCCGACCTCGAGGTCGAGAGCGAGGAGGAAGACGGCTTCCTGTGGACCATCCGCTATCCCCTGGCCGACGGCACGGGCGCGCTCGACGTGGCCACCACCCGCCCCGAGACCATGCTCGGCGACACCGCGGTGATGGTGCACCCCGAGGATGATCGTTATGCCGCCTTCATCGGCAAGCAGGTGAAGCTGCCGATCACCGGTCGCCTGGTGCCGGTGATCGCCGACGCCTACGTCGACAAGGCCTTCGGCACCGGCGTGGTCAAGGTGACGCCCGCGCACGACCAGAACGACTACCAGGTCGGCGTGCGCCACGGCCTGCCGATGATCACCATCTTCACGCTCGACGCCAAGGTCAACGACGAGGCGCCGGCCGAGTACCGCGGGCTCGACCGCTTCGTCGCCCGCAAGAAGATCGTCGCCCAGCTCGACGCCGAGGGCCTGCTGGTCGAGACGAAGAAGCACAAGCTGCAGGTGCCACGCTGCGCGCGCACCGGCCAGGTGATCGAGCCCATGCTGACGGACCAGTGGTTCGTGGCCATGACCCAGCCCGGCCACAACGGCAAGAGCATCGCGCAGGAGGCCATCGAGGTGGTCGAGTCGGGCGACGTGAAATTCGTACCCGAGCAGTGGGTCAACACCTACAACCAGTGGATGAAGAACATCCAGGACTGGTGCATCAGCCGCCAGCTCTGGTGGGGCCACCAGATCCCGGCCTGGTACGGCAGCGGCGGCGAGCTGTTCGTCGCGCGCGACGAGGCCGAGGCTCGCGCCAAGGCCGCCGCGGCCGGCTACACCGGCCCGCTGACGCGCGACGAGGACGTGCTGGACACGTGGTATTCCTCGGCACTGGTGCCCTTCTCCACCCTCGGCTGGCCGGCCAAGACCGTGGAGCAGGACCTGTTCCTGCCCAGCAGCGTGCTGGTCACCGGCTACGACATCATCTTCTTCTGGGTCGCCCGGATGATCATGATGACCAAGCACTTCACCGGCACCGTGCCCTTCAAGCATGTCTACATCCACGGCCTGGTGCTCGATGCCCAGGGCCACAAGATGAGCAAGAGCGAGGGCAACGTGCTCGACCCGGTCGACCTGATCGACGGCATCGCCCTGGCGCCGCTGCTCGACAAGCGCACCACCGGCCTGCGCAAGCCCGAGAACGCGCCCAAGGTGCGCAAGGCCACCGAGAAGGAATTCCCGGACGGCATCCCCGGCTACGGCGCCGATGCGCTGCGCTTCACCTTCGCGGCCATGGCCACGCTGGGCCGCAGCGTCAACTTCGACAGCAAGCGCTGCGAGGGCTACCGCAACTTCTGCAACAAGCTCTGGAACGCCACCCGCTTCGTGCTGATGAACTGCGAAGGCCAGGACTGCGGCCTGAAGGAGCACACCAAGGCCGAGTGCGCCCCCGGCGGCCCGGCGCAGGGCTACCTTGCCTTCAGCCCGGCCGACAAGTGGATCACCAGCGAGCTGCAGCGGGTGGAGGCCGCCGTGGCGCAGGGCTTCGCCGACTACCGGCTCGACAACGTGGCCAACGCGATCTACCAGTTCGTCTGGGACGAGTACTGCGACTGGTACCTCGAGATCGCCAAGGTGCAGGTGGCCCAGGGCACCGAGGCCGAGCAGCGCGCCACGCGCCGCACCCTGATCCGCGTGCTCGAGGCCGTGCTGCGCCTGCTGCACCCGGTGACGCCCTTCATCACCGCCGAGCTGTGGGCCACGGTGGCGCCGGTGGCCGGCCGCAAGACCGCCGACACCATCGCCAGCGCGGCCTACCCGCAGTCGCAGCCCGAGCGCATCGACGCCGCGTCGGACGCCTGGATGGGCAAGCTCAAGGCCCTGGTGGCCGCCTGCCGCAGCCTGCGCGGCGAGATGGCCCTGTCGCCAGCCGAGCGCGTGCCGCTGTACACGATGGGCGACGCCGCGTTCGTCGGCCAGGCCGCGCCGGTGCTGAAGGCGCTGGCCAAGCTGTCCGAGGTGAAGGTGTTCACCGACGAGGCGGCGTTCTCGCAGGCCAGCGCCCAGTCACCGGTGGCGGTGCAGGGCGAGGTGCGCATGGCGCTGCATGTCGAGATCGACATCGCCGCCGAGCAGGTGCGCATGGCCAAGGAGATCGCCCGGCTCGAAGGCGAGATCGTCAAGGCCGAGGCCAAGCTGGGCAACGAGAGCTTCGTGGCGCGCGCGCCCGCGGCGGTGGTGGCGCAGGAGCGTCAGCGCCTGGACGACTTCATCCAGACGCTTCGCCGCTTGAAGGACCAGCTGGCGCGGCTGGCTGCCCCGACGGCGGGCTGACCAGCGCCAGCGACGCCGACCCGGCAGACGCCGATCCGGCCTGGCGCGCGAGCAGCTCGTCGATGCGCCGCGCCACCCCCCACGCGCTGCGCACCCGCGATTCGCGCGTGGTGCCGGCCACGCGCGGCGTGACCTGCAGCGTGTCGATCTCGTGCAACGGCCGGCCGGGCTCGAGCATGCCGGGCTCCATGCTGTCGAACCAGGCCGCCGACATGCGGCCGCTGCCCAGCACCTCGGCCAGCACCGCCTCGTCGAACAGGCTCGACGGGCTCAGGCTGACCAGCACCTGGCTGGGCCGGCAGTACGGCAGGAAGCGCTCGCCGAGCAGCCCGTGATAGCGCGTGAAATAGGTGAGCATCACGCACACCGCTTCGGCCTGCTCGAGCAGCTCGCGCAGGCCCGCGGGCTCGACCTTCCAGCGGTTCCACAGCGCGTCGGACGCATGCAGCGACGGGTCGTAGCCGATCACCCGCGAGCCGAAGGCACCCAGCAACTGCGCCATCGTGCGGGCCGCCGGCGCCATGCCGATCAGGCCGACGGTGCTGCCGCCCAGTTCGCGGCCGACGAGCAGGCCTTCGGCATTGACCACCGGCACCCGGCGCAGCATCTGCAGCAGCGCGCCGATGGCGAACTCGGCCTCGGCCGCGGCGCTGGCGTTGGCGGGCCGCACCACCTCGACACCGGCGCGGGTGCAGGCATCGAGATCGATGTTCTCGGCGCCCGCACTGAGCCGGCCGACCGCGCGCAGCACCGGCGCGTGCTGCAGGATGTCGCCGTCCAGCGCCACCGACGGCGGGATGATCATCGCGCGCACCGGCATCAGCGCGTGGCGCAGCGCGTGCCGGTCGTGGGCCAGGTCGGGCGCATAGCGCACGGAATGCCGGGCCACCAGCCAGCGCATGACCTCGGGATCGAGGGGTTCGATGATCAGGACATCCATCGCGCAGCGCCAGCAAGGCCCCCATTGGCGTACAGACCGGCATGACAGAATCGTCGCCGACACCCTCGGTGCATTCTAGGTAACGACATGTTGATCAAAAAAGCGATCTTTCCAGTGGCGGGCCTGGGCACGCGGTTCCTGCCGGCCACCAAGGCACAGCCCAAGGAAATGCTGCCGGTGGTCGACAAGCCGCTGATCCAGTATGCGGTCGAAGAGGCCTACGCCGCCGGCATCCGCGAGATGATCTTCGTGACCGGACGCCACAAACGACCGATCGAAGACCATTTCGACATGACGGTCGAGCTCGAACTCGCGCTGGAGCAGTCCGGCAAGCAGGAACTGCTCGACGTGGTCCGCAGCGTCAAGCCCGACGACATGGAGTGCATCTATGTGCGCCAGGCGCAGGCGCTGGGGCTGGGCCACGCCGTGCTGTGCGGCCAGCGCCTGGTCGGCAACGAGCCCTTCGCGGTGCTGCTGGCCGATGACCTGATGGTCGGCGAGCCCCCGGTGATGGCGCAGATGGTCGAGCAGTTCCGCCACTGGCGCGCGTCGATCCTGGCCGTGCAGGAGGTGCCGCCGGAACACACCCGACGCTACGGCATCGTCGCCGGCACCCCGGTGGACGAGCGCCTGATGGACGTCACCCGCATCGTCGAGAAGCCCTCGCCCGAGACAGCGCCGTCGCGCCTGGGCGTGGCCGGCCGCTACATCCTCACGCCAGGGGTGTTCCACGAGATCGCCAGCCAGCCGCGCGGCGTGGGCGGTGAGATCCAGCTCACCGACGGCATCGCCTCGCTGCTGCGGCGCGAGAAGGTGTTTGCCTACCGCTACGAGGGCCGCCGCTTCGACTGCGGCAGCAAGGAAGGCTTCCTGCAGGCCAACGTCGAACTGGCACTGGCCCATCCGCAACTGGGGCCTGAGTTCCGAAGCTGGCTGGGCACGCTGAACCTCTGATCGGTCAGCGGCAGTGGGCGGCTCAGCGCCGCCGCAGGATGTGCATGAACTCGTCGCCGGCGCTCGACTGCTCGACCAGTTCGTGGCCGGTCTGGCGAGAGAAAGCCTGGAAGTCGCGCACCGAGCCGGGGTCGGTGGCCACCACCTTCAAGAGCTCGCCGCTGGCCATCTCGGACAAGGCCTTCTTGGCCTTCAGGATGGGCAGGGGGCAGTTCAGCCCGCGGGTGTCGAGTTCCTTCTGGACGTCCATGGTGTGTCGCTGGCTGGTGTCGGCGGATTCTAGGGCGCGACGTCAGGGACGGCGGGGCCATTCCATGAACTTCGGCTCGTGGCCGCGCGAGCGCAGCCAGTCGGCCAGCGCGTAGCCGGTGCCGGCCGGCCAGCACATCAGTTCTTCGGGGCGGTAGAGCTTGTACTCGACCAGTTCGGGCGACAGCCGCACCTCGCCGCGGGCCAGCGCGTGGTAGGCGATGATGATCTGGTTCATGCGCTGGAAGTCGTAGACGCCGATGAGCTTCAGCGACAGCACCTCGAGCGAGGTTTCCTCGGCCACCTCTCGCGTGAGGCCTTCTTCCGGCGTCTCGCCTGCCTCCATGAAGCCGGTGATCAGCGCGAACATGCGCCCCGACCAGGCCGCATTGCGCGCCAGCAGCACCTGGCCATCGCGGTCGGCACATTCGATCACCGCGGCCAGCACCGGCGTCGGGTTGTTCCAGTGGGTCCACTGGCAGGCCGGGCAGCGCAGCCGGGTCTTGGGGCCGCCGTCCTCGAGCAACTCGATCGGCTGCAGTTCGGTGGCACAGCTCGGGCAGTAGCGATAAGGAGTGCTCATCGCAACGCTCAGGCGGGGAACACGCCGGTGGACAGGTAGCGCTCGCCGCGGTCGCAGACGATGAACACGATGGTGGCGTTCTCGAGCTGGCGGGCCAGCTGCAGTGCCACCCAGGCCGCGCCCGCCGCCGAGATGCCGGCGAACAGGCCTTCCTCGCGCGCCAGGCGCCGGGCCATGTCTTCGGCGTCGGCTTGGCTGACGAGCACCAGCTCGTCGACCTGGGCCGGGTCGTAGATCGTCGGCAGGTAAGCCTCGGGCCACTTGCGGATGCCGGGGATGCGCGAGCCCTCGGCAGGCTGCGCGCCGACGATGCGCACCGCCGGGTTCTGCTGCTTCAGGTAGCGGCCGACGCCGGTGATGGTGCCGGTGGTGCCCATGGCGCTGACGAAGTGCGTGATGCGCCCGGCGGTGTCCTGCCAGATC
Source organism: Ideonella sp. A 288 (assembly GCF_002198735.1). Lineage (GTDB taxonomy): Bacteria > Pseudomonadota > Gammaproteobacteria > Burkholderiales > Burkholderiaceae_C > Pseudaquabacterium. Next base: position 124,012 of record NZ_MWLO01000141.1, read on the forward strand.
TCGGGGCCGGTGGTCTCGAAGTGCACGCGCGGGTTGTCGCCGTTGGCGAACTGATCGAGCACGCGGCCCTTGCCGTCGCGCTGCATCTGCTCGGCCAGGTCGCGCGCGTATTCCATGCCGCCCGAGCGGGGCGTGAGGATCAGTTCGGCGCCGTAGGCGCGCATGGTTTGCGCGCGCTCGATGGACAGGTCCTCCGGCATGATCAGCACCATGCGGTAGCCGCGGATCGCGGCCGCCATGGCCAGCGCGATACCGGTATTGCCCGAGGTGGCCTCGATCAGCGTGTCGCCGGGGCGGATGTCGCCGCGCTCTTCGGCCCGGCGGATCATGCTCATCGCCGGGCGGTCCTTCACCGAGCCAGCAGGGTTGTTGCCCTCGAGCTTGCCGAGCAGCACGTTGCCCCGCGGGGCCCCGGCGTCTCCCGGCACGCGCTGCAGCCGCACCAGCGGTGTGCGGCCGATCACGTCTTCGATGGTGGGATAGCCGGTCATGTCATGCGTTCCTCCGCAGAGGATTGTCTCAGCCACCGCGAGGGGCCGCAGGGCGGCGTGCATAATCTCCGATCACGCTGCGCCGCGATGGCGCGTCCCACAGCCCGCGTGACGAAATCGGTAGACGTAGCGGATTCAAAATCCGCCGCCGCAAGGCGTGCCAGTTCGAGTCTGGCCGCGGGCACCACCCTCCTGCAGACGCATGCCCCCATTGCCACCGGTCACCAAGGCGCTGATGCTGATCTGCACGGCGATCTTCTGCCTGCAGAGCTTCGTGCCGCTGATCAGCCAGTTCTTTGGGCTGTGGCCGATCGCGAGCGGCCATTTCCTGCCCTGGCAGGTGATCACCTACGCGTTCCTGCACGGCGGCTTCGACCACCTGCTGTTCAACATGCTTGGCCTGTGGATGTTCGGCGCCGAGCTCGAGCGCCTGTGGGGCAATCGCCGCTACTACCAGATGCTCGCGGCCAGCGTGCTGACCGCCGCGATGGCCCAGCTGCTGGTGACCTTCCTCATCGGCTCCAACGCCTACACGGTGGGTGCGTCGGGGGCGCTGTTCGGCCTCTTGCTGGCCTACGCGCTGGCCTTTCCCTCGCGCCGCTTCGACCTGATCGGCTTCCTGCCGATGCTGCTGATGATGGTGCCCAACCAGATGATCAACCTGCTGGGCATGGGGCTGTTCTTCATGATGATCACGCGGCGCGACCTGGTGCCGCTGCCGCCGGTGCCGGTGCCGGCCAAGACCATGGTGGCCATCTTCGGCGGCCTTGAACTGCTGCTGGGCGTGTTCTTCGGCGGATCGGGCGTGGCCCACTTCGCCCACCTGGGCGGCATGCTCGGGGCCTGGCTGCTGATCCGCCACTGGCGCAGCCAGTCGTCGTTCCGGGGCCGGCGGCGCTGATCGCCGCGGGCGGTCAGGGCACCAGCCCGTCGGCCACCGTGGGGTAGCGCAGGCGCAGGCGCAGGTCGGCCTTCAGCCGCCGGTTGTCGAGCCGGCGCGATTCGCTCATGAAGCTCAGCAGCATCGGCGGCAGCACCTGTCGCGCCTCGTCGCGCGAGATGCGCGGCGGCGGCGGCAGGCCACACAGCCGCGCGGCCAGGTCGAAGTAGTCTCCCATCGTCAGCTCGGTGTCGTCGCTGGCGTGCACGATGCGCTGCGGCAGGCCATGGTGCAGCGCGGCCACGCAGGCCCGCGCCAGGTCGTCGGCATGGATGTGGTTGGTGTAGACATCGTCCTCGCGCCGCAGCACCGGCGTGCCGCGGGCCAGCCGCTCGCGCGGGTGGCCGCCCGGCCTGTCGGGCGCGTAGATGCCGGGGATGCGCAGGATGCTCACCACCACGCCACAGCGGCGGCCGTAGGCGCGCAGGTGGCGCTCGGCATCGACGCGCCGCCGGGCGCGGTCGCTCGCGGGATTCACCACGCGCGTCTCGTCGAAGCGCTCGCCGCCGGCGTCGCCGTACACGCCGCTGGTGCTGCCGTAGACAAGCCGGCGCACGCGGCCGCCACGGGCCAGCGCCGCCAGCAGTGCCGCCGTGCGCGGGTCGCGTGCGCCCTGGTTGGGCGGCGGCGCCAGGTGCAGCACCGCATCGGCCAGGCGGCCCAGCCGCATCAGCGTGGCCGGCTCGTCGAGGTTGCCCAGCAGCGGCACGGCCCCGGCGGCGCGCAGTGCGTCGAAGCGCTCGGGCGACGAGGTCAAGGTCAGCAGCCGCCAACGGCCGCGCGCCAGGCGCAGCACGCGCATGCCGACATCGCCGCAACCGACGATGAGCAAGGTGGGCCTGCGGAATCTGGCGGGCATCGAGGGCATGTCAGTGACGCCCGGCCGCCCGAAGGCACTGAGGCGCCTGGCACGAGACGCGCCAGGCCTTCGTGCCGTCCAAGTCCGCGCCTGCGGACTTGGAGCCGCGGCGCTCAGCCCCCTCGGGGGGCCGCGAACGAAGCGAACGTGGGGGATTCATTTCAGGCGCAAGGGGGCAGGCAAAATGGCGCACCGCAGTGTAGTGTCCGCCCCCGTGCCATGAGCTTCCGAGTCAACGTTCAGCCCGCCAACCGCGACATCGAGGTCGCCCGCGACGAGGCCATCCTGGCCGCCGCCATCCGGCAGGGCATCGGCCTGCCCTATGGCTGCCGCGACGGGGCCTGCGGCTCCTGCAAGAGCCGGCTGCTCGACGGCCGGGTGATCCACGGCGCGCACCAGGCCAAGGCCCTGACGGCCGACGAGGAGGCCGCGGGCCTGATCCTCACCTGCTGCGCCACGCCGCAGACCGATTGCGTGGTCGAGGCGCGCAGCGTGCCCGGCGCGGGCGAATTCCCGATCCTGAAAATGCCCAGCCGCGTGCTGACCATCACCCGGCCGGCACCCGACGTGGCGGTGCTGCGCCTGCAGTTGCCGGCCAACCAGAGCTTCCAGTACCGCGCCGGACAGTACATCGAGTTCATCCTGCGCGACGGCACGCGGCGCAGCTACTCGATGGCCAATGCACCGTCGCGCCTGGGCTCGCCCCCGGCCATCGAACTGCACGTGCGCCACATGCCCGGCGGCAAGTTCACCGACCAGGTGTTCGGCACGATGAAGGAGAAGGACATCCTGCGCATGGAAGGGCCGTACGGCAGCTTCTTCCTGCGCGAGGATTCCGCCAGACCGATCGTGCTGCTGGCCTCGGGCACGGGCCTCGCGCCGATCAAGGCCATCGTCGAGCGCCTGCAGGACGCCGCCATCGACCGCCCCGCGGTGCTGTACTGGGGTTGCCGCCGCCGCGACGACCTGTACCTGCACGACTGGGCCGTGCAGGCCGCGGCCACGATGCCGAACCTGCGCTACGTGCCGGTGCTGTCGGAGCCGACGGCGGCCGACGGCTGGACGGGGCGGGTGGGCCTGGTGCACGAGGTGGTGATGGCCGACCTGCCCGACCTGTCGGGCCAGCAGGTCTATGCCTGCGGCGCGCCGGTGATGGTGGACGCCGCCCGGCGCGACTTCGTCGGGCGCTGCGGCCTGCCCGCCGACGAGTTCCACGCCGATGCGTTCACGTCGGCGGCTGACCTGGCCAAGGCGGCGTGACCCGCACGTCCGTGATCAGGGCTTCTTCTTGGCCGCCGGCTTGGCGGACTTCGGCTCGGGCTTGGCCTCGGCCGACGGCCCCTGGTCGCCGATCACGCCCTTGAGCGGGCAGACCTTGAAGGCCGGGCACTTGGCACAACCCGCCACCACTGCAATCGGACACAACGTCATGACTCGTCTCCTCGGCAAACCCGCATCATCGTCGTTGTCGTCCGCCACGTCGACCATCCCGAGCCGCCTGGCCCGCCGCCGCGCCGTCGTGGTGCTGGCCGGCGCGTTGGGGGCGCCCGTCGCCTGGTCGCAACCAGCCGTGCGGCCGATCCGGCTGATCGTGCCCTATCCGCCCGGCGGACCGCTGGACATCGTGGCCCGCGCGCTGGCCGAACGCGTGAAGGACACGCTGGGCACGGTGGTGGTCGAGAACCGGCCCGGCGCCGGTGGTAACCTCGGCGCCGACCTGGTGGCCAAGGCCGCGCCCGACGGCCACACGCTGGTGATGGGCGCGGTGGCCACGCACGCCATCAACCCCTGGCTGTACGCCAAGATGCCCTATGACCCGACCCGCGACTTCACGCCGATCACCCGCGTCGCGCAGGTGCCCAACGTGCTGGTGATGAACGCCGACACCGCGCAGCGCCTGGGCATCGTCACGCTGCGCGACCTGCTGGCCCATGCGCGCCAGAACCCGGGGCGCCTGAACGTGGGCTCGGGCGGCAATGGCAGCGCTGGTCACCTGGCGGCGGAGATGTTCAAGTCGCAGGCCGGCGTGTTCATGGTGCACATCCCCTACGGCGGCGGCAACCCGGCGCAACTGGCGCTGCTGTCGGGGCAGGTGGACCTGAACTTCGACAACCTGGCCACCGCCTCGGCCAACATCCGCGCCGGCAAGCTGCGCGCGCTGGCGGTGACGACGGCACGGCGATCGCCCGCGATGCCCGACGTGCCCACGGTGGCCGAGGCTGGCGCCGCCGACGGCCTGGGGCAGTTCCAGGTCGACACCTGGTTCGGCCTGTTCGGGCCGGCGCGGCTGCCGGCGGACGTGACGGAGCGGCTGAACCGCGCCTTCGTCGAGGCGCTGGCCTCGCCCGAGATCAAAGCCCGGATGGCGACACTGATGGCCGAGCCGGCGCCGACCACGCCGGCGCAGTTCGCCAGCTTCGTGCAGGCCGAACTGGCCAAGTACCAGCCGGTGGTGAAGGCCTCCGGCGCGCGCATCGACTGACGCAGCGCCCCGACGCGCGGCCGGTGGGCCACGAAACAGGCGGCCCGCAGGCCGCCTTGTCAGCGCCCCCAGGGCCGCGCTGCGCCCAGCCCGCCCCCCGCGGGGGTCAAGCAAAGTGGCAGAGCCACATTTGCTTGTGAGGTGTCGACCACGCGGCTCGGGGCCGCGCTCGGTCAGTTACCCTTGGGCACCGGGGCCGGCGCGGGCTTCTTGGCCGGGGCCTTCTTCGGTGCCGGCTTGGCGGCGGGTGCCGTGGTGGCGGCCGTCGGTGCGGTGGCCGCGGCCGGCACGGCGGCCGCGGCGGGCGGCGGCGCGCTCACCTCCTTCGAGGCCGGTGTCGAGCCGCCGTCGACGCCCAGGCGCCCGCCAGTGCCCAGGCCGCCCTTGACGGTCTGCGCCTTGTAGTTGCGCAAGGCCTTGACCATCTGGTTGTACGAGTCGGCGAAGGCCGTGACGATGACCTTGCCCTGCGGTGTGCTGGAGTAGCCGCCCGCGCCCACGCCGGTGAGGCCACCGAAGGCGCCGCCGAAGAGGCTGAAATCCATGTTCTTGGCCGTGCCCTCGGCGGCGGAAATCTGCACGCCCGAGCGGTTGTCGATCAGCAGCAGCGTCGTGGCCGCCTCATTGGTGCTCAGGCCACCGGCCAGCGCCCCCAGGCCACCGAAGGCCCGGGTCGCCAGGCCCGCGGCCACGCCGCCGGTCTTGGCCGAGAACTGGATGCTGGGGCTCATCGTGTAGTCGGCCGCCACCATCTGGCCCTTGCCGAAGTTGCTGCCGCCGCGCATCTCGCCCGATTGCTGCAGGTTGCGTTCCTGCATCATGTTGTTCATGGCACGGCCGCGCTCGACGATGACGAAGCAATTGCTCTGCTGGATCATCAGGCGCAGCACGGGCAGCGTGGAGCCGAGCTGGTAGTTGCGCAGTTCGAGGTACCAGGGCGCGTTCACGTCTTCCTGCACGGCCATGGTGCCGAGCGTCTCGGTGCACTTCTCGAGCGCACTGTTGTTGCCCTGCGCGGTGGACCCGCCAGCGGCGCCGGAGACGGTGCCCTTGTTCTCGCCCATCGTGGGCGTCGTGCCGTTGCAGCCGGCCAGGGACAGCGCGGCCAGGGACACGGCGACGGACAGTCCGGTCAGGGACCATGGGCGGTGCGCCGCCGTGCTGCGGGAGAGAGTGGTGGGCATGCTGTTTCCTCGACAGGTCCGGCCGGCGCTCACGATGACCGCCGCAAGGCCAAAGAGTTTATCGCCGGGGCCCGTCGCGGCACAGCGGACAGTCCCCCAGGCTGGGGAGCATCCGGCAGGATTGCTCACAAGCCACCCTGGCGCCCGGCGCTGGTGGGCGGGGCCGAGGCCATCGCCTGGTCAGGCGACCAGGCGGCGGACTCACTCACCCAGGTAGGCGGCCCGCACCTTCGGGTCGTCGAGCAGGGCCTTGGCCTCGCCGCTCATCGTCACCTCGCCGGACTCCATCACGTAGCCGCGGTTGGCCAGCTGCAATGCCCGGCTGGCGTTCTGCTCGACCAGCAGCACGGTGGTGCCACGGCCGTGGATGTCGGCCACGACCTCGAAGATCTTGTCGACCATGATCGGCGACAGGCCCATCGAGGGTTCGTCGAGCAGCAGCACCTTGGGCCGGGCCATCAATGCGCGGCCCATGGCCAGCATCTGCTGCTCGCCGCCGGACATGGTGCCGGCCAGCTGCAGGGCACGCTCCTTCAGCCGCGGAAAGATGGCGAAGACCTTGTCGATGTCGGCCTGCACTTCACCGTCGTCGCGCACGTAGGCACCCATAAGCAGGTTCTCGGTGATGGTCATGCGGGTGAAGGTGCCTCGGCCCTCGGGCACCATCACCAAGCCCTGCTTGACCAGGTCCCAGGCGCCCTGGCCCTTGATGCTGCGGCCCATGAACTTGATCTCGCCGGCCGCCACCGGCTGGGTGCCGGTGATCGCCTTCAGGGTGGTGGTCTTGCCAGCGCCATTGGCCCCGATCAGGCAGACCAGCTCACCCTGGCGGACCTCGAAGTTCGCGCCCTTGACGGCCTGGATGCCGCCGTAGGCGACCTTCAGGCCGCTCACTTCGAGCAGCACATTGTCGTTTGCCATGTCCTTGGTGCTCCTCGATCAGTGGGCCTTGTGGCCGGCGCCCAGGTAGGCCTCGATCACCTTCTCGTTGCGCTGGACGTCGTAGGGCGTGCCCTCGGCGATCTGCTTGCCGTAGTCGAGCACGGTGACGCGGTCGCACAGGCCCATCACCAGCTTCACGTCGTGTTCGATCAGCAGGATGGTGCGGCCATCCTTGCGGATGCGGTCGATCAGCTCGCGCAGCACCACCTTCTCGGTGGCGTTCATGCCGGCGGCGGGCTCATCCAGTGCGATCAGCTTGGGGTCGGTGGCCAGGGCGCGTGCGATCTCGAGCCGGCGCTGGTCGCCGTAGCTCAGCGTGCGCGCCTTGTATTCGGCATAGCGGCCGATGCCGACGTAGTCGAGCAATTCCTGGGCACGGTGGGCGATGGCGGCCTCCTCGGCCTTGAAGCCAGACGTGCGGAAGATGGCGCCCAGCAGGCCCGAGCCGCTGCGAACGTGGCGCCCGACCATCACGTTCTCGAGCGCTGTCATTTCGGCGAACAGGCGGATGTTCTGGAAGGTGCGCGCGATGCCGGCCTTGGCCACCTCGTGCACCGCGGTGGGCTTGTAGGGGGCGCCGCCGAGTTCGAAACTGCCCGAGTCGGGGGTGTACAGCCCGGTCAGCACATTGAAGAAGGTGGTCTTGCCGGCGCCGTTGGGGCCGATCAGGCCATAGACCTGGCCGGCGCGGATGGTGATGCCGACATCGGACAGGGCCTGCAGCCCGCCGAAGCGCTTGGACACGCCGGCCACCTGGAGGACGAGATCGCTCATCGATGTCTCCTCGCTCAGGGCTTGACGGGGGTGGTGGGAGCAGGCGCGGCCTTGCCGTGCTCGGGCGAGGGCCACAGGCCGCGCGGCCGCGCCAGCATGATGGCGATCATCGCCAACGCGATCAGCAACTGGCGCAGGATGGCGGCGTCGATGCGGCCATCGGTGAGCCGCTGCAGGTCGAGTTCACCCGACACCCATCGCAGCGCCTCGGGCAGCACCGCCAGCAGCACGGCGCCGAGCACCACCCCGGGGATGTGGCCGATGCCGCCGAGCACCACCATGGCCACGATCATCACGCTCTCCTGCAGCGAGAACGACTCGGGCGAGACGAAGTTCTGGAAGGTGGCGAACATCACCCCCGAGACACCGCCGAAGGTGGCGCCCATGCCGAAGGCCAGCAGCTTGAGGTTGCGGGTGTTGATGCCCATGGCCTTGGCGGCGATCTCGTCCTCGCGGATCGCCATCCAGGCGCGCCCGATGCGCGAGCGCTCGAGCCGGTAGCAGATGATCACGCTGATGACCACCAGCGCCAGGAACAGGTAGTAGTACTTGGTGACCGACGAGATCTCCATGCCGAACAGTTCGCCCGGACGTCCGAAGTCGAGCCCCAGCGCCGGCACCTTGATGCTGTCGATCTGCTGCAGACCCTTGGGCCCGTTGGTGATGTTCAGCGGTCGGTCGAGGTTGTTCATGAACACCCGGATGATCTCGCCGAAGCCCAGCGTGACGATGGCCAGGTAGTCGCCGCGCAGCTTGAGCGTGGGCGCACCGAGGATCACGCCGGCCATGCCGGCGAGCAATGCCCCGAGCGGGATCACCAGCCACACCGGCGAATGCAGGCCGTTCGGAAAGATGGCCTTGATGGCCGGGAACGTGTCGGTGAGGTGAGGCGACGCGAGCAGGCCGAACATGTAGGCGCCCACCGCGTAGAAGGCCACGTAGCCGAGGTCGAGCAGACCGGCATAGCCGACGACGATGTTCAGGCCCAGTGCGAGCAGCACGTACAGCAGGGCGAAGTCGATCATCCGCACCCAGAAGTTGCCGGCGGCCTGGGCCACCAGCGGCAGCACCAGCAGCGCCACGGCGGCGATCAGGAAGACGACGAGTTTGTTCTTCATGGCTTGTGTCTCCCTCAGGTCAGGCGCGGTCGGCCACACGCTCGCCGAGCAGGCCCTGCGGCCGCACGGTGAGCACGAGGATCAGCACGATGAAGGCGAAGATGTCGGAGTACTGGCTGCCCAGCACGCCCCCGGTGAGCACGCCGATGTAGCCGGAGCCCAGTGCCTCGATGATGCCCAGCAGCACCCCGCCGACCACGGCGCCGGCCAGGTTGCCGATGCCGCCGAACACCGCCGCGGTGAAGGCCTTCAGGCCGGGCAGGAAGCCCATCGTGTGCTGCACGGTGCCGTAGTTGGCCGCGTACATCACGCCGGCCAGCGCCGCCAGCGCCGCGCCGATGATGAAGGTGGCCGAGATCACCATGTCGGGGCGCACGCCCATCAGCGCGGCCACCCGCGGGTTCTCGGCGGTGGCCCGCATCGCGCGGCCGAGCTTGGTGTGATTGACCAGGTACATCAGGCCGGCCAGCGTGACCGCCGTGACGACGAGGATGAGGATCTGCGTCAGGTTGATCACCGCGCCGCCGATGAAGAAGGGTTCGGACGGCAGCAGGATCGGATAGGGCTTGGTGCTGGGCTTCCAGATGATCATCGCCAGCGTCTGCAGCAGCAGGCTCATGCCCATGGCGGTGATCAGTGGCGCCAGTCGCGGTGCGTTGCGCAATGGTCGGTAGGCGATCTTCTCGATCGCGAAGTTCAGCGCCGAACACACCACGATGGCCGCGGCCAGCGAGATCAGCAGCAGCAGCCAGCCCGGCAGCCCGGCCTGTCCGAGAAACTGGATCACGGTCCAGCTGGTCAGCGCGCCCACCATCAGCACCTCGCCATGGGCGAAGTTGATGAGGTTGATGATCCCGTAGACCATCGTGTAGCCCAGTGCCACGAGCGCATACATGCTGCCCAGCACCAGACCGTTGATGATCTGCTGCAAAAGTGTGTCCATCGGGAGTCTCCGGTGCTCACCGCGACTTTGCGCCGCGACTTCTTGTCGGTATCTAGCAAGAAACCCGCCGCTCGGATTTCAAGCTGGCGCGGATTGTAGAGATCGAGTTCCGTGAGAATGCAGGGACATTCCCAGGCGACCATCGAACAATCGGCGGAAGTACCCGGCCCCTACCGAGGATTGCTCGCCTGTTCGTCCAGCGCACGCAATTCGGACAGCCGCTCGCCAATGCGCACTTCCAGCCCGCGCGGCACCGGCTTGTAGAAAGGCGTGGCCGGCATGCCGTCGGGCAGGTAGCGTTCGCCGGCCGCGTAGCCGCCGGACTCGTCGTGCGCATAGCGGTAACCCTGCCCGTGGCCGTGCTGCTTCATCAGCGCGGTCGGCGCATTGCGCAGGTGCATGGGCACCGGACGGGTGCCGTCCTCGCGCACGAAGGCGCACGCGGCCTTCCAGGCGGTGTAGACCGCGTTCGACTTCGGCGCCACGGCCAGGTAGACCACCGCTTGCGCCAACGCCAGCTCACCCTCCGGCGAGCCCAGGCGCTCGTAGACCTCGGCGGCCTGCAGGGCCAGTTGCTGGCCGCGCGGGTCGGCCAGGCCGATGTCCTCGGCCGCCATGCGGATGACGCGGCGCGCGATGTAGCGCGGGTCGACGCCGCCGTCGACCATGCGCGCCAGCCAGTAAAGCGCGGCGTCGGGGTCGGAGCCGCGCACCGACTTGTGCAGCGCCGAGATGCTGTCGTAGAACTGGTCGCCGCCCTTGTCGTAGCGGCGCAGCATCTCGCCCAGCGCCTGTTCCAGCACGGCCTCGTCGATCGGGCCGGCCCCGTCGGCCAGTTCGGCCAGGGTCTCGTAGGCGTTGAGCAGCCGCCGCGCATCACCGTCGGCGTAGCCGATCAGGCGGTCGCGGGCAGCGTCGGTGAGCGCCGGCGCCTGCACCGACTGGCGGGCACGATCCACCAGGCGCGCCAGGTCGTCGGCATCCAGAGGCTTGAGCACATGCACCGTGGCCCGAGAGAGCAGCGCCGAGTTGACCTCGAAGGAGGGGTTCTCGGTGGTGGCGCCGATGAAGGTGAACAGGCCGGATTCGACATGCGGCAGGAATGCGTCCTGCTGGCCCTTGTTGAAGCGGTGCACCTCGTCGACGAAGACCACGGTGCCCTGGCCGGCGCGGCGGCTGGCACGCGCCTGCTCGACGGCCTCGCGGATGTCCTTCACGCCGGCCAGCACGGCCGACAGCACGATGAAGCGCGAACTCACCGCGCCGGCCACCAGACGCGCCAGCGTGGTCTTGCCCACGCCCGGCGGACCCCAGAGGATCATCGAGTGCAGGCGCCCGGTCTCGAAGGCCACGCGCAGCGGCTTGCCGGGGCCCAGCAGGTGGGCCTGGCCGATCACCTCGTCCAAGGTGCGCGGCCGCAGACGCTCTGCCAGCGGCACCGTGCCGGCGGGCGCGGGAGGTTCGGCAGCGCCGGGTGCGCCACCCGGGCCGGTCGGGCCCGTCGAATCGGCCGGGTCGGCCTCGAACAGCGAATCCTGGTTCGACATGGCGGCATTGTGTCAGCGCTGAACAGGACGGTCCTTGGCCTGCAGATCAGGGCATTCCCCGCCAGGGTGTGCCGGCACACTGGGCATGACACGACAGCCGCGCGCACAGGCCGCCCGGCCTCTTCCACCCGATCGAACAGGAGCCCCGCATGGACATGGCCACCGCCCAGGACACCCATACCGCCACCAACGCCGCGCCGCCGACGCAGGGCACGCCGCGCGAGGTGCTGTCGTTCACGCTGGGCAGCGAGGAGTACGGCATCGACATCCTCAAGGTGCAGGAGATCCGCGGCTACGAGCAGCCCACCCGCATCGCCAATGCGCCCTCGTTCATGAAGGGCGTGGTCAACCTGCGCGGCGTGATCGTGCCGATCGTCGACATGCGGGTGCGGTTTGCACTGGACGACGTCAAGTACGATTCGTTCACCGTCGTCATCATTCTGAACGTCGTGGGCCGCACCGTGGGCATCGTGGTCGACTCGGTCAGCGACGTGCTGGAACTGGGCCGTGACCAGGTGAAGCCCGCGCCGGAGTTCAACGGCACGATCGACTCGGACTACATCACCGGGTTGGGCACCGTCCGTTCAGGCGACGCCGAGAGAATGCTGATCCTCATGGACATCGAGAAGCTGATGTCCAGCGCCGAGATGGGCCTGACGGACCACCAGCTGCACTGAGAACAATCGAATCTTCGGAGGACCTAATGAACACACGATCGATGCGCCCTGCCCTGGGCGCCCTGGCATTGGCTTGCCTGTGCCCACTGGCCCTGGCAGGCCGTCCCATCGTGACCGAGGATGCCGGCGTGCTCGACCGCGGCGCCTGCGAATTCGAGACATTTGCGCTGCGGGCCACACAACGTGGCGCGCCCTCGGCCACCGGGCTGTCGGCGCAAGTCGGCTGCGGCGTGGGCTACCGCTCTCAGGTCGCCGTGGCCGTCGCCACGACCCGGTCCGACGGCCAGTCGGAACACGGTCTGGCCCTCGTTGGCAAGACCGCGCTCAATGAGCCGGGCCCCACCGGCCCGGCCTGGACGCTGGCCTGGGGGCTGGACGCCGCCAAGCCCAGTGGCGAATCGCTGGACCATGAGTCGACCTTCCTCAATGGCGTGATGAGCCTGCCGATCACCGAGCGCCTGAAGCTCCATGCCAACCTGGGCTGGTCGCACTCGCAATCGGCCCGTCAAAGCACCACCGGCTGGGCCATGGCGCTGGAACGCAGCCTGCCCTCGGGCATCGACCTGCTGGGCGAGGTGTTCGCCGACGACCGCGAGCGCTCGCCCTGGGTACAGGTCGGCGTGCGCTGGGCGGTGGTGCCCGACAAGCTCTTCGTCGATGCCAGCTGGGGCATGCAGACCAGTTCGTCACGGCCGAAGGCCCTGACCATCGGCCTGAAGGCGGCGTTCTGAACGACGCCGGCGCCGCGCGTCAGCGCGGCTGCTCGACCACGTCGGCCCCCGCAGGCGGCACGAACCGGTAGGTGGCGTCCACCGCCGCGAAGTTGGTGGCCAGTTCGGCGAACTGCATCAGCGAGCGTTGGCCGAAGGCGTCGACGATCTCCAGCGCCGCCAGCTGGCGGCCCTTGAAGCCGATCTGCAGCGTCTCGACGCCGCCACCTTTGGTGCGCGGCACCGCCTTCACCCAGTCGAGGCCGTCGCGCGCCGGCAGCACCGACAGCTCGAAGTCGCGCTCCAGCCCGCCGCCCGACAGCAGCGCCGCCGGCGTGGCACCGAGCGCCTGGTCGAAGGCGCGGATGCTCACCTGGTTGAGGTCGGGGTCGTGCAACCAGACCTTCTTGCCGTCGCTGACGATCAGCTGCTCGAAGGGCTTGCGGTAAGCGAACCGGAAGCGGTTGGGCCGCGCGAACTCAAACGTGCCGCTGGACACCTTTTTCTTTGCACCGTCGGGTGAGGTCACCGTCTGCGTGAAGTCGGCGCGCGCGGTGCGCACGTCGCGCGAGAACTCGCGCAAGGTGTCCACCGAGTCGGCATGCGCGGCCACGCCAGTCAGGGCCAGGGCGGCTGCGAGGCAAAGGAGTTTCATGCGGTGGGCCGTCACTCGTCGCGCTTGGGCAGCAGGAGGTCGCGATTGCCGTTGGTGGACATGGAGGATACGAGTCCGGACTTCTCCATTTGTTCCAGCAATCGGGCCGCGCGGTTGTATCCAATGCGCAAATGCCGCTGCACCAGCGAGATCGAGGCCTTGCGGTGCTGCAGCACGATGGCCACCGCCTGGTCGTACATCGGATCGGCTTCGCCCTCGGCGCTGCCGGGCCCCCCGGCTTCGGCGTCGCCCTCGAGCACCCCGCCTTCGAGGATGCCCTCGATGTAGTTGGGCTCGCCCTGGCTCTTCAGGTACTCGACCACGCGGTGCACTTCCTCGTCGCTGACGAAGGCACCGTGCACCCGCACCGGCACACCGCCACCGGGCGTGAGGTAGAGCATGTCGCCCTGGCCCAGCAGGGCCTCGGCACCCATCTGGTCGAGGATGGTGCGGCTGTCGATCTTGCTGGACACCTGGAACGACAGGCGCGTCGGGATGTTGGCCTTGATGAGGCCGGTGATCACGTCCACGCTGGGCCGCTGGGTGGCCAGCACGAGGTGGATGCCCGAGGCGCGGGCCTTCTGTGCCAGGCGGGCGATCAGTTCCTCGATCTTCTTGCCCACCACCATCATCAGGTCGGCCAGTTCGTCGATGACCACGACGATGAAGGGCAGGCGTTCCAGCGGCTCGGGCGAATCGGGCGTCAGGCTGAAGGGGTTGGGCAGAGAGTGGCCCGACTCGGTGGCCTCGGTGACCTTCTTGTTGTAGCCGGCCAGGTTGCGAACACCCAGCTTGCTCATCAGCTTGTAGCGCCGCTCCATCTCACCGACACACCAGTTCAGCGCATTGGCGGCCTGCTTCATGTCGGTGACCACCGGGCACAGCAGGTGGGGAATGCCTTCGTACACACTCATCTCGAGCATCTTCGGGTCGATGAGGATGAGCCTCACGTCGCGCGCCTCGGCCTTGTACAGCAGGCTCAGGATCATCGCGTTGATGCCCACCGACTTGCCCGAGCCGGTGGTGCCGGCCACCAGGCAGTGCGGCATCTTGGCCAGGTCGACCACCATCGGCGCGCCGACGATGTCCTTGCCCAGGCCGATGGTCAGCTGCGAGGCCGCGTCGTTGTAGACCTGCGACCCCAGGATCTCGGCCAGTCTGATGGTCTGGCGACGCGCATTGGGCAACTCCAGCGCCATCGTCGTGCGCCCGGGGATCGTCTCGACCACGCGGATGCTCACCAGCGACAGCGACCGCGCCAGGTCCTTGGCCAGGTTCACCACCTGCGAGCCCTTGACGCCGGTGGCCGGCTCGATCTCGTAACGCGTGATCACCGGACCCGGCGAGGCCGCCACCACGCGCACCTCGACGCCGAAGTCGCGCAGCTTCTTCTCGATCATGCGCGAAGTCATTTCCAGCGACTCGGGATTGACGCTCTCCACCCGGCCGGCCGGCGCCGCATCGAGCAGGTCGACCTGCGGCAACTTGGTGTCGGTCAGTTCGACGAACAACGGCTTCTGCCGCTCCTTGGCCACCCGCGCCGAGCGCGGCACCTCCACCAGCGCCGGCTCGATGACGATGGGCGCGTGGTCCTTGACCTCGGCGCGCACTTCCTCGACCACCAGTTCGCGCTCGCGCGCGGCCTCTTCGCCGATGCGCTTGTCCTCCTGGCGCTCCAGCGCCATCGAGCGTCGCGTGCCGAGCGATTCGAGCCAGGCACCCAGGCGCTCGGCCACGCGCGCCCATGAGAAGCCGAAGGCCAATGACAGGCCGGCGACGCCGGCGGCGATCCAGAGCACGCCCGAGCCGGCGAAGCCGAGCCAGGCCATCGACGCCTGGCCGACCAGTTGGCCGAGCACGCCGCCGGCCTGGCCACCCGGCAGTCCGGCGTCGAAGCGGTACAGGCGGGTCCATTCGAGGGCACAACTGGCGGTGACCAGCAGGAGCAGGCCGACCCAGGGGGACCAGGAGCGGGTGTGTGCCACCTGGGTGTCGGCATCGGCGCGCAGCGCATCGGCCAGCGTGGCCAGCAACTGGCGCAGGCCGGCGAACACCGCCCACCACACCGAATAGCCCAAGGCAAAAAAGCCCAGGTCGGAGACCCAGGCGCCCAGCGCCCCGGCCTTGTTGAGCACCGGGCCGCCGTGGCCCGAAGTGGAAAAGCCGGGGTCGGTGGCCTGGTGCGACAGCAGCGACAGCACCAGCAGCAGCCACAACACGCCGCCGCCGAGCAACACGAACTGGGTGCGCCAGCGCGGCGGGCGGCCCGCCTGCGGGGCGGCCGCGCCGGCACCATCGGCGCCGAGGGATCCGAGCGGGAAGGTCATGCGCCGGATTGTGGCGCATCACCCCCAGCGCAGTCTGGCCCGGACACCCTTGTGCTGCGTGCGGTCCCGCCGGGCGGGAGCGAGCCCGACTTTGGGCTGCCGGGCGACGTGCTCATTCAGGCTGCGCGCGTTCCTTGATGACGACCGAGCCGTTTTCCTGGGTCTCGATGACGCCGCGCTCTTCGAGGTCCTTCATCACGCGGCTGACCATCTCGCGCGAGGCGCCGACCACCTTGGCCATGTCCTGGCGCGAGACCTTGTTGCGGATGAGCTTGACGCCATTCACGTCCTCGGCCATCTCGAGCAGCGTGCGTGCGACGCGGCCATAGACGTCGAGCAGGGCCAGCGACTCGATCTGGCGGTCGGCATGGCGCAGGCGCCGCACCAGGCCGCGCAGGATGGCATAGGACAGCGTGGAGTTCTCGGGCAGACAGCGCGCGAAATCGGCGCGGCCGAGGATGAGCATGTCGGTCTGGATCTCGCAGCGCACCGTGGCCGAATGGGCCTCGTTGTCGATCAGGCTCATCTCGCCGACGTAGTCGCCCGACTCGAGCACCGCCAGGATGACCTCGCGGCCGCGGTTGTCGGACGTGAGCACCCGCGCACGTCCGTTCAACAGGATGAACAACGCGTTGCTCTTGCGGCCTTGCTCGACCACCAGTTCGCCGCGCCGGAAGCGCCGCTTCACCACGCTGTCGGCAATGGCCTGGGCCTGGTCGTTGGTCAGCAGCGAGAACAGCGGCACTCGGCGAATCAGATCGAGATTCGTCAACATCGACATCGAAGGGTCCCCTTCCGGCTGTGGCTTGTGGTTGTCGGCCGGCCCGGACGGATGCCACATCCGCCCGGGTCCCCGCAACGGCATTCTGCCGCGCAGGATCGGCGCGAGGCGTATTGTGCCGATGGCCGGCCTTGTCGTCACAGCCCGGACCCCCATGTGACAATCCGGCGTCGGCTCGGCGCGACGCCGCGCCTTCTTCACCCGGATCCGCCCACCCATGACATCGCCCTCCACCCACGCCCAGGTCCTGATCCTCGGATCCGGCCCCGCCGGCTACACGGCGGCCATCTATGCCGCGCGCGCCAACCTGTCGCCGGTGCTCGTCACCGGCATGGCCCAGGGCGGCCAGTTGATGACCACCACCGAGGTCGACAACTGGCCGGCCGACGTGATGGGCGTGCAGGGGCCCGAGCTGATGCAGCGCTTCCTGCAGCACGCCGAGCGCTTCAACACCAGCATCCTGTTCGACCACATCAACGAGGTCGACCTGTCGAAGCGGCCGTTCGCGCTCAAGGGCGACAGCGGCGCGTACACCTGCGACACGCTGATCATCGCCACCGGCGCCAGCGCCAAGTACCTGGGCCTGCCGTCGGAAGCGGCCTTCATGGGCCGCGGCGTCAGCGGCTGCGCCACCTGCGACGGCTTCTTCTACCGCAACGACGTGGTGGCCGTGGTCGGCGGCGGCAACACGGCCGTCGAGGAGGCGCTGTACCTGTCGAACATCGCCGCCAAGGTGCACCTGGTGCACCGGCGCGACAAGTTCCGCGCCGAGGCCATCATGATCGACAAGCTGCACGAGAAGGTGGCCGCCGGCAAGATCGACCTGCACCTGTTCCGCACGCTCGACGAGGTGCTGGGCGACGCCAGCGGCGTGACCGGCGTGCGCCTGAAGGACGCCAACACCGGCGCCACCGAGGACATCGCGCTGAAGGGCTGCTTCATCGCCATCGGCCACCAGCCCAACACCGACATCTTCAAGGGACAGCTCGAGATGAAGGACGGCTACATCGTCACCCGCACCGGCCTGAACGGCTTCGCCACGATGACCAGCGTGCCGGGCGTGTTTGCCGCCGGCGACGTGCAGGATCACGTGTACCGTCAGGCCATCACCTCGGCGGGCACGGGCTGCATGGCGGCGCTCGACGCCCAGCGTTTCCTCGAGCAGGGCTGACGAAGGCGGTTGGCGGCCCTGCATTTCTGGCTATAATCGCGGTCTTTGCCGAAAGCGGCATGGGATGGGCATGTCGCCCGGTCCCAGGCCTTCGAAGGGCAATCATCAGGTGGCGGACTCTGCGGCAGGCTTGCGCAGGCGCCGTTTCCCCCTGCTCTGGTTGCCGTGCCTGCAACAGTCAAGAGTTCTGGAGAAGCGTCATGGCACGCGTCTGTCAAGTCACGGGCAAGCGCCCGATGGTGGGAAACAATGTCTCCCACGCCAACAACAAGACCAAGCGCCGCTGGTTGCCCAACCTGCAGTACCGTCGCTTCTGGGTCGAGAGCGAGAACCGTTGGGTGCGCCTGCGCATCACCAACGCCGCGCTGCGCCTGATCGACAAGGTCGGCATCGACGAGGTCGTGGCCGACCTGCGCGCCAAGGGCGCGCTCTGACGCGCCCCACGGCACCCTAGCTAGCAACACGCACTCAGGAGCAGACCACCATGGCAGCCAAAGGCGGACGCGAAAAGATCAAGCTGGAGTCCTCGGCGGGCACCGGTCATTTCTACACGACGAACAAGAACAAGAAGACGACGCCGCAAAAGCTCGAATTCATGAAGTTCGATCCGAAGGCACGCAAGCACGTGCTGTACAAGGAAATGAAGCTGAAGTAAGCAACGCTGGCGTGGGGCCACGGCTCCGCGCAGCTCGACAAGGCCCGCCACTGTGCGGGCTTTGTCATTTGCACTGGCCCGCTGCGTCGCGGGCCCTGCCGTTGGTGGGTTCCGTCAGTCGATGAGCCCGCGGTCTCGCAGCATCGGCTCGATCCGGGCGTCGCGACCCCGGAACGCACGGTAGGCGGCGCCGGGCTCCAGGCTGTCGCCCCGGCTGTAGATGAACTGCTTCAGCCGCGCCGCCACGGCCGCGTCGAACGGATCGCCGGCCTCGACGAAGGCATCGAAGGCGTCGGCATCCAGCACTTCCGCCCACAGGTACACGTAGTACCCGGCCGCGTAGCCCGACCCCGAGAACAGGTGCTGGAAGTGCGGCAGCCGGTGGTTCAGGCCCACCGCCGATGGCAAGCCCCGCTCGGCGACCACCCGGGCCTCGAAGGCCACAATGTCGTCGATCGGCACCTCGCTCTGGTGGGCGGCCAGGTCGACGATGGCGCTGGCCGTGTAGCGCAGCGTGTCGTACGCGCTGCCGAACTTGCGCGCCGCCTCGATGCGGTCCATCAGCGCCTCGGGAATCGGTTCGCCGGTGCGGTGGTGCCGGGCGTGCCGGCGCAGCACCGCGCGCTCCATCGCCCAGTGCTCGAACAACTGCGAGGGCAGTTCGACAAAGTCGCGCAGCACCTGCGTGCCGGACAGCCGCACATAGCCGACGTCGGACAGCAGCCCATGCAGGCCGTGGCCGAACTCGTGGAACAACGTGCGCACGTCGTCCAGCGACAACAGCGTGTCCTCGCCCGCCGCGGCCTTGGCGAAGTTGTTGTTGTTCAGGATGATGGGCTGTGATGGCGCCTCGCCCGGGGCCACGTTGCGGTGCTGCCAACGCAGCTCACTCATCCAGGCGCCGCTGCGCTTGACCGGGCGGCAGAAGTTGTCGTGCAGGAACAGGCCGACCTGGCGGCCGCCCGCATCGGTGACCTCGTAGGCCACCACGTCGGGGTGATACGCACGCACGTCGTCGCGTCGCTCGAACCGCAGGCCGAACAGGCGCGTCGCGCAGTCGAACGCCGCCGCCACCATGTTCGGCAGCGAAAAATAGGCCTTGAGCTCGGCCTCGTCGAGCGCGAATCGGCCGACGCGCACTCTTTCGGCCCAGAAGCGCCAATCCCAGGCTTCGATCGGGCCGGCGGCGCCTTCGGCCTGCATCGCCTCGTCGAGCAGCGCACGTTCTCGCTCCAGCGCCGGCAGCGCCCGCTGCCAGACGTCGTCGAGCAGCGCCCACACCCGGTCGGGCGTGCGGGCCATGGTGTCGGCCAGGGCCAGGTCGGCAAAGCTGGCGTGGCCGAGCAGGCTCGCCTGCTCGCGGCGCAGGCGCAGGATGCGGGCCGCCACCTCGCGGTTGTCGCTGGGCCCGGGCTGCTCGCCGCGGCCGACCCAGGCCCGCCAGGCCTGCTCGCGCAGGTCGCGCCGGGTCGAGAAGGTGAGGAAGGGCACCACCAGCGAGCGCGACAGCGTGATCACCGGCCCGTCGAGTCCGCGGTCGGCGCCGGCTTGCCGGGCGGCGTCGCGCAAGGAGGCCGGCAGGCCAGCCTGGGCCGCCTCGTCGGGCAGCGGCAGGGTCCAGCGCGACTCGTCGTGCAACACGTTCTGGCCGAAGCGTGTGTTCAGTTCGGCCAGCGCCTGCATGACCTGGGCGAAGCGGGCGCGCTCGGCGCTCGGCAACTGCGCCCCCGCGCGGACGAAGTCGCGGTGCAGCCGCTCGACCAGCCGACGCTGCTCGGCCGTGAGGCCCAGGGCGTCACGGCGGGCATGCACCGCGTCCAGACGCGCGAACAGCGCCACGTCCTGGTAGACCGCGCTGTGGTGGGCCGCCATCGGCCCGGCCATCTCGCGCTCGACCGCCTGCAGTGCGGGCGAGGTGGCGGACGTCGTCAGGCTGTGGAACATGGCGTCGATGCGGTGCAGGGCTTCGCCGGCCCGGTCGAAGGCCGCCACCGTGTTCTCGAAATCCGGCGCGGAGGGATGGGCGGCGAGCGCGGCCAGCTCCTGGCGATGGCGCCGCATCGCGTGCTCCAGCGCCGGGCGCACCTGGTCGGCACGGAGGTGTTCGAACGGTGGCAGCCCGAACGGGGCGTCCCAGTCGGCGAGCAGGGCATTGGTCTGGGCATCCATGGCGGTCGGTGGCACCTCGTGAGTGTCGGCAATCGGGTGGCTGCATGATGCCACCGGGGCTGCCGTCCCATCCGCAGGCATGGCGCACGCGCCGGCCTGCGGCAGGCAGAATCCGCGCATCGGCGGAGGCGTCGGCCCTCGTGCCGCCGTGGCGCCGGACCACAAAGAGGAGCACGAGCCATGCGACTGGACGGACATCGGGAAAGCGACAACGTCGAGGATGCACGGGGCGGCGGCGGTGCGGGCGGCGGCCGACGCATCGGCGGCCGCGGCATCGGCCTGGGCAGCATCGTCATTGCGCTGCTGGCCAGCTGGATCTTCGGCATCAACCCGATGACCGTGCTCGGCATCCTGGGCGGCGACGGCGGCGGTGCGGTGATGCCCCAGCAGCAGGCCCCGGCGGCCAAGCCGCCGGCCGACGACCCGCTGGCCCGCTTCGTCTCGATGGTGCTGGCCGACACCGAGGACGTGTGGCGCGAGCAGTTCCGCACCATGGGCGCGCAGTACCGCGACCCGAAGCTGCGCCTCTACAACGGCCAGCAGGCCACGGCCTGCGGCACCGGCGAGGCGGCGATGGGCCCGTTCTACTGCCCGGGCGACGAAAAGGTGTACATCGACCTCAGCTTCTACGAAACCATGCACAAGCGCCTGGGCGCACCGGGCGACTTCGCCCAGGCCTATGTCATCGCGCACGAGGTGGCCCACCACGTGCAGCACCTGCTGGGCATCACGGCCAAGGTCGAGGAGGCCCGCCGGCGCGGCAACGAGCGCACCGGCAACGCGCTGTCGGTGCGGCTGGAACTGCAGGCCGATTGCCTGGCCGGCGTCTGGGCGCACCACGCGCAGCGCTCGCGCCAGATCCTGGAGGCCGGCGACGTCGAGGAGGCGCTCAACGCCGCGTCGGCCATCGGCGACGACACCCTGCAGCGCAATGCTCAGGGCCGCGTGGTGCCCGAGACCTTCACCCACGGCACCAGCGCGCAGCGCGTCACCTGGTTCAAGCGCGGCATGGCCAGCGGCAACATGGCGCAGTGCGACACCTTCAAGGCCGGCGCCGTGTGAGATCGCCCCAGGCGGTGGCAAAGCCCCCGCCAGCGGCCCCGGAGGGTTGAGTCAACTCGGGAGCGGCCCGTCGTTGACTCATGCGGCGCGGCACTGTGGCACAGTGCCGCCCACCCCACCCGGCTCGACGGGTGCCTGCCCGCCCCTGACCGAGCCGCCGATGGCCATCAAATCCACGATCTACAAAGCCAGCCTCCAGATCGCCGACATGGACCGCCAGGTCTATGGCGACCATGCGCTGACCCTGGCGCTGCACCCGTCCGAAACCGAAGAGCGGATGATGATCCGGCTGCTGGCGTTCGCATTGCACGTGCCGGCCAACGACGATCGCGGCATGCTGCAGTTCGCCCGCGGCCTGTCCGACACCGAAGAACCCGACCTGTGGCAGCGTGACCTGACCGACCAGCTGATCCACTGGATCGAGGTCGGCCAGCCCGACGACCGCCGCATGTCCAAGGCCTGCGGCCGCGCCGAACGGGTGACGATCTACTGCTACAGCAGTTCGGCGCACATCTGGTGGGCCGGGCTCGAGACCAAGGTGACGAGGCTGCGCAACCTCGAGGTCTGGCGCATCGAGGCCGAACAGAGCCAGGCGCTGACCGCGCTGGCCAAGCGCTCGATGCAGTTGCAGGTGACCACCCAGGACGCACACACCTGGGTCAGCGACGGCACGGGCTCGGTCGAGATCCGCCCGGTGCCCCTGTGGCGCGGCGGGAACTGAACGACCCACGCGGCGTGGCCTGTCACGCTGCTCCTATCATCGTCGTCGTCCCGACCCTGGTGGTCCGCGCCCGGACCGCATGCCGATGCAACTCCACTGGCTCCGGCGACTGGCCTTCGTGCTCGTCGCCCTCACCCCCCTGACGATGGCCGCCCCCACCGACGACGACCCCTTCCTCTGGCTCGAAGACGTGCAGGGCGAACGCGCCCTGGCCTGGGTGCGCGAGCGCAACGCCGCCGCGCGCAAGCGCCTGGAAGCCTGGCCCGCCTTCGAGAGCGCGCGCACCGAGATCAAGGCCGTGCTCGACTCGCGCGAGCGCATCCCGATGTTCAGCCGCCGCGGCGAATGGCTCTACAACCTCTGGCAGGACGAGCGCAACCCGCGCGGCCTGTGGCGCCGCACCACGCTGGCCGAGTACCGCAAGCCCGCGCCCGCCTGGCACACGCTGCTCGACATCGACGCGCTGGGCAAGGCCGAGGGCGTGAACTGGGTCTGGGGTGGCGCCGAATGCCTGGGCGGCCAGGACGACCGCTGCCTGCTCAGCCTGTCGCGCGGTGGCGCCGACGCCAAGGTGGTGCGCGAGTTCGACATCGGCCGCAAGGCCTTCGTCGAGGGGGGCTTCACGCTGCCCGAGGCCAAGTCCGACGTCGCCTGGCTGGACCGCGACACGCTGCTCGTCGGCACCGATTTCGGCCCGGGCAGCCTCACCGACTCGGGCTACCCTCGGCTGATCAAGCGCTGGGCGCGCGGCAAGCCGCTGTCCGAGGCCACCACGGTGTTCGAGGGCGAGAAGGCCGACGTGGCCGTCAGCCCCGGTGTCGACCGCACGCCGGGCTTCGAGCGTGTGGTGCTGGTGCGCGCGATCGACTTCTACAACACGCGCG
Source organism: Ideonella sp. A 288 (assembly GCF_002198735.1). Lineage (GTDB taxonomy): Bacteria > Pseudomonadota > Gammaproteobacteria > Burkholderiales > Burkholderiaceae_C > Pseudaquabacterium. The sequence continues at coordinate 147,104 of NZ_MWLO01000141.1, forward strand.
AATCGCTGTGGCGCGACGGCAAGCTCACGCCCATCGACAAGCCCGACGATGCGCAGCTGAGCTTCTGGCGCGACCGCGTGCTGATCAAGCTGCGCAGCGACTGGGTGGTGGGCGGCCGCACCTGGCCGCGCGGCGCGCTGCTGGTGTCCGATGCCGCGGCCTACCTCGCAGGCAAGCGCGACGGCCTGCAGGCGCTGTTCACCCCCACGGCCACGCGCTCGCTCGACCGCTATTCGACGACGCGCAGCCAGGTGCTGCTCGACATCAACGACAACGTGGCCGGCCGGGCCGAGGTCTGGCGGCACGACGACGGACAATGGCGCGGCCGCCAGCTGGACGCGCCCTTCCCGGGCACGCTGTCGATCGGTGCGCTGCACGACCCGATGGTCGCCGACGACCCGCTGGCCGAGGCCTTCACCCTCACCTACACCGATTTCCTCACGCCCGATTCGCTGTCGCTGGGCGACGCCCGCGGCGGGCCGATCGAGCGCCTGAAATCGCGGCCGACCTTCTTCGACGCCACCGGCATGCGCACCGAGCAGCGTTTCGTCGCGTCGAAGGACGGCACCCGCGTGCCCTACTTCGTGGTCTGGCCCCAGGGCGCCAAGGCCGACGGCAGCAACCCGACGCTGCTGTACGGCTACGGCGGCTTCCAGAACTCGGTCAACCCTTGGTATTCGGGCGGCCTGGGCACGCAGTGGTACCGGCGCGGCGGCGTGCTGGTGGTGGCCAACATCCGTGGCGGCGGCGAGTACGGCCCGGGCTGGCACCAGGCCGCCGTCAAGGCGAACAAGCAACGCAGCTACGACGACTTCATCGCGGTCGCGGAAGACCTCATCGCCACCAAGGTGACGAGCCCGAAGCACCTGGGAATCCAGGGCGGCAGCAACGGCGGCCTGCTCGTCGGCGCGGTGATGGTGCAGCGGCCCGAACTGTTCAACGCCGTGGTCTGCCAGGTGCCGCTGCTCGACATGAAGCGCTACCACCTGCTGCTGGCCGGTGCCTCGTGGATGGCCGAGTACGGCAACCCGGACGTGCCGGAAGAATGGGCCTGGATCTCGAAGTACAGCCCCTACCAGAACGTCAAGGCCGACGCGACGTACCCAGTGCCACTGATCATCACCTCCACCCGCGACGACCGTGTGCACCCCGGCCACGCGCGCAAGATGGCCGCGCGCATGCTGGCGCAGGGCCACGAGGTGATCTACCACGAGAACATCGAAGGCGGCCACGGCGCTGGCGCCGACAACTTCCAGCACGCCGACCGCCAGGCGCTGGAGATGGCCTACCTGTGGCAACGGCTGGCGCGATGAGCCCGTCGCCCGGCCGCCCGACGACCTGCCCGTGCCTGCCTGGCGGGCGCGGTCGACGCACGAGCGTGCCCCGATGACCGCCATGACCATCACCCACGACGCGGCCGCGGGCCGCTTCGAGGCCCACATCGAAGGCCAGTTGGCCGAATGCAGCTACCGGCTGGTCGACGGCGTGATGGCCATCCACCACACCGGTGTGCCGCGCGCACTGGAAGGTCGCGGCATCGCCGCCGCCCTGGTGCAGGCCGCGCTGGCCCACGCCCGCGCGCAGGGATGGCGCGTGCGGCCGCTTTGCAGCTATGTGCAGGTCTACATGCGCCGGCACCCCGACACCCGCGACCTGCTGGCCTGAAGGAGGGAACCCCCCGTGGACACGATCGACCCCCGCGCTCAGGCCGTGCTCGACTTCTGGTTCGGGCCCGCCGACGACCCCGGCCATGCCCGATCGCGCCCCGCCTGGTTCAAGAAGGACGCGGCCTTCGATGCGCAGATCCGCGAGCGCTTCGGCCCACTGATCGAGCAGGCGCTGGGCGGTGCACTGGCCGACTGGGCCGCATCGCCTCGGTCGGCCGTGGCGCAGGTGCTGGTGCTCGACCAATTCACCCGCAACGCCTTCCGCGACAGCGCCCGCGCCTTCGCCGGCGATGCGCTGGCGCTGGCCACGGCGCAGACGCTGGTGGCCTCGGGGCAGGATCGGCCACTCACCGGCGTGCAGCGGCAGTTCGTCTACCTTCCCTTCGAGCATGCCGAAGACCTGCCGATGCAGCGCGAGGCGCTGCGCCTGTTCGGCGCCCTCGGGGCCGATGCGCCCGACCTGGCCGGGCTGCTCGACTGGGCGCAGCGACACCACGACATCGTGGCGCGCTTCGGCCGTTTTCCGCACCGCAACGCGGCCCTCGGGCGCGCCAGCACGGCCGAGGAAGCGGCGTTCCTGCTCACGCCGGGTTCGGGATTCTGACCGTCGCGCCTTTGGTGCCGTCGAGCGCTTCCGGCTGGTCGCGCCGTCCGGCCGCCTCGGCGAAGGCCGACCGTCAGGTGGACGCTTCCTTTTCCTGCAAGAGCCGCCACATCACCTTGCCCGAGCCGCTCTTGGGCAGCGCGTCGGCAAACTCCACCAGCTTGGGCACCTTGTAGGCGGCCATGTGCTCGCGGGCCCAGGCGATGATGTCCTCGGGCGTGGTCTTGCCCCTCGCCTCGGCACGCAGCACGACCACTGCCTTGACCGTCTCGCCGCGGTAGGCGTCGCGGCTGGCGATGATGCAGGCCTCCTGCACCGCCGGGCACTTGAACAGCAGCAGTTCCACCTCGCTGGGCCAGACCTTGAAGCCGCTGGCGTTGATCATGCGCTTCAGGCGGTCGGTGATGAAGAAGTAGCCTTCGTCGTCCATGCGGCCCAGGTCGCCGGTGCGGAAGAAGGGCTTGCCGTCGATCTCGATGAAGGCCGCACGCGTGGCGTCGGGGTGCCCCCAGTAGCCCTTGAAGACCATCGGCCCATGGGAGACGATCTCGCCGGTCTCGCCGATCGGCAGTTCGCGGCCGGTGTCGGGGTCGATGATGCGCGAATCGGTGCCGAAGATCGGGATGCCCAGGCACTGCAGCTTGGCGCGCTCGGGCAGGTTGGCGTGGGTGGGCGCAGCCGTCTCGGTCAGGCCGTAGCCCTCGGCGAAGGTGATGCCGAACTCCTTCTGCAGCCGCTCGGCCACCGCCTGCGGCATCGCCGCGCCGCCACCCGACAGGTAGCGCAGGCTCGACAGGTCGAAGCCGGCGTAGTTCGGGCTGCCGAACAGGTCGATGATCATCGTCGGGATGCAGGTCCAGTGCGACACGCCGTGGCGGGCGATCAGGCGCCCGGCCAGTTCGCGGTCCCAGCGTGGCAGGATCACCGTGGTGCTGCCGGCGGCCACCGAGCCCAGCACGCTGTAGACGAAGCCGGTGATGTGGAACATCGGCACCACGCCCAGGGCCACCACCTCGGGGCCGCCATGGCCCCAGACGCCGCCGCCGATGACGTTGTGCATCAGCGTCCGGTGGGTGTGGATGCAGCCCTTGGGGAGGCCGGTGGTGCCCGACGTGTAGGGCAGCAGCGCCATGTCGTCGGGCTGCGCGGTGTGCGGCGCGGGCAGGTGGCCCTCGGCGATCGCGTCGGTCCAGCGCGTGGCACCGGCCGGCAGCGGCGGATCGGCCCGCAGCCACTGCAGCACGGCGTCGGCCGGGGCCTCGGCCGGGTCGATCTCGGCCGGCATCGCGTCGGTGAAACGGGTGACCAGCAGGTGCTTCAGGCGCTGTGCCTCGGGCAGGCGTCCATCGGCCTCGGCGACGATGCCGGCCAGGTCGCCCGTGGTGATCACGACCTTGGTGCCGGGGTCGGTGATGTAGTGGCCGAACTCGTCGGCCTTGTTCATCGGGTTCACGGGCACCACCACCGCGTCGGCGCGGAGCACGGCCTGCACCGCCACCACGTACTGCGGGCAGTTCTGCATGAAGATCGCCACGCGGTCGCCCTTGGCGACGCCGCGGGCCTGCAGCCAACCGGCCAGGGCCTCGGCCTGTGACTTGAGCTCGTCGAACCGCAGCGGCCGGCCGAAGAACAGGTAGGCCGTCTTCGACGGATAGCGGGTGGCGGCGACCTCGAGGTTGAACCACAGGCTGGTTTCGGGCAGCACCAGCGCGCGCGGCAGGCGGCGGGGCCAGATGGCGTGGTGCGGTCGGGTCAGGGCGTTGGCGGTCACGGCGGTTCGGCAGGGGCGGCAGGACCCGCAGGTTTACCCGAGGCGCGCCCGGCACGCATCCACGTGAACCCGCGCAGGGTTGTCACCGAGGCGACCGGCCGCGGCGGCCGGGCTCCTGCCGGCGGCGACGGCCCCATGCCGCCCGCGCCGCCGAGCCGACGCGCTATTCGTAGCGGCGGTTGTTGCGCTCTTCCATCGCCCGCGCCCGCACGCATTCCTCGTGGTCGCGGTACTGCGGCTTCGGACACTCGCGCATCAGGCACAGGTGAAGGGCCACGAGCACGCGGCCGCCGCACTGCTCGCGCGGGTTGCGCGTCACCACCGGCTCCGGCGTCGACGGCTCGGCGGGCCGCGCCACGGCGGCCCGCGTGGGTGCGGCGACCGGTTCGCGCACCGGCACCGCGCGATGCGTCGGCTCGGCCGTGGCGCCCGCCACTGGGGCCGGTGCCGGTGCCGGGGAGTCGCCCCCTGCGCCCGGCGCCGGCCGGCGCTCGGCGGCGGTGCGCACAGGTGGCGCCGGGCGGGACGCCGACGTCGGCATCGGCAGGCGCGGTGCCGCGACCGACGGCTCGGCGACGACCGGCGCCGCCGCCCTCGGCACGGGTGACTGGACCGCGACAGGCGCCGCCACCGGCGGCGCGTCGACCGGCCGGGGCGCGGTCACGGTCGTCACCGGAGACCCCGACGCCCCGGTGGATGCCGACGCCCCGGCGGGTGCCGACGCCACACGCGTCGCACCGAGCGCGGCCGATGCCGCGCCGTCGATCGCCACCGGCGCCGCCGCCACAGCCGCGGGTGCAGGAGGGGCCGAGGCCGCG
>NZ_MWLO01000142.1 GCF_002198735.1 Ideonella sp. A 288
TCGCAGCGCAGTCGGCGCAGCCGACCGCCACAGTCAGCGCCACCGTCGGCTGCCGCCTGCCGCGCCGCGCAGATCGTCGGACGGAATGAACTGCTGCTATGAGCCCCAAGCCGCACAAGAAGTCGAGGCGGAGAGTCCCGGACCGCTTCAGAAATCCATGTCCAGTTCCTCGATCTCGTCGGGTTCGAGCTTGGCGGCGGCCACCCACTCCTTCATCTCGGGCATCGCCATGATCGTCTTGCCGTACTCCGCGCAGACCGCGGGCACCTTGACGTCGTAGGTGATGAAGCGCGTGACCACCGGCGCGAACATCGCATCGGCCGCGCTGCGCTGCTTGCCGAAGAGGAACGGGCCGCCATAGGTGGCCAGGCAGTCGGTCCAGATGTCGATCACGCGGTCGATGTCGGGCTGGGCGCCGGCCCACACCTTGTGCTTGGGGAAGCGCCCCTTCAGGTTCACCGGCAGCGACGAACGCAGGTTGGCGAAGCCCGAGTTCATCTCGCCGCACACCGCCAGGCAGTGCGCGCGGGCCAGGCGGTCGGCCGGCAGCAGCCCCGTCTCGGGGTGCAGCTCATGCAGGTACACGGCGATGGCCATGGTGTTCCACACCTTCGCGCCGTCGTGCTCTAGGCAGGGCACGCGGATCGACGGGGCCAGCAGCAGCAGTTCCTTGCGCGCGTCGGCATCGTCGGGCGAGACCATCACCTCGGTGAAGGGCAGCCCCGCGAAGCGCACCAGCAGCCAGCCGCGCAGCGACCACGACGAATAGTTGCGGCTGCTCAGCGTCAGCGTGGTGGTGGTGCTGGCTGCGGGCACGCGTGCGCGCCCACCGGAGGCCGCGGCGCGGCGGGGCTTGGACACGGTGGCAGAGGGCATCGGCGGACTCCAGGGCTGGTGCAGCCCCGGTCATCACGCAAGCCCTGTGCCACATGCACCGCCGGGGTGCCGGGGCCCGCTTCGGGGGCGCCGATGGTCGACCCTGGGGCGTCGCTGGCTCGCTTGTTGCATGCGCCGCTGCACTCGCTGCCCCTGCCGCGATCGGAGATCCCATGATGTACCAGGCCTACCAGGCACAGTCGGATCTGATGTGGCCGATGCGCACGCTGGCATCGCTGATGCCGCCCGCGCTCGATCTCCATGGCGCCTCGCTGGCCGCGCCGCGCCTGTCGCGCCGGCTGGCGGCGGCCTGCAAGGTGCTGGACCTGGCGCAGGTGACGCACAGCTGCCCGCCCTGGGGCATCGACAGCGTGGACGTCAAGGGCGAGGCGGTGCCGGTGACCGAGGAAGAGGTGATGGTCACGCCCTTCGCCACGCTGCGGCGCTTTCGCAAGGCCGGTGCGCCCGATCAACCCAAGGTGCTGGTGGTGGCGCCGATGTCGGGCCACTTCGCCACGCTGCTGCGCGACACGGTGCGCACCGCGCTGGCCGACCACGACGTGCACGTCACCGACTGGCACAACGTGCGCGACGTGCCGCTGTCGGACGGCCGCTTCGGGCTGGACGAGTACACCCAGCACATCATCGACTTCCTGGCCGCGATGGGGCCGGGCGCCAACATCATCGCGGTGTGCCAGCCCTGCGTGGCCTCGCTGGCCGCGGTGGCGCTGATGTCCGAGGACGACCACCCCGCCACGCCCGCCAGCCTGACGCTGATGGCCGGCCCGATCGACTGCCGCATCAGCCCGACCGAGGTCAACAAGCTGGCCACCACCAAGCCGATCGAGTGGTTCGAGAAGAACCTGATCAGCCGCGTGCCCTGGCGCCACCGCGGTGCGGGCCGCCGGGTGTACCCGGGCTTCGTGCAGCTGTCGGCCTTCATCAGCATGAACAAGGAGCGCCACACCCAGGCCTTCAAGTCGTACTACAAGCACCTGGTGGACGGCGAGTTCGAGCAGGCCGAGATCACTCGCACCTTCTACGAGGAGTACATGGCGGTGGCCGACCTGGCCGCCGATTTCTACCTCGAGACGGTGCGCCTGGTGTTCCAGGAGTACGCGCTGCCCAAGGGCGAGTTGCATTTCCGCGACCGCCTGGTCAACCCGGCCGCGATCCGCCGCACCGCGCTGCTGACGGTGGAGGGCGAGCGAGACGACATCTGCGCCATCGGCCAGACCCTGGCCGCGCAGGACCTGGCGTCCAGCCTGCGGCCCTACATGCGCACGCACTACGTGCAGCCCAACGTCGGCCACTATGGCGTGTTCAGCGGCAAGCGCTGGCAGAACCACATCTACCCGGTGGTGCGGGACGTGATCCACGTGTCGCAATAGCGCCGCTGGCCGGCCCGCGGTCGCTGATGGCGACGCGGCCCCGTCAGCAGATGGCCTGCGGCGGCAGGCCGCTGCAGTGCCGCCGCCACATCGCGTCGTACAGCGATTCCAGGTCGGTGGTGTAGGCCGGCACGTCGAACAACGGCGCGTCCCGCCTCAGCACCTCGAGCCGCGCGCGCAGCGCGGCCAGCCGCGGGGCGTCGGTGGCCAGGGCCACGGCCAGCGCGGCGTAGTCGTCCAGCGAATGCGTCACCAGCTCGGGCAGGCCCACCGCGTGCAGCAGGCTGCCGGCGACGCGCGACGCGAAGGTGTCGCCGGCGCAGGTGAGCATCGGCACGCCGGCCCACAGCGCGTCGCTGGCGGTGGTGTGGGCGTTGCAGGGCAGCGTGTCCAGCACCAGGTCGGCCAGCGGCAGGCGGGCCAGGTGCTCGTCCTGCGGCAGGTGCGGTGCGAACACCAGCCGGTGCGGGGCGACGCCGCGGGCCATGGCCTCGCGCCGCAGGTTGCCCTCGGCGGCCTCGCTGCCCAGCAGCCACAGTACGCTGCCCGGCGCCTGGTCGAGCACCGTGCACCACAGGCCGAAGACCTCGGGCGTGAACTTGAAGGCCTGGTTGAAGCAGCACAGCACCAGGCCGTCGTCGGGCAGGCCGGCGGCTGCGCGCGTGGACGTGGCGGCCACCGTGGCCGGCCGGCCGTGCGGCTGGTAGCTGTGCGGCAGGCAGGCCAGCGCCTCGCTGTAGTCGGCCGCCGCGGCCGCCGGCGTGACGAAGCGGTCGCTCACCAGGTAGTCGCAGAAATCGCCGCCCAGCGTGCCCGGGTAGCCGAGGAAGCCCACCTGCACCGGCGCCGGCCGGTAGGTCAGCAGGCTGGTGCGGCTGCCGGCGGTGTAGCCCTTCAGGTCGACGAGGATGTCGATGCCGTCGGCATGAATGGCGCGTGCCGCGGCGGTGTCGTCGAGCGCGGCGATGTCGTGGAAGCCGTCGAAGGCGGCGGCCAGCCGCTGGCGCATGCCGCCGCCGACATCGGCACCGTGGCTGTAGGCGTGCAGTTCGAAGCGCGCATGGTCGTGGGCCTCCAGCATCTCCACCATCAGCCAGGCGGTGGCGTGCTGCTGCAGGTCGCCCGACAGGTAGCCCAGGCGCAGGCGGCGCGGCGCGCTGTCGCCAGCCGTGCCGTGCTCGGTGGGCCGGTCGGCGCCCGGCCCGTGGTGCTGGCCCGCAAACTCGGCGGCCAGCCGGTCGCGGTCGCCCTGGTTGGCGCGCAGCCGTGCGGCCATCCAGCGCTCGGCGCAGCGGCGCTGCTCGGCGGCGGTGATGCCGGGCAGCGACAGCAGGTGGAAGGGCGGCGTGGCCGCCGCGTCGGGGTCGGCCAGCGCGGCCAGCGCGCGCGGCCGCCAGGTGTCGAAGTTTTCCCACTCGCACCAGGCGCGGCTGCGCGCGTAGTGTTTCACCGCGGCGGCCCCGTGGGCTGGGTGGCGGCCGTCACGGCGATTCGCCGAACCAGCCGGGCTGCCGGCGGCGCAGCGCGTCGAGCAGCTCCAGCGTCTGCGGCACCAGGCCGTTGATGGCGTACCAGGTGGCCTCGCGGCGCGGCTGCGCGCTGCCCTGCAGTGCGGCGGGCAGCACGGCCCAGCCCCGCCAGTCGAGCTGCACCAGCGCCTGCTGCTGCGCCGACGTGGTGCGGCCCAGCGCGTCGACCATCGCGCGCAGGTGGCCCTCGACCGCACCGAGCGTCAGCGCGCTGGCGAACAGCTCGTCCTCGTCCTGCATCGGGGCCAGCAGCGTGGCGATGGCCCAGCCGTGCTCCGCCACCTGGGCCAGCGGCGGACCGTCGAGCGAACCCCGGTCGGGCGGGCGCTGGTGCGGCGATGGGGCCATGTCGTGGCGGAGGTTCAGCCCGACATGGCGCCGAGCAGTTCCACCGTCAGGGGCTCGGTGCCCACCACCACCTGGCAGGCCAGGCGCGACTTGGCTCCGATGCCCACCAGCGTGTCGAGCTTGGCGTTCTCGGCCGGGCCGATGCGGTTGATGCCCTTGCGGCCTTCGGTGACGAAGATGTGGCATGAGCCGCATTCGGCCTTGCCGGTGCACTTGTCGAGCAGTTGCTCGCCGGCGTCGATCACGGCCTTGAGCAGCACGGTGCCGGGCTCGACTTCGACGGTCTTGCCCGAGGGGCGGAGGGTGATGGTGGTCATGGCAGGGGGTGTCCGTGGGGTCGGTCGGTGGAATCGATGGGGTCAGGCGGTGGCCGTGGCGCCTGCGGCCAGGCGCGCCGCCACCTCGGTCAGCGGCAGCGCGATGCGGGTGATGCCCTGCTCCTCGAGGAAGCGCGCTTCCATGCGCGTGGGCTCGTCGGGCAGCACCGCGAAGTGCGGGCCGGCGCTGCGCTTCATGATCTGCCGCGCAAAGGCCCGCGGCAACTGGTCGTTGAAGCGGCAGCCCAGGAAGACGAAGCCCAGGCTGGCGCGTCGCTGCTGCACGAGCGCGGGGATCGGCGTCTGGATGTCGATCTCGGTCAGCACCTCGACGAAGTCGGAGTCCGAGACGAGGAAGTTGCCCGACGGCACGCGGCCGCCCCAGGGCTTGTAGAGCACCGTGCGCGCGGCCACCGGGTCGGGGCTGGGCGTGCCGTCGGGCAGCGTCCAGCCGGTCCAGGTGCCGAAGTGCTCGCTCTGGCTCAGGCCCTGCACCTCGGCCCAGTCGCTGCGCGCGGCCAGCGCCTGGCGCAGCGTGTCGTCGTACCAGGTGTCGACGATCACCGGGCTGCCCAGCGTGGCCAGCCAGCGGTGCAGCGCAGACGGCGCGGCGGCTTGCTTGAACGCCTCGTTCATCGCCGACACCAGCGTCTTGCGGTGCTTGAAGTTCTCGATGAACTGCGCCGCGGCGGTGAGCCGGTTGCGGATCTTGCCGGGCACCGACACGCGGGCGGTCAGCACGGCGGCCAGGGCCACCGGGTCGGCCGGCGGCGTGGGGCCGTCGCACAGCGCCAGCATGCCGGGCCCGAGGTAGGGCGCCAGCGTGCCGGCGGCCAGGCCATCGGCCACGGTGGCGGGCAGGTCGTACAGAGTGGAAGACGGCATGGGGGGCTTTCGAGGGGGAGGGATCAGTAGATGGCGGCGCCCGCGCCGACGTTGACCGACGAGTCCTTCAGCGTCTCGACGATGAAGCGCACGTGGTCGGCGTCGAGCCCGGCGTGGAAGGGCAGGGCCACCGCGCGGTCGGCGATGCGCTCGGCCAGCGGGAACTGGCCACGCAGCCAGCCCTGCTGGCGGTAGGCGAACTGCTGGTGCAGCGGCTGGCACCAGCGCGCCGCCTCGATGCCCTCGCCGGCCAGGTCGTCGACGATCTGCGCGCAGGCGCTGGCGGTGAAGCGCTGGCCCAGGTGCACGACGAAGAGCATCCAGTGCACGGCGTCCACACCGGCCGCGCGGAACGGCGGCTTGATGCCCTCGAAGCTTTGCATGCGGTCGAGGTACAGCGCGGCCACGGCGGCGCGCCGCTCCAGCAGCTCGGGCAGCCGCGCCAGCTGGCCGGCGCCGAGCGCGGCGGTCAGCTCGCCCATGCCGGCCTGCAGGGGCACGCGCGCGCCCACCGACACCGAGCGCCGGTCGGCCAGAGACCGCGAGCGCAGGTAGCGCAGTTCGGTGGCCAGCGCGTCGTCGTCGGTGACCACCATGCCGCCCTCGCCGCAGCACAGCGCCGCCGGCTGCGAGAAGTCGAACACCGACAGGTCGCCGAAGCGGCCCACCGGCTGGCCGCGCCACAGCGAGCCGATGGCCTCGGTGGAATCCTCGATCAGCGCCAGGCCCTGGCGGGTGGCCAGGGCGCGCAGGGCCGTCCAGTCGGCGGGGTGGCCGTTCACGTTGCCGGCCAGGATGGCGCGGGTGGCGGGCCCGATCTGCGCCGCCGCGCGCAGCGGGTCGAGGCAGCCCGTCCAGTAGTGGATGTCCGACAGCACCAGCCGCGCGCCGGTCAGCGTCACCGCGTGGGCCACCTGGTGCCAGCCGTTGGGCGAGGCGATCACCTCGTCGCCCGGCCCGATGCCCAGCGCGCGCAGGGCCAGCCAGGTGCCGAGCGTGCCGCTGGCCACCGCGACGGCGTGCCGGCGGTTCAGCGAGTCGGCGAACTGGCGCTCGAAGTGAGCGACCATGCGCCCGCCGGACAGGCGAGGCTGCGCCAGCGCGGCCTGCACCAGGCCGAGCTCGACGTCGCCCAGGTCGGGCTGGCTCAGCGGGATCTCGGCCTCGACCTCGCCGAGGTCCGCATCGGCCGCGCGGGGGTCGCCCTCGGCCGGATCGACGAGTTCGGGGACGAGGGCCTTGTCCATGTTCAGGCCAGGTCGGACACGAAGAGGCCGGCGGCCCGCGCCGCATCGGTGGTGACCTGCCAGCAATGGCCGTCGCTGGCGCCGAAGTACAGCGCGCGGCGGCTGCCGCTGGCGACGGGGATTTCGCCGCGCATGTCGAAGGCATCGACCACCACCACCTTCAGCGCGCCGTGGCGTGCCCGCAGCGCGGCCGCGGCCTCGCGCACGGTGCCAGCGGCCTCGGCGATGGCCAGGGCCTCCTGCAGCGCCACGGCGTCCATGGTGGACGATGCAGGCAGGGTGCTCATTCCGCCGACAGCCTGCGCGCCTCGACCGTGATCGGCAGCGAGGTGCCCTCGGCCATCTCGGGCAGCGCCAGGGTCCAGCCGTTGGCCAGCGTGATGGTGCCGCCCCACAGGCCGGGCAGCTCCTGCGACACCACCGGCTCCTCCAGGTCCTTCTTCGGCACGTAGGCCGAGAGCACTCCGGCCGCATTGCGGCGCATCATCACTTTCATGGGTTTTCTCCAGGGGGTCGATCGGTTCGGTTCGTGTCAGTCGAGGGCCGCACAGGTGTCGGCGGCCTCGCGGGCCAGCAGCGGGGCGATCGCGCGCACCGCGGCGTCCAGGGCCCGTTCGATCTCGTCGGCGCGGGTGTCGCGGCCCAGCGAGAAGCGCACGCCGGCCTTGGCCTGCGCGGCGCTCAGGCCCATGGCCAGCAGCACGTGCGAGGGCTGCGTGCCGCCGGCACTGCAGGCCGCGCCCGACGAGGCCACCACGCCGGCGCGCTCCAGGCGGTCGAGCACGCGCTCGCTGTCCAGCGTGCCGAAGCGCAGGCAGCAGGTGTTCGGCAGCCGCTCGGCCGCATCGCCCAGCAAGCGCGCCTCGGGCAGGGCCTGCAGCAGCCCGGATTCGAGCCGCTGGCGCAGCTGCGCCATGCGGGCCAGGTCGGCGCTGAGCGTGTGCGCGGTGCGCTCGCAGGCGGCGGCGAAGCCGGCGATGCCGGGCAGGTTCTCGGTGCCGCCGCGGCGGTGGCGCTCCTGCCGGCCTTCCAGCAGCGGCTGCAGCGCCAGGCCCTTGCGCACCAGCAGCGCGCCGATGCCCTTGGGGCCGTGCAGCTTGTGCGCCGACACGCTGGCCAGGGCGATGCCGCTGCCGGCGAAGTCGAAGTGCGACTTGCCCACCAGCTGCGTGGCATCCACGTGCAGCGGGCAGCCGGCCTCGTGCGCCAGCGCGGCGAGGGCGGCGATCGGCAGGTGCACGCCGGTCTCGTTGTTGGCGCCCATCACGCTGACCAGGGCCACGTCGGGGCCGATCAGCGCGCGGGCGGCCGCCAGGTCGAGCCGGCCCTGCGCGTCCACCGGGATCAGGTCGACCGGCACGCCCTCGGCCTGCAGCCGGCGCGCCAGGGCCAGCAGGCCGGGGTGTTCCACCGCCGACAGCACCAGCCGGCGCCGCTCGGTGCCGCGGGCCAGCGCCAGGGCGCCGCGCACCGCCATGTGGTTGGCCTCGGTGGCGCCGCTGGTGAACACCAGCTCGGCACCCTGGCAGCCCAGGAAGCTGGCCACCCGCGTGCGCGCATCGACCAGCAGCCGGCGCGCGCGCTGGCCCGGCGCGTGGGTGGACGACGGGTTGGCCCAGGCGCCCTGCAGGGCGTCGAGCATCTCGGTCACCACCTCGGGCGAGGGGGCGGTGGTGGCGTTGTGGTCGAGGTAGATCATGGCCAGTACACCCGGTCGGGGTCCTCGCAGACCAGGGCCAGCGCCTCGGCCAGCGACAGGTCGTCGGCGCGCGGCTGCCAGGCGCCGGCGGCGTGGTCGCGCGACAGCACCGACCAGCGCCCGTCGCCCTCGGGCACGAAGCGGGCGATGTCGATCTCGCCGCCCTGCTTGTCGATGCTGCGCGAGCAGTTGGGGCTGGCGATGCGCCAGCCGTCGCCGTCGCGCTCGACGTGCGGTTGCACGTAGCGGTAGCGGGTGCGGCGGCGCAGGGCAGTTTCGATGCGGCGGCGGTCGAGTTCGACCACGGCGCCGCCCGGGCCGCCCGGGTTACCCGGGCCACCTGGCCCACCCTGGCGTGTGGGCGGCGGGCGCGAGCGGCCATTGCCGCCGCCGCGCCGTCCCGGGGCGGGCCGTGGGGTCACGCCAGCGCCTCCGGGGCAGCCGCCGGGGCTGCCAGCAGGCGCCCGGCCTCGGCGGCGGGCAGCAGCTCTTCCTCGAGGCAGCCCAGCACGCACAGGCCGAAGTCGACCATGTACAGCGGCAGGTTGGCCTCGGCGTGGTGGCCGATCTGCACGATCTCGCCGGGGCCGCCGGCGACGATCAGCAGGTGGTCCTCGGGCACCTCGGGCACGCTGCCGTCGTTGTACAGGTCGACGGCCGCGACGACGGACTGGCCCCAGGCGTACTTGGGTTCGCGTGGATCGATCATGGCGGGTGGTTCCTCGTTGGATCAGCGCAGCGCGCGCAGGGCGGTGATGGGGTCGGTGAGCGAGGCGCCGGGGGTGCCACCGGCCGGGCCGAACTTCTCGGCCAGCACGGCCAGCACCTCGGGCGGCAGGTGGTCGAGCGTGCACAGCTCCTTGGCGCGCATGCCGACGCGGTGGCCCGATTCGACGAACTCGACCTCGTAGATGTAGAACTGCTGCAGGAAGGTGCCCACCGAGCGCACGTAGCCGAGCTGGCCCTTCTGCACCAGCACCTCGCCGATGTCGCGGCCCTGGAAGGTGCCGTCGTTGCGCACCACGCTGCGGCAGACCACGCGCTCGCCGATGTCGAAGCGCGGCGGGTGGGCAAGTTCGACCTCGCCGTCGTCGCGGGCGATGTCAGCCATGGGAGGCCTCCAGTTCGTCCTGTCGTTGGGCGGCGCGCTCGCGCACGTCGGGTTCGTCGTCGCGCAGCAGACGCTGCAGCAACGCGCCTTGTGCGCGGCCGGCCACGGTCCAGCGCACGGTCCAGTCGGTGTCGTGCGACAGCGCATCGAGCAGCGGCGCCGGCAGGCGCTCGGCGACCACGCGGCGCACCTCGGGCGCCGGGTCGGCCACCAGGCCCAGCAGTGCCGGCATGGGCAGCCGCAGTGCCACCTCGCCGCGCACCTGGCGGTCGGGGTCGTGCATCAGCGCGGCCAGCAGCGGCGGCGCGATGCGGCGGGCCACGACCAGCCGAACGGCCTCGTCGACATCGCCCAGCAGGGCCGGCAGTTCGGCCTCGGCCAGGCGCCAGGCCACGCGCAGGCGCACCTCGCGGTGCGGGTCTTGGCGCATCCGAGCGAGCAGGCGTTGCGGCAGCCGCAGGGCCACCTGCAGGCGCACGGTCTCGTCGGGGTCGTCCATCAACGCCGGCAGGCTGAACAGCTCGACATGCCGTGCCGCGATCGCCCGCACCTCGAAGTAGGGGTGCTGCAGGTGCGCGCCGGCCAGGGTCGGGTGGCGGCGGAAGAAGCGGTCGATGCGGCGCGCGTAGGCGTCCTGCATGCAGCAGCGGCCGGGCTCGCAGCCGCCGTCGTCGGCGCTGCGTGCGCGCAGCACGTGATGGGCGCAGGCGGTGCAGTCGATGGCGCGGCCCTGCCAGTCGCGGGCGGGGATGTCGTCCCACGCCGGTGACCGGCTGCCCGATCCGTCGGGCAGGGTTGCGGCAGCCGGCGCGGGCGTGTCCATGGCGGCGTCAGGCGGCATCCGGCGGCGCCAGGGGGCGTTCGGCGGCGTTCGGCCGGCCGGAGGCGCGGGCCCAGGCCGCCGCGCCGAAGACCGGCGGGGCCTCGTCGCCGGTGGGCGCGTCGTCGTCGAGTTCGCCGACCAGCGCGCGCACGCGCACGGCCTCGATCAGCGCGCCGCCGACGCGGTCTTCGGGGTCGAGCTCGCGCAGCTTGGCCAGCGCGTCGCGGGCCTCGACGGCGTCGTCCAGGCGCAGGCTCAGGTAGGCGTAGCCCTTCAGTACGAACAGGTAGAAGCGGGTGCGCGCCTCGGTGCGCGCGCCGGGCAGCGGCTGCCCCGGCACGTCGCGCCACACCGGTGGCAGGCCCAGCGCCTGCGCACCGACCACCAGCGCCCGGCGCGCCACGTCGCGCGCGGCGGCCAGCCGGTGGCCGTAGAAGTGGTGGCGGTAGAAGGCGATCAGCACCGCCGGGTGCCCCGGCGCCAGGGCCTGCGCCCGCATCAGCTGGGCCATGGCCTGGCTGGGGTCCTGGCCGCGCAGTTCGCCGGCCAGGCGCAAGGCCGCTTCGGCCTGCGCCGGCAGCCCGGCGCCGAGCACCGCGTCGTCGAAGTCGACGGCCGGGTCCATGGCGTCAGGCCGCATGCGTCACACCTTGGCGACGCGCTTGATCGAGCCGGCCAGCACGCTGGCCTCGGCCGGTCGCGCCGGGGCGGCATCGCCCGAGGTCGAGCAGCCGCAGGCCGCCTGCGCCGGGTTGAAGAAGGTCAGGCCGCCCTGCGTGGGCGACTCGGAGAAGTCCACCGTCACGCCGTCGAGCATCAGGCGGCTCTCGGCGGGCAGGAACAGGCGCAGACCGTTCACCGCCACCACGGCGTCGCCGTCGCGTGGTGCGGCTTCCACCGTGAATTCGCTCGAGTAGCCCGAGCAGCCGCCGGGCGACACCGTCAGGCGGAAGCCGCCGGTGGGGTGCTCGGAGAACCGCACCATGCGGGCCATGAACTTTTCCGCCGCGGCGGTGACGGTCATCTGGGGTTGCAGCATCGGGGGCCTCAGGCTTTCTTGATGCAGCCGTCGACCGGGCACACGGCCACGCACTGCGGCGCGTCGAACTGGCCTTCGCACTCGGTGCACTTCTTCGGGTCGATGGTGTAGGTGCCGCCCTTCTCGCGGATGGCAACGTTGGGGCACTCGGGCTCGCAGGCCGAGCAGGCGGTGCACATGGAGGCGATGATCTTCAGGGCCATGGGGTTCTCCTGGGGGGTGTGGTGGGGAGGGGGAAGCGGTTGCCGGCTGGACGCGTTTTTGGAAGGCTAGGCGGCGGATTCGACGGCGCCGGTGAACGCACCCTGGCGGATGCGCGCATCGCCGCGCGGCTGGTGCACGATGGCGCCGCTGGCCACGCGGGCGCAGTAGTCGGCAAACCACTGCAGCGCGGCCTTCTCGATGAAGTCGTGCGCGTACTGGTCGACCGGTTCGATGCCGGCGGCGGTGAGTTCGTCGCGCGGGCAGGCGCCGATCTTGGACACCAGCACCGCATGGCAGTCGTTGATGGCGCTGACGATGGACGGCAGCTGCTCGTCCTCGCCAAAGCCGCCCTGGCAGTACAGGTCCACTCGGCGATGGCCGACGAAGAGCGCCTGCTTGCGGCTGACTTCATAGATCTGGAATTCGGTGGCGTGGCCGAAGTGCTGGTTGACGCGGCCCTGGCCCTCGGTGGCCACGGCCACGAGCACGCTCAGGTCCTCTTCACCGGCAATGAGGCTGGCGTCCAGCGCATCGGCCAGCGCGTCCACCTTGGCCTGGTGCTGGGCCGCCCGCTCGGCCTCCACCTTCTGCTGGTAGGCGCGGCGCTTGTCGATGTCGTACACCACGTCCATCGCCTCGATCTTGTCGAGGGTGAACTCCTCGCTGCGGTCCTCGCCCAGCAGGCCCACCGCATCGGCGCGGCACTGGCGACAGTGGCGCATCAGGTTGGCGCCGCCCATGCACGCATCCTGCACGGCCTTCAGCTCCTGTGCGGTGGGGCCGCGCTGGCCGGTCAGGCCGAAGACGGTGCCGTGCTCGGCCTCGCTGATCAGCGGCATGATGTTGTGCAGGAAGGCGCCGCGCTTCTTCACCTCGCGGTTCACCTCGATCAGGTGCTCGTCGTTGATGCCCGGGATCAGCACCGAGTTGATCTTGGTGAGCACGCCGCGGGCGGTGAGCATCTCCAGGCCCAGCATCTGCCGCTCGTGCAGGATCTTCGCGGCCTCGTAGCCGGTCACACGCTTGTGGTCCCAGAAGATCCAGGGGTAGATCTTCTCGCCCACCGCCGGGTCGACCATGTTGATGGTGATGGTGACGTGGTCGATGTTGTACTTGCAGATCTCGTCGACCATGTCCGGCAGCGCCAGGCCGTTGGTGGACAGGCACAGCTTGATGTCCGGCGCCTTCTCTGACAGTTCGCGCATGGTGTCGAAGGTCTTCTTCGGGTTGGCCAGCGCGTCGCCCGGGCCGGCGATGCCCAGCACCGTCATCTGCGGGATCTCGCTGGCCACCGCCAGCACCTTCTTCACCGCCTGCTCGGGCGTGAGCTTCTGGCTCACCACGCCGGGGCGGCTTTCGTTGCTGCAGTCGTACTTGCGATTGCAGTAGTTGCACTGGATGTTGCAGGCCGGCGCCACGGCCACGTGCATGCGCGCAAAGTGGTGGTGCGCCTCTTCCGAGTAGCAGGGGTGGTTCTTGACCTTCTCCCAGATCTCGGCCGGCATGTCGTCGGGGCCACCGGACGAGCCGCAGCTGGCCTTTCCCTCGCCGCCCTGCGTGCTGCAGCCGCCGGCCGCCACCTCGACGGGGGCACTGACCGCACTGCGGCCCTTGCGCAGGTCGCCGATCGAAACAAACGCCGTGGTGCTGGACATGGGGGACGCCTCGGTGTGCAGGTGGGAGTTGAGTCCCCCATTGCGAGAGGCGTGCCAGACCGTGCCGGCCGGAAAAAGCCTTGTGGATCAGGGGCTTGGCGCTGTCGGCCGGGCCGTGCCGGCTGTTGGGTTGGCGACAAACCCGACAGGTGGCGGAGCGCTCGCACGGCGGGCGGGGCGTGGCTATGATCCGCGGGCCGGCCCGGGGCCACCGGGCCCGGCCACGGCACCGTCGGGTCGCGACGGGGTCGCCGCGCCTCCTCGAACCCCCTCACCGAAGGAACGCAGATGGATCTCGGACTCAAGGGCCTGAAGGCCATCGTCACCGGCGGCACCAAGGGCATCGGACGCGCCATCGCGCAGACGCTGGCCGCCGAGGGCGCCGACGTGGCGCTGTGCGCCCGCAACGCCGCCGAGGTCGCGGCCACCGCGGCCGATTTCGGCCAGCGCTATGGCGTCAAGGTCGTCGGCCGCGCCGTCGACGTGGCCGACGGCCCCGGCCTGGCCGCCTGGGTCGACGAGTCCGCCGCCGCGCTGGGCGGCATCGACATCGTGGTGGCCAACGTCAGCGCGTTGGCCATCGCGCCCGACGAGGCGGCGTGGCAGAAGGGCTTCGAGGTCGACATGATGGGCACGGTGCGGCTGGTCAATGCCGCGATGCCCTGGCTCGAGAAGAGCACGAACGCGTCGATCGTCACCATCTCCAGCGTGTCGGGCCGCGAGATCGACTTCGCCTCCGGCCCCTACGGCGCGTTCAAGGCGGCCATCATCCACTACACGCAGGGCGTGGCCTACCACCTGGCGGGCAAGCGCATCCGCGCCAATTCGGTGTCGCCCGGCAACACCTATTTCGAAGGCGGTGTGTGGGACCAGATCGAGCACGGCAACCCCGAACTATTCAAGCTGGCCATGAGCCTGAACCCCACCGGGCGCATGGGCACGCCGCAGGAGATGGCCAATGCGGCGGCCTTCCTGGCCAGCCCGGCGGCCAGCTTCATCACCGGCACCAACCTGGTGGTCGACGGCGCGCTGACCAAGGGCGTGCAGTTCTGAACGCCCCAAGGCCCGCCAGGGCCGGCCGCCCCCGACGGGGCCCGCGGCGTAGGCCCTGGCGCCCTGCTGACGACGTGTTCATCCCGGCTGCATAGAATCGCCAGCTTTTGCTGCAGTGCAGCGCCCTGGGGAAGAACACCGTGAAACGCTCGATCGTCCTGGCCTTGGCTGCCACCGTGTGCCTGGCGGCCTGTTCCAAGGGTGAGCAGGCGGCCGCACCTGCGACCACCGCTGCCGCCCCCGCCGCGCCCGCTCCGGCGGCTGCGCCGGCGGCACCGTCAGTGCCGTCACAGGTTCGCTCGCTCGAGCCCGCGCCCAACACCGGCAAGGTGATGCAGGTGCAGCACGCCGGCAGCTACACCTACGCCGAGGTCGAAGGCCCCAACGGACAGCGCGCCTGGATCGCCGGCACGGTGATCGCCGTCAACGTCGGCGACGAGGTGCAGTGGGGCGACTATTCGGTGATGCGCAACTTCACCGCCAAGTCGATCGGCCGCACCTTCGACTCGATCCTGTTCGTCAACAGCTGGGGCAAGGCCGGCGCGCCCGTAGTGGCCACACCGGTGCACGGCAGCATGCCCACGCCCACGGTGGCCGACGTGGCCGACGCCAACAACACGGGTGTCGTCAAGAGCGTGGCCGTGGCCGGCGGCTACAGCTACGTCGAGGTCGACCGCGGCGGCAAGGTGGTCTGGGTGGCCGCAATGGAAACCCCGATGAAGCCCGGCGACAAGGTGCAGTGGCAAGGCGGCGCCGAGATGCGCAACTTCAACGCCAAGTCGCTGGGTCGCACCTTCGACCAGATCGTCTTCGCGCAGGCGATCGCGGTCGTCCGCTGAGCCCCGGCCCTTGCCAGAGGGCCCCTCGCGGTCTCGGCCCCCGTCCGCCGCCGGTCGCTGCGCCGAGCCTCGTCAGGGCGTCGGCTGCCGCGCCAGCGCCGCGCGGATGCGCTCGATGGTGTCTTCCACCCGCGCCCGGGTGGACACCTCCAGCCCCAGCTGCCGCGCGATGTCGTTCACCCGCGCCGGGTTCAGCGGCACGCCGCCGGCATCCACCGCGGCGATGAGGTCGAGCGCGCGCTGGCGCTCCGACAGCACCTTCGGTCGACGCCGCTCCAGCCAGGCCCGAAACCACTTCATCACGCCAGTTTAGGGTGGCGGGCGGGCGTTGCGCCTAAGGGGTCGGCCCGACCCGCGTGGGCGGCCGATGCGGGTATGGTGGCGCATCGCCATGCCAGGACACCCGCCCATGAAGATCGCCTTTTTCGGAACCGGCCTGATGGGCTCGGGCTTCGTCCGCCGGCTGCGCGCCACCGGCCACGAACTGCAGGTGTGGAACCGCAGCCCCGCCAAGGCCCGCGCGCTCGAGGCCGACGGCATCCGCGCCTTCGACGACCCCGCCGAGGCGCTGGCCGGCGCCGACCGGCTGCATCTGTCGCTGGGCGACGACGCGTCGGTCGATGCGGTGCTCGAGCCGATCGCCGCCAGCATTTCCACCACCACCTGGATCGTCGACCACACCACCACCGCCGTGGCGCCCACCGCCGCGCGCATCGCGCGCTGGACGGTGCGTGGCCGCAGCTTCGTGCACGCCCCGGTCTTCATGGCCCCGGCCAATGCGCTGGAAGGCACCGGGCTGATGCTGGTGTCCGGCGCGCAGGCGCGCCACGACGTGCTGCTGCCGTCGCTGCAGAAGATGACCGGCACCGTGCTCTACCTGGGCGAGGCGCCCGAGCGGGCGGCGGCCTTCAAGCTCTTCGGCAACCTCACGCTGCTGGGCATCATGGGCGTGCTGGGCGACGTCAACCGCCTGGCGCAGTCGGTGGGCATCTCCACGCAGGACGCGTTCTCGCTGTTCAAGCACTTCAACCCGGGCCAGTTCCTGCCGGCGCGGGCCGAGCGCATCGCCACCGGCGACCTGACCCAGCCCTCGTTCGAGATGGCCATGGCCCGCAAGGACGTGCGCCTGATGATCGAGGAGGCGCAGCGCGGCGGGGTCGACCTGTTCGTGATGCCCGGCGTGGCGGCGATGTTCGATGCCGCCATCGCGCGCGGCGAAGGCGCGCTGGACGCGGCCGCCGCGGCGCGCGTGGCCCGCTGAACCGACCCGCTGGCGCGCCGCGATGATCGAACACCACCTCGACCTGCCCACCGCCGACGGCGCGATGAACACCTTCGTCGTCCACCCCGACGAGGGCGGGCCGTTCCCCGTCGTGCTGTTCTACATGGACGCGCCCGGCAAGCGCGAAGAGCTGCACGACATGGCGCGGCGCCTGGCCTCGGTGGGCTATTTCGTCGTGCTGCCCAACCTTTACTACCGGCGCTCGCGCGATTTCAAGCTGCTCGAGCGCACCGAGCCGGCGCTGTCCGAGATGTTCGCGCTGATGGCCACGCTGGACCGCGCCAGCACCGTCTGCGACACCCGCGCGATGCTGGCGTACGTCGACGCGCAGCCGCTGGCCGACGCCCGCCGGCTGGGTGCCGTCGGCTACTGCATGAGCGGGCCGTTCGTGGTGTGGGCGGCGGCGGCATTTCCCGACCGGCTGCGCTGCATCGCGTCGATCCACGGTGCCAACATGGCCACCGACCAGCCCGATTCGCCGCACCGCGTGGCCGCCACG
The DNA here is from genome assembly GCF_002198735.1 of Ideonella sp. A 288. Taxonomy (GTDB): domain Bacteria; phylum Pseudomonadota; class Gammaproteobacteria; order Burkholderiales; family Burkholderiaceae_C; genus Pseudaquabacterium. The sequence goes on from NZ_MWLO01000142.1 coordinate 16,798, forward strand.
CTGCAGTGCGAGAGCTACTTCGCCTGTGCCGAGACCGACCGCTGGGCGCCGCCGGCCGACATCCAGGCGCTGCAGGCCGGCCTGCAGGCGTCGGCCGCGCCGCACCGGGTGGAGTGGTACCCGGGCACCGAGCACGGCTTCGCCTTCCCGCTGCGCGCCGGCGCTTACCACAAGGCCTCAGCCGAGCGGCACTGGGAGCGGCTGTTCAGCCTCTTCGGGCGGCGGCTGCACCCCGCCGGGTGACACCGGCGCGGCGCTTCCGCTCACCGCTGTCACGGGCCGACACACCCGCGGCCGGCCGCGGCACCTGACGGGCGTCAACTGCGCCGCCATCGAACACCCGCCGGAGCGCCTGCCAGTCAGCGCCGGTACAGCAACCGGTGGCAGAGTGCGCTGCGCGGGCACACTGCCAGGCCGCGGGTTCGCCGCCGGCTGGAGACGCCCGACCCCACATCCAGGAGACGCGTCCATGACGACCAAGCAGCCCACGATCATCTACACCCTCACCGATGAAGCGCCCCTGCTGGCGACTTGCGCGTTCCTGCCGATCATCCGCACCTTCACGGCGCCGGCGGGCATCGAGCTGGCCACCAGCGACATCTCGGTGGCGGCGCGGGTGCTGGCGGCCTTCCCCGAGCGCCTGACCGAGGCCCAGCGCGTGCCCGATCATCTGGCCGAGCTGGGCAAGCTCACCCTGGAGCCCGAGACCAACATCATCAAGCTGCCCAACATCAGCGCCTCGCAGGGCCAGCTGGTGGCCTGCATCAAGGAACTGCAGGGCAAGGGATACGCGATCCCCAACTTCCCCGAAGACCCGAAGACCGACGAAGAGAAGGCCATCCGCGCGCGCTATGCCAAGTGCATCGGCAGCGCGGTGAACCCGGTGCTGCGCGAAGGCAACTCCGACCGCCGGGCGCCCCGTGCGGTGAAGGAATACGCCCGCAAGAACCCGCACAGCATGTCCGACTGGAGCCAGGCCTCGCGCACCCACGTCTCGCACATGCACCACGGCGATTTCTACCATGGCGAGAAGTCGATGACGCTGGACAAGGCCCGCGACGTGCGCATGGAGCTGGTCACGGCCAGCGGCAAGACCGTGGTGCTCAAGCCCCTGACCAAGCTGCTGGCCGGCGAGGTGATCGACAGCATGTTCATGAGCAAGCAGGCGCTGTGCGACTTCTACGAGAAGGAGATCGAGGACGCGCACAAGACCGGCGTGATGTTCTCGCTGCACGTCAAGGCCACGATGATGAAGGTCTCGCACCCGATCGTCTTCGGCCACTGCGTGAAGATCTTCTACAAGGATGCCTTCGCCAAGCACGGCAAGCTCTTCGACGAGCTGGGCGTGAACGTCAACAACGGCATGGCCAACCTGTACGACAAGGTCGCCACGCTGCCGCAGAGCACGCAGGACGAGATCAAGCGCGACCTGCACGCCTGCCACGAGCACCGCCCCGAGCTGGCGATGGTCGATTCGGCCAAGGGCATCACCAACTTCCACTCGCCCAACGACATCATCGTGGACGCGTCCATGCCCGCGATGATCCGCAACGGCGGCAAGATGTGGGGCGCCGACGGCCGCCTGAAGGACGTCAAGGCCGTGATGCCCGAGAGCACCTTCGCCCGCATCTACCAGGAGATGATCAACTTCTGCAAGTGGCACGGCAACTTCGACCCGAAGACCATGGGCACGGTGCCCAACGTGGGCCTCATGGCGCAGCAGGCCGAAGAGTACGGCTCGCACGACAAGACCTTCGAGATCGCCGAGGCCGGCGTGGCCAACATCGTCGACATCGCCACCGGCGAGGTGCTGATGAGCCAGAACGTCGAGCCGGGCGACATCTGGCGCATGTGCCAGGTGAAGGACGCGCCGATCCGCGACTGGGTCAAGCTGGCCGTCACCCGTGCGCGCAATTCGGGCATGCCGGCGGTGTTCTGGCTCGACCCGTATCGCCCCCACGAGAACGAGCTGATCAAGAAGGTCAACCTCTACCTGAAAGACCACGACACCACCGGCCTGGACATCCAGATCATGAGCCAGGTGCGGGCCATGCGCTACACGCTGGAGCGCGTGGTGCGCGGGCTGGACACCATCAGCGTCACCGGCAACATCCTGCGCGACTACCTGACCGACCTGTTCCCGATCATGGAGCTGGGCACCAGCGCCAAGATGCTGTCGATCGTGCCGCTGATGGCCGGTGGCGGCATGTACGAGACCGGTGCCGGCGGCTCGGCGCCCAAGCACGTGCAGCAGCTGGTGGAAGAAAACCACCTGCGCTGGGATTCGCTGGGCGAATTCCTGGCCCTGGCGGTGAGCCTGGAAGACCTCGGCATCAAGACCGGCAACGGCCCGGCCAAGATCCTGGCCAGGACGCTGGACGCCGCCACCGGCAAGCTGCTCGACCACAACAAGGGCCCCAGCCCCAAGACCGGCCAGCTCGACAACCGCGGCAGCCAGTTCTACCTCGCGATGTACTGGGCCCAGGAGATGGCCGCGCAGACCGACGACAAGGCGCTGGCCGCCCGCTTCGCCCCGCTGGCCAAGGCGCTGGCCGACAACGAGCAGAAGATCGTGCAGGAACTGGCCGCCGTGCAGGGCAAGCCAGCCGACATCGGCGGCTACTACCTGGCCGACACCGCCAAGTGCGAAGCCGTGATGCGGCCGAGCGCCACGCTCAACTCGGTGCTGGCGGCGGCGCGCGGCTGATCGGCCGGGCGTCGGCCGCGCGCGCCGCGGCCGACAGCGGCGGCATCACAACGATGTCAGCCGCTGCATGGGCCCGCGCATCTGCTCGCTCAGGCGCTGCACCAGGGCGGCGTCGGTGGACGGCGATGCCGCCAGGATGATCGTCACCCCGGGCAGGGCCGCAAACCCCTGTGACGGGGTCAGCACCACGGCGTCGGCCGGGACGCAGCTTTCGGCGACCACCGAGACCGCGAAGCCGGCGCGCACGGCCGCCTGGATGGCCGACATGCTGCGGCTGGTGCAGACGATGCGGTGCTCGCGGCGGCGCTGGCGCAGTTGCGCCAGGGCCCACTTGCGGAAGATGCATCCGTCGGGGAACAGCGCCAGCGGCAGGCAGTCGGTGCTGGTGGCATCGAAATGGGCGGACGCCGTCCACACGACGCGTTCGGTGCGCAGCACCATGCCCTCCTGCGTGTCGGTCTCCGCGGACAGGATGGCCAGGTCGAGCTGACCGTCGGCCACCAGCGGCCGCAGTTCGGCGCTGGGCGCGCACAGCACCTCGATGTGCGCCTGCGGCGCCAGGCGGGCCAGCGTGGCCAGCAGCGGGCCCATCAGCGCCGCGATGTAGTCGTCCGGCAGGCCCACGCGCAGGTTGCCGCCGAACTCCGGCGCCTGGAAGTGCGCCAGCGCCTCGGCCTGCAGCGCCAGCATGCGGCGCGCATAGCGCACCAGCTCGTTGCCGTCGTGGGTGAGCGCCAGCCGCCGCCCCTGGCGTTGCAGCAGGTCGCGGTCCAGTTGCTGGCCGAGCTTGCTCAGGTGCATGCTCACCGCAGACGGCGTCTTGTGCACCAGATGGGCCGCGCCACGGCAGCTGCCGGCGTCGGCGAAGGCCACCAGGGTGCGCAGTTGTTCGAGATCCAGGAGCATGGGTCAGTTGACGAACCGTGAACTGTCAGCTCACGAAGTTTATGTTTTCAGCAACGCGGCGTCGCCCTACAGTGGCCGCTTCTGTCGAACTTCCAAGCGAGACCCCATGGCCGATCTGCGCCTGCGCAAGCTGGTGATCCAGCTCGAGGAAACCCACACCGAGATGGGGCGCGCGGTCGACCCGCCGTCGCGCAAGGTCACGGTGGCGGCGGTGATCGCCAACCCCTGCGCCGGGCAGTACGTCGAAGACCTGTCGGTGCTGGTCGACCTGGGCGCCCAGGTGGCCGAGCTGCTGGCCGCGCGCGGCGTGGCCGCGCTGGGCGTGGCGCCGGACGATGTGACGAGCTACGGCAAGGGCGCCATCGTCGGCACCGCCGGTGAGCTGGAGCATGCCGCGGCGCTGCTGCACCCGCGCTTCGGCGCGCCGGTGCGGCGTGCGGTGCACAAGGGCGACGACATCATCCCGTCGACCAAGAAGGTCGGCGGCCCGGGTTCGACGATCGTGATGCCGGTGACCAACAAGAACCGGATCTGGAACTTCGACGACATGGACGCGGCCGAGATCACCGTGCCCGATTCGCCGCGGCCCGACGAGGTGCTGGTGGCGCTGGTGCTGGGCATCGGCGGCCGTCCGCTGCACCGCGTGCAGCCGGTCAAGTGAGGGCCGGGCCATGTTCAAGGCGATCATCCTGCTGCAGCGGCGCGCCGACATGAGCCGCGCCGAGTTCAGCCATTGGTGGCTGGGGGCCCATGCCCAGCTGGCGCTGGGCCTGCCCGGGCTGCGCGGCCTCTGCTTCAACCTGGTCGAGGGCGACGCCGCGGGCGACGTCGACGGCGTGTCGGAGCTGTGGTTCGACAGCCAGGCCGCGTTCGAGGCCGCCTACGCCACCGAGCATGGCCGCGCCGTCGCCGCCGATTCGATGGCCCACGTGGCGCGCCGCGAGCGGCTGTTCGTCACCGAGCACGCGCTGCGCACGCCCGCGGCCTGAACCCCTTCGAAGGAGACCTGCCATGACCGACAGCCTGAACGCCGAACTGCTGCGGCGCGACCACCGCCACCTGGTGCACTCGCTGCACAACGAGGCCGCCCACCTGGCCGGCAATGTGTGGGTCCGCGGCGAGGGCACCGACCTGATCGACGGCGATGGCAAGCGCTACGTCGACGCGATGTCCGGCCTGTGGAACGTGACGCTGGGCTACGGTCGCCGCGAGCTGGTGGACGCGGCCACCAAGCAGATGGGCGAACTGGCCTACGCCTCGGGCTATGCCGGCAACTCCAACCTGCGCGCGCTGGAGCTGGGTGAGGTGCTGTCCGAGTGCGTCTACCCGAACATCCACCGCTTCTTCTTCACGTCCGGCGGGGGCGAGTCCACCGACAGCACCATCAAGACGGCGCGCTACTACTGGAAGGCGATGGGGCGGCCCGGCAAATTCAAGACCATCAGCCTGCTGGGCGGCTACCACGGCGTCACGCTGGCCGCGATGTGCGCCACCGGCATGCCGGCCTACTGGCCCGCCTTCGAGCCGCGCATGACGGGCTTCGCGCACATCCCCAACCACGACGTCTACCGCTACTCGGTGCCGCCGGGCGCCGACCCCGACACCGCCGCCGCCGACGAACTCGAGCGCGCCATCCTGGCCGAGGGGCCGGACAGCGTGGCGCTGTTCATCGCCGAGCCGGTGATGGGCGGCGGGGCCTACGTGCCGCCGCTCGGGTACTTCAAGCGCATCCGCGAGATCTGCGACAAGTACGACGTGCTCTTCGCGGCCGACGAGGTGATCACCGGCTTCGGCCGCACCGGCCGCCTGTTCGCGCTCGACCACTGGGGCGTCACGCCCGACCTGGTGCAGTTCGCCAAGGGCATCACCAGCGGCTATGTCCCGCTCGGCGGCATCGGCCTGTCGGACAAGGTGGCGGCGGTCTTCGACCGCCCCGGCGCCGACACCTGGATGCACTGCTACACCTACAGCGGCCACCCGGTGGCCTGCGCGGTGGCGCTGGCCGCCATCGACGTGGTGCAGCGCGAAGGGCTGGTGGCGCGTGCGGCCACGCTGGGCGAGCGGCTGCATGCGGGCCTGCGCGAGACCCTGGCCAGCCACCCGCACGTGGGCGACATCCGGGGCCTGGGCCTGATCGCCGCGGTGGAACTGGTGGAGGACCGCGGCCGCAAGGCCAGCTTCGACCCGGCACGCAAGATCGGCCCGCAGGTGCTGGCCGAGTTGCGCCGCCTGGGCGTCATCACCCGCGGGCGCGGGGACACGCTGTACCTGGGGCCGGCGCTGGTGAGCGACGAGGCCACCGTCGACCGCATCGTCACGGCCGTGGCCGAGGCGGTGACCACGGTGCTGCCGCGCTGAGCGCGCCGCCGCCGGCCCACGCGGGCGGCTCGACCGGCTCACCGGCAGAGTGAGCAGGCGCCTGCCTGGCGGGTGCCCGTGCAGCGGTTCAGCGCGCGGTCAGCGCTCGACGGCGGCGCGCCGGCGGCGGGCCCAGCCCAGCAGCGCCAGGCCGGCGACCATCATCCCGGCGGCGCCGGGTTCGGGCACCGGGGCCAGGGCCGGGTCCAGCCGCAGCTGCAGGTTGTCCATCACGAACAGGTTGCGGTCGGTGGTCTCGCCGCCGGCCTTGAAGTTCGCGAAGGTGAAACTGTGCAGCGGGCCCAGCGCGGCGGTGTCGGTGACGGTGGCGAACACGAGCGGCTGCGCGACATCGGTAGCGCCGTCGATCTTCAGGTTGTAGACGATCTGCGTCCCGATGCCGCTCGGGCTGGCGGCGTCGTAGGTGCGCACCACGAAGTCGAAGACGATGTTGCCGCCGAACTGCAGCTTGCGGAAGTCGACGCTGTCCAGGAAGAACGGATTGCCGAAGTAGTCGACGGTGAAGGTGCCGATGCCGCCGAGCCGCAGTTCGTTGTTGTTGACCAGCGGCGTCGAGGTGGTCTGTCCGTACCAGCCATCGCCCCAGTTCAGCCCGCCCGGCGTGGGTGCCAACGTGGTGAGCTGGACGAAGCTGTTGACGGCCAGATCGCCCCAGTTCGACTCGAAATCCAGCGACACCGGCTGCACGGCGGCGTGCGCCGGCAGCACTGCGGCGGCCAGCAGCCAGGGCAGAAGGAAGGTCGGGGAGGCGGTACAGCGGGTCATGGGTGCTCCAAGCGCAGGAGGTGGATTGCGGTCGATGCTGCTGGCGAGCAGGCCATGAACCGACGCAACAGAGCGAGAAAGCCGCGTCAGATACGTGATGTCGCCCACGCCCCCTCGAATCAGGGGGGTGGCCGACCATCGGTTCACCGTCCGCCGATCGGAGCGCGTCAGCCCGGCAGGCTCTTCAAGGCCTGCGCCAGCTCGGCCGCGCCCCACACCGCGATGCGATGTTCGGCCGCGAAGGCCCGCGCGCTGTCGCTCAGCGGGCCCAGGCCGATGTACAGCGCGTCGGGGGCGTCGGTGGCGTCGCGAGCGGTCTGCAATGTGCGCAAGGGCTCCAGGCCGGTGTGGGCGGACTTCCAGCGGCGCGCGCTCACCAGCATGAGGCGGCCCTTTCGCTCCAGCTCGAAGTCTGCGCCCGAGGCGCCGCCCTGGCGCACCGTGTAGCCATCCTGCCGGAAGGTCTGCGCCAGCAGCGCCGAGAAGGCCGGCCAGGCCATCGCGGCCACGGCCTGGTGCGTCTGCTCGATGCGCGCGCTGCTGGGCAGGTGCCACTGGCGCCGCGCGGCGATGATGGCGATCACTGCGAAGGGCAGGCCCGACATCGCGCCGACGACGCGGAACTCGGCCGGGAACAGGGCCGCGCACACCAGGCCGACCACCGCGAAGATGAGCAGGCTGATCCACCACGGCTTGCGCAGCAGGATCGCGAACAGCGAGTTCTCCGACATCTTGAGCTTCAAGCGGGTCTCCGGGGGCGGTCGTCGTGGACCCGCGATGGTAGGGGCTGCCGCGGGCCCGCGCCGCCCATGCGGCGCCGATCGCACGGGCGGCCGTAGACTGGCCGCCCCGCACCGACCTGCCTGCGCATCCGACGATGGCCCTGAACACCTGGTTGTTGTATTTCGTCGCGGCCGTCGGCCTGTCGCTCACGCCCGGGCCCAACAGCCTGCTGGTGCTGACGCATGGCGCCCTGCACGGCCACCGCCGCACGCTGTTCACCATCGGCGGCGGTGCGCTCGGCTTCCTGGCGCTGATCGCACTGTCGATGGCCGGCATCGGCGCGCTGCTCGAGACCTCGGCCCATGCGCTGGCCGTGCTCAAGCTGCTGGGCGGCGCCTACCTGGTGTGGCTGGGCGTGCAGCTCTGGCGTGCGCCTGCGCTGCAACTCGATCCGGCCGCCCCGAGGGCCGATGCGCGCGGCGCCACGCTGTTCCGCCAGGGGCTGCTGACGGCGGTGTCGAATCCGAAGGCGCTGCTCTTCTACGGCGCCTTCCTGCCGCAGTTCATCGACCCCGCGCGCGACCTGCTGCTGCAGTTCGTCGTCATGGCCATCGTCTTCGTGCTGGTCGAGATCGTCGTCGAGATCCTGCTGGCGCGGCTGGCCCACCGCATCCGCCCGGCGTTGCAGCGGGCCGGGCGGCGCTTCAACCGCGCCTGCGGCGGCATGTTCGTGGCCATGGGCCTGGCACTGCCGATGACGCGCTGAGACCGTCGGCGCGCCGGACCCCAGCGCCGATGCAGGCCGCTCACCTGGCGTGATGTGCGTCAAACCGGCATGGTGGCAAGCGTCCGCGGCATTACCATGGACCCTGGAGGGGCACATGGCCCGTGCACGGCGGTCTGGCAAGTGAGCAAGCGACACCTTCTCGGCGGCGCGGTGGCCGCGCTCGTCGTCGAGCAGGGCCGGGCCGCCGCGGAACCGAAGCGCCTGCGCTACGGCGGCGATGCCGGGTTCGCCCCTTTTGAATCGCTGGACGGCCAGGGCCGGCCCCAAGGCTTCCAGATTGACCTGCTGGCGGACCTGGGGGCGCTGATGGGCGTGCAGTTCGACATCGCGCTGCAGCCCTGGGCGCAGACCGAGGCCGCCTTTCGCCAGGGCCGTGTCGACCTGGTGGCCATGGTGGACACCGCCTCGCGGCGCCAGTGGGCGCATTTCGCCCGTGGCCACGCCACCCCGGCCATGGCGCTGTACCAGCGGCCCGGCCAGGCCCAGGCCCAGAGCCTGCAGGGGCTGGTGGGGCTGCGCATCGCGGTGCTCGATCGCGAGGCCATGCGCGACACGCTGGGCACCTGGCTGGCCGGCGTGCCGGGGCCCTTCGTGAAGGCGGCTGATGCGCGCCTGGCGCTGCTGGCCGTGCAGCAGGGCCTGGCCGACGTGGCGCTGTTGCCCCGTGCCTATGCCGATCCGCTGCTGGCCAAGGACAACGCCGGTGGCCTGGTGGCCAGCCACCTGAACCTCGCCTTGCAGGCCTATGCCTTTGCCGTCGCGCCCGGCCAGGATGCACTGCGTGCCGCCCTGCAGCAGGCCCTCGACCAACTGGAAGGCAACGGCCGCCTCGAGGCGCTGCGCCAGCGCTGGCTGAGCAGCCACCGCGACCTGGCCCAGCGCGCCGTGCTGGAGCAGGGCCTCAGCCGCCAGCGCAGCTGGACCTGGGGCCTGGCCGGCGCCTCGGCCCTGGCCGTGATGGCGCTGGGCGGCGGCCTGTGGTGGCGCGGCCGGCGCATCGCCGCCGAACGGCAGCGCCGCGCCGAGGTCGAAGCCGCGCTGCTGCGCGCCGAAGACCTGCTGGCCCGCACCTTCGCCCACCACCCCGACCCGATGCTCATCGTCGAGCGCGGCAGCGGCCTGGTGCGCGACGCCAATGCCGCGCTGCTGGCCCTGCTGGCCGCGCCGGCCGAGGCCGTGATCGGCCGCGCGCTGGCTGACCTGGACCGCCACGTGGATGGCGCCGCGCTGCACCACCTGGTGCAGTCGCTGGCCAGCGACGGTGCGCTCGCGGCCGTGCCGCTGCGGCTGCGGCGCGGCGATGGCCGCGCGCTCGACTGCCTGGTCAGCGCCGACGTGGTGGAGATCGACGGCGCGGGGCATGTCTTCTGCATCGTGCGCGACATCTCGGAGCAACTGGCCGGTGACGCGGCCCTGCGCAGCGCCTACGACGCGCTGTCCGAGCAGCTGGCGCAGTCGCGCCGCGAGCTGGAGGCCGCCCGCGAGGCACAGGCCCGTGCCGAGGGCTCGCTGAACGAGTTCACCCGCACGGTGGCGCACGACCTGAAGACGCCGCTGCACGCGGTGCAGGGCTTCGCCGGCCTGCTGCGTCAGCGCCTGGTGGCCGGCCATGTGCAGGAGGCGCTGAAGCACACCGAGCACATCGAGCGCGCCGCGCGGCGCATGAACTCGATGATCGATTCGCTGGCACGTCTGGCCCAGGTGGCGCGCCAGCCCCTGCAGCGCCGGCCGGTGGACATGCGGCAGCTGGCGCAGGACACGTGGGCGCTGCAGTCGTCGTCGCACCCCGAGCGTCGGGCCGAGTGCCGCATCGAGGATCTGCTGCCGACACAGGCCGACCCCGACCTGGCCGCCCAGGTGTGGCAGAACCTGCTCGAGAACGCTGCGAAGTACAGCGCCGACGTGGCGCAGCCGAAGGTGCGCGTGGACAGCTGGCGCGACGAACGCGGCACCTGGTACCGCGTCACCGACAACGGCGACGGTTTCGACATGGCCCGCGCCCAGGCGCTGTTCCAGCCCTTCCAGCGCATGCACGCCGGCGGCCGTTTCGAAGGCACCGGCGTCGGCCTGAGCGTGGTGCGGCGCATCGTCGATCACCATGGCGGCGAGGTGCGCCTGCGCAGCGCCCCCGGCGTGGGCACGGTGGCCGAGTTCACGCTCGATCCGGCGCCGACGGCGCCGGGGTGATCCAGCCGATGGCGCGTCGTCGGCGTCCGGGCGCTCCAGCGAGGCGCCACGCGCGCCGTGGGCCCCTGCCCGAACGCGCAGCAGCCGGCCGGCGACGCGCCCACCTGTGGTCTGCACCCCTCGACGGGGCTGTCAAGCTGCGGCAAGCTCGGGGGCAGGGCGTGTCGGAGCGAGGTGTGCATTGACGGAACAGATCGCGGCCAAGCGGCGCAGGGACGATGGGGGGCTGTGCCGGGGGGCCGTGAGCGCGGTGGCGGCGTTCGCGCTGACCTGTGCGCTCGTGACGGTCGTGGCCGTGGGCGCATCGCCCGCCTGGGCGCAGCCGCTGGACCTGCCGGCGGCCGCGCCGGCCAAGGACGACACCGCGGCTGCCCCCGCCGCCATCGGCTCGACCGCCTCGCCCGAGGAGGCCGCGACGGTGTCGTTGAACAACCGCCGCATCGTCAGCTTCCGCGCCACGCTGCTCGGCGATTCGCCGGCCGAGCGGGCCGCGATGGCGCGCGAGGCACTGAAGGCCGCGGTGGCCCAAGGCAGCGCCGGCGTGGTCACGCGGACGGCGGCCGGCGAGGCGGTGCGCTTCGAGCTGGACGGCACCACGCTCTTCTTCCTCGTGCCCGACGACGTGCCCGGCCCGCGGCCCGTGGCGATGCTGGACGCGGCGGCACAGAAGACCGAGGCGCGGCTGCGCATGGCCGTGCAGGAGGCCCGCGAGGCCACCGACCCGCGGCGCCTGGCGCTGGGGGCGGCCTGGGCCGCCGGTGCCAGCGTGCTGGCGTTCTTGCTGTGGCGGCTGCTCTTCGCACTGCGGCGCCGCGTGGTGGCGCGGCTCGACAGCCAGCTCGAGCGCTGGCAGCGCGACCATCCCGGCAAGAGCGTGGTCAACACCTACGCCGACCATGCGCAGACGGCGGCCCGTTCCACCGCCACCGCGCTCACCTGGGGCCTGGCGCTGCTGCTGGCCGACGTCTGGGTCACCTTCGTGCTGCGGCAGTTCGCCTACACCCGGCCGTGGGGCGAGCGCTCGACCGCCTGGCTGCTGGACGTGCTGCAGCAGTTTGCGCTGGCCGCCGCCGGCGCGGTGCCGGGGCTGCTGACTGCCGCGCTGATCTTCGTCATCGCCCGGCTCATCACGCGCACCAATTCGCTGTTCATGCGCCGGGTGGAGCGCGGCGACGTGCACGTCGGCTGGCTCGACCGCGACACCGCCGGGCCGACGCGCCGCCTGGGCAACTTCGTCATCTGGCTGTTCGCGCTGGCCCTGGCCTACCCCTTCCTGCCGGGGGCCAGCAGCGAGGCCTTCAAGGGCGTGTCGGTGCTGGCCGGCCTGATGCTGTCGCTGGGCGCCTCGGGCGTGGTGGGGCAGGTGGTCTCGGGCCTGAGCCTGATGTACTCGCGCACGCTGCGCGTCGGCGAATACGTGAAGATCGGCGATGTCGAGGGCACGGTCACGCTGGTGGGCATGTTCGCCACCAAGGTCCACACCGGCCTGGGCGAGGAGGTGAGCCTGCCCAACGCGGTGGTCTTCAGCCAGTCGGTGCGCAACTTCTCGCGCCTGGTGCAGGACGGTCAGTTCGTGCTGCACACGCCGCTGACCATCGGCTACGGCACGCCCTGGCGCCAGGTGCATGCGATGCTGCTCGAGGCGGCGCGGCGCACGCCGGGCGTGGCGCAGGAGCCGCCGCCCTACGTGATGCAGACGGCCTTGTCGGACTTCTACGTCGAGTACCGGCTCTGCGCCCAGGCCGACCGCGGTGCCCCGCGCCGCCGCGCCGAGGCCATGAACCAGCTGCACGGAAACATCCAGGACGTGTTCAACGAGCACGGCGTGCAGATCATGTCGCCGCACTACCGATCCGACCCGCTCGAACCGCAGGTGGTGCCGCCGGCGAAGTGGTTCACGCCCCCAGCGAAGGCTCAACCGGCCGATCCGGCGCCGCCGGCCTGAAGGCGTCGACCCCGCGCCGCTGCCTCAGAACTTGCGCACCTCGATGCGGTTCTTCTGCAGCGCGTAGCCCAGCTGCCGCGGCGTGACCTTCAGCAGCCGGGCGGCCTTGGCCTGCACCCAGCCGCACTGCTCCATGGCCCAGATCAGGCGGTCGCGCTCGCCGTCGGGCGGCTCGTTGCCGAAGCTGCGCGGGCTGCTCACGTGCTCGGTGGGGCCGATGCGGATCACGTCGTCGCCGTCGGGCGGCGCGTCGTCGTCGACCGCGTGGCCACCGTCGTCGTCTTCGTGCGGATGGCCGTGGGCGTGGCCGCCGCCGTGGTGGCTGCCGTTGTGGGCCGGCGAGTGTCCGCCCGAAGGCTGGCCGGGGTGGCTGCCCGGGGGCGGCAGGCGCGACACCGGCCCCGACATCGGCACCGGTGCAGCCGCGGCCACCGCATCGGCCTTGTCCAGGAAGTGCAGCGTCTGCGTCAGGCAGCGGTTCTGCTTGCAGGGGAAGGCGAACTCGCGGATCACGTCGCCATTGACCATCGTGGCGGTGCGCTCGATGCAGTTCTCGAGCTCGCGCACGTTGCCCGGCCAGTAGCAGCTCGAGAGCACCTTCATCGCCTCGGGCGTCACCTTGAGCTGGCGGCGGTTCTCCTTGTTGAAGCGGTCGACGAAGTGCGTCACCAGCGGCGGGATGTCGGCGCGGCGCTCGCGCAGCGGCGGCAGGAAGATGCTGACCACGTTGATGCGGTAGTACAGGTCGGCGCGGTAGTCGCCGCGCTGCACCATCTTCTCGAGGTCGCGGTTGGTGGCGCAGATCAGGCGCACGTCCACCTTCACCGCCTTGGTGCCGCCGACGCGTTCGAACTCGCGCTCCTGCAGCACGCGCAGCAGCTTGGCCTGGAAACCCGGCGAGATGTCGCCGATCTCGTCGAGGAACAGCGTGCCGCCGTGGGCCAGCTCGAAGCGGCCCTTTCGGTCGCCGATGGCACCGGTGAAGGCACCCTTCTCGTGGCCGAACAGCTCGCTTTCGAGCAGCGATTCGGTGAGCGCCGCGCAGTTCACCTTGATGAAGGGCGCGTCCTTGCGCGGGCTCTGGAAGTGGATGGCCCGCGCGATGGCCTCCTTGCCGGTGCCGCTCTCGCCGCGCAGCAGCACCGTGGCGCGCGACGGTGCGGCCTGGTGCACCTCGTTGAACACCTTCTGCATCGGGCGCGATTCGCCGATCACGTTCTCGATCGAGTGGCGGCCGCGCGGTTCGCGGGCCAGGGCCTTCTGCAGCCGGGTGGTCTCCTGCTGCAGGCGCTGGTGCTCGTCGCGCACGGCGCTGTGCAGGCCCACGGCCTGGGCCAGCAGCGTGGCCACCATGGTGAGGATGCGCTGGTCGTCGGACAGACGCGCGGCGCCGCTCACCTCGCGCTGCGCGGCGAGCACGCCCACCACGCCGCGGTCGGTCTTGAGCGGCACCACCACGAAGGCCATCATGCGGTCGGGCTGCCCGCCGAAGGCGCCCGTGCGGTCGATGAACTCGTCGGCCTGCGCCACATCTGGCACCACGATGGGCATGCCCGACGCATAGACATGGCCGATCACGCCCTCGCCGTACTGCCAATGGCCACGGGTCTCCTGGTCGCGGTCGAGGCCGACCGAGCTGTGCACGCGCAGGCGGACGTCGTCGTCATCGCCCTGGCCGGCCATCACGATCATGGCGCGGGGCAGCGCCAGGTGCGCCGCCAACACGTTGAGCGAGGCGCGGAAGGTGCGCGCGATGTCGAGCGAAGCGCCGAGGATTCGGCAGATTTCGTAGACGGTGATCAGCTCGACATGCGAGCGGTCTGTGGTCGACGTACGGGCCAGCATCACGCACCTCTTTCGTCCAGTGTGAGCGGCCCGCCGGTGCGGCGCGCCGTCCGCCAGTGCATGCCGCGCATCGTTGTCGGGCGCGCGGCGCCGCACGGCGGGCCTGTCGGACGTCAAGTGCAAGAAGCACGCCGGATCGGGCCACCGCGGACCCGGCGCAGGGCACGGACCACCCAATCTTGATGCATGTCAAGAAATGGGGCGCGTCCGTGCGTGTCAGCGCGCGCCGATGCGCCGCCGGGCGGCGGGGCCGGCAGGGTCGCGGTCGGTGCGGTTGGCGGAGCAACCGGCGGTGCGGGCGGTGACGGGGCCGGCGCGGTGTCCGGCCCGCCCGGGGACTACTTGGCGGTCTTCCTTGCCACCTTCTTTGCCACCGCCTTCACGGCGGGCTTGGCTGCGGCTCGCCGGGGTGCTGCCTTCTTGGCTGGTGTCGGCTTGGCGGGTGCCGGCTTGGCGGCGGCCTTCCTGGCGGCCACCGGCTTGGCGGGTGCGGCCTTGGCCACGGCCTTCGTCACGGCGGCCTTCGTGCTGCCGGCCGTCTTCTTCAGCGCCTTGGCCTCCTTCTCGACCGCCTTCTTCGCGGCCTTGGCCTTGCGCTCGACGCTCAACTGCAGCGCCGCCAACTGCCGCGACGCGTCGCGCTGCGTGGATTCGAGCTTCTTCTCGGCCGCGACCACGGCCTTGCGTGCGGCGGCGGTGGCCTTCTTCAATTGCTTCTCGGCCTTGCCCAGTTCGGCTTCGGCCATCTTCACCAGTCCGCCGATGCGGCGCTGGACCTGGTCGCGCTGTTTCAGCACCTTCTTGCGGGCCTTGCCCACGCCTGCGGCGACGGCGTCGCCCACGGCCTCCACCTTGTGCGACAGCGCGGTGCCGACTTCCTTCGCCGCCTTGCTGAGGTGCCCGGTGGCTTGTGCGAGTTCCGACTTCTTGGGTTGGCGAGTGGCCATGGTGGTCCTTCTCAGGGTGGTGGTTGCCCGCATCATCTCCGCTGCCCGGCCCATCACCGTTGAGCGGACGCCGCCAACGCGCGCGCAGGCCCCGGAGTGGTGCGCAAGCGCAACACTGCAGCGCCCGTGACACCGAATCGGCCCGGGTCGCGAGCTCGCGACCCTGCCCGGCCAGGGCAATGCCGTTGGGCCGCAGCGCCACCCCGTGCCGCCGATCGGCCATCGCGCGACCGAGGAATAAACCCTGTTTGACGCATGTTTGATCTACGGCGCCGGGCGGCGCACACTGGCCGCCCCCGGACTGGCCGGCTCAGCGACAAGCGAGGGTCGACGAACCCTCGACCCACCCAGAGGAGACACCCATGGAAACCGTTCAAGGCTTGCGGCTCGTCGATCTGACCATCGAGGCGCCCGACGATGCGTCGGCCCGACTGAAGCAGCGCCGCTCGATGTTGCGCACGGCCGGCATGGCCGCCTTCGCGGCCAGTGCCACCGGCCAGGTCTTCGCCCAGGCGACCGACCGTTATGCCGCCGACGCGCCGCCGGTGCGTTACCCGGAGCCCGACGTCATCGGCCTGGACAAGCGCTTCAAGTACAAGCTGGGCAACACCCCCATCGTGCGGCTGTACCGCGGCACGATGTGGGCCGAGGGCCCGGCCTGGAACGGCGCCGCGCGCTGCCTGGTGTGGAGCGACATCCCGAACAACGAGGTGCTGCGCTGGTCCGAGGAAGACGGCCATGTCGGCCGGCGCTTCCGCTACCCGTCGGGCAACGCCAACGGCAACACCTTCGATGCGCAGGGCCGGCAGATCTCGTTCTGCCACGGCACGCGCAACGTGGTCCGCTACGAGCACAGCGGCAAGGTCACCGTGCTGGCCGACCGGGCCAACGGCAAGGAACTCAACGCGCCCAACGACGGCGCGGTGCACCCGGACGGCTGGCTGTTCTTCACCGACCCCGGCTACGGCAGCCTGATGGAATACGAAGGCAACCGCCTGCCGTCCAGCGCCAGCAGCCCTCAGCCCATCCAGAAGGAGGCCGTCTACCGCATCGATGCCCCGGGGCAGCTCGAAAAGGTGGCCGACGAGCCGTTCAAGCCGAACGGCATCTGCTTCTCGCCTGATTACAAGAAGTGCTATGTCGCCGACACCGGCATCTCGCACTACCCCAACGCCAAGAGCGTGATCTGGGTCTACGACGTCGACGGCAAGCGCCTGCGCAATGCCAGGGTGTTTGCCGAGATGACGTTCAACGGCAAGGTCGGCTTTGCCGATGGCATCCGCTGCGACGAGGACGGCAACGTCTGGGCCGGCATGGGCTGGGCCGGCGACGGCTTCGACGGCGTGCACGTGTTCGCCCCCGACGGCGTGCGCATCGGCTGGATCCGCATGCCGGAGATCATCGCCAACGTGTGCTTCGGCGGCAGCAAGCGCAACCGGCTGTTCATGTGCGGCAGCCAGTCGCTCTACGCCGTCTACGTGGAGACGCGCGGCGGCACGCCGACCTGAGCGCTGAGCGCTGAGCGCACCCACCTGGGCGGCGCCGAAGCCTGCGCCGCCGCCCGGCCGCCGGAGGGCGGTCAGGCGGTCGCGCGCGCGGCGATCAGCTTCTCGAGCTCGACGACGTGCTGCGCCTCCTCGTCCGCGAATTCGCGGGCGATGGCGGACAGCTCCTGGTCGGTGGTGGACGCCGCGATGGCGGCGTAGTAGGCGTGGCCGCGCCGCTCGCTGCCGATCGCCAGCCGCAGCGCGTCGCCGGCGTCCATCTGCGCGTCGACCCCCGCCCATTCGGCGGTTTCGGGCGAGGTGCCCTCGGGCCACTCGTACTCCTCGGGCGCCATCTTCGGCAGCTCGCGGAAGCCGCCGCGCGCCTTCGCGTCGGCCAGGTGCAGCCGCGAGAAGTGCGCCATGCGCAGGAAGAAGGCCTTCAGCTCGGCGTTGCCGTCGGTCTGCATGGCCGCGGCCAGCTCTTCGTAGCGGCGCGCGGCCTCGGCCTCGAGCTGGATGGCGTGGGCCAGGAAGCGTTCGACGGCGCTGCGTTCCACACTGCTCGGGATGCCCCAGGGTGCGGTGGCGTCGTCGGGCGTGTCGTCGGCCCCGGTCGGATCATTGGAGGTCATGGTGTCAGCCGAACTTGAACAGGATGCCGTGGCCGCCGCGCGGGTACTCCCACGCGACGTTGAAGTGCTCGGTGCAGACCACGCGGCAGCTGCCGCATTCGAGGCAGCCGTCGGTGATCAGCGTGACGGTGCGGTTGCCCTCGGCCTTGTAGCAGCTGGCCGGGCAGACGTAGGTGCACGATTGCAGCTTGCAGTCGTTGGCACAGACGGCCGCGTCCTTGATGGTGATGTGCGGCCGACCGTGGTCGACCTTGTAGCGATTCTGGAACAGCTTCTCTTCGACATTGACGTTCATGACGGAACCTCTTCGTGGATCATTGCGCTGGCGCGACGCCGCCAAGCGGACGCCGCGGGACTGGCTTTGCCAGACCGCTGGCGGCGCCCCCTCGAGGGGGAGCGGCAAAGCCGCTCGGGGGTGGGCCCATCACCGGAAGGCCCTCCAGAGCTTGAGTGCGTCACCCACCAGGCCGCGAACGCGGCGGGCGGTCCTGAAACTGCCGAAGATCGCCTTCTCCTTGGCCTTCTTGTCGATGCCGTCCACCGTGAACATGGTCTTGGCGGCGCGGTTGACGAGTTCGGGGTAGGTGGTGAAGAAGTGCGGGCTGTCGTGCAGCACCTGCGGCATGTCGCGGTACTTGTGCAGGTCCTTCATCACGAAGCTCTCGTCGAGCTTGTCCTTGTAGGCCTTCAGCGTCTTGGCGGTGGGCGGCGCGCCGGCGGCCTTGGCGGCGATCACCGTCTCGGCGGCCAGGCGGCCGGTGGTCATGGCCAGGTTGCTGCCCTCGCGGTGCACCGCGTTGACGAAGCCGCCCGAGTCGCCGACGATCATCCAGCCGTCGCCGTAGACCTTGGGCACGGCGTGGAAGCCGCCCTCGGGGATCAGGTGGGCGCAGTACTCCTTCATCTCGCCGCCCTCGATCAACGGCGCGATGCTGGGGTGCTTCTTCAGCTTCTCGAGCAGCGTGTACGGCGCGGTGCGCTGCGGGTTGGCCTTGAAGTCGCTGAGCATGCAGCCCACGCCGATGGTCAGCGAATCCTTGTTGGTGTACAGGAAGCCGGTGCCCACCATGCCCTCGGTCACCGTGCCCATCATCTCGATGACCACGCCCTCGTCTTCCTTGATGTTGAAGCGCGACTGGATCACCTCTTCGGGCAGGAACAGGATCTCCTTCACCGCCAGCGCCACGTCCTTGGCCAGGATGTCGCCGTGGAAGCCAGCCTTGCGCGCCAGCGTGCTGTTCACGCCGTCGGCCAGGATCACCACGTCGGCATACACCTCGCCGCCCTGGCGGTCGCAGCGCACGCCGATGCAGCGGTTGCCGTCCATCAGCAGCTCTTCCACCGTGGTCTCGCAGATCAGCAGCGCGCCGGCGGCCCGCACCTTGCTGGAGAACCACTTGTCGAACTGCGCGCGGATGATGGTGTAGCGGTTGTACGGCGGCTTGTTGTAGTCGTCGCTGCGGTAGTGCGTGCCGACGAAGCTGTTGTCGTCGAGCACCCAGATGCGCTGCTCGATGATGTGGCGTTCGAGCGGGGCGTCGTCGCGGAAGTCGGGGATCACCTTCTCCAGCGCGTCGGAGTACAGGATGGCGCCCTGCACGTTCTTGCTGCCGGGGTACTCGCCGCGCTCGATCTGCAGCACCTTCAGCCCGGCCTTGGCCATCGTGTAGGCCGCGGTGTTGCCAGAGGGGCCCGCACCGACGACGATGGCGTCGAACTTCTCTTTGGACATGTGGTTCTCCAGTTAGGCGACTTTGCGCACGCGCTTGTCGAGGTGGGCCCGGAAGGCCTGCGTGAGCACCGGCAGCACCTGCATCGCGTTGCCGACGATGCCGTGGTGCGCGAAATCGAAGATCGGCGCGTTGGGGTCGGTGTTGATCGCGACGATCACGTCCGAGCCCTCCATGCCCACCCGGTGCTGGATCGCGCCCGACACGCCGGCGGCGATGTAGAGCTTGGGCCGCACCGTCTTGCCGGTCTGGCCCACCTGGCGCTCGGTCTCGGTCCAGCCGGCCTGCGTCACCGCGCGGGTGGCGCCCACCTCGGCGCCGAGCACGCGGGCAAGGTCCCACACCAGCTTGAAGTTGTCGGCGTTCTTCAGGCCCTTGCCGCCGGTGACGATGATGTCGGCGTAGGCCAGGTTGATCGTCTGCCGCGTCGCGTCGGGGATGAAGTCGACCAGCTTGGTGACGATGTCGGTCTCGATCATGCCCAGCGGCATCTCGACCACGTCGCCGGTGCGCGTGTCGTCGCGGCGCGGCATCTGCATCACGCGCGGCCGCACCGTGGCCATCTGCGGCCGGTAGGCCAGCGTCATGATCGTGCACAGCAGGCTGCCGCCGAAGGTGGGCCGGGTGGCGGCCAGCGCGCGGCCGTCGATGTTCAGCTCGGTGCAGTCGGCAGTGAGGCCTGTGCCCAGCGTGGTGGCCACCGAGCCGGCCAGGTCGCGGCCCATGGTGGTGGCGCCCAGCAGCATGATCTCGGGCTGGTGGGTGTTGACCAGGTCGGTCAGGCCCTTGGTGAAGGGCTCGTTGCGGTAGCCCTTGAGCACCGGGTCGCGCATGATGTAGCAGCGGTCGGCGCCGTAGGTGTAGGCCTCCTTCGCGAAGGCGTCCAGCGGCTCGGCGGGCCCGCCCAGCAGCACGCCGGCCACGCTGACCTGCAGCTTGTCGGCCAGCTTGCGGGCTTCGCCCAGCAGTTCCCAGCTCACCGGGTTGACGTGGCCTCGGTCGTGCTCGATGAAGACCCAGATGCCCTTGTAGGACTTCAGGTGTTCGGGCAGCTCGGTGTTGCGTCCGGCACGGCCGGCGGCCTTGGCGGCGGCCGGTGCGGCGGGGGTGACTGGGTTGGGGGCGGCGCTCATTTGGGGTGCTCCTACTTCAGGCCGAAAGCCGCTCGACGGTTTCTTCTTCCAGCGTCGGGTGGGTGGTGAAGATCTTCTGCAGCAGGTTCAGGCAGACGTCGTTGACGCTCGAGTCCTCGACCACCTGCATGTCGGCGCGCTCGTTGCGCGGCTTGGCGCCGAACACCTTGCTGACGATGGTGGGCGAGCCCTTGAGGCCGATCTTGGCGACGTCCTCGATGCCGGCGTCGTCCTTGCTCCACTTGCGCACCGGGCAGCGGCCGGCGCGCAGCATGTCGTCCATGGTGGCGAAGCGCATCTCGTTGGTGCCTTCGAGCATGGTGATCAGGCTGGGCAGCGTGGTGTCGAGCACCTGCACGCCGCCTTCGGCGCGCCGCTCCACCTTCAGGCGCCGCTTGTCGAGGTCGACCTCGACGATGCGGCTCACGTAGGTGAGCAGGTTCATCCCCAGCCGCTTGGCGATGCCCGGGCCCACCTGTGCGGTGTCGCCGTCGATCGTCTGCTTGCCGGTGAACACCAGGTCCACCGCCTGCTCCTGGCCGATCTTGCGGATGGCGGCGGCCAGCGCATAGCTGGTGGCCAGCGTGTCGGCGCCGGCGAAGGCGCGGTCGGTGACGAGGATGGCGTCGGTGGCCCCGAAGCTGATGCACTTGCGCAGCGCGTCCTCGGCCTGCGGCGGGCCCATGCACAGCATCGTGACGCGGCCGCCGAACTGGTCCTTCAGCCGAAGGGCCTCTTCCAGCGCGAACAGATCGTAGGGGTTGACGATGGCCGGCACCCCTTGGCGCATGATGGTGTTGGTGACCGGATGGACGCGGATCTGCGCCGAATCCGGCACCTGCTTGATGCAGACGACGATGTGCATGGAGGGGCTCCGGTGCGGTGGAAGAGGAAGGCCGCTCAGGCGGCCATCGGGCGGCGTTGGGCCAGGCTGTCGAGCAGCGCGCTCACCGGCACGCTCTGGCGGCCGTCGGCGTCCTGGAAGACCTTGAACACCTTCTCCTTGGCCGGCGTGGAGGCCACGAAGTCGGCATAGGCCTGCACCAGCAGTTCGCGGTAGCGGCGGAACATCTCGATCTCGTCGAGGTTCGACAGGCCCGGGGTCTTGTGCAGGTACTGGTAGAAGCGCTTCAGGATGTGCAGGCGGTTCACCTGCACGATGCGCGGCTCGTACGGCACGCCGAAGAAGTCCAGGAAGTCCTCTGCGCTGGACAGGGCCTTCAGGCGTTGGATCAGGGTCGGGTCCATGGTGGCTTGCTCCTCGTGGTTGTCGGCTGGCAGGGTGGTGGCGTGGGCGTGCGCCGGTGGGGGAACGGCGGTCATCAGGCCTGCGCCAGCGCCGGCAGGCGCGTGCAGGACTCGAGGAAGAAATGCGTGAGATCCTGGTTGGACGGCTCGCGCTTGGTGTCCATCACATGCGTGCGGATGCGCTCCAGCAGCACCGGCACATGCTCGGGCTCGAGGTGCAGGCCCAGCCTGGCATAACGGTCGATCACGGCGGCCGAACCCGAGTGCTTGCCCAGCACCAGCTGGTGCGTGCGGCCCAGTTCCTCGGGCGCGAAGGCCTCGTAGTTGCGGCGGTCCTTCAGCAGGCCGTCCACATGGATGCCCGACTCGTGGCTGAACACCGCGGCGCCGACGATGCTCTTGCCGGCGGCCACCGGGCGGCCGGAGGCGCGTGCCACCAGGGCGCTGATGCCGGTGAGCGCGGCGGTGTCGATGCCGCATTCCAGGCCGTACAGGTGGCGCAGGGCCATCACGACCTCTTCGAGCGCGGCGTTGCCGGCGCGCTCACCCAGGCCGTTGACGGTGGTGCTGGCGTGCGTGGCGCCGGCCAGCACCGCGGCCAGCGTGTTGGCGTTGGCCAGGCCCAGGTCGTCGTGGGCGTGGATCTCGATGTCGAGGTCCACCGCGCGGCGCAGCGCGGCGATGCGCTGGTGCGTCTGGAAGGGGTCGAGCAGGCCCAGCGTGTCGGCGTAGCGCACGCGCACCGCGCCGCAGCGCTGCGCCGTCTCGGCGGCCAGCGCCAGGAAGCCGGCATCGGCGCGCGAGGCGTCTTCGAAGCCCACGCTCACCACCGCGCCGGCGTCGGCCACGGTGCCCACCCAGTGGCGGATCTGCGCCAGCGCCCAGTCGCGGTCGCGGCCCAGCTTGCGGGTGAGCTGGATGTCGGACACCGGCACCGACACGTGCACGATGTCGGCGCCGCAGCGCAGCGCTGCGCTCACGTCGGGGGCGGCCATGCGCGCCCACACCATCGTGCGCGCCTGCCGCGTCGATGCGGCGATGGCGGTGATCAACTCCACCTCGTGCGCGCCCATCGCCGGGATGCCGATCTCCATCTCCGGCACCCCCGCGGCGTCCAGCGCGGCAGCGATGGCCAGCTTCTCGTCGTCGCTGAAGGCCACGCCCGCGGTCTGCTCGCCATCACGCAGGGTGGTGTCGTTGATCGTGACGGGGGGCGGGTCTTGCGGGCGGCGGTTCATGGCGGCTCCAGGCATCTGGACAGAGGCGATTGCAAGCGTTGTGCCACCGCCTGCCGCCACGCCAAGTGCTTGATCCGATGCACTTTTTTGCCGGTGGGCCGGGTGTGTGGGGATTGTTCGGTTGCCGACAGCGCGGCGGCCGCGGTGCGATACCGACACGGCGCCGCAGCGCCCCGCATTGATTGCGCGCACTGCGCGACCGGCCACGCGCGGCCATCATCGGCAGGCGGGGCTGGCTTGGTGGCAGACCTGGGCTGCGGCGGCCGCCCCCAGTGAAGCAAGGCCGTGAGTTCGCTCGAGCACGGCCGCGCCCCATCGCTGTCAGGCCCATGGCTCCCCTCGAACGATCCAGCCCACCCGCACCAACACCAGCCCACCGACCGCCGACCATGTCGATCCACCGGCCTGCACCCGCCCTGTTGTTCCCCGGCGTCCTCGCGCTGCTGGTCGGCTTGGCCGTGGCCCTGCGGTGGGAGACGGTGATGCAGTTGTTCTTCATGGTCGGCCTGGTGCCGGCGATGGCCGCCTGTGCCTGGGGCGCCGCCTGGCTATGGCGGGCCAGTGCCCAGCTGGCGGTGCGTTGGCGGGTGCGGGCGGTGGCCGTGGCCACGGCGCTGTGGCTGGTGCTGCTGCTGGGCTTCTCGGTGGGGCCCTGGCACGCGACCGAGGGCGTGGTGGCCGCCGGGTCCATCGTGCTCGGGCTGGCATCGGCCCTGCTGGCCCTGGCCGAATGGCGCGGCCCGCGTGTGGCGGTGGCCTGGGCGCTGGCCCTGGCGATGCAGTTCGGCCTGTACGTGGCGCTCGATGCCCAGCCCGGCCTGGCCGCCGCCCGCACCGAGCTGGCCGCGGTCGAACAGCAGATCACGCAGGCAACAGGCACGCCCGCCTGGGCCCACGAAGGCCAGGCGCTTGTTCGCCGCAAGGCGCAGCACGAGGCCACCATCGAGGCCCTGCTGGCCGAGCGCTGGCAACGCCTGGGCCGTGTGCCGCTGCAATGCGCCGCGGTGTCGCTGCTGCTGGGCGCGCTGATGCGCCGCCGCCTCGAGCCGCTGGGCCTGGCGTTCTTCATCGCAGCCGGCCTGCAGGCCCTGCTGGGGCTCAGCCACCTCGCCACGGTGGCGCCGCAGTGGTGACCTGGGCGCGGTCGTTGTCTTCGGGCTGATTGCAGCCGGTCGTTCCGTCCGACGATCCGCGCGGTGCGGTGCGGTGCGGCGCGGCGCGGCCCGGCGCGACAGGCGGCAGCCGACGGTGGCGCTGACTGTGGCGGTCGGCTGCGCCG
>NZ_MWLO01000143.1 GCF_002198735.1 Ideonella sp. A 288
CCCCACCCCCTCTTCCCGCCGCGCCTTCCTGGCCGGCGCCACCGCCGCGGCCGGCGGCCTGGCGCTGCCCACGCTGGCCCAGGCCCCGGCGTTCCCGACGCGGCCGATCCGCTACATCTGCCCGTGGCCGGCAGGCGGCTCCACCGACGCGGTGATCCGCGCGCTGGCCGAGAGCGCGGCCAAGATCCTGGGCCAGACGATCATCGTCGACAACAAGCCCGGCGCCGGCGGCATGCTCGGCGCCAACGAACTGGTCAATGCCAAGCCCGACGGCTATGTCGTGTCGCAGCTGCCGCACGGCGTGTTCCGCATCCCGCACATGCAGAAGGTGCAGTTCGACACGCTGAAGGATTTCACCTGGATCGCCTGCCTCACCGGCTACACCTTCGGCTTCGTGGTGCCGGCCGATTCGCCGATCAAGAGCGTCGCCGACCTGGTGGCCTACGCCAAGGCCAACCCCGAGAAGTTCACCTACGGCTCCACCGGCATCGGCACCAGCCCGCACCTGGCGGTGGAAGAGTTCGCGCAGCGCGCCGGCATCAAGCTCACGCACGTGCCCTTCAAGGGCAACGCCGACAACATGCAGGCGCTGCTGGGCGGCCACGTGATGGGTGCCAGCGACGCCACCGGCTGGGGCCCGCACGTCGAGGCCGGCAAGCTGCGCCTGCTGGCCACCTACGGCAGCAAGCGCACCAAGCGCTGGCCGACCATCCCCACGCTGGACGAACTGGGCTACCAGACGGTGTCGGATTCGCCCTTCGGCGTCTGCGGCCCCAAGGGCATGGACCCGGCGGTGGTGCGCACGCTGCACGACGCCTTCAAGAAGACGCTCGACGACCCCGCGGTGATGGCCACCTTCGACAAGTACGACCAGACGGTGATCTACAAGAACACCGAGGCCTACACCAAGTTCGCGCGCGACAGCTTCACGGCCGAGAAGGCGCTGATCGAGCGGCTGGGGCTGGCGGGCAAGGGCTGAGGCCGCGCCGGGTTGCCCGGCGCCGTCGTGACGGCGCCGGCCAGACGCTGACGGTCAAGCGCGCGGCGCGGCCGCCTCCAGCGCCGCCAGGCGCTCCGGCGTGCCGACGTCGGTCCACTCGCCGTCCCAGGGCTGGGCGCCCAGGCGGCGCTGGGCGATGGCCTGGTGCAGCAGCGGCGTCAGGCGCAGGCGGGTGCCGGGCGCGATGCCCCGGAACATCTCGGCGCGGAACAGGCCCACGCTGGCCCAGGTGCGCCAGGGGCGCGCGGGTCGGCCGTCGAGCACGGCCAGCCCGTCGTCGCCGAGGCCGAAGTCGCCCTCGGGGTGGTGCGGCGCGTTCGGCGCCAGCCACAGCTGTCCGAGGCGCGTGCCGTGCTCGAAGCGCCGGGCGTCGGCCGCGTCGAACGCGAAACCGGGCAGGAACACGTCGCCCGAGACGACCCAGAAGCACTCGCCCAGCCAGGGCAGCGCCTTGGCGATGCCGCCGGCGGTTTCGAGCGCGCCGCCGTGGTCGCGGCCTTCCATCGAGTAACGCAGGCGCAGCCCCCAGCGGCTGCCGTCGCCCAGCACGCGCGGGAACTGCTCTTCCAGCCAGGCGGTGTTGACGACGACCTCGCGCACGCCGGCGCGGGCCAGGGCCTCGAGGTGCCACTCGATCAGCGGCTTGCCGCACACCGGCAGCAGTGGCTTGGGCGTGTGGTCGGTCAGCGGCCGCATGCGCTCGCCGCGGCCGGCGGCCAGGATCACGGCGGGAAGGTTGCGGGGGGCACTCATCGGGCCCGCAGTGTAGGGGCCCGCCAGCGGGCGCCGCAGGGGCTCAGCCGAGCCCTATGGGCGCCGGGGCCGTCATGACGATCTTGCGGAACAGCGGCTGGTACTCGGCACTGGCCTCGTGGCCGGTGAGCGGGTCCTTGTTGGCGGCGAAGGCCACGTCGAGGTCGACCCAGTCGGCCTCGGTCAGGTGGTTGCGGGCGGCCGGCAGGATCTCGGTCTCCTCGATGGCCATGTGGCGCAGATAGGCATCGATGTAGCGTTGCACCGCGTCCTCGAAGGCCTGGCGGCGCGATTCGCCCATCACCTCGAAGGCCAGCAGCAGGTGCTCGAGCTCGCGGATCGCCGCCTCGCCGCGGCCGTGGTCGGCGTCCAGCCGGTCGAGCACCTCGCCGAGTTCGGGGCAGCGCTCGCGCACCTTCGGGAAGAGCAGGTCGCTTTCCTTGGTGTGGTGCAGGCGCTCGGGGAACTCGTCGACGTAGAACAGCATCGCGCGCAGCACGTCGAAGGGCGGCAGCTTGTGCTCGCGCCGCGACTGGTCGACCAGCATCGACAGCGAGCGCAGCATCGCCGCGAGGGCCTGGTGCTCATCGTGGATGACGGAAAGGGAGGCGTGGCGCATGGTCGGAGCCCGGGCATCGTTCGGACCCCGAGCATGGCGCCGATCAGCGCCGCGCGGCTTGAGACAAGTCAAGGCGCGCCAGCGGGGCCGGCGCCCGGCAGGCGGCCGCGCCGCAGTTGCTGGCGGTCGACCGAGGCCGGTTGAAACGCCGCCAACAGGGCGGCCAGCAGCCGCTCGGCCCGGTCGGAGTTGTCGGCGCCGAAGTTGCACACGTAGACGTCCAGCGTCACCGCGGCGAGCTCGGGCCATGTGTGCACCGCCAGATGCGATTCGGCCAGCAACACGACGCCGGTGACCCCACCGCCACCCACCTGGCCATCGAAGCGGTGGAACAGCTCGCCCACGGGCGTCAGGCCCGCCTCGGCCACCGCGGCCAGGCACAACGCGCGAAGCGCGAGGGGCTCGCGCAGGGCCGCCGCGCCGGTCGGGCAGCCGCTGGCATCGGCGGTGAGGTGCAGACCCTGCATGGGCGCGGATTATCGGGCCGCTAAAATCGCTGGTTCGCTCCCCCGATCGGCCCCCCCCTCCCCAACCCGCCTCACGGCGCTGCGCATGGCCTCGAACCTCTCCCAAGACACCTCCCTGATGGCCAACGCCATCCGCGCGCTGGCGATGGACGCCGTGCAGCAGGCCAACTCCGGCCACCCCGGCGCGCCGATGGGCATGGCCGAGATCGCCGTCGCACTGTGGGGCCGGCATCTCAAGCACAACCCGGCCAACCCGCACTGGGCCGACCGCGACCGCTTCGTGCTGTCCAACGGCCACGGCTCGATGCTGATCTATGCGCTGCTGCACCTCACCGGCTACGACCTGGCCCTGAGCGAGCTGCGCAACTTCCGCCAGCTGCACAGCAAGACGCCGGGCCACCCCGAGGTGGGCGTCACCCCGGGCGTCGAGACCACCACCGGGCCGCTGGGCCAGGGCATCACCAACGCGGTGGGCATGGCGCTGGCCGAGAAGCTGCTGGCGGCCGAGTTCAACCGGCCCGGCCACACCATCGTCGACCACCGCACCTACGCCTTCCTGGGCGACGGCTGCCTGATGGAAGGCATCAGCCACGAGGCCTGCGCGCTGGCCGGGGCCTGGAAGCTCAATAAGCTGGTGGCCCTGTACGACGACAACAGCATCTCGATCGACGGCAAGGTGCAGCCCTGGTACGTGGACGACGTGGCCAAGCGCTTCGAGGCCTACGGCTGGCACGTCGTCGGCCCGGTCGACGGCCACGACGTCGACGCGGTCGACCTGGCCATCGCCCGCGCACACGCGTCGGCCACCAAGCCCACCATGGTCATCTGCAAGACCACCATCGGCCGCGGCTCGCCCAACCGTGCCGGCACCGCCAAGGCCCACGGCGAGCCGCTGGGCGCCGACGAGATCAAGCTCACCCGCGAGGCCCTGGGCTGGACCCATGAGCCTTTCGTGATCCCCGAGGCCGCCTACGTGCAGTGGGACGCCCGCGCCAACGGCGAGGCCGCCGAGCATCGGTGGCAGGACACCTTCGCCGCCTACCAGGCCGAGCACCCTGCGCTGGCCGCCGAGTTCGTGCGGCGCATGGCCGGCGACCTGCCCGCCGGCTTCGCGCAGGCGGCGGTGGACGCCGCCGTGGCCGCCCACGTCAAGGGCGAGACGGTGGCCAGCCGCAAGGCCAGCCAGATCGCGCTGGAGGCCTTCACCAAGGCCCTGCCCGAGCTGTTGGGCGGCTCGGCCGACCTGACCGGCTCGAACCTCACCAACACCTCGTCGACGCCACCGCTGCGCTTCGCCGACGACGGCGCGGTGGTCATGGCCGACGGCCACATCGGCCGCCACGTCAACTACGGCGTGCGCGAGTTCGGCATGGCCGCCATCATGAACGGCGTGGCGCTGCACGGCGGCTACATCCCCTACGGCGGCACCTTCCTCACCTTCAGCGACTACAGCCGCAATGCCATCCGCATGGCCGCGCTGATGAAGGCGCGGGTGATCCATGTCTTCACGCACGATTCCATCGGCCTGGGCGAGGACGGCCCTACCCACCAAAGTGTGGAGCATGCCGCGTCGCTGCGGCTGATCCCGGGGCTGGACGTCTGGCGCCCGGCCGACACCGCCGAGACCGTGGTGGCCTGGGCCGTGGCGCTGCAATCGCGCGCGCGGCCGAGCGCGCTGCTACTGTCGCGGCAGAACCTGCCCTACGCCCCCCGGTCGGCGCTGGACGACATCGCCAAGGGCGCCTACGTGCTGGCCGAGCCGGCCGAGGTGGGCCTGCGCAAGAAGGCCCAGGCAGTGATCATCGCCACCGGCTCCGAGGTGCAGCTGGCGCTGCACGCCCAGGCGCAGCTGGCGCAGGACGGCGTGGCGGTGCGCGTGGTATCGATGCCCTCGACCAGCGTGTTCGACCGCCAGAGCGTGGCCTACAAGACCAGCGTGCTGCCGGCCGGGCTGCCGCGGGTGGCCATCGAGGCCGGCGTCACCGACGGCTGGTGGAAGTACGGCTGCGCTGCGGTGATCGGCGTGGACACGTACGGCGAGAGCGCCCCGGCGCCGCAGCTGTTCAAGCACTTCCACCTCACCGCCGACAACCTGGTCGCCACCGTGCGCGCGGTGCTGTCCCGGCGCTGAATCGGCTCGCTCGACGCCTCCCCCTTCGCCCAGGCCCGCCATGAAGTACCCGCTGCCCGCCCTGATCGCCAGCCTGTTGTTCGCCGCGCTGCCGGCCCAGGCGCAGACGCTGCTCGGTGTGAAGGTCGAGCCGGCGCAGGCCAAGGTGGGCGAACCGGTGACGGTGTCGGCGCAGTTCGACCTGAGCAAGGCCCAGAACTGCAACGTGCGCATCCACTTCGGCGATGGCCAGACCACCGACGCGAAGATCAACCAGGAGAAGGACGCCAACCTGGTGGTGCCCTACACCTACAAGGCCGCCGGCCACTACACCGTGATGGTCGAGCCGAAGACGGCGCTGCCCACGCTGAAGTGCAGCGGCCCGAACCAGAAGGCCGTGGTCACTGTCGTGGCGCCGCCCCCGCCGCCGATGTCGTCGTCCCCNCGCAGGGCCCCAGCTGCCCGAGCGGCTGGACGCTGGTGGCCAAGAGCGTGAACAAGAAGTCCGGCGCCTTCGCCTGCAGCGCCAGGCCGGGCACCGCCGCGCCGTCCGAGAAGCCGGCCTGCCCCGGCAAGCTGAAGTACCACGAGAACACGAAGAAGGGCCAGCTCGGGTGTCGCCCGTGATGGTGCCCGTGACCGCGCATTTCCCACATCCACCCACCGGAGAGTCCTCATGACCATCAAGATCGGCATCAACGGCTTCGGCCGCATCGGGCGCATGGTGTTCCGCGCCGCGGTGCAGAACTTCCAGGATATCGAGATCGTCGGCATCAACGACCTGCTCGAGCCCGACTACCTGGCCTACATGCTCAAGTACGACAGCGTGCACGGCCGCTTCAAGGGCGAGGTGTCGGTGGACGGCAACACGCTGATCGTCAACGGCAAGAAGATCCGCCTGACCGCGCTGAAGGACCCGGCCGAGCTGAAGTGGGCCGAGATCGGCGCCGACGTGGTGGTCGAGGCCACCGGCCTGTTCCTGACCAAGGAGGCCGGCGAGAAGCACCTGGCCGCAGGCGCGAAGAAGGTGATCTTCAGCGCGCCCAGCAAGGACGACACGCCGATGTTCGTCTACGGCGTCAACGACAAGACCTACGCCGGCCAGGCCATCATCAGCAACGCCAGCTGCACCACCAACTGCCTGGCCCCGGTGGCCAAGGTGCTGAACGACACCTTCGGCATCAAGCGCGGCCTGATGACCACGGTGCACGCCGCCACCGCCACGCAGAAGACCGTCGACGGCCCGAGCAACAAGGACTGGCGCGGCGGCCGCGGCATCCTCGAGAACATCATCCCCAGCTCCACCGGTGCCGCCAAGGCCGTGGGCGTGGTGATCCCCGAGCTGAACAAGAAGCTCACGGGCATGTCGTTCCGCGTGCCCACGTCGGACGTGTCGGTGGTCGACCTCACCGTCGAGCTGATCAAGGAAGCCAGCTACGACGACATCTGCAAGGCCATGAAGGCCGCCTCCGAAGGCGCCATGAAGGGCGTGCTGGGCTACACCGAGGACAAGGTGGTCTCCACCGACTTCCGCGGCGAGGCCATGACCAGCGTGTTCGACGCCGACGCCGGCATCGCGCTGGACAAGACCTTCATCAAGGTCATCGCCTGGTACGACAACGAGTGGGGCTACTCGAACAAGGTGCTCGAGATGGTGCGCGTGGTCGCGCGCTGATCGTCCCCGGGCGCCTCACGGCATCACCCCGAAGCGCCCGGCCTGCCGGGCGCTTTCTCGTTCTTCACAGGGCCTTGACATTGGCTGGCTAGGATGGGCGATCTGCTTTGCCCGCCGAACCCAGGATGACCCTTCCACTTTCGATGATCTTCCGCCTGCTGGCCGCCGCGGCGGCGGTGATGATCGCCTCGGCCGCCCCTGCCGCGAACGAGCGTGGCCCGCAGCGCCACCCCGCGGCCCCGGCCGCGGAAGACGCCCAGGCCGCACGGGTGATCGTCAAGTACCGCGCCGACAGCCGCCTGATGCGCGCGCTGGCCGTGGCTCCTCGCGGGGCCCCAAGCGCGGCCGCAAGTGCGGCCCCAAGTGCAACCGCCACCGCGCGGCCGCAGCATGCGGCCTCGCTGGCGGCACGGCTGTCGCTGCCGCTGGTCGACGGCCCGGTGCTGGGTGGCCGCACGCAGGCGCTGCGCAGTGTCGGCCTGTCGTCGAGCCAGCTCGCCGCCCGCCTGGCCGCGCAGCCCGACGTGGAATGGGCCGTGCCCGACCTGCGCCGCCGCCTGACCGCCGTGCCCAACGACCCGTACTTCGGCGCAGGCCAGGCCTCCATCACGCCCTCGGCGGGCCAGTGGTACCTGCGGGCGCCCGACAGCACCTTCGTCTCGGCCGTCAACGCCGTCGGCGCCTGGGATGTCACCCCGGGCTCGCCATCGATCACCGTCGCCGTGCTCGACACCGGCGTGCGCCCGAACCACCCCGACCTGGTCGGGAAGCTGCACCCGGGCCGCGATTTCATCGTCGACCGCGTCACGGCCAACGACGGCGGCGGCCGCGACCCCGACCCGTCCGACCCCGGTGACTGGACCGACTTCGGCGAGTGCAGCGGCGGCGAGGCCGCGCAGCCGAGCAGCTGGCATGGCACACAGGTGGCGGGCCTGGTCGGCGCGGCCACCGACAACGCCGTGGGCATGGCCGGCGCCGGCCGCAACGTGATGGTGCTGCCGGTGCGCGTGCTGGGCCGCTGCGGCGGCTATGACTCCGACATCATCGCCGGCATGCGCTGGGCGGCCGGCCTGTCCAGCGACCCGGTGTTCAACCTCCATCCGGCCCGCGTCGTCAACCTGAGCCTGGGATCGCCCGGCGCCTGCCTGGCCAGCTATGCGGATGCGGTGGCCGAGCTGGCCGCGGCCGGCGTGACCGTGGTGGCCGCGGTGGGCAACGACACCGGCACGGCCGTCGGCGTGCCCGCCAACTGCCCGGGGGCCATTGCGGTGGCCGGCGTGCGCCACAGCGGCACCAAGGTGGGCTATTCCAGCCTGGGGCCCGAATCGGCCATCGCGGCGCCGGCCGGCAACTGCGTCAACCTCACCGGCGCCTGCCTTTACCCGCTGCTGACCACCACCAACTCGGGCAGCACCGCGCCGGGCGCCGACACCTACAGCGACAGCAACGACGCCACGCTGGGCACCAGCTTCGCCTCGCCCATCGTGGCCGGCACGGTGGCGCTGATGCTGTCGGCGAACCCGTCGCTGACGCCGGCGCAGGTGCGCACCGCCCTGCAGGCCACGGCACGGCCCTTCCCGAGCACCGGCGCCGAGCCCGACGTGGTGACCTGCCGGGCCCCCGACGCGACCGAGCAGATCGAGTGCTACTGCACCATCGGCACCTGCGGCGCCGGGCTGCTGGACGCGGCGGCGGCGGTGGCCATGTCCACCCCCGCGGCCATGGCCGACGCGGCCGCCTCGGACCGCGTGTTCAATCACCTCGAGGCGCTGTACCCGCAGTACATCGCCCCCGCAGCCCAGCGCTCGGTGGTGAACTACGGGTACTACCACCGATACTACCCGTCCACCCGCTCCTACGTGGGCACGGCCGGCGGCAATGTGTACTACCTGGTGCCGGCCCTCAACGACCGCATCAACCTGCTGGGGCGGCTGGCCGATTTGCTGGCCCAGGCCGCCGCCGCAGGCTACTGACCTGCGCGGCGCCGGCCGAAGGGCAGCCGGCCCTCAGGCCTTCGGTGGCGTGGCGGCGCAGGGGGCAAAGCCCACGCCGGCGGGCAGCAGCTTCAGGTTGAAGAGCTTGTCGCGCAACGCGGCATCGGCTGCCGGCACGCGCAGCGTGGCCAGCGTCACGGTCGGGGTGATCGTCACGACGCGGGCGGTGCGCACGCCGCGCTGCACCAGCCTGGCCAGCGCGTTGTCGGCCGCGCCCTTGTCGTCGAAGCGGCCCAGGCTCACGCCCGGCTGCAGCTCGGGTGAGTGGCCCAGCGCCTCGGCCTCGACCTTCAGGCGCTGGAGCTCTTCCAGCTTGCGCGTCACTGCGTCGGCATCGGCGTAGCGGCCCATGTAGACCATGAAGCTGCCTTTGCGCTGCGACGACACGGTGGTCCAGCTGCGCGGCGGCAGCTGGGCCTCGCGCAGGGCGCGCTCGACTGCGGGCAGTTCGGCCGTGGCAAAGGGACCGGCTTCGAGGCAGGCTGCCGCTGACACACCAGACGCCGCCGAGGCCGGTGCCGACGCAGCGGCGGCGGCGCCAGACGCAGCCGCAGACGCCGCCATCGCCGCAGCCTCCGCCGCCCGGCGCGCCGCATCGGCCAGGGCTGCACTGGCCGCCACCGGCGGCAGCACCCGCACTGCCTCGGGATTGACCTGCTGGCGCACCCGCTCGGGCTCGCGCTGGGCCATCGACGGGGCCGGCGCCGCGGCGCCCAGCCACCCCTGCTGCCAGGCCAGCAGCAGGCCATTGACCAGCAGCAGCAACAGCACCAGGGCCCTCAGCATGCCGTTGCTCCCCGGGCCGTGGGGCCGCCGGCGGGACCACCCGCGGTGGCCGCGGCCGGCGCGGCCGCGGTGGCCCGCACGCTGACCTCGCCGCTGCTTACCCGGTGGCGCCGGCCTTGCGCGCGCACCCACAGGGCACCGTCGCTGTCGACGCCATCGGCCACGCCCTCGGGCAGGTCGGCCAGCGAGGTGCTCACCGGCTGGCCGGCCAGCAGGTCACGCGCCGCATAGCGCTCGCGCAGCGGCGCAAACCCGGCCTGCTGGAAGGCCAGCAGCGCGCGCAGCAGCGGCTCGGCCACGCGGGCCAGCGTGGCCGGTGCGTCCAGCGCAGGGTGGAGCGCCTGCACGCCGCCATACCCCTGCGACAGGGCCTGCACCGGCAGGCCGGAGCGGGCCTGCGGCACGATGTTCAGGCCCACGCCGACAACCGCCATGCGCTGGCCGGCCGCGGCCACCGACTCGATGAGGATGCCGCCCAGTTTGTGCGGCAGGCCGTCGGGCTGCACCAGCATCAGGTCGTTGGGCCACTTCAGGCCGATGCGCGGCACCTGCCCCGCAGTCTGGCCGGGCACCGGCGGGTCGAGCGCCTCGGCCAGCGCCAGGCCCACCGCCAGCGACAGGCCCGACCAGTCGGCCGCAGCCAGCGGCAGCGCCAGCGAGAAGGTGAGCGACGCGCCCGGCGCCGATTGCCAGGGGCGGCCCTGGCGGCCACGGCCCTGCGTCTGGCGCTCGGCCACCAGCAGGCTGGCGGCGGTGTCGCCCAGGCGGGCCCGCTCGAGCAGCACGGTGTTGGTGGAGCCGGCCTCGGCCAGCACCTCGACCGTCAGCCCGGGGTGCAGCGGTTCGAGCCGCTGCCACAGCGTCTCGGCGTCCCAGTTCTGGCGATCGGTGTCGGGCATCTGGGGGTGGGCNTCTGGGGGTGGGCGGGCTGGACGGTCGGGAGGGACGTCAGGCGCGCAGCTTCTGGCGCTTGGGTGCCAGCATGGTGCCACGGCAGCCGGCCGTGCCGCAACGGCAGGCGAACTGCTTTTTGAGCGCCGGGGTGTAGCGCTCGTCGATGACCAGGCCGTAGTCGTAGAACAACTCCTCGCCCGGCGCGATGTCGCGCAACGCCTTGATGAAGACGCGGGCGCCGTCTTCGTCGGCCTCGCAGTTGGGCGTGCAGGCGTGGTTGATCCAGCGCGCCGCGTTGCCGCCCACCTTGGCGTCGATGACATGCGCCTCGTCGATGTGGAAGTAGAAGGTGTGGTTGGGGTCGGTGGGGTCGTGCGGGTGGCGGCGCAGCGCCTCGTCCCAGCTGATCAGCTCGCCGGTGTACTCGATGACCGTGTCGCCGGCCGCGATGGGCTGCAGCGCGAAGACGCCCTTGCCGTGCACGCCGCTCTTGCGCACCTGGATGCGCCGGCCTCCCGCCGGGGCGGTGGCGGCAGAAGACTTCGGGCGGTCGGCTTGCAGGGTTGGCGTCATTGGTTAAAGTGAATTCATGGGCGCGCGCGTGTACACCTGTGCAGGCGCGCGCGAAGAGGACGGATTGTAGGCACGGCCCCAGACCCCGCCGGGGCGGGCCCCGAAGGACCCGCGCGGGCGGGCCGATCACCAGGAACACATCGCATCCATGAGCAAGACACTGATCATTGCCGAGAAGCCCAGCGTGGCGCAGGACATCGTCCGCGCGCTCACCCCCGTGGCCGGCAAGTTCGAGAAGCACGCCGAACATTTCGAGAACGACACCCACATCGTCACCTCCGCGGTGGGCCACCTGGTGGAGATCAAGGCCCCGGAGGAATACGACGTGAAGCGCGGCAAGTGGAGCTTCGCGCACCTGCCGGTGGTGCCGCCGCACTTCGACCTGGCCCCCATCGACAAGGCCAAGACGCGGCTGAACGCGGTGGTCAAGCTGGTCAAGCGCAAGGACGTGGGCGCGCTGGTGAACGCCTGCGACGCGGGCCGCGAGGGCGAGCTGATCTTCCGCCTGATCGTGCAGTACGCCGACCCCACCGGCAAGGGCGCGTCGACCAAGCCAGTGCAGCGGCTGTGGCTGCAGAGCATGACGCCGCAGGCCATCCGCGACGGCTTCGACCACCTGCGCAGCGACCAGCAGATGCTGGGCCTGGCCGATGCCGCGCGCAGCCGCAGCGAGGCCGACTGGCTGGTCGGCATCAACGGCACGCGCGCGATGACGGCCTTCAACTCGCGCGACGGCGGCTTCTTCCTGACCACCGTGGGCCGGGTGCAGACGCCCACGCTGTCGATCGTCGTCGAGCGCGAAGAGAAGATCCGAAAGCACGTCTCGCGCGACTACTGGGAGATCAAGGCCGGCTTCGAGGCCGCCGCCGGCGGCTACGAGGGCAAGTGGTTCGACCCGAAGTTCAAGAAGGACGACGACCCCGATCGCCGTGCCGACCGGATCTGGAACGAGCGCGATGCCCAGGCCATCGGCGACGCGGTGCTGGGCAAGCCCGGTGTCGTCACCGAGGAGGCCAAGCCGAGCAACCAGAGCAGCCCGCTGCTCTATGACCTGACCACGCTGCAGCGCGAGGCCAACGGCCGCTTCGGCTTCTCGGCCAAGACCACGCTGAGCCTGGCGCAGGCGCTGTACGAAAAGCACAAGGTGCTGACCTACCCGCGGACCGACTCGCGCGCGCTGCCCGAGGACTACCTGGCCACCGTCAAGCAGACCTTCCAGATGATCGCCGGCGAAGACCTGCCTGGGCCGCTGAAGGCGCTGGCCCCGCACGCCGCCAAGGGCCTGAAGGAGGGCTACGTCAAGCCCACCAAGCGCGTGTTCGACAACGCCAAGGTGTCGGACCACTTCGCCATCATCCCCACGCTGCAGGCGCCCAAGAGCCTGACCGAGGCCGAGGCCAAACTGTACGACATGGTGGTCAAGCGCTTCATCGCGGTGTTCTACCCGCCGGCCGAGTACATGGTCACCACCCGCATCACCAAGGTGGCCGCCGCGGTGAAGGGCCTGGGCGACGAGCAGTGCTTCCAGACCAACGGCAAGGTGCTGGTGAACCCCGGCTGGCTGGCGGTGTACGGCAAGGAGGCTCAGGACGAAGACGCCAACCTGGTGCCGGTGCAGCCGAGCGAGGTGGTGGCCAACGAGCACGTCAGCGTCAACCCGCTGAAGACCCGCCCGCCGGCGCGCTACAACGAGGCCACGCTGCTGAGCGCGATGGAAGGCGCCGGCAAGCTGATCGACGACGACGAACTGCGCGAGGCCATGGCCGAGAAGGGCCTGGGCACGCCGGCCACGCGCGCGCAGGTGATCGAAGGCCTGATCGCCGAGAAGTACATGCTGCGCGACGGCCGCGAGCTGGTGCCCACGGCCAAGGCCTTCCAGCTGATGACGCTGCTGCGCGGCCTGGCGATCGAAGACCTGACCAAGCCCGAGCTCACCGGCAACTGGGAATACCAGCTGGCCGAGATGGAGCACGGCCGCCTGTCGCGCGACGCCTTCATGAAGGAGATCGCCAAGATGGCCGAGCGCATCGTGCGCAAGGCCAAGGAATACGACCGCGACACCATCCCGGGCGACTACGCCACGCTCACCTCGCCCTGCCCCAACTGCGGCGGCATCGTGAAGGAGAACTACCGCCGCTTCACCTGCACCGGCGCCGATGGCGCCAGCGAAGGCTGCGGCTTCTCGATGACCAAAATCCCCGGCGCGCGCAGCTTCGAGCTGCACGAGGTCGAGGCCTTCCTGCGCGACAAGAAGATCGGCCCGCTCGAAGGCTTCCGCTCGAAGGCCGGCTGGCCCTTCACCGCCGAGCTGAAGCTGGTGCGCGACGACGAGATCAACAACTGGAAGCTCGAGTTCGATTTCGGCGACGACGCCAAGAACGCCGACGGAGAGGCCGAGGCCATCGACTTCAGCGGGCAGGAAAGCCTGGGCGTGTGCCCCAAGTGCAAGGGCCGCGTCTTCGAGCACGGCACCAACTACGCCTGCGAGCATGCGGTGAGCGCGCCTGTCACCTGCGACTTCAAGACCGGCCGCATCATCCTGCAGCAGCCGGTGTCGCGCGAGCAGGCCGTCAAGCTGCTGACCACCGGCCGCACCGACCAGCTCGAAGGCTTCGTCTCCAACCGCACCAAGCGCAAGTTCAAGGCCATGCTGGTGTGGGACGAGAAGGAAGGCAAGGTCGGCTTCGAGTTCGCGCCGCGTGGCGAGAAGGCGCCAGCGGCGAAAAAGACCGCGGCGAAGAAGGCCGCTGCCAAGTGATCCTTGGTTGAGCATGGCCAAGGCGCCGAAGCCACCGGGCGCGAAGCCGCCCGGCGAGGCCGCCTCGATCGCCGCGGCGCTGGACTGGCCCTGCCTGGTGGCACGCGGGGGCACGGCCTGCCTGCTCGACCTGAGCGTGGTGCCCAACGCCCGCCACACCGGCGTCGACGGACTGCACGACGGCGCGCTGCGCGTGCGCCTGTCGGCGCCGCCGGTGGACGGCAAGGCCAACGAGATGGTGTGCGACTGGGTGGCCGGCGAGCTGGGCTGCCCCAAGCGCGCGGTGCGTCTGCTGCGCGGCCCGGCCTCGCGGCGCAAGCAGCTGGAGATCGACCTGGACGCGGCCACCGTGGCGGCGTGGCTCGCGAAGGTGGTCTTGCCGGATCGCGAATGAGCCCGCGGGCCGCCGCAGGGCATGATCGGTCGGCATGAGTTTGATCGTCTTCCACAAGCTGCTGGCCATCTTCGCGACGGTGGCCATCGGCTGGTTCGCCGGGCGCATGCGCTGGCTGGGCCAGGCCGGCGAAGGCACCGACCCGGCGCGCACGATGGGCCACGCGGCCTTCTTCATCTTCGTGCCGGCGCTGCTGTTCCGCACCACCGCGCGGCTGGACCTGGGCGCCATGCCCTGGGCCACCGTGGTGGCGTTCTTCGTGCCGGTGATGTGCACGATGCTGGCGGTGTACGCGGTGCAGCGCTGGCGCCGGCCGGCACTGCCCGGCGCCAACCTCGAGGCCGGCGAGCGTGCCGCGGCGGCGCCGTCGTCGCGGGCCATCGCGGCGGTGTTCGGCAATTCGGTCCAGGTGGGCATCCCGGTGGCGGCGGCGCTGTTCGGCGAGGCCGGGCTGGGCATCCACATCGCGCTGGTCAGCCTGCACGCGCTGGTGCTGCTGTCGGTGCTCACGGCGCTGGTGGAACTGGACGTGGCCCGCGCCCGCGCGCTGCACGAGCCCACCGCCAGCCTGTGGCGCACGCTGGGCACGACGGCGCGCAACACCATCATCCACCCGGTGGTGCTGCCGGTGCTGGCCGGCCTGGCCTGGAACGCCACCGGCTGGGCGTTGCCCGGCGCGCTGGACGAGACGCTGCAGTTGCTGGGCACGGCCGTGGCGCCGCTGTGCCTGGTGCTGATCGGCATGTCGCTGGCCTACAGCCACGTCGGCGGTGCCCTGGGCGGCGCGCTGGCGATCTCCGGCCTGAAGCTGCTGCTGCTGCCGGCGCTGGTGCTGGCGGTGGCGCACTGGGGCTTCGGCCTGGCCGGCCTGCCGCTGCAGGTGGCGGTGATGATGGCCGCGCTGCCCACCGGCAGCAATGCATTGATCTTCGCGCAGCGCTACCGCTCGCAGGAGGCCGAGACCACCACCGCCATCGTGCTGTCGACGCTGGGCTTCGTGCTCACCGCGCCGCTGTGGCTGGCGGTGCTGGCGCGGCTGGGCTGAGCGCCGCCGTCGCTGGGTGGCCGCCCGGCGCTACCTGCCGCCGGCCAGCGTCTCGCGCGGATCGTCCATCGTGGCCGAGGACAGAACGCGGCGTTCGCGGTCGAAGGTGACGGTGAACACCTTTTTCTGCTGGCCGTCGAGGAAGCGCCAGTCCCAGACCTCTTCGTCGGGCTTGCCGGCGAAGCTCTGCGTCTTGGCCGGCTTGCCCAGCGCACGGCGCACGTCGACCTGCGCCATGCCGGTCTGCACCCGGGTGAAGTTGGCCGGCGTCAGCAACTGGCGCAGCGAGCTCATCTTGCCGTCGGTGCCGATGACGATGAGGTAGTTGGTCGAGCCCTCGGGCTGGCGCGGGTACTCGAGCACCTTGCTGCCGTCGGCCCGCTCGGAGACATGCGAGGGCTCGCCGAACTGCCTGCGCACATCGGTCTCGGTGGACAGCCCCTCTTCGAGCTTTTCGATGCGGTGCTGATCACAGGCGGCCAGCGCGGCGGCAGTGGCCAGGACAAGGGCAATGAGGCGCATGACTGCTTCCAGATACAACCAGGACGCCCCATTTTGCCCGCATCCGCCGACACCGGACCTGCGTTGTTCCCCCATGAATGCGCGGGGCAGGGTCCACTAGCCTGGCCGGTCGAGCCATTGTTGCAGCGCCGGCGCCAGCCCCTGCCAGGCCGGCGCCGCACCGCCCGCCGGTGCGGCCAGCAGGCCGGGGCGGGGCGGGCCGGTGAGCCACTCGATGCCGGCGCTGGCGCTGTCGATCAGCGGCACCGGCAGGTCGGCGGCCAGGGCCTGCGCATAGCCCGCCAGACCGGCGCCGCCCAGGATCACCGCATCGACGCCGTGCGCGGCCCGCACGCACACGTCGCGCAGCAGCGCGATGGCGCCGGCCGGGTCGGCCGCCAGCTGTGCGCCGCTGGGCGCCACGGCATGCACCGCCGCCAGGCCGTCGGCCAGGCCCAGCGATGCGGCCAGGCGCTGCAGCATCGGCACCCAGGCGGCGCCGCCGGTGACGATGGCATAGCGCCCATGCAACGCGGCCTGCCGCATCGCCGCCTCGGCCAGGCCGACCACCGGCAACCCGGTGGTCTCACGCAGCGCCCAGACGCCGGGGTCGCCGAAGCAGCCCAGCAGCACCGCGTCGGCCCCGCCCCCGGCGGCCACGTGGCGCGCCCAGGCGTCCAGCGCGGCATGGCCGGCGATGGCATAGCCGGCCTCGCTGGCGATGTAGCTGGCGCCCAGCGTGGCCGTCAACGCGGTGAGCTCGACATCGCCTCGCCCGGCCAGCAGCGCCTGCGCATGGGCCAGCAGCCTGGCGCTGACCGCGGCCGAGGTGTTGGGATTGAGGATGGCCAGGCGCATGGATGCGTTCGGACCGGCTCAGGCCACGGGGGCGCCGGGGCCGAGCAGCGCGGCCAGGTCGGTCGGCACGGGTTCGGCCGGTGCGAAGCACAGGCCCGCCTCCAGTTCCGACAGGTGGCGCAGCATCAGCGCCTCGGCCTCGTCGGCGGCGCCGCGGCGCATGGCCGCGAGCAGGCCGCGGTGGTCGTGGCAGTTGCAGGCGTCGACCCAGCGCGTGGCACGGCGGGGCGTGGGAGCAGCGCGGGCGGCCCGCACCGGCCGCGTCAGGGCGCCGTCGCCATAGGTCATCAGCACGAGCGAGGTGCGCGACACCAGTTCGCCCAGCAGCCG
This sequence comes from Ideonella sp. A 288, assembly GCF_002198735.1. Lineage (GTDB taxonomy): Bacteria > Pseudomonadota > Gammaproteobacteria > Burkholderiales > Burkholderiaceae_C > Pseudaquabacterium. The sequence goes on from NZ_MWLO01000143.1 coordinate 16,758, forward strand.
CTGCAGCGTGGCATGGCCGGCCAGTTGCGCCAGCCGCAGGTGGAACTCGCCCGACAGCCGCAGCGCCGCCGGGTGGCGGCCCTGGCGGCGGGCCTGTTCCTCGTCGGCGATCAGCGCGGCCAGCGCGTCCAGGTCGGTGGCGCTGGCGCGGGCGATGGCGCGGCGCAGCAGAGTGGGCTCGATCAAGCGGCGCACCTCGAACACCTCGTGCGCCTCGTCGACGCTGGGCTCGGCGATGCTGGCCCCGCGGTGCGGCGACAGCGTGACCACCTGCGACTGCGCCAGCCGGATCAGCACCTGGCGGATGCGCGTGCGCGACACGCCGTAGACCTGGCCCAGCTTGTCCTCGACCAGCTTGGTGCCGGGCGGCAGCCGGTGGTCCATCACCGCGGCGACGAGCTGGTCGTGGATGTCGGCGTCGGTGCAGGCGGCCGGCGTCGGCACTGTTGCGAGGGACGCCTTCATCGCACCGCCCGCCGCCGCCGCAGGGCCGCCGCCACGCCGAAGGCCACGCCCACCACGGCCAGCGACACGGCGGTGGTCACCGTGCCCAGCGCGTAGATGGCCGGCGTGGTGACGGTGGTGGTCAGGCCCTGCAGTTCGAGCGGCAGGGTGTTGAGGTCGCCGATGGCTTGCGACGAGCGCGCGATCTCGTCCCAGCTGAGCGTGAAGCCGAACATGCCGATGCCCACCACCGACGGCCCGATCAGCGGCAGCACGACATGCCGGAAGGCCTGCCAGGGCGTGGCGCCGAGGTCGCGTGCGGCCTCTTCGTAGGCCGGGTTGAAACGGTTGAACACCGCAAACATGATCAGCAGGCCGAAGGGCAGCGTCCAGGTCAGGTGCGCGCCCAGGCCCGAGGTGTACAGGCCCAGAGAGGTGGTGTAGGTCTCCAGCACGCCGGTGGCGCCGACGGCGTCGAGCAGCCACTTCAGCGCGCCGTCGAGCAGGCGGAACTGCAGGCCGATGCCCAGCGAGACGATGATCGACGGCATGATCAGGCTGGCCACGGTGACGTAGAACAGCCCCTGCGCACCAGCCAGCGGCTTGCGGAAGGCCAGCCCCGCGCCCAGCGACAGCAGCACGGTCAGCGCCATCACCACCGTGCCCAGCGCCAGCGAGCGGCGCAGCGCCGCACCGATGTCGACCACGCCCAGGCCCTGCCACAGCGACTGGTACCAGTGCGTGGACCAGCCGCGCATCGGGAAGGTGAGACCGCCCTCGGGCCCCTGGAAGCTGAGCACGAAGATCGTCACCACCGGCCCGTACAGGAACACCACGAACAGGCCGAACACCGCGGCCAGCGGCCAGAAACCCTTGGAGCGGCGATCGCCCGACATGCTCACAGTTCCTTGCGCAGGTCGACCAGCCGGTTGAGCGCGACGATGATCATCAGCACCACCGCCAGCAGCACCACCGCATTGGCGGCGGCGAGCGGGAACTGCAGGTACGAGGTCTGCACCTGGATCACCTTGCCCACCGAGGCGATCTGCTGCCCGCCCATCACGCCGACGGTGACGAAGTCGCCCATCACGATCGTCAGCACGAAGATCGAGCCGATCAGGATGCCGGTGCGCGACAGCGGCACCACCACGTTCCACAGCGTCTGCCAGCCGCTGGCGCCGCAGTCGTCGGCGGCCTCGAGCAGCGAGCGGTCGATGCGCATCATCGAGTTGAAGATCGGCACCAGCATGAACATGGTGTACAGGTGCACGAAGGCCAGCACCACCGAGAACTGCGAGAACAGCAGCCACTCCACCGGCTCCTGCACCCAGCCCATGCCGACCAGCGCCTGGTTGACCAGGCCATGGCGGCCCAGCAGCGGCACCCACGAGATCATGCGGATGACGTTGGACGTCCAGAACGGGATGGTGCAGACGATGAACAGCAGCGTCTGCATGCCCGGCGTGCGCACATGGAAGGCCAGGAAGTAGGCCACCGCGAACCCCAGCACCAGCGTCACCGCCCAGGTGAGCAGGCTGAAGGTGAGCGTGGACGCGTAGGTCTTCAGCGTGACGCAGGGCTCGGCCAGGTTGCCGCAGCCGTCGAAGATCGACACGTAGTTTTGCAGCGTGAAGCCCGGCACCAGCTCGTAGTCGCTGGTCGGCCAGAAGCTCACCGCGCCCACCAGCAGCAGCGGCAGCACGAAGAACAGCGCGAACACGGCCGCGAACGGCCCGGCTTGCAGCCAGGCCGGCGGACCATTGTTCAGCGCATGCTCAGTCTTCATGGCCTAACCGAAGCGACGCGGCGTGGCGAGATGCCGTCGCGAGCGGCCCGAGATTGCGACGAGAAGCGCAGCCGTACACCCGTACGGCGAGCATCGCAGTTGCGATATCGGGTCGCGCAGCAGGCAGATCGTCATGCCGCGACAAACTCATTCCACTTCTGGACCATGTAGGTGTTCTCGTCCATCAGCGCGTTCCAGCAGGCGATGCCGCCCATGCGCTGTTCGTACGAACCCCCGTCACGCACGCCGCCGGCCTTGTGCAGCAGGTCGCCGTTGGGGCTCTTGATGTCCTTCTCGGCGGCCTTGCCTTCCATCCAGTAGGCCCACTCGTAGGGCTCCATCTTGGCCTTGGCGGTCTCGAGCACGGCGCTGTAGTAGCCCTGGCGGTTGAGGTAGGCGCCGGCCCAGCCGTCGAGGAACCAGTTGATGAATTCGTAGGCGCCATCGAGCTTGCGGCCGCTCAACGTGGCCGGCAGGCCGAAGCCGGCGGCCCAGGCGCGGTAGCCCTCCTTCAGCGGCTGGAAGGTGCAGGCGATGCCCTTGGAGCGCACCGCGGTGACGGCCGGCGACCACATCGACTGGATCACCACCTCGCCCGAGGCCATCAGGTTGACGCTCTCGTTGAAGTCCTTCCACAGGCTGCGGAACTGACCGGCCTTCTTGGCCTCGATCAGCGTCTTGATGGTGAGGTCGATCTCCTTCTTGGTCATGTTCCCCTTGTCGGGGTACTTGTACAGGCCCATGGCCTCGACCACCATCGCCGCGTCCATGATGCCGATGGACGGGATGTTGAGGATCGCCGTCTTGCCCTTGAACTCGGGGTTGAGCAGTTCCTTCCAGCTCTCGATCGGGCGCTTGATCAGGTCGGGGCGGATGCCCAGCGTGTCGGCGTTGTAGACCGTGGGGATCAGGCTCATGAACTGCGTCGGCGACTTGGCGAAGACCTTGCTCTTCTCGCCCTCGAGGAAGATCACCTTCTTCGGCGCGGTGCCCTGGTCGCCCACCGCCTTGCCGCCGACCAGGCCGGTGGTGAACAGCGGGGTGATCTTGTCGGCGTTCTTGATCTTCTTGACGTCGATGCCCTTCAGGTTGCCGGTGGGCACGATCTTCTTCAGCGAGAAGTACTCGGTGTCGATCAGGTCGAAGCTGTTGGGCGAGGTGACGGCGCGCTTGGTCACCTCGTCGGTGTTGACCGCCACGTACTGGATCGTGATGCCGGTGTCGGCCTTGAACTTCTCGGCGATGGCCTTGTCCTGGTTCACCGCGGTGCCCAGGTAGCGCAGGGTGATCTTCTCCTGCGCATGCACGGCCGGGAACAGGCCGGTGGCCAGGATGCCGGCCGTGCCCTTGAGCAGGGTGCGGCGCTGGCCGTCGGCGGCAAGAAGTGCCTTGGGGTCCTTGGGGTCGGTCATGGGTGCTCTCTCCTTGGTGTGATGGGCGGGGACAGGACGGGGGCAGCGCCAGGGCGAAGCGGCGGGCGCGGGTGGTTCGTTCAGGCGGCCAGCAGGTGGCCTTCGGCTGCGTCCCAATGGGCGCAGGCGCTGTCGCCGGGCTGCCATGGCGCGGCGTCGAACTCGGCCTCGGACAGCACGACGTTGAACTCGGGCACGCGCGCGCTGGCCAGCGTGAGCAGCACGTAGGTGCCCTGGTACTCGACGCCGCGCACGGTGGCCGCCAGCGCGGTGTCGCCCTCGGGCAGCGGCGTGCGCGACAGGCGCGTGCGGTCGGCGCGCACGGCCACCAGGCCGCGCCCGGCGGGGATGACGTTGTGGCCGCCGATGAAGCGCGCCACGAACTCGCTGCGCGGCGCGTTGAACAGCGCATGCGGCGAGGCGTTCTGCTCGATGCGGCCGTGGTTCATCACCACCACCTGGTCGGCCAGCGCCATGGCCTCTTCCTGCGAGTGGGTGACGTGCACGAAGGTCATGCCCAGGCTGGTCTGCCAGGCCTTCAGCTCGGCTCGCATCTTGATGCGCAGGAAGGGATCGAGCGCCGACAGCGGCTCGTCGAGCAGCAGCACCTTGGGCTCGGTGACCAGCGCGCGCGCCAGCGCCACGCGCTGCTGCTGGCCGCCCGACAGCTCGCCCGGCTTGCGCGCGGCCAGCGCGCCCAGCGACACGCGCTCCAGCAGTTCGGCCGCCTTGGCCTGCCGCGGGGCCTTGGCCACGCCGCGCATCTTCAGGCTGAAGGCCACGTTGTCCAGCGCCGACAGGTGGGGGAACAGCGCGTAGCTCTGGAACATCATCGCCGTGCCGCGGCCGGCCGCCGGCAGCTCGGTGATGTTGCGCGCGCCGAGCAGGATGTCGCCCTCGGTGGCGATCTCGTGGCCAGCAATCATGCGCAGCGTGGACGTCTTGCCGCAGCCCGACGGGCCCAGCAGGCAGCAGTAGCTGCCCGCCGCGATGGTCAGGTCGATGCCGTCGACGGCGGTGGTCTGGCCATAGCGCTTGACCAGGTGCACCAGCTCGAGCCGGGAGTCGTTCATGCGTTGCCCTGCATGGGCGACGGCATTTGCAATCGATGTGCCAGCCGCCCAGGCCCCGCCATGCACTGCACTGGGGCGGATTGCATACAAAGCGGCCGCCAAGCCGCATGCAATCGGTGCGCGACGCCCGGCCTGCGCACCGCCGCGCGGCCGATCTGGGAAAATCGGGCCATGAACCCGACCGACATCCCTGCGTACATGGCCCATGTGGGCGTGGCCGCCCGCGCCGCGTCCACCGCCATGGCCGCCGCCGGCACCGCGGCCAAGAACGCCGCACTGCGCGGCCTGGCGCAGCGCCTGCGCGCCGCCTCGGCCGACCTGCAGGGCGCCAACGCCCGCGACCTGGACGCCGCGCGCGCCGCCGGCCTGGCCGAGCCGATGGTCGACCGCCTGAAGCTCGGGCCGGCCGTCATCGACACCGTGGCCGAAGGCTGCGAGCAGATCGCCGCGATGCCCGACCCCATCGGCGAGATCACCGGCGTCAAGCGCCGCCCGTCGGGCATCAGCGTGGGCCAGATGCGGGTGCCGCTGGGCGTGTTCGGCATGATCTACGAGAGCCGCCCCAACGTGACGATCGAGGCCGCCTCGCTGGCCATCAAGAGCGGCAACGCCGCCGTGCTGCGCGGCGGCTCGGAGGCCCTGCACAGCAACCTGGCGCTGTGGCGCCTGGTGCAGGCCGCGCTGGTCGACGCCGGCCTGCCAGCCGACGCGGTGCAGCTGGTCGAGACCACCGACCGCGCCGCCGTCGGCCGCCTGATCACCATGCCCGAGTACGTGGACGTGATCATCCCGCGCGGCGGCAAGGGCCTGATCGAGCGCATCAGCGCCGAGGCCCGGGTGCCGGTGATCAAGCACCTCGACGGCAACTGCCACGTCTACGTCGACGCCGAGGTCGACCTCGATCTGGCCGTGCGCGTCACCGACAACGCCAAGACGCAGAAGTACAGCCCCTGCAACGCCGCCGAATCGCTGCTGGTGCATGCGGCGCAGGCAGCCGCCTTCCTGCCACGCATCGGTGCGGTGTTCGCGGCCAAGGGTGTGGAAATGCGCTGTGACGCCGCCGCCCGCGCCGCCCTGGCCGCCGTGCCCAACGCCCGCCTGGCCGACGCCACCGAGGCCGACTGGGCCGAGGAGTACCTGGCGCCGATCATCAGCATCAAGGTGGTGGCCGGCGTGGACGAAGCCATCGCGCACATCAACCGCCATGGCTCGCACCACACCGACGCGATCCTCACCACCAATCACCCGAACGCGATGCGCTTCCTGCGCGAGGTCGATTCGGCCAGCGTGATGGTCAACGCCAGCACCCGCTTCGCCGACGGCTTCGAGTACGGCCTGGGCGCCGAGATCGGCATCTCCACCGACAAGTTCCACGCCCGCGGGCCGGTGGGGCTGGAGGGCCTGACGTCGATGAAGTGGGTGGTGCTGGGCCAGGGCGAGGTGCGCGGGTGACGCCACTCGCGACGGCCGCCACCGACCCGCGCACCGCCCTCGTCCTGTTCAGCGGCGGCCAGGATTCCACCGCCTGCCTGGCCTGGGCCCTGCAACGCTTCGCGCGGGTCGAGACGGTCGGCTTCGACTACGGCCAGCGCCACCGCATCGAGCTCGACTGCCGGCCGGTGGTGCGGGCCGCACTGGCCACTGCCTTTCCGAATTGGGCCTCGCGGCTGGGCGATGACCACCTGCTCGACCTGGCGCTGCTGGGCCAGCTCAGCGACACCGCGCTGACGCGCGAGCGGGCCATCGAGATGCAGGCGGGCGGCCTGCCCAACACCTTCGTGCCCGGGCGCAACCTGCTGTTCCTCAACGTGGCCGCAGTGCTGGCCACGCGGCGCGGCGCCAGCGTGCTGGTGGGCGGCATGTGCGAAACCGACTACTCCGGCTACCCCGACTGCCGCGACAACACGCTCAAGGCGATGCAGGTGGCGCTGTCGCTGGGCCTGGACGCGCCCATGACCATCGAAACCCCCCTGATGTGGCTGACCAAGGCGCAGACCTGGGCCCTGACGCATGCGCTGGGCGGCGAGCCGCTGTCCGCGCTGATCGCCGAGCACACCCACACCTGTTACCTGGGCGATCGCGGCCAACGCCACGCCTGGGGCCACGGCTGCGGCGAGTGCCCGGCCTGCCGACTGCGCGCCGAGGGCCACGCCGCCTGGGTGGCGGGGCGCCTTTCATGACCCATCTACCCTGGGGTTGGCTGGCCGCCGCGGCGGTGCTCGGCTTCTGGATGCTCGGCGCGTACAACCGCATCACCGCGTTGCGCGGCGCCATCGGCACGGCCTGGCAACAACTCGATGCGCTGATCCAGGCGCGCCAGCAGGCGCTGGGCGCGCTGCTCGACGCCGTGGAGCCCACGCTGGCCACCGAGCGCCCGGCGCTGGATGCGATGGTGGCCGCGCAGGTGCAGGTGGCCACCGCCGCCGAGGTGCTGCGCCGCCGCCCCGCCGCCGAAGAGCCGCCCGCCGTGCTGGCCAAGGCCGAGGCGGCCATCGGCGCGGCGCAGTCGCGGCTGCTGGCGCTGGTGGACCAGCATGCGCACCTGAAGGCCAACGAGACGGTGGCCACGCAGTTGCGCACGCTGGCCGACCTGGCACCGCGCGACCGTTTCGCGCGGCAGACCTTCAACGAGGCGGCGTCGGCCTACAACCTGGCGCTCGACCAGTTTCCGACGCGGCTGCTGGTGCGCGTGTTCGGCTTCCAGCGCGGCGGCACGCTGTAGTCGAGCGTTATCCGCGCTCGCCCATGATCGACGCGGTGGCCACCAGCTCGTCGAACAGCGACATCGAGATCTTGCCCGACACCGAGTGCGGATCGAGCACCGCGGTGGCCGAGTACTTCAGCAGCAAGGCCGGGTTCAATCGCCCCATGTTCACCTGGCCCATCGACCAGCCGGCGAAGCGGCGCTCGCCGATCTCCTCGTAGCTGAGCAGCACCACGTCGGTGTGCCGCTTGTCGGCGGCGATGCGGTTGTACAGGTGGCTCACCGCCGCACGGCCGCCCTCGAGCGCCTGGATGAACACGCCGCCCGAAAAGCACAGCAGGCCGGTGATGCCGACGGCCGGGTTGTTCTGCTTGCTCTGCCGCAGGATCGCGACCAGTTCGTCCTGGCCGACGTCGGCGGCGGCACGGCTGGCGTACATCAATCGGACCAACATCATGTTCATGGCTCCAGCGGTCAGGGGTGGGTCTTCTTGGACAGCAGCGACAGGAACTCGCGCCGCAGGTTGGGGTCTTTCAGGAAGGCCCCGCGCATCACGCTGTTGGTCATCGCGGTGTCGTCGTCCTTCACGCCGCGCCAGTGCATGCAGAAGTGGTCGGCTTCCATCACGATGGCCAGGCCGTCGGGCTTGACGCGCTCCTGCAGCGCGTCGGCCAGCATCACCACCGCCTCTTCCTGGATCTGCGGGCGCGTCATCACCCAGTCGCACACGCGGGCGTACTTGCTCAAACCGATCAGGTTGGAATGCTCGTTGGGCAGGATGCCGATCCACACCCGGCCCAGGATGGGGCACAGGTGGTGCGAGCAGGCGCTGCGCACGGTGATCGGGCCGACGATCATCAGCTCGTTCAGGCGCGAGAAGTTGGGGAACTCGGTGACCGAGGGCATCGGCACGTAGCGGCCGCGGAACACCTCTTCGATGAACATCTTGGCCACGCGCTTGGCCGTCTCGTGGGTGTTGTGGTCGCTCACCGTGTCGATGACCAGCGACTCGAGCACGCCCTGCATCTTGGCGGCCACCTCGGCACGCAGCTCCTCGAGTTCGCCCTCGCGGATGTGCTCGGCGATGTTGTCGTTGGCGTGGTAGCGGCAATCGGCGCCGACCAGGCGGTAGCGGATGCGTTCGGACGCTGGCAGGGCAGCCAGTTCGTCTTCGCTGCGGAAGATGGACATGGGGTTCGTGCCCGGCCGACTGGAGCCCGCCGGGGTGGTTGAGCGGCAACCGGCCCATTGTGCAGCGGGGCCCCGGCCCGTGCCTGCCTCGTGCCCATGCACTGGCGCGGCATGGGGTCGGCATGGGGCCGGCAGGTGGCCGCAGCAGCGCCAACCCACCGGATAGACTGCCCCGATGACCCTGCCATCGCCACCGCTGGCGCGCCTGCTCGACCAGACCGCCGACGCGGTGGCCGCGGTGCACGCCGGCCGATCGCTGACCGAGTTGCTGGCCCGCTGCCCGCCCGATCTGCGTGCCGGCACGCAGGCGCTGGCCTTCCACGTGCTGCGCTGGTGGGGCGGCGCACAGGCGGTGCGCGCGCTGGTGGCGCCCAAGCCGCCGCCGCCGCGGGTGGACGCGCTGCTGGTCAGCGCCCTGGCGCTGGCCTGGCCCGGCAGCGACCCGCCGTATGCCGAGCACACCCTTGTCGACCAGGCCGTGGCGGCGGCGCGCCACCGCACGCCGGCGGCGGCCAACTTCATCAACGCGGTGCTGCGGCGCTTCCTGCGCGAGCGCGACGCGCTGGTGGCCGCCGCCAGCCGCCAGCCCGAGGCCGCCTACCAGCACCCGGCCTGGTGGATCGAGCGCGTGCGCCGCGACTGGCCCACGCAGTGGACGGCCCTGCTGCAGGCGGCCAACCAGCACCCGCCGATGGTCTTGCGCGTCAACGCCCGCCGCGGCACGGCCGATGCCTACGTGCAGCGCCTGGCCGCGGCCGGTCGCCCGGCGCGGGTGGTCGGCGCACACGCGGTGTGGCTGGAGCGGCCCTGCCCGGTGACCGAACTGCCGGGCTTCGCCGAGGGCGACGTCTCGGTGCAGGACCTGGCCGCCCAGCGCGCCGCACCGCTGCTGCTGGGCGACGGCCTGCCGCCCGGCGCCCATGTGCTGGACGCCTGCGCCGCGCCCGGCGGCAAGACCGCCCACCTGCTGGAACTGGCCGAGCTCGACCTGCTGGCGCTGGACAGCGACGGCCAGCGCCTGGTGCGGGTGCAGGACACGCTGACCCGCCTGCACCTGCAGGCCCGTTTGCAGGCGGCCGACGCCAGCCAACCGTCGCGCTGGTGGGACGGCCGGCCCTTCGACGCCATCCTGCTGGACGCGCCCTGCTCGGCCTCGGGCATCGTGCGCCGCCACCCCGACGTGCGCTGGCTGCGCCGGCCCGACGACATCGCCGCGCTGGCCCGCCAGCAGGCCGCGCTGCTCGATGCGCTGTGGCCGCTGCTGGCCCCCGGCGGGCGGCTGGTGTACGCCACCTGCTCGATCTTCCGCGCCGAGGGCCAGGACCAGATCGACGCTTTTTTGCAACGCCATGCCGCCGACAAGCCCCGGCTCGACCCCACGTCGCCGGGTCACCTGCCGGGCCTGCCGGACAATCCACCAGCCGCCTCCCAAGCGCCCCAGGCCACCGGGGACGGCTTCTTCTACGCCCTGCTCCGCAAGCCCGAGCACCTGTAAAAACCGAGTCCGACGTGTCCCGATGCGCCGTTCCCTCCCGCACCTGTCGCTGCTGTTGCTGCGCGCCGCTGCCCGATGCCTGTCGGTGCTGGTGCTGCTCGGCGCTGCCTTCGGCGCGCGCGCGCAGGGCGTCGAGCTCACCAGCCTGCACGCGCAGCGGCTGGACGGCGCGCTGACGCTCGAGTACCACGCCCGCCTCACGCTCACGCCGGCCATCGAAGACGCCCTGCAGCGCGGCGTGCCGCTGTACTTCGTCGCCCAGGCCGCCGTCTACCGCAACCGCTGGTACTGGCGCGACGAGCGCCTGGCCCGCGTCACCCGCAACTGGCGGCTGTCGTACCAGCCGCTCACCTCGAGCTGGCGCGTCAGCCTGGGTGGGCTGTCGCAGAACTTCGGCGCACTGCCAGAGGCCATGGCCCAGCTCACCCGTGTCAGCGGCTGGCGCCTGGTCGAGGCCGACCGGCTGGAGCCCGGCGAGCGCTACTACGTCGAGTTCAGCTTCCAGATCGACCGCAACCAGCTGCCCCAGCCGATGCAGATCGACATCGGCTCCGACTGGAAGCTCGGCATCGAACGCACGCTGCGACTGTCCGACCTGGCTCCATGACCAAGTCCACGCGCTGGGCGCTGCTGGTGGCGATGGTGGCCGTGGTGGGCACCTCGCTGGTGCTGGTGTACCTGCTGTCGCTCAGCACCGCCGGCCAGCTGCTCGAGCGGCACTTCGTCTGGCTGTACTGGGTGAACGTGGCGGTGGCCGCGATGCTGCTGCTGACCATCGGCCTGGCCGCGCTGCGGCTGGTGGTGCGCTGGCGGCGCGGCAAGTTCGGCAGCCGGCTGCTGGCGAAGCTCGCAGGCATCTTCGCGTTGGTGGGCGTGATCCCGGGCGTGCTGATCTACACCGTGAGCTACCAGTTCGTGGCCCGCAGCATCGACACCTGGTTCGACCAGCAGGTGGCCGGCGCGCTGGACGCCGGCCTGGCCCTGGGCCGCGGCACGCTCGATGCGATGGCCGCCGACCTGTCGGCCAAGGCCCGCGGCTCGGCCGACCGGCTGGCCGAGCAACGCACCGTCGTCGGCCCGCTGGCGCTCGAGCGCGTGCGCGAGCAACTGGCCGTGCGCGACGTGGTGCTGGTCGGCCCCTCGGGCCAGATCCTGGCGATGGCCGGCGGCAGTGCGTCGGCCATGGTGCCCGAGCGGCCGTCGCCCGCGCTGTTGCGCCAGGCCCGCGCCGGGCGCAGCGCCAGCCAGCTCGAAGGCTTCGACGACGAGGCCAAGCCCGGCGCCAAGCCGCACGCGCTGGTGCGCGCGCTGGCGCTGATCCCCAACAACGACATCAGCCTGGCCTCGGCCGAAGACCGCTTCCTGATGGTGGTGCAGCCGGTGCCCGCACCGGTGGTGGCCAATGCGCTGGCCGTGCAGGGCGCCTACCGCGAGTACCAGCAGCGGGCCATCGCCCGCGACGGCCTGCGCCGCATGTACATCGGCACGCTGACACTGGCCGGCGTGCTGGCCATCTTCGGCGCGGTGCTGCTGGCGGTGATGCTGGGCAACCAGATCGTGCGCCCGATGATCCTGCTGGCCGACGGCGTGCGCCAGGTGGCCGCCGGCGACCTCACCGCGCGGCCGGTGTTCGCGTCGCGCGACGAACTGGGCGGCCTCACCCGGTCGTTCGCCGACATGACCGAGCAGTTGTCGGACGCGCGCGAACAGGTGCAGCGCGGCGTGGCCCAGCTCGAAGGCGCGCGCACCCGGCTGCAGACCATCCTGGACAGCCTGACCGCCGGCGTCATCGTGTTCGACCGCCATGGCAGCATCGACACCGTGAACCCCGGCGCCACCCGCATCCTGCGCCAGCCGCTGTCGGCCTACCGCGGCCGCAAGCTCGATGAGGTGCCCGGCATGGCCGAGTTCGCCCAGCGTATCTGGCAGCGCAGCGAGCTGCACCGCACCAGCCCCGAGGCCGGCGAGCGCGACCACTGGCAGGATGCCTTCGAGCTGCCGCTGGGCGGCCAGGCCAGCGTCAACCTGCTGCTGCGCGGCGCGCAACTGCCCGGCGATGCGCGGCTGCTGGTGTTCGACGACATCACCGAGGTGGTGTCGGCCCAGCGCTCGGTGGCCTGGGCCGAGGTGGCGCGCCGCCTGGCCCACGAGATCAAGAACCCGCTCACGCCCATCCAGCTGTCGGCCGAGCGCATGGAGCACAAGCTCGAGGCCAAGCTGGAAGGCACCGACCAGGCCATGCTCAAGCGCTCGGTGGCCACCATCGTGGCCCAGGTGCAGGCGATGAAGCAGCTGGTGGACGAGTTCCGCGACTACGCCCGCCTGCCCGCCGCCCGGCTGGAGCCGCTGGACCTGAACACCCTGGTGCAGGACGTGATGGCGCTGTACGCCGCCGCCCACGAGCAGGGCCGCATCGAACTGCGGCTGCAGGCCGCCCTGCCGGCCATCGAGGGCGACGCCAGCCAGTTGCGCCAGGTGGTGCACAACCTGGTGCAGAACGGGCTGGACGCGGTGGCCGACCGGCCCGACGGCCTGGTGCGCGTGGCCACCGAATCGGCGCGCAGCGAGACCGGCGAGCTGCGCGCCGTGCGCCTGAAGGTCAGCGACAATGGCCCGGGGTTCAGCGACAAGGTGCTCAAGCGCGCCTTCGAGCCCTACATCACCACCAAGACCAAAGGCACGGGACTGGGGCTCGCAGTGGTCAAGAAAATCGCCGAAGAACATGGCGCCCGCGTGCGCATCGCGAACCTGCAAGCCGACGCAGCGACCGAGTCCCCGGTGACCGGTGCGCAGGTTTCGTTATCATTTTCGCGTTTCGCCGCGGCCGCGCCTTCCGGCCCCGCGCCTGGACCCCAGGGCGAGCCCGCCGCGCAGCGGACCTGAGAGACGCATGGCAACGATACTTGTCGTAGACGACGAACTGGGCATTCGAGGCCTGCTGTCGGAGATCCTGTCCGACGAAGGGCACACCGTCGAGCTGGCCGAAAACGCCGCCGAGGCACGCGCCGTGCGCGAGCGCCTGCGGCCCGACCTGGTGCTGCTGGACATCTGGATGCCCGACGTCGACGGCATCACGCTGCTCAAGGAATGGGGCGCGGCCAGCATGCTCAACATGCCCATCATCATGATGAGCGGGCACGGCACCATCGACACCGCGGTGGAGGCCACCAAGTACGGCGCCACCGCCTTCCTCGAGAAGCCCATCACGCTGCAAAAACTGCTGCGCGCCGTGGAGCAGGCGCTGGTGAAGCCGGTGCCGCGCACCAGCGTCGGCGCCCCGCTGCCCGCGGGCTACCGCGGCGAACTGGTCGGCGGCAACGGCTCGCTCGACGGCCTGGTGACCACCGGCCAGGCCAGCCCGCCGATGCCCGCGGTGCCGCAGGGCCCGCTGTCGCAGCAGACCTTCGACCTCGACCGCCCGCTGCGCGAGGCCCGCGACGCCTTCGAGAAGAGCTACTTCGAGTTCCACCTGGCCAAGGAAAACGGCTCGATGACCCGCGTGGCCGAGAAGACCGGCCTGGAGCGCACGCACCTGTACCGCAAGCTCAAGCAGCTGGGCGTCGACCTCAGCCGCAACAAGCGCGGCGGGCCGCTCTGAAAAGCTGTCTATAATCGCCGGCTCTACACGGCCTGGTAGCTCAGTTGGTAGAGCAGCGGATTGAAAATCCGCGTGTCGGTGGTTCGATTCCGCCCCAGGCCACCAAGACCTTCGTTTCAGGACTTCCCAGCAGGTCCCGGAACATCCAAAAAGCCCCAAGAATCAAGCACTTGGGGCTTTTTCATGTCCACGACGGTCTCGTGGAATCTCGTCCGGTTCCGGCGTGATGGAGTAAAGACAGGTGTAACGGTGTCGTAGGCGGCCCGAGAACGCCGTTTTACTCCATGCCACGCAATCTGATCTCCTCCGAGGCCACCATCCGGGCGGTGAAGCAGGACGACCCGCGCAAGCGGCTGGTCGACGGCGACGGCGACGGCCTGGTTTTGCACCTGTTCGCCAAGAGCGGGATGCACAGCTGACGCCTGGACTACCGATTCCAGGGCAAGCGCAACACGCTCACGCTGGGCACCTTCCCGGACACCTCGCTCGCCCTGGCGCGCCGCAAGGCCGAGGCGGCCCGACAACTGCTGGCCGAAGGCTTTGCCCCAACCAGCAGCGCAAGGCCGAGCGCGAGATGTGGGCGGTGGAGCGCGTGGCCGAGGAGCGCCAGGCGCAGGGCCTTCCCGCAGTCGGCACGTTTGAAGCGGTGGCCCGCGAGTGGTTCGCCGTGCGGCGCGACGGCTGGTCCAAAAGCTACGGCGACAAGGTCATTGCGCGGCTGGAAACGGATGTCTTCCCGTACATCGGCCGGGTCCCGTGCGCCGACATCACCGGCCCCCAACTGCTGGAGGTGATGCGGCGCGTCGAGTCGCGCGGCGTCATCGAGACGGCCCACCGAGCGCTGCAGGACTCCGGCCAGGTTTTCGGCTACGCCGTGGCCACGGGCCACGCCAAGTTCAACCCGGCCCGCGAACTCAAGGACGCCCTGCGGCAGCCCACGCCGAAGCACCTTCCGGCCATCGTCGAGCCCAAGCGCCTGGACGAGCTGCTGCGGGCGATGTACGACTACGCGGCCACGCCGGTGGTCCGGGCGGCGCTGAAGCTGGCGCCGATGCTGCTGCTGCGCCCCGGCGAGCTGCGCTACGCCGAGTGGCCGGAGATCGACCTCGACGGGGCGCTGTGGTCGGTGCCCCCGCCGCCCGCATGAAGCGCGAGCTGCGGCAGAAGATGAGTGGCACGCCGCACCTGGTGCCGCTGCCGCGACAGGCCATTGCCGTGTTCCGCGAGCTGCAGGCCCTCACCGGCCAGGGCAAGCTGGTCTTCCGCGGCGAGCGCCACCACGACCGCGCGATGAGCGAGAACACGGTCAACGCGGCGCTGCGTGCGATGGGCTTCTCGGCCGACGAGGTCACCGGCCACGGCTTCCGCGCGACGGCGCGCACGATGCTGCACGAGCGGCTGGGCTACAGCCCGGATGTGATCGAGGCTCAGTTGGCGCACACCGTGCGCGACAGCCTGGGCCGGGCCTACAACAGGACGGAGTTCGTCGACCAGCGGCGCGAGATGCTGCAAACGTGGGCCGACTATCTCGATCAACTGCGCGACGGGAAAGACACCGTGCCGCGAAAGCCCGGGAAGCGTGCATAGCACCCCACCGCGACACAGGTTTCGCAACGTCCGCCGAAGATCGCCATCCGCCTGACGCGGGCTCAAACAGCGGTGACGTTGAACTGGTCACAAGGCGCGCCCACCTGCCCTCGTTCGAGCTTCTCGACCCGAAGCCTCCGCAGCCCGCTCCGCTCAAAGATCGCGCAGGCGAAGCCCTTGTTCATCTGGCGTGACACATGGCGGATGCCCTGCCATTGGGGGTCGGCATCGTGAATGGCTTGCGCCCACGCCTGGCTCACCGCGTAGTCGGCCGACGCACTGATGTCGTTGTTCAGGCCCAGGGCCTTCAGCGCCGCCCCCGTCAGGTCGGCCAGAACCAGTGTCTTGCGCCGATCGCACGCAAAGCGCACCACCGACCGCCCGGTGAGCTCGGCAGCGGGCACCTCGTGGGCGCCATCGACGAACCGGCCCGACTCGTGGATCACGCTCTCCGCAAAGGCGATCTCGATCGAGCCGGCGGTGTAGCAGGTCCCGAATTCGCCGACGCGACCGGGATCGGGGTCGTCGAATCGGCGGATCCCTGAAGACCAGAAGTGCTCCGTGGCCGGATACCGGCTCAGGCGCACCAGCGACCCACCTTCGATCCGGACAGGCCGAAGCAGGGTCTCGAACGTTCCGGCTTCAGGCAGCCGCAGCAACACGCGCGGCTCCTCGCTCGCGCGCCCAGGCCGCTGCCAACCGCTCCACCTTGGCCATCGCAACGCCGGCATCCAAGGCTGAGGTGACGGTCTTTCCGCCCAAGGCCCCGTGCTCGCGCAGCCAGAACATCAGCTTCTCGCTGGCACCGAGGTCGCCGAGAGCACGGCACACCGCGGCCACGGCCGCGCGATCGAGCCCCAGGAATGCGCGCGGGTAGTACAGCCGATTGCCGATCTTCACCGCGAAAACCTCGCCCCGGTCGGCTGCCGGTGCCAGCGCTTGGCGTGTGAGCCCCCAGGCCTGGGCGAGTTGTTGCCCGGGTACGACGAGGCCGTCCTTGATCCATTTCACCCGGGCCGCTTCACCCCGCGCGGTGGCCCCCGCCAGACCCCCCGAGGCAAGGGCCTGCGATGCGTTCGCGCTGGGCAACTTGGCAGGCGCCGCAGACGACCGAACGCCACGGGCCTTCGTGGGCGACAGTCCTTGGTGGGCGACCGCCGATCGAAGGCTGCCCAGGTCCTCGCTGAGCCGTCCCAGGGCAGCTTCGAGCTGCGCGATCCGGCGCAGGAGTACTGCAGTGTTGTCATGGGTGCGCATGCGGTGACCCTGGGCAAGTGCGGAAAATAGAGAAAACGGAGACATTGTAGAAAACGGCGACAGGCGCTTCGCATTGATGGGGGCGCAGCCGCCTGATGCAGCGGCCGGCGGGCGCTGAAGGTGCTGCCGCTTCTCAGGCGGCCGCGATCTGAACGCGCTGCCGGAGCGCGGCCCCCAAGCAGGCACTCGCGACCGATGGCCCCACCCCTCCGGCCGGGCGCCGGCAAATGGCTGACGGGCAGCCTGGTTCGTCGAACTCCGGCGCCCGCCCCGTTCATTCGGCCCGAGCCAGCCGGCACACCGGTCAGAGTTTGGACGTCACGCTCATCGGGTTGCTGCCGACGTGCGACTCATGCGTCACCTGGCCGCAATAGAGAGACGGAGCGGCCTTGCTGCCTCCCTGACTTCAAACTGTCCAGCGCCAGACAGATTTGCGGATTCTCCGCTCTTAGCATCCGATCGCATCGAGATGGCCGGGCATCGCATCGGCCGCCGTGCACCCATGCAACCCAGGAGACCACCGTGGCCCCGATTCGCACCCCCTTGCTGATTTCATCGCTCGCCCTGACCACCGCAGCCTGGGCGCAGACCTCGACCGTGCAGATCGAAGGCAACGTCGGGGTCGGCCTGACCTACAAGAACCACCAGACCGGCTCGAGCACGGTGAAGGAAGTCTCGCCCAACCTGCTGGTGGCGTCCTACGTCCGCTTCGGTGGCTCCGAAGACCTGGGCGGCGGCATGAAAGCCATCTTCCGGCTCGAAAGCAGTCTGAACATGGACACCGGCAACCCGGGCGGCAACGGCGCGGGTGGCAACAAGTTCTTCAACCGCCAGAGCTGGCTGGGGCTGGACATGGGCAGCGCCGGCACCATCACGCTGGGCCGGCAATTCCATGCCGCCACCGACCGCGCGATCCGCACGTTCGACGTCTACAACGTGGGGGGTACCAGCCTGCACAGCACCCCGTTGGCCCTGTTCGGCGTGAACCGCTACGCGGGCAACGACACCCGGGTCGACAACTCGATCAAGTACCGCTTCGGCAGGCCCGGCGTGATCGACTTCGCCGTCAGCTACGGCTTCGGCGAGGTCGCCGGAAGCAGCAGCCTGGGCCGCAGCCATTCGGCCGAGGTGTCGCAGACCACTGCCACGTACAGCATCGGCGCGAGTGTCGTCAGCTTCAATGCACCGGCCCTCGTGGCCACTACTGGATTCATGCCCAAGCACGACCTGGTGAGCATCGGCGGCAACGTCAAGCTCGGCGATTTCCGCCCCTACGTGGCGTACTACAAGAGCAAGCTCGACTCGACCACCGCTGGCCGGCTGACCCAGAAGAACGACATCCTCGATCTCGGACTGGCATGGACTGGCTACAGCCAGTTTCAGTTCAAGGGCAACTACATCGACGACAAGGGCACCAGCTTGAATGGCCTGGCCGGCCGCGACGGGCACAAGAAGACGCTGGTGCTGTCGGTCGAGTATTTCCTGTCGAAGCGCACCGCCCTCAATGCCGCGATGTTCAGCAACCGGTTCAGCGACGGCTACAAGCTCGAAGCCACCAACATCGCTGCCTTGTCGCGCGACCCGGCAGCGGCGTCCGTCTCTGGCTGGTCGGCAGGCATCGTCCACGCCTTCTGATCGGTCGGACGATCACAACCTGGCACGCTCGGCGAGCTTGCCAGGGTCGGTGATGGTGATGGTGGAGTAGCGCAGTTCGATCAGTCCATCCTTGCGCAACTGCTGCACCGCGAAGTTGGCGCGCTGGCGGCTCACGCCCAGCCAGTCGCCCAGGTCGCTCTGTGCGATCTTCATCTGGAGCAGCACGCCTTCGGGGCGCTTGAGCCCGTAGATCACGCTCAAGGTCTGCAGCAGGCGGGCCAGCCGCAACTCCAGCTGCATCGACGGGTCAGAGGCCAGCCGTTCGTAGAGCATGCGGCTGCGAAACGCCAGCTGCCGCTCGAAGGCGCGGGTCAGCGCCGGGTCCAGCTCCCGCAGCGATCGGATGGTCTCGCCCGGGATGAGCAGCACGGTGGTGCCTTTCGATCGCGCGCACAGATCGTTCACATGGCCCATGCCGTCCAGCATGCTGATCATGCCTGCCACGTCGCCGGGCTGCAGAAAACTCACCAGGTGCCGGTGCCCGTCGTGCCGCAGCAGCGAGGCTTCGATCGAGCCCTCGACGATCAGGCACAGCATGTCGAAGGGCGAGCCGCGCTGCGCCAAGACCTCGCCCTTGCTCAGCGTGCGCCAGCGTCCGGCATCGATCAGCGCTTCCAGCGTGTCCGCGCGGCAGTCGCGAAAACCCAGAGCCTGTCCCAGCAGGGTGCGGGCGACGGCCCGGCGGGACTCGCTGCCGTGCTTTGTCGGAGTTTTGACAGAACCGGTGGGGGGCATCTTCTAGGCTTCGCGCTTCGGGCCATTTTGAGGCCCGTGCCGGCGTTTGTCGCCCGGGACTCCCCGGGGCCGTGGCACGCGTTGGCGCACCGGAGACACCCCCTGCCATGGACCTCAGCGCGCATTCCATTTCCGCTTCAGCCGGCATTGCCGCCCTGCGACGCAACCGTGTCGACCATGTGGTCACCGTGCCCGACTGGGTGCAGTTGTCGCTGCATCAGCGCCTGCAGGACGGTGTCGAAGGCATCCGCCTGATCAACTGTGCCAACGAGAACCAGACCGTCACCGTGGCCGCGGGCCTGACCATCGGCGGCAAACGGCCGATCCTGATGATGCAGAACCAGGGCCTGTACAACTGCCTGAACACGCTGCGCGCGGTGTGCCTGGACGCGCACATCCCGATGGTCTTCATGGTCGGCCAGTTCGGCCGCGAGTTCGCCAACCTGGGCCAGCCGGCGACGCAATCGCGGCGAACCATGGTGAGCATCATGGAGCCCTTGCTCAAAGCGATCGCCGTGCCCTTCCACTGCCTGGACCGGGAAGTCGATCTGCCCCGGATGGACCTGGCCTTCGAACAGGCCGAGGTGCGGCGGACTGCCGTGGTGCTGCTGGTCGGCGCGCCGATGGCCTGGCAATGACAACAAGGGAGACGACCATGATGAACATCGTGCAGGCCTGCGGGGTGGTGGCGAAGTCGCGCGGCGACGCGATCCTGGTGTCGACGATGTTGTCGATGTTCATCTTCGACCGCATCGAGGGGGCCGATGGCAAGGCCCGCAGCGTGCCCTTGCTGGGCGGCAAGGCCGGGCTGGTGCTGGGGCTGGCGGTGGCCAAGGTGAAGCAGAAGCTGGCCAGCTCCGGGCCAGCGGGCGAAGTGGCCACCACCGGTCGCATCAGCTCCGTGCCCTTGATGGGCGGTGCCGCCGGACTGGGCCTGGGCCTGGCCCTTGCGCAGCCGCAACGCAGGGTGGTGGTGATGGACGGCGACTCCAGCCTGCTGATGGAACTGGGCGGCCTGGCCACCGTGGCGGCGGTGGCGCCCCGGAACCTGCTGCATATGGTGGTGGCCAACGGCACCCAGTTCACCGGCCTGGGCAACCTGAAGATCGTGACCACCGATTTCCAGTTTGCCAAGGTGGCCCGTGATGCGGGCTATGTGCATGCCGAGCGCATCGCCGATGGCGCGGTGTGGGCCGAGCGCTTCCCGAAACTGCTGGCCATGGACGGCCCGGTGTTCGTCGAGTTGATGGTCGAGCCCGTGCCGCAGCAGACCAAGCCTGGCTTCGAGCAGGAGGAAATGCCCGACCGCCAGTTCGACCGCATGGGCCAGGAGGCCTTGGCCCTTCAGGCCATGCTGGCTCAGGACATGGCGGGCTGAGCATGACCGACACCTTCGACCACATCGTCGTCGGCGCCGGCTCGGCCGGAGCAGCCCTGGCCGCGCGCCTCACCGAAAGCGGGCAGCACACCGTGCTGCTGCTCGAAGCCGGCCCGCCCGACACCAACCTGTGGACGCGCATTCCGGCCGGTGTGATCCAGGTGCTGCAGCAGGGCAAGGTGACGCGCAGCTTCTTCACCCAGCCCGACCCACAGATGAACGACCGCCGCATCTACTGGCCGCGCGGCTGGGTGGTGGGCGGATCTTCCACCGTCAACGGCATGATCTGGGTGCATGGCACGCCGCGCGAATACGACCTGTGGGCCCAGGATGGCTGCCCCGGGTGGGCCCACGCTGACCTGTTGCCCTGGTTCAAGCGCATCGAAGACTACGCGGCCGGCGATGCCGCGCACCGCGGCAAGGGAGGGCCGGTCACCGTGACCGAGTTCAAGCCCGTGGATGAGCTGCCCGACGCTTTCCTCGACTCGGTGCAGGCCGCGGGCGTGGCGCCCCGCGTGAAGGACTACAACGTGCGCGGCCTCGGTGGCAGCTACCTGCAGTTCAACACCCGCAATGGCATCCGCTGCAACACGCGCATGGCCTACCTCGATCCGGCCCGCGGGCGCCACAACCTGACGATCAAGACGGGCGCACTCGTGGGGCGTGTGCTGATCGAGAACCACCGCGCTGTCGGTGTGCGGGCGCATGTCGACGGGCGTGAAGTCGACTTCCGCGCCAAGCGCGAAGTCATCCTGTGCGGCGGCGCTTTCAACTCACCGCAGTTGCTGGAGCTCTCGGGCATCGGCCGCCGCGCGGTGCTGGCCACCGCCGGCGTTCCACTGCTGCACGAGCTGCCGATGGTGGGCGAGAACCTGAGCGAGCATGTCTACAGCCCGATGCAATTCCGGGTCAAGCCGGGGGTGAGCTGGAACCGCGATCTTTCCAGCCCGATCGGCCAGGCCAAACTGGGCCTGCGCTGGCTGCTCAAGCGCGACGGCCCGATGTCCAGTGTGACCATCACGGCGCAGGCCTTCGCGCCCAGCCGGCCCGAGGGCCAGGACGCCGAGCTGAAGATCCAGATCCAGCAGGTCAGCACACCGGGCAATCGCGGCGCCGGCAAGATCACGCTGGACGATTTCGACGGCGTGACCATCGCGTCGTTCCAGATCCGTCCCCGCTCTCGCGGCCGCACCCACATCGTCAATGCCAACGCCGCGGCCGACCCGGTGATGGTCTCCAACCACTTCACGCACCCCGACGATCTGGAGGCATGCCTGCTGGCATTGAAGATGTCCCGTCGCGTGGCTGGCGCCGGACCGATGGCGCGCCTGATCGACGAAGAGGTGCGCCCCGGCCCGAAGGCCGCCAGCGACGAGGCATTGGCGGCCTACCTGCGCGCCACGGGCGCCACCGCCTATCACCCGGTGGGCACCTGCCGCATCGGCACCGATGCGGCGCAGTCGGTGGTCGACCCGCAGCTGCGCGTGCATGGCATCCGCGGTCTGCGGGTGGCCGACGCGTCGGTGATGCCCACCATCGCATCGACCAACACCAATGCGATCGCCATCGTCATCGGCGAGCGGGCGGCGGACTTCATCCGCCAGGACCCGGCTTGAGAAGCACCCGACACGCTGCACCGATCACCGGGGGCGCCACCGGCATCGGGTTGGCAGCTCAGTTGGCGGATGAATTCTGGGATGACTTTCAAGCTGAGCACTTCGAGATGCTGATCGGCAAGACCAAGCTGCTGCACTGGCTGCGCCGGCTTTCGCCGACCTTGACCGACAGGATCATGCAGGTGCAGCCTGGCGCGCAGCCGGCGCAGCGGTGTTAAAGCAGTGACGCCGCCATCGCGGCGGTGTCCTCATGCGAGCTTCGACACCGGGCCCACGTAGGCCGCACGCATCGCGGCCTGCACAGCCGCCTCATCGATCTGCATCGGCGTACCGGGTGCCTGCGGCCCCGGTTCGATGCGCACGCTCTCGATCGCACCGGCATAGCGGAACGTGCCGCGGTCCGCGTAGCGCTCGCTCACCGCCTGGCGGCGGCTGATGCCCACGCTCAAGCCCCCGGAGGGCAGGCGCACGAGGGTGGGCGAGAGATCGGCTTCAGACTGAACCACCTGGCCGTTGAGCGTGAAGCGGCCTTGCCCCCGGCGGTCGCCGAGCGCGCGGTAGTCGAGCGTGAACTGCTGCGCGCCCACGCACAGCGGGATCGGTGCCAGCTCGATCGGCCGATTCCAGAGCTGGAAGACGAAGTGCAGCGCGCCATCCATCACGAAGGCGGTCATGCCCGCAAAGCGGTCGCCCATCGCAAGGATCACGCCCTCCTGTCCTTCCTGCCAATCGAAGCGTGCGCTGAGCAGGAAGCTGCGATCGGCAATCAGCGGCGAGACCACGACGGTGGGGATCGCGTGCCCGTCGCGGAAGAACTCCCGCGCCGTGGATGCATCGGCCAGCTCGTGCGGCGGCAAGGTGATCGCGCGGCGGTCGTCCCGGTTGTCGATCGGGTAGACGTAGTTGGCCGTGGCCTCGGCCTCGAACTCGGCGACCAGGCGCTTCAGCACCTCGGGCTGGGTCGCGGCCAGATCGTGGATCTCGGTCGGGTCGTTGGCCAGGTCGAACAGCATCCAGTTGTCCAGGTCCATCGTGGGTGCGGGCGGCTGCAGCGAGACGATCTTCCATCCGCCGCTGATGTAGCCGCGGTTGCCTTGCAGCTCGTAGTACTGGCGATCGCGCTGCTGCGGCGCGGCGCTGTCGCCCAGCATCTCCACAAAGCTCCTGCCATCCATCTGGCGGGTGCGCAAACCGTTGAAGGTGGTTGGATAGTGGCCCCCGGTCAGCGCCAGCACGGTGGGCAGCACGTCGGTCACATGGATCCACTGCGGCCGCGTGGTGCCGCGGCTTGCGATGCCGCGCGGCCAGTGAGCCACGAAGGGCACGCGGATGCCACCGGCCATGGGTGTGCGCTTGTAGTAGCGATAAGGCGTGTTGGACACCTGGGTCCAGCCGCTGGGGTAGGCAGCGTAGGTGTCGTCGCCGCCCACGCGGTCTTCGGCCAGCAGTCGTTTCACGGCGGCTGGGTCTTCGGCAAAGCCCTGGCGCCGGTCGTGCAGGTTCATCACGCCGGTGGGCCCGCCGATCGAGTTGGCGCCGTTGTCCGAGGTGATCAGGATCAGCGTGTTGTCGAGCTGGCCGCTTTGTTGCAGGAAGGTCAGCAGTCGGCCGATGTTCTGGTCGGCGTTGTCGACCAGGCCGGCATAGCATTCCATGTAGCGGGCAAACAAGGCGCGTTGGTCGGCGGGCAGATCGGCCCACGCGGGCACGCCGGGGTTGCGTGGCGGCAGCTGCGCATTGGCTTCGATCAGCGCCATGGCGCGCTGTCGTTCGAAGCGGTCTGCGCGCAGCGCGTCCCAACCGGCGTCGAAGCGGCCGCGGTACTTGGCCAGGTCGGCCGGCTTGGCCTGCAACGGCGTGTGCGGGGTCTGGAAGGCCATGTACAGAAAGAAGGGTTTGGCCGGCGCGCTGGCGCGGTGCTCGGCCAGCCAGCCGATGGCGCGGCCGGTGTAGTCGTCGGGCGCGAAATAGCCTTCTGGATAACGATCGATCTGCGCGATCTGATTGCCCTCCATCATGCGGTCGGGCTGGTGGTAGTTGGTTTCGGCACCCATGAAGCCGTAGAAGCGCTCGAAGCCTCGCTGCAGCGGCCAGGAGCTGGTGTCACCGCCCGCGTGCAGGTTGCGGTCGTAGGTGTTGTGCCACTTGCCAACGGCCAGGGTGGACCAACCCTGGGCGCGCAGCAGCTCGGCCATGGTGGGCGCGTCCTTGCTCATCTCGCCGCGGTAGCCGGGATAGCCGGGGTCGTTGTGCGTGAGCCATCCGCAGCCCACGCTGTGCGGGTTCTTGCCTGTCAGCAGCGCGGCGCGGGCCGGCGTGCACATCGGCACCGTGGTGTAGCCGGTGAAGCGCAGGCCATTCGAGGCCAGGCGGTCGATGTGCGGCGTGTCGATCTCGCCGCCGTAGCAGCCGAAGTCCGAGAAGCCCAGGTCGTCCAGCAGGATGACGACGATGTTGGGACTGAAGGCCGGCGCGCACGTGGGTGTGGGCCAGTGTGGCATCGACTCGGCCAGGGTGCGGCCGATGCGGCCGGCGAATCCGGCGTTGGGGACTGATGGCATGACGTGGCTTTCTGCGGACCAAATCCCCCGCGCCCTGCCAACACGGACGGCACCCAAGCGCTGAGGATCCGGCAGCCTAGCGGGCGCGAGCGTCAGGCTCTGTCAATCCGTTGACAGTTTCGGGCTGACCCCTTCGGGACACGCCATCGGGCCGACATCAGGGCCGGTCAGCCTTTGGCCTTGTTGGCCAGACCGGCGGGGTCGACGATGGTGATCGCCGAGTAGCGCAAGCTGATCAGCCCGTCGCGCTCCAGTTGCTGGATCACGAAGTTGATTCGCTGCCGGCTCGCGCCCAGCCAGTCGGCCAGGTCGGACTGAGACACCTTCATGTCCAGCAGCACAGTGCCGCCCTCGCTCGGCCGGCCGTACAGGCCGATCAGCAGGTGCAGCAGGCGGGCCAGGCGGGCGTCCAGTGGCATCGAGGGGTCGGCCGACAGGCGCTCATAAAGCAGGCGGCTGCGAAACACCAGTTGCCGCTCGAAAGCCGGGCCCAGCATGGGATCGAGCAGGCGCTGGCGCCGGATGTCGTCGCCGGGCACCAGCAAGACCGTGGTGGAGTGGCGCGCGCGCAGGTCGTTCACGTGGCCTTGGCCATCGATCAGGCACATCAGGCCGACCAGATCGCCCGGCTGCAGGTAGCTGATCAGGTGGCGGCGGCCATCGTGGCGCAGCAGGCTCACCTCCAGCGATCCTTCGACCACCAGGCACAGCATGTCGAACGGATCGCCTCGGGTCAGGAACAACTCGTTCTTGCCCAGCGCCCGCGAGTGGCCGGCGGCGATCAGCGCGTCAAGCGTTTCGGGGCGGCAGTCGCGAAAGCCCAGCGCACGGCCCAGCAACTCGCGCGCCGTTGCCTTGGCGGAAGTCCCCATGGGGTTTGTCCGTGATTTGACAGAACCGGGCCTGCCCATTGCCTACTCTCCACGCTCCGAGATTTCATTGTCTTACCGATCTCAGCCCAAGGACACACCGCATGAACCCCTGCATTTCGCGCCGCCACCTCATCGGTGGCCTGTTGGCCGCACCCGTGTGGGCGCCAACGGCGTTCGCGCAAGCCAGTTGGCCCACCACCACGATCCGCATCGTGGTGCCGTCACCGGCTGGCGGTGGCGTGGACGCGTTCGCGCGGGTGGTGGGCGAACAGTTGGCTGCCGCGCTGAAGGTGACGGTCCTCATCGACAACAAGGCCGGCGCCAGCGGGTTGATCGGCACCAAGGCCGCAGCGCAAGCGGCGCCCGACGGCTACACCATCGCCTACATCCATTCGGGCCTGGTGACCGTGCAGGCCATGAACCCGCGCCTGGACCTGCTGAAGGAACTGCGTCCCGTGGCCAAGCTGTCGTACTCGCCGTTCATGGCCGTGGTCAACGCCGAGTCCAGGTTCAAGACCATGCAGGACCTGGTGGCCGAGGTGCAGGCCCACCAGGGCAAGCTCACGTTCGGCTCTGGCGGCCCGGGCTCGCCCGCGCACCTGGCCGTGGAGTACATCGAGGAGAAGCTCGGCAACTTCAAGTGTGTGCACGTGCCGTTCAAGGGGGCAGCCGACTCGGCCAACGCCATCGTCGGCGGCCAGGTGGACTTCCAGGTCGGCTTGCTGGCCGCTTCGGTTCCGCTGGTGCAGGCAGGCAAGCTGCGCGCCCTGGCCGTGACCAGCCGCAACCGCCTGCCGCAATGGCCCAACGTGCCGACGATGTCGGAGGCCGGCGTGCCGGGCTTTGTCTTCGAGCCCTGGGGCGGCTTCGCGGTGCCGGCCGGCACCCCCGATGCGGTGATCGCGCGACTGAACGAGGTGCTGCCGGGCGTGCTGGCCTCGGCGCCGGTGAAAGACATGGTGGCCAAGCAGGGCTCAGTGATCGACTTCGCACCGCCCGCCGCCTTCGCGGCACAGATCGTGCGCGAGCTGGAAGTCGACAAGTTGGTCGTCAAGCGCCTGGGCATGACGCAACAGTGAGTGCGAAGCCATGACCCACTCGCGCAACGGCAATCCGCACGAGGCCTTCCAGGGCCACATCGAACGCCTGATCAAGGATTCCACGCCCTGGTGGCCGCCATCGGCCGCCGAGCGTGTGCATGGCAAGCCTAATGTGGTGGTGATCTACCTCGACGACCTGGGCTTCTCCGACCTGGGCTGCTACGGCAGCGAGATCGCCACGCCGCACATCGACGCGCTGGCCGCCGCCGGCCTGCGCTTCATGAACTACACGACGGTGCCCATGTGCTCGCCGGCACGCGCCGCGCTGCTCACCGGCAAGAACCCGCACTCGGTCGGATGCGGCTGGATCGCCCATGCCAACCCCGGCTACCCCGGCTACAAGAGCGAAATCGCGCGCGACGCGCCCACGCTGGCCGAGATCCTCGGTGACCAGGGCTACAGCACCATGATGGTGGGCAAGTGGCACAACACCTGGGGCCACCAGGTGCACGAGGCTGGAGATCGCAGCTCGTGGCCGCTGCAACGCGGCTTCCAGAAGTTCTACGGCTTTCTCGACGCCGAGACAAGTTACTTCCATCCTGAGCGGCTTTACGAGGGCAACAACCCGGTCGAGATCGACGCCTACCCGGCCGACCACTTTGCCACCGACGACTGGACCAGCCGTGCCATCCGCTGGATGAAGGAGCACCACGCCAGCGAACCAACGCATCCGTTCTTCATGTACATGGCCTTCAATGCGCCGCACATGCCGATCCAGTGCAAGCCGGCCGACAGTGCCAAGTACCGCGACCGTTACAACTCAGGCTGGAACGCGTTTCGCCAGGCCCGCTTCGATCGCCAGCGCGAGCTGGGCCTGATCGATGATCGCCACCGTCTGGCACCACTGCCGCCGGGCGTGGCGTCCTGGGACCAGCTCTCGGCCGAGAAGCAGGAGCTGTTCGCACGCTACATGGAGCTGTACGCCGGCCTGGTCGACAACATCGACCAGAACGTCGGCCGCGTCGTCGAGTTCCTGCGCCAATCGGGGCAGTTGGACAACACCATCCTGGTGATCAGCTCCGATAACGGCGCCAGCGCCGTGGGCGGGCTGGACGGCACGCCCAACTACGTCGACCAGCGCGAAGGCACGCCGGTGGACAACGCGCGCGCGCTGCAACTGGCGCGCGAAGGCAAGCTGGGCAACGACGAAACCATGGCCGCTTACCCCACGGGGTGGGCGCAGGTGTCGAACGCACCGTTCCGCTACTTCAAGCGCACGCCGCTGAATGGCGGCATCCGTGTGCCCTTCGTGCTGCACTGGCCGCAACGCATTGCCGATGGCGGCGCGATCCGCCGCGAGTGGATCCACGTCACCGACGTCACGCCCACGCTGCTGGACCTGCTGGACATCGCCCACCCCGACGCGGTGAACGGCTTCGACGCGCGCAAGCCCGATGGCGTGAGCTTTGCATCGATGCTGACCGACGCGGCCGCACGATCGCAGCGCACGCAGCAGCACTACGAACTGGAGGCCAACCGCGCCCTCATCAACGGCCGCTGGAAGATCGCCTCGCTGCAGCCGCGCGGCGGCAAGATCGAGACGCTGGACAACTGGATGCTGTTCGACCTGCAGGCCGACCCGTGCGAGACCACCGACCTGGCCGCGCAGCAGCCCGAGCGCGTGGCCGCGATGGCCCAGCGCTTCGACGACGAGGCCTGGGCCAACGACGTCTATCCGCTGGACAACCGGGCGCTGGAGCGTGCCGTCACCATCCCGCCCTTCCTGGCCGAGACGGTGAACACACCGCGCACCTTCTTTGCGGGCACGCCGACAGTGGCGCGCACCGTGGTGGGCCCGCTGCTGGCCGATCGCGACTTCACGATCCGCAGCCACTTCGATTGGCAGCCGGGCCAGCAGGGCGTGATCTTCGCCATCGGCGAAGTGTTTGTCGGCCTGGTGCTGTACGTGATGGACGATGCCTTGCACTTCATCTACCACCGCTGGATGTCGCCCACCGAGCTGCCGGCGGTGCCGCTGCGGCCCGGCTCGCAGGAGGTGCTGCTGGACTACCACGCACTCGGCCAGCGCAAGGGGGAAGGGAGGCTGCTCGTCAACGGCGTCGAAGTGGTGCCGATGACGGTGATGTCACCCACGGTGATGGGCGTGCACGTCGAGGGCGTCGACGTTGGGCTCGATCGGCGCCAGCGCATTTCGCCGCGCTACGCGGAGCACGGCACCTTCCGGTACGACGGCGCGATCGACCGCGTGGTCATCACGCCGGGCGCGCAGGCCCCGGGCAGCATCTCGAACATGATCGAGGCGCGGGTGCATCGGCTGCGCGATTGATGTCTATACCTATTCCCATAAGCGTTAGCGCCATGCCAACCACCTTCCAGCCCACACGCCGTTACGCCATCCAAACCTGCGCCGCGCTGGCCGCTGGATGCGTCTTGCCGACAGCGAGGGCTCAAGCCGACTTTCCGCGTGGCCCGATCAAGATCATCATCCCGCTGCCAGCGGGCGGCGCCGCCGACGTGGGCGTGCGCGCGATGGCCATCGAACTCGAGAAATCGCTCAAGCACTCGGTGGTGATCGAGAACAAGCCGAGCGGCCTGTACCAGATCGGCCTGCAGGCGCTGCTGCAGGCGCCGGCCGACGGCCACACGCTGATGCACCTGAATTCCGGCATGGTGGCGGTGCAGGTGGTGCAGAAGCGCTTCGACCTCAACCGCCAGCTGATCCCGCTCACCGTGTCGGGCGAGACGCCAATGGTGCTGATGGTGGGCCCCGCCTCGCCGCACAAGGCGCTGAAGGATCTGGTCGCCTTCGGCCGCGCCAATCCGGGCAAGCTCACCTATGCCACGCCCGGCCCCGGCAGCATCGAGCACCTGAAGGTGGCCGAGATCGAGAAGGTCGCAGGCTTCACGGGTCTGAACGTCGCCTACAAGGGCGGCCCCGACATGGTCAAGGCGGTGATCGGCGGCGAGGTTGACTTCGCCATTGCGCCGGCGATCTTTGCCGCTCAGTTTGCGCCCAAGGGACAGGTGAAGGTGCTGGCAGCGGTGGATGCCACCCGGCTGAAGGAGTTTCCCGAGGTGCCGACCATCGTCGAGGCCGGCGTGAACGTGTCGCCGTTGCGCCTGTGGGGTGGATTCGCGGTGCTGGCGGGCACCCCGGCGCCCATCGTGCAGCGGCTGCACCGCGAGCTGGCCGCGGCGGCCACCGCCCCGTCGGTGGTCGAGCGGCTGACGCCCTTTGGCATGCTGATCCAGGCCAGCAAGAAGCCCGAGGATTTCAGAAGGCAGATTGACCTCGATGCCGCATGGATGAGCGAGACCGCCAAGGGCCTGAAGCTCGACCTCAACTGATCTCCGGCCGCTGTGCCCCGTGAACCTGGAGCCCCCATGGCTGAATTCTTCGACCTCGCCTCCGAACTGAACATCGCCTCGGTCGACCCCTGGGTGCTGCGCATCCCGATCGCCGAACCCGTGGTCACGCCCATGGGCGTGGTCGACAGCGCGATCGCGCTGTTCGTCAAGGTCACCGAGAAGTCGGGCGAAACCGGCTGGGGCGAGGTGTGGTGCAACTTCCCGCGCTACGGCGCGGCGCACCGCGCCACCATCGTCAGCAAGACCCTGGCGCCATTCCTCCAATCGCGCAGCTTTGCAGGGCCCGGCCAGGCCTGGGACGCGATGCACCGGGCGTCGCACATCCTCGCGCTGCAAAGCGGCGAGAACGGGCCGATCTCGGCCGCCATCGCCGGCGTGGACATCGCCTTGTGGGACCTGGTTGGCAAGCGCTTGAATCAGCCGCTTTGGCAACTGCTCGGCGGGCGCAGCGACAAGGTGAGCTGCTACGCCAGCCTGGGCCGCGCCGGCGGTGGCGAGGCCTTGATCGAGCAGGGCCTGCAGCGCGGCTTCAAGGCCTTCAAGCTGCGCGTGTGGGACGACGTGGACAAGCACCTGACCGCCTACGTCAATGCACGCAAGCAGATCGGCGACGATTGCGAGCTGATGGCCGATGCCAATTCGAGCTGGCCGCAGGACCGCGCGGCCGACATGAGCCAGCGTTTTGCCGGGCTGAACATGTCCTGGATCGAAGAGGCCATTCCGGTGGACGCGCCCACGGCCGTTTGGCAGGACCTGGCCCAACGCTCGCCGGTGAAGCTGGCCGGCGGCGAGAACATGCTCAGCCGCGAGGCCTTCGAGCAGCACATCGCCACCGGCGTGTTCGCGGTGCTGCAGCCCGACATGTGCAAATGGGGCGGCTTCAGCGGCGGAGTGCCATTGGCGCGGTGTATCGTGGCATCGGGCGCACGCTTCTGCCCGCACATCTTCAGCGGCACGCCCGGCCTGCTGGCCAGCGGCCACCTGCTGGCTTCCGCCAACACCGCCGATGGCTCGCTGGAATACGGCATCGAGTACAACCCACCGCGCGACGACTTCATCACCCACGCCTTCGAGGACGGCAAGCTCGTTCTGGGCGATGCGCCGGGGCTGGGCGTGGTGCTCGACGAAGAGCGCCTGGCCACCTACCGCGTGCGCCTGGCTTGAGGCGCGGCCGTCGATGGACAGCTTCGACTTCATCGTGATCGGCGCCGGCTCCGCCGGTGCCGCCGCCGCGGCGCGCCTGAGCGAGAGCGGACAACACAGCGTGTTGCTGCTGGAGCCTGGGGGCGTCACCAACACGCGGAACCACCGCATGCCGCTGGGTGTGGCCAACCTGGTCTACAACGACCGCTGGGTCTACCCCTACACCAGCGGGCCGGAGACGTCGCTCGGCGGCTACAAGGTCTATTCGCCGCGCGGCTATGGCCTGGGCGGCTGCAGCGCCATGAACGGCATGATCTGGATGCGCGGCAGCCGCGGCGAATACGACCACTGGCGCGACTTGGGCCTCGCCGGCTGGGGCTGGGATGACGTGCTGCCCTTCTTCAAGCGGCTCGAACGCTTCGACGAAGGCGGCGAAAGCCGCGGCAAGAGCGGGCCGGTGCGCATCAGCTGGTCGGAGAAGAACGCGCTGGGCGATGCCTTCCTGCAAGCCTGTGAGCAGGCCGGCCACCGCCAGGCCGAGGACTACAACAACGGCAGCATCGAAGGCTGGACCTACCTGCAGTCCAACACCTTCCAGGGCAAGCGCTGCAGCACCTACGACGCCTACCTCAAGCCCGCCGCGAGCCGCGCCAACCTGACGATCGTCACCGGTGGCGCCGCCACCAAGCTGGTGCTCGAAGGCACGCGGGTGGTGGGCGTCGAGTACCAGCGGTCGGACCCGACACTCGGCTCCAAGGCCGCGCACTTTGCGCCCCAGTCGGTGAAGACGGCACGGGCGCGCTGCGAGGTGATCCTGTGCGCCGGGGCCTACCACAGCCCTGCCTTGCTGGAGCGTTCGGGCATCGGCCAGGCGGCGGTGTGCCAGGCCTTGGGCGTGGCCTTGCGCCACGAGTTGCCGGCGGTCGGTGAGCACATGCTCGACCACATGCGCACCTGCGTCTCGTACAAGGTGCGCAATGCGCTGACCATCAACGACATCATTCACAAGCTGTCGGCCAAGCTGCGCGCCGGCGCACAGTACTTTGCCACCGGCAAGGGTTGGCTGGCCACCGCCACGATGAATGCGCAGGTGGCAATGCGCGCATTTCCCGACAGCCCGCGGGCGGACTTGAAGCTGCAGCTCAACGCCATCGCCAACGACTTCTCGCAGCGTGGCCAGAGCAACTACCCCATCCCCACCTACAGCGGCATCTCGCTGCTGAACTGGCCAATCTACGCGCGCTCGGTGGGCCGCAGCCATGCCACCAGCCTGGACCCGTGGCGACAGCCCGACATCCTGACGAACTTCCTGAGCGCCCCCTACGACCAGGCGATCGCCGTGGCCGGCCTGCGGGCGGCGCGCAAGCTGGCAGAGCAGCCGGCGCTCAAACCCTTCATCATCCAAGAGACCTTTCCCGGCGTGGACCTGCGCAGCGATGACGAGTTGCTGGCCTATGCCCATGGCACGGGCCTCACCGTCTACCACCCCGTGGGCACCTGCCGCATGGGGCTGGACGCCGCCAGCAGCGTGGTCGACGCGCAGTTGCGCGTGCACGGCCTGCAGGGCCTGCGGGTCGCCGATGCGTCGGTGATGCCGACCATGCCTTCGTCCAACACCAATGCCCCCTCCATCATGATCGGCGAGCGGGTGGCCCACTGGGCGCTGGCCGCCTTGTCATGACGGCGCTGGCTGCCGCGAACTGAGCAACACCGTCAACCTCGAGATCACCATGAGCACCTTTCCTTCCCAGCTGCTGCAGCGCCCGCACCAGTTCATCAACGGCCAGTGGGTGGCCAGCGCCAACGCCTCGCGCCACGCGATCATCAACCCCTACACCGAAGCCCCGCTCGGCTGGGCCGCATTGGGCGACGCCACCGATGTGGACGCCGCCGTGGCCGCTGCACGTGCCGCCTGGCCGGCCTGGGCCTCGATGCCGAGGCTGCAGCGCGCGCAGTGGCTGGGCAAGCTGGCGGGCGCCTTGAAGGCCCGCATCGACACCATCGGCGCGCTGGAGTCGGCCGAGATGGGCAGCCCGATCAGCTTCTCGCTGCTGGCGCAGGCTCAGTTGCCCGTGATGGTGATGGGCTCGTACGCCGAGATGGTGGCCGGGCCGGAAGAGGTGGAGCGCATCGGCAACTCGCGCGTGGTGCGCGAACCGGTGGGCGTGGTGGCCGCGATCACGGCCTGGAACTACCCGCTGCTGCTGCTGTTCGGCAAGGTGGCGCCCGCCATGGCCGCGGGCTGCACGGTGGTGGCCAAGCCCAGTGAGATCGCTCCGTTGACGAGCTATCTGCTGGCCGACGCCATGGCCGAGATCGGCTTCCCGGCGGGCGTGTTCAACCTGGTCAACGGCACCGGCATCGAGGTGGGCGAGGCGCTGGTGCGTCACCCGGACGTGGACATGGTGTCCTACACCGGCTCCACCGTCACCGGCCGCCGCATCATGGCCAACGCTGCACCCACGGTGAAGAAGCTGGCGCTGGAGCTGGGCGGAAAATCCGCCAGCGTGCTGTTGGCCGACGCGCCGCTGGAGCAGGCGGTGCGCGGGGCGGTGCAGGGTGCCTTCATCAACGGCGGGCAGACCTGCATCGCGCTGTCGCGCTTGATCGTGCCGCAGGAACTGCATGGCAAGGCCTTGGACATCGCGGCAGATGAAGCCGCCAGGTTCAAGCTGGGCGATCCGATGGACAAGGCCACCACGATGGGCCCGATGGCCTTTGCAGGGCACCGCGATCGCGTGCGCAAATTCATCCGCGAAGCCCTGACCGGTGATTCGCAGCTGGTGTGTGGCGGCGCCGAACAGCCGAAGGATCTGCCACAGGGCTACTTCGTCTCACCCACGATCTTCGGCAACGTCGACCCTCAGTCGACGCTGGCCCAGCAGGAGGTCTTTGGCCCGGTGTTGGCTGTGATTCCCAGCCGCGACGAGAACCACGCGGTGGAGATCGCCAATGGCACCATCTACGGCCTCAACGGCGCGGTGTGGTCGGCGGACCTGGCCCATGCGGTGGCGATTGGCCGCCGCCTGCGCTGCGGCAAGGTGGACATCAACGGCGGCGGCTTCAACATGAATGCACCGGCCGGTGGCTTCAAGCAATCCGGCATCGGGCGCGAGCGCGGGCGCTATGGGCTGGAGGAATACCTCGAGGTCAAGGCGCTGCAGTTCAACAACGAGGAACTGGCCACGCGGGCCGCTTGAAGCCCGGTTTCTGCGGCACGTGCCGGCTACTGGCTGTGCCTGCGGATGAAGGCCGACGTGGCGTCCACCATCTCGTCCAGGGTCGTGGCGTTCACGAACGCGTTGAAGCTGTGGTCCATCGGACGCACCCACAGTTCGCCCGGTCCGGGGTGATAGCTCAGCAGCACTTGACCCATGGCCGGCTGCGGCGTGACCACCGGATCGTTGGTGCCGACGGCGACGAAGACGGGGCCGCTGTAGCGCGCCAGCTCGGCCACGGGAGAGACCTTGTACAGGTCCTCGAAGAATGCGGTCTTCAACGACACCTCGGCGCCCCAGGGCAACTTGGTGCTGACGGCTTTGCCGCCGCTGGCCAGCCCGCTTTTCACGTACTCGACGCCCAGAAAGGCTGGGTAGGTGGCGGCGGGCACCGAGGCGGGCGCCCACAGAGCCACCGACCGGACGAGTGTGGCGCTGCGCGCCGCCACCATCGTGGCCACCGCCCCACCCTGGCTCCAGCCGACAACCGACAGCCGCGACACGTCGACCGACTTCAGTGTCTTCAGGAAATCAATGGCGGCAAGCGCGTCGGCGGCCTGCCCGGTGAGCGTCGTGTCTTCGAACTGGCCTTCGCTCTCGCCGCTGCCCCGGAAATCGATGCGCAAACTTGCCAGGCCCTGCGCTGCAAAGGCCTTGGCGGCGTGCGCAAAGATGCCTTCCTTCACCGCTGGCGTGGCCAGTTCATTGCGGCTGCCGGTGAAGCCATGCAGCATCAGCACCACGGGTGCCGTGCTGACGTTCGCTGGCAACTCCAAGGTGCCGACGACTTTCTGACCGGCGACCTGGAACGACACCACCTGTTGGGCCAGCACCGCAGCTGACACTGCACTCAGGGAGGCGACGCCGATGCAGGCGGCGAGTAGCTTGAAGTGGCGCATGGCGCTTTCGTGGTGTGACGGGCAAAGGCAGGAATCGGCAGCATCCTGACTTCAGGAAACCCTGGAATCCAATATCTTTCAGGCCAATCTTCTTGATGTTTTGGATATGAGTCGTCAGCGCGCCGTGATCATGGACACCATCTGCTGCACCACGGGCGACAACTCCTCCTCGCGATAGACGGCATACAGGTCGGCGGTGGGTGTCGGCGGGCGGATGCGCAGGAACTTGACGTCCGGCCACCCGATGCGCGACATCGACCACGGCAGCAGCGTCACCCCCATGCCTGCGCTGACCAAGGCCACCAGGGTCTGTGGCTCGATCGCGGTGCGGATCACGCGCGGCGTGAACCCCGCATCGACGCAGCACTGCGCCAGATACAGGGTGTCGGCCGCTGCAGGGGTGTCCAGCATGACGAAGTCCGCGTCGGCGAGGGATGACAGCGGAATGGACATCCGCCGGGCCAGCAAATGGCGAGCATGCACCACTGCGCCGAACTCCTCGGGGGCCACGCGCACGCTGCGGCAGCCCTCGGGCGCCTGCGCCACAGAGCGGAAGAAGCCGATGTCGATGCGCCGCTCCAGCAGCGACTGCACCTGCACGCTGGGCATCTGCTCTTTCACCGACCAGTTCACGCCGGGGTGGCTGGTGTGAAAGCGCCGCAGCAGGTTGGGGAACTCGCCCCACATCGCCGAACTGATCACGCCGATGCGGATGTGGCCCAGCTCGCCGCGGCCGATCTGCTTCACCGCATCCACGGCTTGTTCGAGGCGGGCGATCACCAGCTTGGCTTCTGCGGCCATCGCGGCGCCGGCTGCGGTGAGCTCGATGCCGCGCTTCTTGCGCAGCAGCAGCACCACACCCAGGCGATCCTCGAGTTGCTGAATCTGCTGGCTCAGCGGGGGCTGGCTCATGTGCAGGCGCACGGCGGCACGTGAAATGCTCAACTCCTCGGCCACCACCGAGAAATAGCGCAGAAGGCGGATGTCGATGCTCATGAGGGTGTTGAGACTGGCAGACATATCTTAAACATTAATCTTGTCGGTGCTTTTCATATTTGCGATATGTATTCGTGTCACGCACCATCACTGCAAAGTTGGGCCGCGCCTGCGCGCCCGCATCCGTTTCGACCCACCGGAGTGCCCCGTGATCCATGCCTTTCGACTCAACCGGATTTCCACTGCGGCCGCGTTCGCCGTGCTTCATGCCGGGGCCTGGGCGCAAGCTTCTGCCGACGCAGCCGAGGCAGGCAAGCTGCAGACCATCACGGTCACCGCCGAGCGGCGCGTCGAGAACCTGCAAAACGTCCCCAGTTCCATCAGCACCTTGGGCACGGAGTTGCTGGACGCCCTGAACACCGGCGGGCAGGACATCCGCATGTTGGCCGGCCGAGTGCCCAGCCTCAACATCGAGTCCTCGTTCGGCCGCACCTTCCCGCGCTTCTATCTGCGCGGCTACGGCAACACCGACTTCCGCCTGAACGCCTCGCAGCCGGTCTCGCTCGTTTATGACGACATCGTGATGGAGAACCCCATCCTCAAGGGCTTCCCGGCCTTCGACCTCGACCGCATCGAGGTGCTGCGCGGGCCGCAGGGCACGCTGTTCGGACGCAACACGCCGGCCGGGGTGGTGAAGTTCGATTCGGTCAAGCCGACGCTGACAAAGGGCGAGGACTACGTCAGCCTGTCGTATGGCACCCACAACGCCGTCAACCTCGAGGGGGCCAAGAACCTGGTGGTGTCGCCCGAATCGGCGCTGCGCCTCTCGGTGCTGAACCAGACCCGCAGCGACTGGATCCACAACACCTTCGCCGCCGGCCCGACCAAGGACATGGAAGGCATGCGCGACAGTGCTGTGCGCCTGCAATGGCTGTACGAACCCAGCAAGCAGTTCAGTGCACTGGCCAACGTGCACGCACGCGACTTCTCCGGCACGGCGCGCGAGTTTCGCGCCAACATCATCCAGCCCGGCACCAACGATCTGGTGCCGGGCTTCGACATCACCAAGGTGTCGTTCGACGGCCTCAATGAATCGCGCCTGAAGAACCAGGGCGCCAGCCTGCGCCTGCGTTGGAACCTGGGCGACGTGTCTCTGCACGCCATCACCGGCTATGAATCGGTCACCTCGTTCAGCCGTGGTGACGTCGACGGCGCCTCACCACCTTATGTGTTTGGCGGCGGTGCCGGTTCCACGCCGTTCTTCTCCGAGACCGCCGATGGCATCCCCAAGCACAGCCAATGGACACAGGAGCTGCGTCTGGAGTCGAACAGCAATGGTCCGCTGAGTTGGCAGACCGGCGTCTTCCTGTTCAAGGAGGACTACAAGGTCGAGAGCTTCGACTACGACTCCACCGCCGGCAACAAGCAGGTCGGCTACGAGCGCACCCACCAGAAGAACGACGCCTACGCGCTCTTCGGTGCGCTCAACTACGCCGTCAGCCCGCAGCTCAAACTGCGCGGTGGCTTGCGCTACACCTGGGACAAGAAGAGCTTCAACGTCGAGGACTACAACAGCTCGGCCTTCGTGCCCTGCGTGCTGTCCGCCAAGTGTGATCTGAAGGGACTTGGCGCCCAGGGACCCTTGAGCGCCAAGACCTCGGACAAGAAGCTGAGCTGGGACCTCAGCGGCACCTACGCGCTGGACCGCAACACCAACCTCTACGCGCGCGCCGCCACGGGATTCCGCGGTTCGAGCGTGCAGGGCGCCAGCGCCTTCAACGACCAATCGGTTGCCGGCCCGGAGAACAACACCTCCATCGAAGCAGGCATCAAGGCCGATCTGTTCGACCGCCGCGCGCGGCTGAACTTCGGCGTCTTCAGGTACACGGTGAAGGACTTGCAACTCACGGCCGTGGGGGGCGCGTCCGGGAACTCCAATGTGTTGTTGGCCGCGAAGAAGGCCACCGGCCAAGGCTTCGAGATGGACCTCCAGGCCTTTGTCACCAGCAACCTGTTGGCCACGTTGGGGCTGGGCTACAACGACACCCAGATCAAGGACCCGAACCTGGTGGTGTCGGTGTGCGGCAATGGCCAGTACATCACGCGCCCCAACTGCCAGGTGCTCGATCCTCAGCCCACGTCGTCCACAGCCAAGATCAATGGCAACCCGCTGCCGCAGGCGCCCAAGAGCACGGTGAACTTCACGTTGAAATACTCGCAGCCGATGGCCAATGGAGAGGTCTATGCCTTCACCGATTGGGTGTACCGCAGCAAGGTCAATTTCTTCCTCTACGAGGCGACCGAGTTCACCGGCAAGTCGCTCACCGAAGGTGGAGTGCGCGTGGGCTACACCTGGAACAATGGCAGGTACGACCTGGCGGCCTTCGGGCGCAACATCACCAACCAGATCCGCATCGTCGGCGGCATCGACTTCGTCAACCTGACCGGCTTCCTCAACGAGCCGCGCACCTGGGGTGTGCAGTTCAAGGCGGCGTTCTGACGGGGTGAAACTTGGTGTTGCGATGCAGGCCGATCACTTGTTCTTCCTGACGTAGTCCACAAGGTACGCGAACTCCTCCACGCAGCCCGCCTCCACCTGGCCCTGCGCGAACTTGGCGACCGCGCCGCCGAGCAGCGGCACGCTGCACTTGCAGGTGTGCGTGATGCGGTAGATGCAGCCCTTGCCCGCGGGCACGAGTTCGAATTCCGCGCTCATCTTCACGGGCTGGCCAATGGCGTCCATCGTCAAGGTGCCAGTGCGGCCGCCCTCGGACTCGGCGTGCCAGGTTTCCTCGAACACCAGATCAGCCTCTGACGACATGACCTTGGCCACCAGAGCCGGCAAGTCGCGCTTCACGCGCCGCCTCATCGTCACGGTCACGCCGCCGGCGGCCTTCTTGGCCTTGACGGTGGCGCTCAACTCGCCGAGCGCGGCACTGCGCGCTTCCAGCCACTTGGCGTCGGTGAGCAACGCGAAGACCTTGTCCACCGGGGCGCTGTACTTCTGTTCCATCGTCGTTCTCCTCGTGAGGGTGAGTGAAGCAGCAAGCGTCCGAGGCCGTCAGCGCGTCACGATCGCAAAGGTGCCCGGTGCCTTGTCGATCAGCGCAAAGAAGCGCACCAGGTCGATCTTGCTGCCGGCGATCTGGAGGTCATCGGACAGCAGCGTGTCCGTCACCCCCGCGGTGCCAGCCATCATCTTGACGAAGATCGGCCGCGTCAGCGTCAGCGTGGCATTGGCGTCGCTGGCCGGTGCCGCCTTGCGGTGGTGCAGCACGGCGTTCTCGATCCACAGCACGAAGGATTCCTTGGTGTCGGTGAACACGAGGTTGACCTTCAGGTTCTTGCCGTCGGCAGCCTGGGCGTCCAGGCCGGCCGCCATGGCTTCGAGGAAGCGCTCGACGGGTGTGCGCCCGAGCATCTCCACCAGAAAGCGGCGGTCAATGCCTTTCGTGGGCGGGCCCTGGCGCAGCTCGGCCGCTGCCGTGAGGTAGCTGTTGCGCCAGGTGGCCGCTTCGGCCATGAAGCCCATCTGCTCGTAGCAGCGCGCCAGCAGTTCCTTGGCCGCCGCATGGGCCGAGTCGGCAAACACCACGTGGTTGAGCAGTTCCGCGCACCAGCGATAGTCGCCCTTGTCGAATGCGGCCTGCGCGGCCGCCACGGCCTTGTCGGCCCCACCGGCCAGCTCGACATAGCGCTTGGCCGAGTCGGCGGGCGGCAACGGGTTGAGGTGGGCCGGGTTGCCGTCGTAAGCACCCAGATAGAGCTGGTACACCGCCTTGACGTTGTGGCGCAGGTCGCCGTAATAGCCGCGCGCGCCGAAGTGAGACTCCAATGACTTCGGCAACTTGATCTTGTCGGCGATCTCGTAGGGCGTGAGGCCAGCGTTGATCATGCGCACGGTCTGGTCGTGCGTGTACTTGTAGACGTCGCGGTGCTGGGTGATGAACTGGGCGATGCGCTCGCGGCCCCAGATGGGCCAGTTGTGCTGGCCGATGTAGACCTCGGAGTCGCCCAATCGATCGAGCGCCTGCTGCATGTAGCCGGCCCAGCGCAGCGCATCGCGCACCTTGGCGCCGCGCACCGGCAGCAGGTTGTGCATGGTCTGCGCGAGGTTCTCGGCGCCACCGTAGGTCTTCTTGCTGGGGATCGAGAAAGTCAGCTCGGCCGGCGCCTCGGCGCCGGGCACGTTGTGAAAGACGAAGCGCACGCCGTCCAGCACCAGCTCCTGCGTCGGCTCCTTGATGAGGATCGTGGGCTCCAGCACGCCGATCGCGCCGTAGGCCACGTTCTTGCCCAGGCCGGTGTCGACCAGGCCGCGAGCCGACCGCTCGAGATCCTTGCCGAACTGGTAGATCGAACGCCGCGCCATGGCGGTGCCGACCAGGATGTTCTCGCTGGTGGCTTCTTCCATGAAGCCCTCGGAGGCCACCACGGGGATCTGTCGCTGTGCCACCTCTTCGGCACTGGCCACGCCCAGCGCGCCGCCAAAGTGGTCGGCATGGCTGTGCGTGAAGACGATGGCCGTCACCGGCTTGTTGCCCAGGTGCTGACGTGCAAAGGTCAGCGCCGCGCTGGCGCTCTCGCGCGCGGTGAGCGCGTCCACGACGATCAGGCCGGTCTTGCCTTCGATCAGTGTCATGTTGGCGATGTCGAAACCACGCACCTGCCAGACGCCATCCACCACCTTGAACAGGCCGATCTGTGCATTGAGCACCGCGTGCCGCCACAGGCTGGGGTTGACCGTCGGCGGCGCCGGTCCATCGACGAACTTGAAGGCGTCGAAGTCGACCAACACCGTGCCGTCGGCGCTGCTGATCTTGCCGCTGGGCCTTGCGATGAGGCCGCGCTTGGCATCCTCGAAATCCTGCGCATCGGCCAGGTTGAGCTGCTGGGCGAACAGCGCGTTGGCCGTTGCGGTGGTGGCCGAGGCACCGCCGACAGCGCTGGCAGCGGGTGCGTCGCTGACCGGGCGGCTGCAGCCCACGCCGGCCAAGGCCGTCAACAAGGCGGCCAGCGCGCAGGTCAATGAGGGTCGGGTCATCTTCGTCTCCTGTGGACGCAGCAAACTCCACGCGCGAGCGGCAGGACAGGCGGTGCTCACTCGAGAATGCAGGCGTGCAGCTCGTCAAACGCCGTCTGCACATGGCCTGCAAGACCTTGCAGGTCGGGCAGGCCTTCGGCGGCCACCAGGCCAAAGTACAAGGTGCCCGCATAGCTGAACAGCGTGATGTTGAGCAGGTTGCTGGGTGGCAGCGTGCTGATGGGGTGCATCTCCTCCATCTTGGCGCCCTTGATGTAGAGGTACTCCTTCGGCCCCGGCACATTGGACACCATCGCGTTGCTCAGGGGCGGCAAGCGGTCGCTCAGTTTGAAGGTTTCCGCGCCCTGGGCCACCAGGCCAGTGAGGATGGTGTAGGACTCGATCGCCACGGGGGCCACGCTGTCCATCATCGCGCGCACATTGCGCAGCGAATAGCCGATGTTGCGCAGCCGCACATAGGGGTCGTCGGTGGGGGGCGACAGCTCGACTTGCACGATGCCGATCTTGTTGCCGGCCGACTTGTCGCCTTCGCGGCGCAGGTTCACCGGCATCTGGATGGTGATGGGGCGCTTCAGCTCGACGCCCTGGTCGGCCAGGTAGCGGCGCAGGGCGCCGTCCAGGCAGGTGAGCGCCACGTGGTTGACGGTGGACCGCGTGCGGTCGCGGATGCGGCCGATGCGGTCCATGGCGATACCGGTGGCCGCAAACTGCCGTCCGGCGGTGACCTGTCCTGTGAGCAGGGTCTTGGCGCTGGAGACGAAGGGCAAGGCAATCGCGTTCTTGGTCAGCTTGGCGCCTTCCAGCAAGAGCATGGCCGCCAGCCGCCCGACCCCCATGGCGCGCTGCGTGGTGTCGGCCAGTTCCTTCCACACCGACTGAGCAACCTCTTGTGCCGCCTTCCTGCGCTTCACCGCATGCCCGCCATGCTTCTGGGTCCACAGCGGCCACACCTGCAGGTCATCGGGATCGGACGCCATGGTTTCGGCAATCCAGCGCGACATGGTCACCCCGTCCGCGTAGGCATGGTGAATCTTCTGATAGAGGGCAAAGCGGCCATCAGCCAGGCCATCGATCACATGCATTTCCCACAGCGGTCGGCTGCGGTCCAGCACCGGCTCGTGCAGCTTGGCCACGAAGGCATACAGCGCATGCCGATCATTGCCACCCCGAGGCAGGCGATGGAAGAAGATGTGCTGCGACAGATCCACCTCCGTGGCAGTCTTCCAGCTGGGCATGCCCGTCTTCGAGAACTCGACGACCCGATCAAACGGCGCCTTCAGATCGCTGTGGGTGAGGTATTCGCGGTAAAGGTTCCTGGCAAATGCGGTCGTTGATTTCGCCGGCCGCTTGCAGATCAGCAGGCCCGCCACGTGCTTGGGGCTCGCGGCGGTTTCGGCGATGAAGAAGCCGAAGTCCAGAAAGGAAAGTTTGCTCACGGCCGGGGTCCTGTGGCGGGTTTCCGGGGTGGTTCAGGCCGGACTTGCTGGGTCAAGCAGGCTGAAGCTCATGCGCCGGCTCGATGACGGTCGGTCCGGGCTCAAGCCACATCCCGCAGCTCGCGCCGCAGGATCTTGCCGACCGTGGACTTGGGCAGTGAGTCGACAAAGCGCACGATCTTGGGCACCTTGTAGGCGGTCATTTCCTTGCGGCAATGGGCCGTCAGCTCTTCGGCGGTCAGTGCCGAACCGGGCGCGCGTACCACGAACAGCTTCACCGCCTCTCCGGTCTTGGCGTCGGGCACGCCGATGCAGGCGCATTCGCCCACACCGGGGCAGGCGCTGGCCACGGCTTCCACCTCGTTGGGGAACACGTTGAAGCCCGAGACGATGACCATGTCCTTCTTGCGATCGACGATCTTGAGGAAACCCTTGTCGTCGAACACGCCGACGTCGCCGGTGCGGAAGTAGCCATCGGCGGTGAAGGCCGCCACATTGGCTTCGGGCTGGTTCCAGTAGCCGCTCATCACCTGCGGACCCTTTGCGCAGATCTCGCCCGACTCGCCGATGGCGGCCTCGGTGCCGTCGTCCTTCAACAACTTGATGTCCGTGCCCGGCACCGGCAGGCCGGTGGTGCCGCTGAAGTCCTCGATCATGGCCGGGTTGAACGACAACACCGGACTGGTCTCCGACAGGCCGTAGCCCTCGCGGATGAAGGTGCCGGTGAGGGCCTTCCACTTTGCCGAGGTGGCGCCCACCACGGCGGCGCCACCGCCACCAGACAAGCGCAGGTTGGAGAAGTCGACTTCGCCAATGCGCGGGTGCATGCTCAGGCCCGCATACAAGGTGTTCACGCCGATGAAGATGCTGGGCCTGGCCTTCTTGAAGACGTCGATGAAGCCGTCCATGTTGCGCGGGTCGGCCACCAGCCAGTTGTCTGCACCCACCGAGAAGTAGGTGATGAAGTTCACCATCAGCGCCATGATGTGGTACAGCGGAATGGCAGTGAGGATCACCTCCTGACCGTCGCGCAAGGCGCTGGGCATCATGGCCTTGTACTGCTCGGTGTTGGCCACC
This sequence comes from Ideonella sp. A 288, assembly GCF_002198735.1. Classification (GTDB taxonomy): domain Bacteria; phylum Pseudomonadota; class Gammaproteobacteria; order Burkholderiales; family Burkholderiaceae_C; genus Pseudaquabacterium. Next base: position 60,306 of record NZ_MWLO01000143.1, read on the forward strand.
AGGTTGCGGTGCGACAGGCAGGCGCCCTTGGACAGCCCGGTGGTGCCGCCGGTGTACTGCAGGAACAGCAGGTCGTCGCCGCTGAGCGCGACGGGTGTGCGCTGCATCGATGCGCCCTTTGCCAGCGCGTCGGCCAGCGGGATGCTGCCGACCAGCCGCGCGTCCACCGGCGGGCTGGGCAGTGCGGTGCCACTGCCGTCGCCCGGCGCCACCGTGATCACGGTCTGGATGCCGGTCCTGGCGATCACTTCGGCCAGCGTGGGCGTCGAGCCGTTGTAGATGACGATGATCTTGCTGCCCGAATCATTCAACTGGTGTTCGAGCTCGCGCGGCGTGTACATCGGGTTGACGTTGACCTGCACCCCGCCGGCGCGAATGATGCCCAGGCAAGCGATGGGGAAGGCCAACAGGTTGGGCGACATCACCGCCACGCGGTCGCCTTTCTTCACGCCGAGGGTCTGCTGCAGCCAGGCGGCGAACGCGGCCGACAAGCGGTCGACATCGGCGTAGCTCAGCGTCTGGCCGAATGAACGGAAGGCCGGCTTATCGGCATAACGCAGCATCGCTGCGTCCAGCAGATGCACGATCGACGGGTGGGCATCGGCATTGATCCCGGCGGGGATGCCGTTGGCGCGGTGGGTTTCGAGCCAGGGTTGCGCGTGCATGAGGCAAGTCCTTTCAGTCCAGCGAGGCCGGTCGGCCGATGGGTTCGTGGTTTGTGCTTGGTGCTACTTCGGGTTCAGCAACGTCGCCGCGCCAATGCCAGAACCCTTCTGCCGTGGCGGGTAGTCCTGCAGGCTCTTGCCGAAGCGCTGCATCTGACCGCCAATCAGCGGCAGCAGGAAGCTCTTCTCCTTCATCCACAGCAAGTGGCCGCCGGTGTTGGGTGTCAGCTCGAAGGGGTCGAGCTTGATGTTCACCAGCATGCCGCCATCGAGCTTCTCGGCCGCACCCAGCCAGGTGTTCTTGAGCTGGAAGTGCAGCTTCCATTGGTCCACTCGCACCGCGTTGAATTCGTTCTCGGCATAGAAGAAGAACTCGCGGCGCTTGCTCTTGCCTTTGCCGGTGAGCATGTCGGTCTGGTTGTAGCCGTCGAGGAAGACCTTGTAGTCGCGCTCGCCGATCTTGGTGCCCTTGAGCAACCGCTCCTTGATGTCGCCGTCGCCCACTGCCGCCATGAGCGTGGGCAGCCAGTCCTCGCTGGCCATGAATTCGCTGGTCCATTCGTTGGCGGCGATCCGGCCGGGCCAGCGCACGAGCATCGGTACGCGAAAGCCACCATCCCAAGTGGTGCCCTTCTCGCCGCGGAACGAGGGTGTTCCCGCCTCGGGCCAATGCGCCAGGTTCACACCGTTGTCGGAGGTGAACATCACGATGGTGTTCTTGGCCGCGCCCATGTCGTCGAGCTGCTTGAGCAGTTTGCCGACGATGGCATCCAGGTGCAGCAGGCCGTCGGCATAGCGGCTGTGGCCGCTCTTGCCCATCCACTCGGGGCTGATGTGAATCTGCTGGTGCATGCGCGTGGGGTTGAACCACAGGAAGAAGGGCTTGCCGGTCTTCTGCGTGCGCTTGAGCCAGTCCTGCGTGACGGCCAGCACCTCGTCGTCAAAGGTTTCCTGGCGCTTGGCGCCGAGTTGTCCGCGGTCCTCGATGCGCTGCTTGCCCACCGGCCCGAAGCGGGGGTCGGCGGTGGGGTCGTCCTTGTCGGTGGCCCAGCTGTAGAGCACATTGCGTGGTCGCCCTGGGAAGTTGGCGTTCTTCGGAAACTCGGGTTGCTCGAACTGCTCCATCACGTTCAGGTGATAGAGCAGGCCGAAGAATTCGTCGAAGCCGTGTACCGTGGGCAGGTGCTCGTTGCGGTCGCCCACATGGCTCTTGCCGAACTGCGCGGTGGCATAGCCGCGGGCCTTGAGCATCTCGGCCAGCGTCGGGTCCTCGGCCTTCAGGCCCAGTGGCGCGCCGGGCTGGCCCACCGAGGTGAGTCCGGTGCGGATCGGGTACTGGCCGGTGATGAAGGCAGCGCGCCCGGCGGTGCAGCTCGGCTGCGCGTAGTAGTCGCTGACGGTGAGGCCCTCGCGCGCCAGGCGGTCGATGTTGGGCGTGTTCACCGCGCCCAGGCCGCGGTGAATGGCCGAGACGTCGAAGGGCGCGACGTCGTCGGTCATGATCATCACGATGTTGGGTGGCGCGGCGGCGGATTGCGCCCACGCGCTGAGCGACAGGGCGCAGGCCAGGCCAGCGGCCAGGAATCGAAGCAAGCTCATCGGGGTCTCCAGAGGGTTTTGTCAGCCCGTTCAGCGCGGTCAGTGCTTGAGCATGGCGCTGAGCTTCGAGGTGTCCACCGGGCAGCCCAGGGATTCGAAGCGCGCCTTCTCGCGCAGGTTGATCACTTGCGGCAGGTACTCGCCCATGGCCTGCTGTTCACCGTTCAGCGACTTCACGTCGAACCAGCTGTGCTTGAACGCGGGGTTCACCAAGGTGTGGCGGTTGATGACGACGCCGAAGTCGGCCGAGCCGCCGGGGATGCCGTCGCCGTTGCCGTACTCGATCCATTCGACACCGCACTTGGCGTTGGCGTTGGCCGGGCGGTCGCTGGCGCGCGAGACCACCACGCTGAAGTAGCCGCGCGCGTCGACCACCGGGTGCACGTTCTCGTCGTGCACGCAATCCACTGTGTTGCCGATGGGCGGCGCCGTGGAGGTGCACAGCGACCAGTAGCGCATGTCGGCCTGATGGTCCATCGGCTCGGCCGTGCCGTCGAAGGTGCGCGGTGTGCTGGGCAGCTTGCCATGCACCACGTAGACCTTGCCGTAGGCCTGGCTCAGGTAGGTGAAGCCGTAGCGCGTGACCGGGTTGCTCCAGAAGCCGCCCTTCTCCACGGCCAGGCCGTCGCTGGGCAGTGCGGGGAAGAAGGTGCTCAGCATCAGGTGTTCGCGGTTGTAGAACTTGACCATCGGCGCCACATCGAAGTTGGTGGCCGGTGTGCGGTCGCCCGGCCGCCACGGCAGGCTGTTCAGCGCCAGCCACAGCTTGGGCGAGACGGTGATCGGCGACTGCTTGCCGCGCTTGTGTGGCACGTCGGTCGCGGCGCAGGTGTCTTGCTCGCTCAGCACCTTGCCATCGGCCTGGTGCAATGCGGCCTTCGGCAAACCCACGCCGCCGGTCCAGTCGAGGCCGCGGTCGGGGATGTAGTTGCGCATGTGCATGCCCGTGGGCACGCCCGGCTCGCTGAGTGTGTAGACCGTGTTCTTGGGCCGCGCGGCCTGGTCGGCCGGCGGTGCGCCGTTGACGATGGTCAGCGTGTAGCGCCGCGGCTGCGCGTCGCGGCGCTCGCCAGGGCGGAAAGGATTGGCCGCGCCGGCATCTGGCTCGATCTCGCTGTCGTACAGGCCATCGCGCGGCACGCCATCGACCGAGTAGGTGACGAAGCTCCAGTGGCGGATGTGCGGAAACTCGCCCTGCAGCACGATCTTGCCGCCAGCCGGGATGCTGAACCAGGCGGTGGAGAAGGTGTTGCCGATGTCGGGGATCTGGTTCTCGATGCCGTAGTCGTCCGGATCGGTGGTGTAGTAGCCGCTGCGCAGGCGGGGGCCCGGCCAGAAGCAGGTCTTGATGGCCACCGCCTTGTGCACGTTGTCCTTCCGTGCAATGTCGGTGACGCGCTCTGGCGGCATGGGCGTGAGCAGGTTGCCGGTGCCCTGGCTGCCCACCACGTGGCCGTCGGCGCGCGGCACCGGGCCGCCGCGCGGGGTTTGCGGCAGCGAGCGGGCGCGTGGGTCGTCGTCGATGTTGGCGCCGGACGCGGCGTTGGCTGCCGGCTCGGGCGCAGACCAGGTGTAGGGGCCGCCGGTGGGGCGACCGGCGCCGCCATCGTCCTTGGCCAAGCCTCTCATCCAGACCATCACGATGATGACCAGCAGGGCGATCGCACCGACGACTCGCAGCAGCCAGCGCAGCAGGGTTCTCATGGGCAGTTCTCCGGTGTCTTGCGGCCCGTCGACACACGGTGCCCTGGCGCGGATCAAGCCGCGGACGCGCGAGCGTACGGCGTGGCCGTTCGGTGCACTGTCAAGGGATCGACACATTTGCACCAGGCGCTGGCATCGTAGGATCGGTTCCCCGTGTCGTCCCCCACCGATCGCTCCGCGATGCCCCGATCCATGGCCCAACGGCTGGTGCTGACGCTGTCGGTGGTCATGCTCAGCCTGGCCCCTTGGGTGGCTTGGACGGCGGAGGAGCCGACGCCAGATCATCGCGAGCCAACAAAAGGCGCCGGAACCTCTGTGGCCGCCGATTACGTCGGCAGCGGCCGCTGCACCGCGTGCCATGCCGAAGCCGGACGCGCCTGGCAGGGCTCACAGCATGCCAAGGCGATGCAGCCGGCGAGCCAGCGCACGGTGCTGGGCCGCTTCGACGGCCGCAGCGTGGCCCATGGGCCGAGCAGCACGCGCCCTTACCGCCGCGGTGGCGAATTTCGCGTCGCCACGCAGGGGGCCGACGGCCGCCCCGTCGATGTGCTCGTCAGCCACAGCTTTGGCGTGGCGCCCTTGCAGCAGTACCTGGTCAGCCGGCCCGACGGCCGCAAGCAGGCCCTGGGTCTGGCCTGGGACAGCCGGCCGGCGGCGGTGGGCGGGCAGCGCTGGTTTCAGCTGTTTGCGGGCGACGGCGAGCGACCGGGCCATCCGCAACATTGGTCGGGCATCGACCAGAACTGGAACCACCAGTGCGCGGACTGCCACTCGACGAATCTGCGAAAAGGCTATGACGCGGCCAGCGATCGCTTTGCCACCACCTGGTCGGAAATCAACGTCGCCTGCGAGGCCTGCCATGGCCCCGGCTCGGCGCATGTGCGATGGGCCGAGACGCCCGCCGCGCAACGGCCCGATCTGCCCAGCCTCGGCCTGAGTGCCCGGCTCGATGAGCGCGCCGCTGTCGTCTGGATGCCGGACGCGGCCAGCGGCACGGCCCGGCGCGGCGCGCCACCCGCGCGCCGCAGCGAGGTCGAGGTGTGCGCGCGATGCCATGCGCGGCGTGGCCAGTTCAGCGACGAGCACCGCGCGGGCGATGCCTTGTTCGACGCCTTCCGACCCGCGTTGCTGGAGCCCGGCCTGTACCACGTCGATGGCCAGCAGCGCGACGAGGTCTACAACCACGGCTCCTTCCTGCAAAGCCGCATGCACGCGGCCGGCGTCACGTGCACCGATTGCCACGAGCCGCATGGCGGCAAGCTGCGCGCCGCCGGCAATGCGGTCTGCGCGCGTTGCCACGAGAGCGCGCGTTTCGACACCCCGGCACATCACCACCATGCACCTCAAGGACCCGGCGCCCAATGCGTGGCCTGCCACATGCCCACCACGGTCTACATGGGTGTGGACCCTCGGCACGACCACAGCCTGCGCATCCCGCGCCCCGATCGCACCGTCGCCCTCGGCGTGCCCAATGCCTGCGACCAATGCCATCGCGACCGCGGTGCGCCCTGGGCGGCCAAGGCCGTGCGGCAATGGTTTGCGAATCCGAAGCCTGGCTTCCAAGCCTTCGCCGAAGCCTTCTTCGCGGCGGACGCCGGTGCCCCAGGTGCCGCGCAGGGGCTGACGGACATTGTGAGCGACCTGGCCCAAAGCGCGATCGCGCGCGCCAGTGCCTTGGCGCGCCTGGCGGCCCATCGCTCGCCAGCCGCGCTGCCGGTGATGGTCTCTGCACTGGACGACGCCGACGATCAGGTCCGCCTGGCAGCGGTGCAGGCGCTGGCGACGCTGGAACCTGGCTTGCGCGCGCGCCACCTCGGCCCACGGCTGGCCGACGCGCGGCGCGCGGTGCGCATCGAGGCCGCGCGCGCCCTGGCCGGCCCGGCCGAGCGGCGCCTGAGCGCTGCCGATCAAGCGATGTTCACCAAGGCCTTGGCGGAATTCGCCGCCGCCGAAGCCTTCAATGCCGATCGCCCCGAAGCCCATGTGCGCCTGGGGGATGTGCAGGCCGCGCGAGGCGCCGCAGACCAGGCCGCCGCCGAATACCGGCTGGCGCTGCAGCGCGACGCCACCCACTTGCCGGCCTGGGTCGGCCTGGCGAACCAGCTGGAGCAGGCGGGCCAGGGCGCGCAGGCGCTGCAACTGCTGCGCGACGGGCTCGCGCGCAACCCGCGGGCCGCCGAGTTGCAGCACGCGCTGGGCCTGGCGCTGATCCGCAGCGCGGATCGCCAACAGGCCTTGCGCTGGCTCGCCGCGGCGGCCCGGGGCGCCCCCGACAACATCCGCTTCGCCTATGTGCATGCGGTCGCTTTGCACGACAGCGGAGACCGGGCCGCCGCGCTCCAGCAACTGCGTGCCGCGCGCCAGCGGCGCCCCTACGACCGTGATGTGCTGCTGGCGCTGGTGAGCTACGAGCGCGAGGCTGGCGAGCTGCGACGGGCCGCCGAGGCCGCCGAGTCCTTGCGTGGCATCGATCCGCAGAATCCTGCGTATGCTCGCCTGGCGGCCCAAATCACCGAGGCGCTGCGGGCCAAGTCGCGCTGACCGGTATCCTTCAGGCCCCTGTGATTGCCGAGGTTCGCATGACGATGCCATCCCTGAAGGAAACCCGGGGCCATGTTGCCTGAGATCATGGACTTTCAAGGCATCCTCGACGACATCAACGCGCAAATCCGGCCGCTGCTGGGCACGGGCGGTCGGGTGGCGAGCTACATCCCGGCGCTGGCGCGCGTTTCGCCCCACCAGTTCGGCATCGCCTTGCGCACCTGCGACGGGCAGGAGGCGGCGGCCGGTGACAGCGCGACGCCGTTTTCCATCCAAAGCATGTCCAAAGTGTTCACGCTCACGCTGGCCATTCGCAGCCTGGGTGAGACGCTGTGGCACCGCATCGGGCGCGAGCCCTCGGGCAGCCCGTTCAACTCGCTGGTGCAACTGGAGACCGAGCGGGGCATCCCGCGCAACCCGTTCATCAATGCCGGCGCCATTGCCGTGGCCGACCGCTTGTTGACCCAGGGCGACGCCAAGGCCGAGATCCTGGGGCTGCTGTCCAGCTTGTGCGGTGATTCGATACGGATCGACCCCGAGGTGGCGCAGTCCGAAGCCGACACCGGGTTCCGCAACGCGGCGCTGGCCAATTTCATGAAGGGCTTTGGCACGCTGGACAACGATCCCAGCCACGTGCTGGATGTGTATTTCAACCAATGCGCCATCGCCATGAACTGCCTGCAGGTGGCGCGGGCGGCCGGCTACCTGTGCCGCGATGGCGCGCACCCGTACGACGGTTCGCCGCTGATCAGTGAAACCCAGGCGCGGCGCGTGAATGCGCTGATGCTCACCTGTGGCACCTACGACGCGGCGGGCGAGTTTGCGTTCCGCATCGGTCTGCCGTGCAAGAGCGGCGTGGGCGGCGGCATCATGGCGGTGGTGCCCGACCGGCTGAGCCTGTGCGTGTGGTCGCCGGCGCTGGACCCCACCGGCAACTCCCATCTCGGACGCCTGGCGCTCGAACTCTTTGTGGCGCGGACGGGCTTGTCGGTGTTTTAGGACGGGTCAGCTCGGCCAGTCCGTCGGGGCCTTTCCCACCATCTGCGCGACCTCTTGCTCGAGAAGGTTTCAAAGCCTTCACGGCCATGCCCCATGCCCGAGTCGTCGACGCCACCAAACGGCAGGTCGTGCGGGCCGACGTGGATCAAGGCGTCGTTGACCGACTCGCCACCGGACCGCACGCGGTCCAGTCGCATGCGCACGCGGTCACCGCCGCAGCCTGTCGACGATGACGTGGTCAAACTCTCCCATGCGGCGCTACTTCGCCTTGGCTGCGGCCTGCTGCGCGGCGTCCATCTCTTCGGTGTCTTTGGCGATCTGCGCCACAACGCCGGGTGAACGGCAGTTGAACGAAGACTCAAAGTTGGAGGTGGTCAAGTAGACACTGGTCGGCAGATAGGGGCCCATGACCGCTTTCTCGTCACCGGGCTTTTGAACTTCACGCGTGGTTTGCTTGAAGTTGGGATTGACCAGCATGTTGCGGATCATCGTGTTGCCCTGATCGGGGTCATACATGCCGTCGCCATCGTCGGGCATGGGCAGCCAGTTGATGCCGCACTCAGGGTAGGCCGTGCGTGGGCGATCCGCCGCTTTGCTGAAGGCGATCACATAGTTGCGGTCCTTGTCGATGACCACTTCCTCGTCGTTCAGGCACTTGATGACCATGGTGTTGGCCGCACCCTTTTGCGAGCAGATGGACCAGTAGCGCATGTCAGCGTTCTTGACATCCATGATCTTCTCGCCATTCATGGTCTTGGGGGTGATGGGCAACTTGCCTCGGATCACGAACACCGGGCCGAACTTGCGGTTGTAGAAAGTGCGGATGTAGGTGTTGTCGGTGGTGGGGTAGAAGCCCTCGCTCTTGCGGCTGTAGTCGCCGGTCGGAATGCCCGTGAAGATGCTTTCGAACTGCTTGCGGTCAAACTGGGCGTACCAGGTGGCCGGGCGCGTCGCCGGGTGCGTGTCTGGCTTGCCTGGGGTGGTCAGCAACTCGCGGTAGCGCCATGCCGGCATGCCAAAGGCGTCAGGCGCCACGGCCAGGCGCTGGGTGGTGTTGAGGGCCTGACAGGCCGCCATGCCGCGCAAAACCTTGCCATCGGCCAGCGTCAAGACGGGGGAAGGCAGTGGCACGCCACCGGTGATGCCCGTGCCCTTGTCCGGCGTGTAGATGCGCAGAATGACGACCTGCTGCTTGCCCTCGCCGTTTTGTGGCGCGTTGATGAGCTTGACGGTCCGGCCATCCTCCAGATAGATGCCTTCCGGACGGCTGGTGTCGCGAACATTGCCGGTCTTGATCTCGATCTGGTAGGAGCGCTTCGAGGTGGTCCGGTCTGCGCCGTGGCGGGTGGTGTTGGTGTGCCCTGGCAGGGGCTCGATCAGATAGTCGGCCACGGTTTCCACCGGCTGGCCGCGTTCGTCATAGCTCACATACGACGTATAGCGCGAACGGGGGAACTGACCTTCCATGACCAACTTGGCGCCGTCCGGAATGGTGAACTTCGCACCCCAATAGATGGTGTTGGTGTCAGGCCAAGCGGTGTTGTAGTAGGGGTCTCCGCTGTAAGGCCCTGTCTCCCAGAAGCAGGTCCGCACACCGGGAATGCCCGGTTTGGTGGTGTCATTCAGATTCTTGGGGCCGGACATCGGCACGGGGTCGGCGGCCACCGCCAGTTGGCTGGTCACCAGGGCGGCCACGGCAGCGCCCAGGGCGGCGAATCGAAGGATGTGGAATCGGTGGTTCACGCAGGTCTCCTCACTTGGTCAGAAAGGCCAGCACCCGATCGGCAAACTTGCCGTAGGGCGGCCACAGGAACTTCAGCGAGCTGAAGCGCGCCTGGTAGAACACCGGGCGCAGTTTCGAAAACGTCTCAAAGCCTTCATGGCCGTGGTAATGGCCCATGCCGGAGTCTCCGACGCCCCCGAACGGCAGGTCGTGCTGGCCGACGTGGAAGAGGGCGTCGTTGACCGACACACCGCCCGACATCACGCGGTCCAGCAGCATCTGCACTTTTGCGCGGTCGTGGCTGAAGGGGTAGATGGCCAGCGGCCGCGGGCCGGCGTTGATGCTTTGGATCACCGTGCCCAGGTCGGTGTAGCCACGCAGCGGCAGGATGGGGCCGAAGATCTCGCGCTGCATCAGCACGCAGTCGTCGGGCGCGTTGAGCACGATGTGCGGGGCGATCTTGCGCGTGGCGCGGTCGAAGGCCGGGCCGGGGATCAGCGGCACCAGCCGGGCGCCGCGCTCGCGGGCGTCGTCCAGCGCCTGCAGCAAGCGATCAAAGGACCGCTGGTCGATGATCGAGGTGTAGTCCGGCGAGGCCAGGCTGGGGTAGCGCTGCGGCACGATGGTGAGCGCCAGCGCCACGAAATCATCGATGCATGACAGCGGCAGCCAGGCATGGTCCACCGTGGTGCAGATCTGGCCGGCGTTGAGGTACTTGACGAACAGGATGCGCTCGGCCGCCACCTTCAGCGGAAAGTCGTCGCAGACGATGGCCGGCGCCTTGCCGCCCAGTTCGAGTGTCACTGGACAGAGGTTTTGCGCCGCTGCGGCCATCACCGCGCGTCCGGTGGTGCCCGAGCCGGTGAACAGCAGGTGGTCGAACGGCAGCTTGGAGAACTCGATGCCCACGCCGCCGGTCTCGTCGAAGAACTGCAGCTTCTCGGGCGGAAAGTAGGCCGGCATCCGCTCGATCAGCACCTTGGCCAGGTGGCGCGAGTTCTCGCTCATCTTCACCATCGCGCGATTGCCGGCGGCGAAGATGTAGGACAGCGGCACGAGGCTCAGGTTGACCGGGAAGTTCCACGGCACGATCACGCCCACCACGCCCAGTGGCTGCGGGATCACGCGATTGCGTGCGCCGAAGAAATTGCGCAGGTCCACGGCGCGGCGCTGCGGTTTCATCCAGCCGCGCAGGTGCTTGACGACATGGTCGATGCCGTCGGTGGCCGGAAAGATCTCGGCCAGCAGCGTTTCGTGGCGCGAGCGGTTGCCGTAGTCGGCGCTGATGGCGTCGCACAGCACGGCCTTGTTCTCACGGATGAAGCGTTGCAGCGTGCGCAGGTCGGCCTTGCGTTCGGCCAGGCTGGGCACCGGGTTGGCGACGTAGGCCTGGCGCTGCAGGTGCAGAACGGCTTGCAAGTGAGCGGTGAGTGCTTTGGAGGTCATGTCCATGCTCGGGCTCCGTGAGGGTCGACCGGGGCTCAGGCCCGTTTGGCGTGCGGCAAGCGCCGGCTCGCATGGTGGCGACTTGGGCACGGCCTTTCTGTCCACGAATGGACAGATGGGGAAAGGTCTCTAGAGCACAGTGCGGGGTGATCGTCCAAGCCCGGTGTTTGACTGAGAATCGATGCCGCCTGCCAGGCGGAGTCCCTTCTGATCGGGCCGTGGGCGCGACGCGACAAGAGCTTTTGTGCACCCGCGCCAGTGCGCCGCTGCAGATACAAGGAGACCCCATGGCCAATGGCGCCCAAGCCCTGATGAAAACGCTGGTCGATGCCGGCGTGACCGCCTGCTTCACCAACCCCGGCACCTCTGAAATGCACTTCGTGGCCGCCCTCGACAGCGAGCCCGCGATGCGCGCCGTGCTGTGCCTGTTCGAAGGCGTGGCCACCGGCGCGGCCGACGGGTATTCGCGCATGGCCGACAAGCCCGCCGCCACCCTGCTGCACCTGGGTTGCGGGCTGGGCAACGGCCTGGCCAATCTGCACAACGCGCGCAAGGGCCGCGTGCCCATCGTCAACATCGTGGGCGACCATGCCACCACGCATGTGCCCTACGACGCGCAACTGCAGTCCGACATCGAGACCGTGGCGCGCAACGTCTCACCGGGCTTTGTGCGCACGTCCAAGAGCACGGCCGAGCTGAGCCGCGACGCGGTCGATGCCATTGCCGCCGCGCGCAGCCTGCCCGGCCAGGTGGCCACGCTCATCTTGCCGGCCGATGTGTCGTGGGGCGAGGGCGCTGTGGCCGCGCCGCCGCCTGTGCTGCCCATGCCCCAGGGGGCTGACGATGCCACGGTGCAGGCCGTTGCCCAGGCCGTGCACTCAGGCGCCAGGTGCGCCTTCCTGCTGGGCGGGCGGGCCCTGCGCGAGCCCAGCCTGCTGGCTGCCGCGCGCATCGCGGCGCACAGCGGCGTCAAGCTGTATGGCGAGGTCTTCCCCACTCGGCTGGAGCGTGGCGCGGGCCGGCCCGTGGTGGAGCGACTGGCCTATCTGGCCGAACTGGCCACCGTGCAACTGACTGGCATCGACCACCTCATCCTGGTCGACGCCAAGGCCCCCGTCTCGTTCTTTGCCTACCCCGGCAAGAAGAGCTACCTCGTGCCCGACGCGTGCACCGTGCACACCCTGGCCGCGCCGGACCAGGACACCGTGATCAGCCTGAACAAGCTGGCCGAGGCCCTGGGGGCGCTGCACGCCCAGCCGCTGCTGCAAGCGGCGCTCCGACCCAGCCGCCCGCGCGGCAAGCTCACCGCCGAGAAGGTCTGCAAGGCTGTGGGGCATCTGCTGCCCGAGCGCGCCATCCTGGTGGATGAGGCCATCACCTCCGGGCTGATGCTGAACATCTTCACCGCCGGCGCACCAGCGCACGACTTCATCACGCTGACAGGCGGCGCCATCGGCCAGGGCCTGCCCAACGCCGTGGGCGCGGCCGTGGCCTGCCCGGATCGGCCGGTGCTGGCGCTCATCGGCGATGGCACCTCGATGTACACCATCCAGGCGCTGTGGACCATGGCGCGCGAGAAGCTCAACGTCACCACCATCATCTTCAACAACGCCTCGTACTCGGTGCTCAATGTGGAACTGGAGCGCGTGGGGGCGGACGAAGCGGGCCCCAAGGCCAAGGCGCAGCTGGACCTGACCGGGCCGGTGATGAATTTCGCCCAGATGGGGCAGAGCATGGGGGTGCATGCGGTGCGCGCCACCACCACCGAAGAGTTTGTGCGCGCACTGGAGCAGGCCCTGGTGACGCCAGGGCCGCACCTGATCGAGGCCATGGTGCCGCAGGCGCTCGGCGGCCTCAAGCGCCGGGTGCTGCCGTGGCTGCTGCGCTCGCTGCCCAGCCTGCCTCAGCCGGTGGCGCGCGCGCTCAAGCGGAAGATCGCGCCCTGAGTTCAGGCAACGCCGCCGGGCTCTTCGATTGGCTCACCACGGTGGCCAAGCAATGGGCAAAGTAGGCTGCCGCGGGTGTCATGGGCACGTCGGGTCGGGTGAGCAGCAGCACCTCGAGGTCGCCGGGGCGCAGTGGCGAGTTGGGCACGGCCACGATGCCGTGGGTCTCGGGCAGGCCCAGCACCAGGTTCGGGGCCACGGCGGCGGCGTCTGATCCGCGCAGCACCGCCAGGCCCGCGAGCGTCTCGGTCAACACCACCCGAGTGGGCGGGGCCACGCCGGCCAATGCGAACATGGCGTCCAGGCGTGGCTGCAAGCCGCCGGCAATGGGTTGCGTGAACACCCATTCCAGATCGGCCAGCGCGCGCGCGGTGGGCTCGGCCAACACGGGATGGCCTTCGCGCACCAGCACGCATTGCGGCGCCAGCAGCAGGCGCTGGCGGACGAACTCGTCGCCTTGAAGCTCGCCCACGTCCGCGGCCACCGCAGCCATGTCGAGCGTGCCGTCACGCAGGCGCGGCAGCACGCGGGTCATCAGTCCCTCGATGAAGTGCACCTCCACATTGCGGTAGCGCTGGCGAAACCAGCGGAAGGCCTGGCCCAGCGAGATCATGGTGATGAACGGCGCGATGCCGATGCGCAGCGTGCCGGCATCGCCATCGTTGGCCTGCCGCAGGTCATCGCGGGCCAGCTCCAACTGCCGTGTCACCAGCCGCGCGCGGGCCAGCAGGCGGTGGCCGGCGGGGGTCAGCTCCACACCACGCGACAGGCGCACCAGCAGCGGCACGGCGGCTTCCTGTTCCAGCGTGCGCATCGACTTGCTGATGGCCGCCTGCGACAGGTTCAGCATGCGGGCCGCGGCACGGATGCTGCCGCTGTCGACCACCGCCACCAAGGCCTCCAGTTGCTGCAGTTTCATGACGGCGGATTGTGGCGTGCATGGGTGCCTGGAAGTGACAACCCAAGGTGTTCGTCCGCACGATATGTTGTCTCCCGCTGCGCGGGTGCGGTGTCTACGATTCGCGCCACGTGCCGCCCGGCCGGTGACGCCTTCCAGGTCGACGGCTGCGGCCGACGCTGACAACCCTCCATCGGAGATCCACCCCATGACACACCGTTTGCTGGCCATCGTCGCGCTCATGCCCGCCCTGGTGGCGGCCCAGGACACCCTCACGGTGCGCATCGGCCAGGTTGGGCCCACATCCGGCCCGGCCGCCCACCTGGGCAAGGACAACGTCAATGGCGTGCGGTTGGCCATTGCCGACCTGAATGCGCGCGGCCTGCGCATTGGCGGCAAGGTGGCGCACTTCGAACTGATCGCCGAAGACGACGCGGCGGACCCGCGGCAAGGCGTGCTGGCTGCGCAAAAGCTGTGTGACCAGAAGGTCGCCGGCGTGGTGGGGCACCTGACCTCAGGCTCCACCTTGCCGGCGACAAAGGTCTACAACGACTGCGGTATCCCCAACATCAGCCCCACCGCCAGCAACCCCAAGATCACGCAGCAGGGTTTTGCTACCACGTTCCGCATCCTGGCCAACGACAACATCACCGGCGCCGGCCTGGCCAACTACGCGGCCGACGGGCTCAAGCTCAGCCGCGTGGCCGTGGTGGACGACCGCAGCACATACGGCCAAGGCGTGGCCGACGCCTTCCGAAAGACCGCGTTGGCCAAGGGCATGAAGGTGGTGGCCGAGCAGTACACCAGCGACAAGGCAGCCGACTTCACGGCCCTGCTCACGGCCGTCAAGGCCAGCGGCGCCGAGGTGATCTTCTTCGGTGGCATGGAGGCGCAGGCCGGCCCCATGCTGCGGCAGATGCAGGCTCTCGGCATGGGCAAGGTGCGCCTGATGGGCGGTGACGGCATGTGCACCGTGGGCCTGGCAGAGCTGGCCGGCGGGCCCGATGCGGTGTCGCAGGTGGTGTGTGCCGAAGGCGGCGTGTCGATCGAGAAGATGCCTGGCGGCCCGGCCTGGAAGAAGCGCTACGACGCCGCCTACCCGGGCGCCTTCCAGGGCAATGCACCCTATGGCTACGACGCCACCATGGCCCTGGCCGAAGCCATGCTGAAGGCGGGATCGGCCAACCCCAAGGTGTACGGGCCGCGCTTGTTCGAGATCGACGTGCAAGGCGTCACCGGCAAGCTGGCCTTCGACGCCACCGGCGAAATGAAGGTCCCGGCCATGACGTTCTCGCAGTACATCGCTGGCAAGAAGACACCGATGAACTGAGCGCAAGACGCAGCGCCGACCAGACCAACGGAATCACCATGACCCTTGTCCCCTGGCGCCTCGGCGCCGTTGATCTGGCCGCCCGCATTGCGCGTCAGGAACTGAGCTGCCGGCAAGCCACCACCAGCGTGCTCGAGCGCATCGGGCGGCACAACGGTCGAATTAATGCGATTGCCGATGTGATGGGCGAGGATGCCCTGGCCGCGGCCGACCGCGCCGACCGTTGCCTGGAGCGCGGGGATCCCGTCGGGCCCCTGCATGGTGTGCCGATCACCATCAAGGTGAATGTCGACACCGCCGGCCGCGCCACCACCGACGGCGTGGTGGCTTGCCGTGACCACATCGCCACGGCCGATTCACCGCTGGTGGCCCACCTGCGAGCCGCCGGCGCGGTGATCGTGGGCCGCACCAACACGCCGGCCTTCAGCCTGCGCTGGTTCACCGACAACGACCTGCACGGCCGCACTCTCAACCCGTTCGATGCCGGCGTGACGCCTGGCGGCAGCAGCGGCGGCGCGGCAGCGGCCACGGCCATGGGCATGGGCGCCATCGCGCATGGCAACGACTACGGCGGCTCGATCCGCTACCCGGCCTGGGCCTGTGGCGTGGTCGGACTGCGTACCACGGTAGGTCGCATCCCTTCCTACTCGGCCAGCGCGCCCACGCGACCGCCGACGCAGCAGATGATGTCTGTGCAGGGCCCGCTCACCCGCAGCGTGGCCGATGCGCGGCTGGCGCTGCAGGTGATGGCCCAGGGCAGCCCGTTCGACCCCCAGTGGGTGGATGCGCCGCTGGCGTATCCGCAGGACGCACAGCGCCCGCTGAAGGTGGCGATGTTCAAGCGCCACCCTGCCTTTGATGCCGACCCCAGCGTGGTGGCCGCCATTTCGCAGGCCGCCGCCTGGCTGGCCGCCGCAGGCTACGAGGTCGAGGAGATCGAGCCGCCCCATTTCGAGGAGAGCGCGCAGCTTTGGCGTCAACTGGTGATGGACGACGCGCGCCGCAGCACGCTGGCCGAGGTGGAACGCCTGGGCGATGCCGCCTCAGGCGCAGCGCTGCGCAACTACATGGCCCCGGTGAGGCCGCTGGATCGCGACCAGACGCTGGACGCGCTGGCCCGCCGCTTCGACATCGCGCGCGACTGGGCCGTCTTTCTGGACCAGCACCCGGTGCTCTTGATGCCCAACAGCTGGCAGCGCCAGTTTGCCAACGATTCAGACGACACTGAGCCGGCACAGGTGGAGCAGATGGTGCGGGCGCAGAGCCCGCTGCTGGCCACGGCCCTGCTGGGCTTGCCCGGGCTGTCGGTGCCCACCGGCTTGAGCGCCGGACTGCCTACCGGTGTGCAACTTGTGGCGGGGCGCTTCCGCGAAGACCTGGCGCTGCGGGCCGGTGCCCACATCGAGCGTGCCGCCGGGTTCTCGGCATTGGACGAGTTGGAGCGCCGGCTGGGCTGAGGTCCGTTGAGCCGGACCGGCGCAGGCGGCCGCCTGACGCGACGGACGACCACGTGCTCACCGGGCGTGCCCGTATCTTCAACATCGAGACCAAGCCCTTGACCAAACCCGCAAAAGGCGACGCTCGCATCACCTGCAAGGGAGGACGCCTCCCAGCGGACGGGCGCGAACTGGACTGGATTTGGACTTACCCCACTTCCACGGACGGTTTTCGGCTCAAGTGTCAGTCCGCGTAGATGGCGGTGTAGCAACGATGGCGGTTTGATCGCAGGGAACGTTGGCTTGAGGACGGACTAGAATCCTCGCAGTTGCAAGCAGTTTGAATTCAAGACACGCCAGACGATGGGTTGATTGAACCCCAGGCCACCGGATCCTCTCGGAAGCCCGTCCCTGCGACGGGCTTTCGTTCTTCTGGCCCGGCTGATCCTCGGCCGCTGCACCGGTGTTCGCGGGTCCGCCCATGGGCCTTCGACAGATGCCATCCCCGTGGGTCGACTTCGCAAGGACCCCCCATGGCCACCGATCACACCCCCGCGCACGCGCACGCCGACCTGCTGGCCCACGTCGCCGACAGCCTCAGCACCCGCACGCTGAACCACTTTGCCGCCGAGGCTCGGCTGGACGGCGAGAGCCTGAAGGACGCGATGGAGCGCTACGAGATCGACTATGCCTGGCACGTGCTGGGGTCGGACCGGCTGCACGACGCCACCGTGTCGCTGCTGGAGGCCCGGCTCGAGCGCCCGGCCACGGAGGCGCAGAAGACCTGCATCGGCGACGTGCTGCGCGCCGCCGCGGCCGGCCAGTCGTCCGACCTGCTGATGAGCTTCGACAACGACGTGGCCGAACGGCTGGCCACCGCGCTGAGCCCTGGGCACCAGCCCGTGGGCCTGTCGGAACCCGCCGCCATGGGGTGATCGGCGGGGCCGACCGACATCGCGGGTCGGCGTCGCCGATGCCGCCGCGGGCCCTCCCGGCCACGCCGCCCAACGCCTCAGCCCCCGAAGAACCCCAGCAGCCGCTGCGCCGTCTCGTCCGGCAGTTCTTCGGCGAGGTAATGCCCAGCCTCCATCGCCTCGCCGGTGACCGTGCCGGCGCAGCGGGCGCGCCACAGCGCCAGCGGGTCGAACAGCGCGTGGATCACGCCGCGGGTGCCCCACAGCACGAGCAGGTCGCAGGCGATCTGCACGCCGGCCTGCACCGATTCGGCGTCGAGCGCCACGTCGACGGTGGCCGAGGCGCGGTAGTCTTCGCAGGCGCCGTGGATGGCCTCGGGGCGGCTGAAGCAGCGCAGGTATTCGGCCACCGCCTCGGGTTCGTAGAACTTGTGGCCCAGCGAGCCCCAGCCGCCGAGCTTCCAACGCAGGTAGTGCTCGGGGTCGTGGCCGATCATGCGCTCGGGGTTGGGCGCCGGCTGGATCAGGAAGAACCAGTGGTAGTAGGCCGACGCGAAACGCATGTCGGTGGCGTCGTACATGTCCTTGGTGGGCACGATGTCCAGCAGCGCCAGGCACTGCACGGCCTGCGGCTGGTCGAGCGCCAGGCGGTGGGCCACGCGCGCGCCGCGGTCGTGGCCGGCCACCCGGTAGCGCTCGTGGCCCAGGCGGCGCATCAGCGTGTGCAGATCGGCGGCCATGGTGCGCTTGCTGTAGTTGGCGTGGTCGATGGCCCCGGCGGGCTTGTCCGATTCACCATAGCCGCGCAGGTCGGGGATGACCAGGCTGTGGTGCGGCGCCAGCCGCTGCGCGACGCGGTGCCACATGGCGCCGGTCTGCGGAAAGCCGTGCAGCAGCAGCAGCGGCGGGGCGTCGGGGCGGCCGCCGGTGCGCACGCGCAGCGCGATGTCGCCCACGGGCAGGCGTCGGTCGTCGAAGCCTTCGAACCAGGTCATGCGGCACCTCGCGGTCAATGGGTCTCGCGGCGGATCATGCCCGGTCGCGCGCACCGGGCGGTCGATGGGGGTGCCCGGGCCCGCAGGCGGCCCCGCGTCGGGGGCAAGGCTCAGCCGCCGGCCCGCCAGCGCGCACGGATGGCCTCGAGGCGCTCGCGGTTGACGCCGAAATCCTTGCGGCCCAGGCGCGAGGCGCTGCGCACCTGCACCACCCCCGCGGCCGGGTCGACCCAGAACTCGGCGTCGTCGACGAAGCGGAGCAGGGCGGTGCTGAACTCCACGTGCAGGTAGTCGTCGCGCTGGGTGACGAGCACCGCCCCCGGCATGCCCTGCAGCAGCGTGCGCAGCGCGCCGATCGTGGCGCGGGCATCGCCCTTCATCGGCAGTGGCTCCACGGTGGCGTAGGCCCGCATCGGGTGATCGGGGTACAGCGCCGCCTGGCTCGACACGCTGTTGGGCGTGGCCGACGGCGGCTTCAGGCGGCCGTCGCGCACGCCCAGGTCGGCCGGCCGGGTGCCGCTCAACAGGCCCAGCCGGCCCGCGGCCAGCAGCGCCAGGGCCAGGCCCAGGACACCGAGGATCAACCAGGTCAGGAAGGTGCGCATGCGGGCGATGGTAGCGGTGCGCGGCGTGGCGGCCCGGCCCCGGTCACTCGACGACGAAGACCACCGCCGTGCGCGGCGGCACCGTGAAGCGGCCGCTGGCGGTGTCGGCCTGCGCCTGCCGCGCGCGCCGGTCGGCCGCGTCGGCGGCGCGGTGCACCGGGTGCAGTTGCCACGGGCGGCCGGCCAGCGAGGCATCGCCCACGGTCTGCGCCACGGTGTCGGCGTTGACGAGGTACACCAGCGCCTGGAAGCCGGCACCGGGCAGGCCGCTGCCGTCGAGGTGGCCGGCCACCACGGTGGGCACCTGGGTCGGGCCTGTGTTGACGAAGCGCAGCCGCGCCGTCACGTCGTCGGCGCTGCGCAGGCGGAACAGCGGCGTGCTGGCGCGGATGCGCAGCAGGTCGCGGAAGGCATCGCGGGCCCACGCGATGTCGGCGGGCGCGGGCTTGAGGCGCACGTCGGCCAGCCGCTCGCGCCACAGCGGCCAGTCGCGGCCGTTGTCCTCGGCGGGCGGCAGGCCGGCGCCGTAGCCGTTGTCGGTGGCGGTCCAGTCGAGGCGGTTGAAGTGGTCGCCCGAGTCGTAGCTGTTGCGGTCGCCGCTCTTGCTGCGCAGCATGTCCTGCCCGGCGTGGAAGTAGGCGATGCCCTGGCTGAAGGCCACCACCGCGGCGGCCAGCGTCTGCACGCGGGCGCGGTCCTCGCCCGGGGTGTCGGCCGGCAGGCGCAGGGCATTCAGGTCGAACAGCGTGTGGTTGTCGTGGTTCTCGGCGTAGTTCACCACCTCGGACGGCTGGCTGGCGAAGCCCGCCGGCTGCTGCCCGCCGTAGCGCAGCGCCTCGAGCGGCCGCAACTGGCCGGTCGCGTCGATCATGCGATAGCCGCGCAGCGTGCCGGCCAGGCCCACCCGCACCCCGTCGGCCTGCCGCGCCTGCGCGGCCGCATCGGCCTGCGGACCGTGCACCCAGCCCTTGGCGTCGACCAGCGCCGCGCCGGTGTCGGCATGGCCGCCGCCCCGCAGCGCGTCGCGCCCGCGGTCGCTGAAGCTGGCGATGCCGGTGCCATTCAGGCTCAGCTGCGACGCCTGGACGAAGCGCGCGCCGTCGGCCACCTCGCCGAAGTTCCAGCCCTCGCCGATCAGCGGGATGTCGCGGCCGGTCTCGGCCTTCAGCCGCCGCTTCAACTCGACCATCAGCGCGCGCGGCTGGTGGCCCATCAGGTCGAAGCGGAACGAGTCGATGCGGTAGTGCCGCGCCCAGGCCAGCACCGAGTCGAGCATCAGCTTGCCCATCATGCGGTGCTCGGTGGCGGTGTTGTCGCAACAAGAGCTGCGCTCGACCCGGCCGGACGCGTCCAATCGGTGGTAGTAGCCCGGCACGATGCGGTCGAGCACCGAGTGGCGGTGCTGGCCCGAGGCCGGCGTGTGGTTGTAGACCACGTCCATGCCCACGCGCAGGCCGGTGCGGTGCAGCGCCACCACCATGGCGCGGAACTCGCGGATGCGCGCGGCCGGGTCGGCAGCCTCGGTGGCGTAGCTGCCCTCGGGCACGGTGTAGTGCAGCGGGTCGTAGCCCCAGTTGAAGCAGTCGACGGCGCGCGTGGCGGCCACCGCGGCCTGCTGCGCGGTGCCGTCGGGCGGGCCGGGTGGCACGGTGGGGGTGGCGCAGTCGCGCTCGGGGATGCTGGCGATGTCGAACACCGGCAGCAGGTGCAGGTCGGTGACGCCGGCGCGGGCCAGCGCCGCCAGGTGGCGCATGCCGTCGGTGCCCGGCTCGGTGAAGGCGCCGTAGCGGCCGCGGTGGCGCGGGCCGACGCTGGCGTCGTGCCAGGAGAAGTCGCGCACGTGCAGCTCGTAGACCACCAGGTCGGTGGGCGCGGCCACGCTGGCCGGCGCGCGCGTGGCGGTCCAGCCCTCGGGCTGCAGCGCGGGGGCCTCGAGATCGACCGCCACGCTGCGGTGCGAATCGGCGGTGAGCGCGAGCGAGTACGGGTCGGTGACGCGCTGGCGCACCCAGCCGGTGCCGCGCACGAACACGTCGACCAGGTAGGTGTAGGCGGGGCCGGTCGGCACGGTGCGCCGCGTGGTGGTGGGCCGCTGGCCGGCATCGGTGCCGCGCCAGACGCCGGTGGCCTCGTCGCGCCGCAGCGGCAGCCACCGCCGCGACGGGCCGTCGGGCGTGTCGTGCAGGCACACCGACACCCGCCGCGCGGTGGGCGCCCACAGCGCGAAGGCTGTGCCGCCGGCGCGCGGCATGGCGCCCAGGTCGCGCACCGACCCGGCGGCGGCGTAGCGGTCGTCCAGCGCGCCGGCCACCTGCAGCGCGGTGGCGCGCTTCACGCGGCCCCGCGCGTCCTCGTGCACCAGCAGCAGTTCGCCGCGCAGCAGCTCGGGCAGGCGGGCCTGTGCGGTGGCGGGAAGCGCCAGGTCGACACCCGGGGCCACGAAGCGGAAGCGCTCGGCCAGCGCCGCAGGCAAGGGCTCCACGGACGGCACCAACGGCACTGGGCGGTCGCCACCGCGCACCGCGGCCCCCGCCTCGACCACCAGGCCACCGTGGCGGGCGTGATGCAACCGGAAGCGATCGCCCGGCGCCACAGCCACCGACGTGCCGGGCCAGCGCAGGCGCCGGCGGTCCAGCCAATGGGCCTGCGCGTCGACCGGTGCCGATGGCCGCAGCACGCGCCAGGGCTCGGCCGCGTCGCAATCGGCGCGCTGGGCGGTGGCCGACCCAGCCAGCAGCAGCCCGCCCAGCCACGTAGCCGCACTACACCATGCACCGCGCACCGGGTTCCTTCAGCTGAGAAAGGCCGTTATGCTGCCGGCAATCAACGAACCCCACAACTCGTAGTATTCCTACAGACGCTGCCCCATGAGCCCGTTGCTTCCCTCGGCCGGTGGCCTGGCCCTGGTCGCCCTCCTGGCCGGCTGCGCCGCCGCCCCGGCGCCGGTGGCCATCGACACCACCGCGGTGCCGGCCCTGCGCCAGGCCAGCCCGCTGCAGGAGCATTGGCACCGCGGTGCGTTCATGGAGATCTTCGTGCGCGCCTACCAGGACAGCGACGGCGACGGCGTAGGCGACCTACCCGGCCTGATCTCGCGGCTGGACCACCTGCGAGACCTGGGCGTGAAGGGGCTGTGGCTGATGCCGGTGACGGCCAGCGCCGACCGCGACCACGGCTACGCCACCACCGACTTCCGCGCCATCGAGCGCGACTACGGCACGCTGGCCGATTTCGACGAACTGCTGCGCCAGGCGCATGCGCGCGGCATCGGGGTGATCATCGACTATGTGGTGAACCACAGCGCGGCCGAGCACCCGATGTTCGTGCAGGCGCGCGGCGACGCGGTCAGCCCCTGGCGCGACTGGTTCGTCTGGTCCGACGCCGCACCGCAGGGCTGGGACATCTGGGGCAAGAACCCCTGGTACCACGCCGGCAGCCGGCCCTGGCAGTTCAAGGGCGACCCGAAGGACTGGCCCGCGCCGCCGCCGCAGGCCCGCAGCTTCTACTTCGGCACCTTCGGGCCGCACATGCCCGACTTCAACTTCCGCCGGCGCGAGGTGCTGGACTACCACCTCGACAGCCTGCGCTTCTGGCTGAACCGCGGGCTCGACGGCTTTCGGCTCGACGCCGTGCCCCACCTGGTGGAGACCGACGCCAGGCAATGGAACGACCAGCCCGAGAGCCGACGCCTGGCCAAGGTCTTCCAGGACCTGATCCTGTCCTACCCCAACCGCTACGTCGTCTGCGAGGCCACCGCGGCGCCGCAGGACTACGGCCGGCCCGAGGTGTGCGGCGGTGCCTTCGCCTTCGGCCAGGTGCAGCACTACGTGGGCGCGGCACGCGGCCAGGCCGAGTCGGTGAAGGCGCTGGCGGACTTCTACCGCCGCGCGTCGCCGACGATGGCCACCTTCGTCTCCAGCCACGACATCTTTGCCGGACGCCGGCTGTGGGACCAGGTGGGCGGCGACATCGCGCAGTACAAGCTGGCCGCCGCCGGCTACCTGCTGCAGCCCGGCACGCCCTTCATCTACTACGGCGAAGAGGTGGGCCAGGCCGGCGTGCCCGGGCTGCGCGGCGACCGCCCGCTGCGCGCACCGATGAGCTGGACGCCCGACCGCGCCACCGCCGGCTTCACCACCGGCCTGCCGTTCCGCCCCGTGGCACCCAACCTGGCCCTGCAGAACGTGCAGGCGCAGTCGCGCGAGCCCGGTTCGATCCTGGCCTTCTACCGGGCCATGCTGGCGCTGCGCAACACGCTGCCGTCGATCGCCCGCGGCAGCTTCGAGCACTCGTTCGCCGACGGGCTGGTGCTGGGCTTCCAGCGCCACCTGCGCGAAGGTGCCCTGGACGACAGGACGCTGGTGCTGGTGAACTACGGCAGCACGCCGGCGCAGGCCGGCGTCAGCGGGTTGCCGGCGGGTGCTCGGTTGACCGCAGCCTATCCTGAATCCGACGCGTCCGTGCGTGCCGATGCGGGCGGCAGCGCCCAACTGCCACTGGCCCCGCAGAGCGTGCAGGTGTGGCGGGTCGGCGGCCGCTGAAGCCCTTGCCGGCACAGGGCCAGGGCCGCCCGCACACCGCGCTGGCGCACAATCGCGCGCCGCGCCCCTGCACCCTCGCCACGCCATGATCCGACGCACCGCCCTCCTCCTGCCGGCACTGGCCCTGGCCCTTCTGCTGCCCACCACCTTGCGCGCGGCCGACCCCGCCGCCCCGGCCGAGGCCGGTCAGGCGCTGCACGCGCTGTTCGAGCGGCAGTGGGACTGGAGCGCGCGCAGCTTTCCCGAATGGGCCACCTACCGCGGCGACCTGCGCTTCAACGACCAGCTGAGCGACCTGTCGGCCGCGGCCGAGGCCGCGCGCGACCGCGACACCGCCGGCTTCCTGGCTGAAGCCAGGGCCGTCCGCCGCGAGGCGCTGTCGCCGACCGACCGCGTCTCGCTCGACCTGTTCATCGACAGCCAGCAGCGGCAGCTGGAGTGGGCCGCCTTCCCGGCGGCGCAGCACATGAGCCTGCGCGTGCTGGGCGGTCCGCAGAGCGACTTCGCCGAGCTGATGTCGATCGCGCCGATGCAGCGCCCCGACCAGGCAGCCCAGGCCCTGGCGCGCATGGCCGCGCTGCCGCGGCTGATGGACCAGCAGATCGAGCTGCTGCGCGCCAGCGCCAAGGCCGGCTGGGTGCCCGCCCGCGGCGTGCTGGAGCGCGTGCTGGCGCAGATCGACACGCAGTTCCCGGCCCAGGTGGACGACAGCCCGCATTTCGCGCCCTTCAAGCGCCTGGGCCGCGACATCCCGGCCGCGGACCAGGCCGCGCTGCAGGCGGACGCGCGCACGGCCATCGCCACCCACGTGGTGCCGGCGCTGCGGCGGCTGCGGGCGTTGGTGGTGGACGAGCTGATGCCCAAGGCGCCGACCGACGGCTCGCTGAGCCGCTACCCCGACGGCGCCGCGGTCTACGCGATGCTGGTGCGCCACCGCACCACCACCGACCTGAGCCCGGCGCAGATCCACGCCATCGGCCAGCGCGAGCTGGCGCGGCTGCGCGCCGAGATGGAGGCGGTGATGCGCGAGACCCGTTTCGAGGGCAGCTTTGCGCAGTTCGTCCACTTCCTGAACACCGACCCGCGCTTCATCGCCGCCGGCCCCGAGGCGCTGCTGGCCGGCTACCGCGAGATCGCCAAGCGAGTGGACGCCGAACTGCCCCGGCTCTTTGCCGAGCTGCCTCGCGCACCCTACGGCGTGCAGGCCATGCCCGCGCACATGGGCGCCAACCGCGCCGAGTACTACAGCGGCCCGGCGCTCGACGGCAGCCGCGCCGGCTTCTTCTTCGCCAACACCATCTCCTGGCGCACCCGACCCACCTGGGGCATGGAAACCCTGGTGGCGCACGAGGCCGTGCCCGGCCACCACCTGCAGATCGCGCGCGCGTCCGAGCTGCGCGGCCTGCCGGCCTTCCGCCGAGGCAGCTGGGGCTACACCGCGTTCACCGAAGGCTGGGGCCTGTACGCCGAAACCCTGGGCTTCGAGCTGGGCCTGTACACCGACCCCTACAGCCGCTTCGGTCACCTGATGTGGCAGGCCTTCCGCGCGGCGCGCCTGGTGGTGGACACCGGCATCCACCAGCTGGGCTGGCCACGCCAGAAGGCCATCGACTTCATGACCGAGCGCACGGGCGTCGACCTGGCCTTCGTCGAGTCCGAGATCGACCGCTACACCTCCGAGCCCGGCCAGGCACTGGCCTACATGATCGGCAAGCTGAAGTTCGACGAACTGCGCGACCGCGCCAAGGCCCGGCTGGGCGCGCGGTTCGACATCCGCCGCTTCCACAACGCCGTGCTCGACCAGGGCGCGCTGCCGCTGAACGTGCTGGACCGGCTGACCGATGAGTGGATCGCGGCCGAGGCCGCGCGGGCGGGCTGAGCCGCCCGCGCCCACCTCGCCGAGGCCCGCAGGGCCCGGCGCGACGTGGCCGTTTGATCTGCGTCCAAGCCTGGCCGAATCTGCCGGGACGGGGTCGCCCTGGGCGCTCGACAGGCACCGGTGACACGCCTATCCTGACATCGACGAGGGCACATTGCCGACGCGACAGGCCGAGGCAAGTGGCCGGAAAGGCAATCATGCAAGTCGTCACGCTGCCTGAACTCGAACGCCTGCGGGCCGACCGGCGGTCGCTGGAAGTGGATGTCGCCACGGCGATCGCGAACTACCTGCTCGACAACGAAGGGGCCCTGCGCATCGGCCGCATGATCGGCAGCATGGTCGATCAGGTGCTGCAGCTGGGGGCGCATGCGCCTCCGGGCTGCGACGTGGACGGCTCGCTGATCTGCAAGCAGACCAGCTTCGCCATGTGGTCCATCTGCGGGCAGCAGCCGGGGCTGCAGGGCGTGCAGGCGGTGGGTCGCTACGTGGCCGCCGGTCCGGGTGGCCGAACCGAGTGGTTGACCGTGTGCTCCGACGTCATCCGGCTGTTCGGAGAGTTGTCCGAGAGCGCGCTGGCGCAGTCGATCTGGGGTGCCGCCCTCGGCAAGATGCTGGACAAGGCCCAGCTCCGACCCGAGCCGGTGTACGGCAAGCCCAAGGTCAACGACCAGGGCTGGGGACACCGCGACAGAAACGACAAGGAAAATCCGGCGGTCATGCAACAACCCTTCGTCGACATCCCGCGGCAGGCCGTGCCCTGGCGAGGGGTGGAAAAGTTCAGCTTCGGCGACCGCAGCGTGATCCAGACCATCGATTGGACCTTCGGCCTGCACATCGAGGGTGGAGACATTTCGGGCACCACCTCCGATTCCATCGCCGCGCTGCGCTGGGCGGGCCAGGACCGCAACAACGCGCTGTCGCAGCTCATCGCCATTGCCACCATGGTGCCCCAGGGTCACCACGCCCTGGTGGAATGCGCGTGGCCATTGACCCGGCACGGCTACATGGACTACGCGATCGGCTTCTACGGCACGCTGGTGCTGCCCGGCATGGGACACGACGCCTTGCGGGCCACCCTGGAGCGCTTCGATGCCGACCCCCGCAACCTGCACCTGCTCGTGTGCGCCGGCACGGGGCTGTCCCAGATGAACTTCCTCTTTGACAAGCCCGACGAAATCAAGGCCTACAGGCAGGTTGCCGGCATTCGCCGGGCCTACGGCTTCTGCGTGGGCGGGCGAACCGATGTGAAAGGCCTCCAGAACATGCTGCAGGCCGGCGGTGCGACGACCGAACTCGCCTCGCGGCTCTCGCGCTGGGGATAGAACGTCCTGGCCTGCGGCATGGGCCCCTCGGGCATTGGCGGCCGTTGAACCAACGACGGCGCCGATGCCAAGGCGCGGTGTCCGGTGCCCCGCGAACGGCCATGGCAGCCATCGTCTGGCCGCACCCGTCGGCGTGGGCCGGGTGCAGGGCCCGTTCAGTTCGGCCCGTCGACTGGATCGGCCCGGCGCCGGGTGCATGCCGCGTGCCTGCGGCGGACCGCTCACGCCGGGCGCGGCCTGGAACGGGTGGACCGCCTGGACGGGACGATACTGCGCCGACAGTCGTTTCCCGACGGCCTCGAGCGCCACCTGTACCGCATCCCGCCGCCAGCCTGATCCCTCGACCGAACCCGCCACCCCACCCGCCGATGCTCCACCACCTCTCGTTCGGCGTGTCCGACATGGACCGCTCGAGCCGCTTCTACGACGCGGTGCTCGGGGCGCTGGGCTTCGTGCGCGTGTGGGACGACCTGGGCCCCGACCACCCCAACCAGGCCATCGGCTACGGCCGTGAAGGCGGCGGCGATGCGTTCGCCATCAAGCACCGGCCGAGCGCCGTCGTGGCCCCCGGCCCGGGCTTCCACCTGGCCTTCGCGGCGCCCGATCGGGCCGCGGTCGACCGCTTCCACGCGGCGGCGCTGGCCCACGGTGGGCATGACAACGGCGCGCCGGGGCTGCGGCCCGACTACGGTGCCGACTACTACGCCTGCTTCGTCGTCGACCCGGACGGCTACCGCATCGAAGCCGTCGTCAACGGCCCCTGCGCGGACTGACTCGGCCGGGCGGCCACGCACGCCATCGCACTCCCAGACCCATCCCCCACCCACAGAGGTTCACATGAACGACATGGACAAGCCCGTCGGCCGGATCGTCGAGGCCTACAAGGCGGCGGTGTACGCGAAGGACGTGGCCGCCTTCGTGCGGCTGTACGACCCCGCCGTGCGGGTGTTTGACACCTGGGGCCTGTGGTCGTACGAGAAGGCCGAGGCCTGGCAGACCGCCGTCGAGGGCTGGTTCACCTCGCTGGGCACCGAGCGGGTGAAGGTGCGCTTCGACGACCTGCGCACCGTGGGCGGCCCCGATCTCGCGATCGTCACCGCCATCGTCGCCTACGAGGGCGTCTCCGCCGAGGGCGCGCCGCTGCGAGCGATGCAGAACCGGCTGACCTGGGGGCTGCGCACGTCCGGCCACGTGCTGCGCATCGTGCACGAGCACACCTCGGCGCCGATCGGCTTCGAGGACTCGAAGGCGATCCTTCAGCGCCCGTCGGCGGGCTGATCGGGCGCCGCCACGGCAGCTTTGCGGGCCTGGCCCGCGGCCGGCGCGCGCAAGGTGATGACATGGAACGGGCAGCGCACCGCGCACAGGCCGCAGCCGGTGCAACGCCCGGGCTCGTGCAGCACCGAGGTCTTGCGCCAGTGCCGCACCTCGAGGCTGAGCAGGTGCAGGTCGCAGGCGGCCACGCACCAGCCGCAGCCGGTGCAGCGGGCGGCGTCGATGTCGGGCAGGCGCGCCGCCGGGCGGGGCGCACGCGGCCGCAGCGCATCGGAGGCCGCAGGGGCCGCCTCGATGGGCTCGGCGGCCCGACCCGGCAGCGCGGGCGGCGGCGCCGACGGCCCCTCGCCTACACCGTGGGCCATGGCTCGAAGGTCTGGGGCATGTCGACGGGGCCTTCGGCGGCAAAGGCCTCGACCGAGCGCACCGTCGCCGAGGCCGGGCCCTGCCACGCCCAGGCGACGAGGCGCTCGACCGCGTCCGGCGGCCCCGCCACCAGCGCCTCCACCGAGCCATCGAGGCGGTTGCGCACCCAGCCGCGCACGCCCAGGCGCCGGGCCTGCTCCGCCATCGACCAGCGGTAGCCGACGCCCTGCACCGAGCCGCGGATCTCGAGCCGCCACACCGTCTCAGCCATGGGTCACTTCGAGGGGCATGGCCGCCAGCGTAGCGGAAAAGCCCGGCGTCGGCTGCGGCTGTGCGGTGGCCCCGGCCCGCGTCTGCGTGGATGCAGGTGAGGCCGGTGTAGGCTTGGTCTCGACCCCACTGCGCCGCGACCCATGCCCCTGCCCCCACCCGACTGCGCCCGCGAAGCCTCGCACCAGCGCGCCATCACGATCAAAGCCTATGCCCGCACCGACGGGCTGTGGGACGTCGAAGGCTGGCTCACCGACGCCTGGCCCGAGCCGGTGCCGGTGGCCGGCGGCGTGCTACCGGCCGGCGAGCCGATGCACTCGATGTGGCTGCGGCTGACGGTGGACCGCACCGCCACCATCGTCGCCGTGCAGGCCGTCACCGACGCCGGGCCCTACGGCCGGGCCTGCGGCACGATCGCACCCGACTACGGCCAACTGGTGGGCGTGCAGGTGGCGCGCGGCTACCGCGACGCGATCCGCCGCCTGTTCGGCCGCACCGCCGGCTGCACGCACATGAACGAACTGGCCGGCGCGATGGGCAGCGCCGTGCTGCAGGCGATGTGGTCGGTGCTGACACAGGACCCCGAGCAGAAACCCTTCAGCATCGACGGCTGCCATGCGCTGAAGTCGTCGGGGCCGCAGGTGGCGAAGTTATTCCCGCGCTGGCACCGGCCCGAGGGCGACTGACGCCAGGTGGCACCCAAGACCGTCTGGTCGCAGATGCATCCGCAGCCAATGCGGTGCCTCCAGCGGGCACTCCGCGCCGTGGGCTAAACTGACTCCGGGTGTCGATGCATCGCAGGTCGACAGGTTCATGCGTCGGTCGGGCCGCCACGCGGATCAAGGATGACCATGAACTCGACGCAGGAGCCGGCGATGCAAGTCATCGCGGCCATCATCTTTGCCGTGGCGCTCGTCCACACCTTCGCTGCCAAGCAGTTCGAGCGCCTCGCCCACCGTTACCCCAAGCACGCGGGCCTCTTCCACCTGGTCGGCGAAGTCGAGGTCGTCTTCGGGTTCTGGGCCATCGTGCTCGTCCTGGTCATGGCCCTGGCCACCGGCGGCGGCGACGCACTGGCCTACGCCGAGTCCAGGAACTACACCGAACCACTCTTCGTGTTCGTCGTCATGGTCGTTGCGGCCTCGCGGCCGGTGCTGACGACGGTGCTGTGGCTGGTGCGCCTGGCGGCCGGCGCCATGCCGTTGCCGACACCACTGGCCACCGCCTGGTTGGGTCTGGCCGCCGTGCCACTGCTCGGCTCGCTCATCACCGAGCCGGCCGCGATGACGATCGCGGCCCTGATGCTGGCGCCGCAGATCTTCCGTCCCGACATGCCCGAGCCCATCAAGTACCTGTCGATCGGTGTGCTGTTCGTCAATGTTTCGATCGGCGGGACCATGACATCGTATGCCGCTCCGCCGGTGCTGATGGTCGCGTCCACCTGGCAGTGGGACAGTGCCTTCATGTTTGCAAACTTCGGCTGGAAGGCCGCGCTGGCGGTGATCGTCAACGCCACGGTCTGCGCCTTCGCTCTGCGTGCCCATGTGATTCCGGCGCCGGCGCCCGCGACCGATGCAGACATCGAAGTCCCCGTGCCGAAGACGGTTGCTGCCGTGCACCTGGGCTTGCTGGCAGGCGTGGTCCTGCTGGCACACCACCCGGTGGCCTTCCTCGGCCTGTTCCTGATGTTCCTGGGGTTCACGCAGGCCTACGGTCGCTACCAGAGTCCGCTGATCCTGAAGGAGGCCCTGCTGGTCGCCTTCTTCCTCGCCGGGCTGGTGGTGCTGGGCGGCATGCAAAGCTGGTGGCTGCAGCCGATCGTGTCGAGCCTGGAGCCCCTGGCCCTGTTCATCGGCGCCCTGGGCCTGACCGCCATCACGGACAACGCGGCGCTCACCTACCTCGGCTCGCAGATCGCCGGCATCTCCGATTCATCGAAGTACATGCTGGTGGCCGGGGCGGTCGCCGGCGGCGGCCTCACCGTCATTGCCAACGCGCCGAACCCGGCGGGCGTCGCGCTGCTCCGGCGGGGTTTTGCCGACGAGTCCATCGGCGCCGGCGGGCTGCTTCTGGGCGCGGCGGGCCCGACGGTCGTGGCTGCCCTCGCCTTCTTGCTGCTGTGATGGCGGCGGCGTGTGCCGCAGCGCCAGCGGGCCTCATTCGCGATGGACGAACAGCACGTAGACGTTGATCAGGTACACCGCCAGCAGCGCGGCGCTCACGACGCTCATGGTGCGCAGGACACGTCCGTGCGGGCGATAGACCAGGCCCACGATGACGGCACCGGACATCATGGCGGCCGAGAACGCCGTCACCGCATGCATCGGCGACACGTCCGCGAGGAGGGATCCCTTCGTGTAGAACACATCGTCGACCGCGATGATGAGAAGGTCGAACAGGTTGCTGCCCAACAGGCCACCGATGGCCATGTCGAGCGCCCTCAGCCGAAGTGCCGCCAGCGTGACGACGACCTCGGGCAACGAGGTGGCGCCCGCCACCAGCAGGGTGCCCACGAAGGTCCGTGACCACCCCATCTCGTCGGCGATGCGGCTGCCGGCAATGGGCAGCCAGACCCCCGCAAGGGCCACGATGCCGGCGAAGAGCGCGAACTGCCATGCGGCAGTGCGCAGGCTCAGTCCGGCATGGCGCGGTTCACCCGCCGGCTCCCGGGTGCTCGCCTGGCGCCGCTCGTACGAGAACACGCTGCCCATCGCCAGCAGGTACAGCACCCCCAGCAGCGGGGTGTAGCCACCCACCCAGCCAAGTCCCGGCAGCACGTGTTCGCGCTCCAGCAGCACACTGGCGCCGACCACGCCCAGCAGGATGACGCCGAACCCGGCCGACAGGATGTGGCCCGTGCCGGCACGGAGGTAGATCGTGTCCGGGCGGTGCAGCACGTCGAGCATCACCAGCAGCGCCAGGTTGAAGACCGTGCTGCCCAGGACATCGCCCACCGCAATGTCGGGCGACTGTGCCGCCGTGACCGCGCTGATGCCGGTGGCGAGTTCGGGCAGCGAGGTCACCGCGGCCAGCAGCAGCAGCCCGACCCAGGAACCGGACATGCCGGTCTTCTCGCCGATGGCATCGGCCAGGCGAGTCAGCCGGGCACCGGCGTAGGCAATGGCCAGTGCACAGGCTGCGAGTTGAAGCCAGTCGTATCCCATGGCGGACCATTCTGGGGCCGGCGATCGGTTCGGCACCAACGCACGGCGAGGCCGGCACGGCACGGGGTGTCGAGCGGACAATCGCCGCATGTCCGAAGTCCAGCGCAACGACCTGCCGAACCTGGCACGTCTGCCCATGCTGACGCCCCTGCCATGGGCGGTGGTCGTGGGCTATGTGCTCGTCTTCCTGATCCTGGACTGGGCCAGCTTCATCCGGCCTCTGCAAGGGCTGAACATCACGCCCTGGAATCCGCAGCCGGCGCTGGCCGTGGCACTGCTGATGGCCAGCCGGCGCCTGTGGTGGGTGGTGATCGGCGGGCTGCTGGCGGCCGAGGTGCTGGTGCGCGGGATACCGGGAGACGTCGTCGTGGTCACGCTGGCCGCGGCCGCCTTGACCTGCAGCTACCTTGCGATGGCAGCGGCACTGGAACGCAAGCTGGGTGACGGCTGGCGGGTCTCGACCGGGCGCGATGTGGCCTGGTTCCTGGCCATCATCGCGCTGGGCGCATTGCTCAGTGGTGTGGTCTATGTCGGCACCTATGCGGCGGGCGGCGTCCTGCCACCCGGCCCGGCCTGGGCCGCGCTGGCCCGCTACTGGGTGGGCGATGCGGTGGGCATGACGGTCACGCTGCCCATCCTGCTGGTGGCGATGGACGCCGATCGGCGCGAGACGCTGATGCAGACGTTGCGGCAAGGCCAGTGGTGGTTGACCGCCGTGTCGATCGCCATGCTGCTGGGCCTGCTGTCTGGAGGGGATGAGGAGAGTTTCAACTACGCCTACCTCCTGCTCCTGCCGGTCATCTGGGCCTCGATGCGATTCGGCATCGCTGGCGCGGTGCTGGCTGCGGCGCTGACCCAGATCGGCCTGATCGTGGCGATGCAGATCGGCGCGCACCAGGACGGGTTCGTCGTCGAACTGCAGCTGCTGATGGCCGCCATCACCACCACCGGCTTGCTGCTGGGTGTCACGGTCGACGAGCGCGCACGCTCGGACGCCGAACTGCGCAGCAGTCTGCGCATGGCCGCAGCGGGCCAGATGTCTGCCGCACTGGCCCATGAACTCAGCCAGCCGCTGACGGCGCTGGCCACCTACGCGCAGACCTGCGAGCTGCT
The DNA here is from genome assembly GCF_002198735.1 of Ideonella sp. A 288. Lineage (GTDB taxonomy): Bacteria > Pseudomonadota > Gammaproteobacteria > Burkholderiales > Burkholderiaceae_C > Pseudaquabacterium. The sequence continues at coordinate 93,037 of NZ_MWLO01000143.1, forward strand.
CGTGGCAGACCCGGCGTCGCTGACGCCGGACCGACAGGCCCTGCTGGTCGACGTCACCCGCCGCATCTCGGCCGACGCCAGGCGCGCCGGCGATGTCGTCAAGCGCTTGCGCGACTTCTTCCAGACGGGGGCAACCCACCTGCAGGCCTGCGACATGGCCCAGCTCGTGCAGGCCGAACTGCAGGCCCAGCAGCGCCGTGCCGACACCTCGGCGATTCGCTTGACGTCGCCTGCACCGGGCGGCCTGCCCAAGGTCTGGGTGGACGAGGTCCAGATCCAGGTGGTGCTTCGCAACCTGGTGGGCAACGCGCTGGATTCGGCAAGCGCACGGGGCGAACCCGGCGAGGTGACGGTTCGCCTGAGTGCAGACAGCTCGGAGATCCTCGTCGAAGTGTTGGACAGCGGCAGCGGCGTCACGCCGACGCAGGCGCTTTCGGTCTTCGAACCGGGCACCTCGACCAAGGTCGGTGGCATGGGCGTGGGCCTGGGCATCTGCCGGGCGATCGTCGAGGCTCACGGCGGCCGACTCTGGGCTCTGCCGGGCCCGGTCGGTCACTTCTGCTTTACCCTCGCGCGGGAAGGCGAAGAGGCTGACGGGCCGACCTCCTGAGGATCACGACCACATGCACCGCGAGACGGTCTTCATCATCGACGACGATGCCTCGGTTCGCGATGCGTTGATGTTGCTGCTGAGCTTGCGCGGGCATGTCGGTGCGGCGTTCGCCTCGGCGGAAGACTTTCTTTCCGCCTTGCAGCCGAACTGGCGTGGTTGCCTGGTGGTGGACATCCGGATGTCCGGCATGAGCGGCCTGCAATTGCAGGCGTTCCTGCGCGAGCAGGGGCTGCCGCTGCCGGTCATCATCATCACGGCGCACGGGGACGTGGCGGCTGCACGGCAGGCGTTCATGGCCGATGCCGTGGATTTCCTCGAAAAGCCGTTCGACGGCGAGCAACTGCTGCGTGCCGTCGAGTCCGCCCTGGCCGGGGTCCGTGCGGTGGCGACTGCACAGGTCGCGCCCTGTGCGGAGGCCGTGGCGCCACGCAGGGCGCCGCACGGCACTCTCACGCCTACTGCCGCGGTGCTGTCGCCACGCGAGCATGAGGTGATGGGCCTGCTCGTGCAAGGCCTGCACAACCGGCGCATCGCCGAGGAACTGGGGATCAGCCACAGGACGGTGGAGGTCCACAAGGCGCGCGTGCTCGACAAGCTGGGCGTGCGCAGCGTCGTCGAGCTCGTCCGCCTGGTCGACCGCAAGCTTGACCGCAGCGTCGACGACTGAGCACGCACGCGGCGCAGCGCGCCGCTGACAAGACTCGTACGGGCGCGCCCGTACGAGCGCGCGCGAATTTCCAGGAGCGCAGGTTCTCCCTACCCTCGACGGGCAGATGGAGACACCCCGTGAAGCGGCCGCGCCCCAACATCCACGCCCTGCGCAAGCGCTGGGCGGTGGTCCTTCGATGAAACGGCTTTGGCCGGCGCTGCTGCCTGAACTGCGGCAGTTTCCGGAAACCGAGCGCGACCAGGCGCTGCAGCAGGCCAGACAGACCTCGCTCGACGTGATCGAGCTGGTGGGCATGGCCGTGGGCCTGGTGGTCGTGACGGCGCTGACCAAGTACAGCGTGCCCGAGCCGTCCATGGCGTCGCGGTTCGGGCTGGCCTTGATCAACTTCGCGGTCGCGATGCCCTTGCTCGTGGCCGTGCTCGGCCCTTTCCATCTGCGCCGGCTGCGCCGCGGCCTTCGCCTCCAGCTGCAGAACCGAGGTCGTCGATGAACCCCACGGCCGTCCAGTGGGCCGGGGCGATCATCTTTGCGATCGCCATCGTCCACACCTTCTCGACGAAGTATTTCGAGAAACTGGCCCATGCCCGTCCTGCCCACGCGGGCATCTTTCACCTGCTTGGAGAAGTCGAGGCGGTGTTCGGCTTCTGGGCCATGGTGCTGATGGTCACGATGGTCGTCCTGGTCGACACCAGGACGACCACCCAGTACCTGGACACACGCAACTTCACCGAGCCGATGTTCGTGTTCGCGATCATGGTGGTCGCCGGCAGCCGGTCGGTGCTGCACATGGCTCGCCGCCTGGTCGAAGCCATCTCGCGCTTTGCGCCGCTGCCAGGGTCGCTGGGCTTCTACTTCCTGACCTTGTCCGTCGTGCCCTTGCTCGGGTCGTTCATCACCGAGCCGGCTGCCATGACGCTGGCCGCGCTCATGCTGCGCGACCGGCTGTACACGGCCGGCATCTCGCTGAAGCTCAAGTACGCCACGCTGGGCCTGCTGTTCGTCAATGTGTCGATCGGTGGGGCGCTCACGCCGTTCGCGGCGCCGCCCGTGCTGATGGTCGCGGGCAAGTGGAACTGGGACCTGTTCTACATGCTGACGCATTTCGGCTGGAAGATGGCCCTGGCCGTGGGCGTCAATGCCGGGATCACGACGCTGGTCTTCCGCAGGGAACTGTCCGCCATGGCCAAGGCGCAGCCCAGCACCGCAGGGCTCGTCCCAGGCCCGGTGCTGCTGGTGCATCTGGTGTTCCTGGCGGGCATCGTCGCCTTCGCGCACCACCCGGCGGTCTTCATGGGGCTGTTCCTGTTCTTCATGGGCTTCGCTGGGGCCTACCCGCAGTACCAGGACCGCCTGATCCTGCGCGAAGGTCTGCTGGTGGCCTTCTTCCTGGCGGGCCTGGTGGTTCTCGGTGGCCAGCAGCAGTGGTGGCTGGAGCCCTTGCTGCGCAGCCTGAACGCAGACACCGTCTACTTCGGCGCCACCGCACTCACGGCGGTCACCGACAACGCGGCCCTCACCTACCTGGCCTCGCAAGTCGAAGGTCTGAGCGAGGAGTTCAAGCGCGCGGTGGTGGCCGGGGCCATCACGGGCGGTGGCCTGACCGTGATCGCCAATGCACCCAACCCGGCGGGCTACGCCATCCTGCGCGGCCAGTTCGAGGATGAAGCGATCAGCCCCCTGGGCCTGTTCATCGCAGCGTTGCCGCCGACGCTCACAGCGATCCTGGCTTTCAGGCTGCTTTAGGAGACGTTCATGCTGGATGCTGCCCTGAGCTCCTGGTCGGCCTGGTGGGACACGGTGTCCCCCAGCGTCGCTTTCCTCCTGGCACTGCCCTTCGCCGTGGCCGCAGCCGGGCTGCTGGGCGATGCCGTGCGACGGCGTTGCCGCGGCCGCTGAGCGAGCCATCGACGGCGGCTCGGGTTCAGCGCATCGGGCGCCGGGTGCGGGCCTGGCCGGCGGGCCAAGGGGTGGCTTGTTCGGCGCCAGCCGAGCCGGCCACTGCACCGGACGTTTCCTCGGCTCCGCAGTGGCCAGTCCGAATGCCGTCGCGTGGTCGCTGCGACCATCGCCGCGCGGAAGGGCCGGGGCTCGCCCGTGGGCGGGACATCTTCACGGCAAAGGGTCATCGAAGGCCGCCTGTGTGGGCCAACGCACAGACGGACCGTGGCCGGCCGCGTACACACGGGCGCCTCACCATCCCAGAAGGTTTCCCGATGTCCAATGCCATTGCCGCCCACAAGCACCGAACCCGGCTCCACGTCCTGCGCGACCGCCTGAAGCGCGCGCTGCGCGACGAGAAGCGTGGCCTGGCCGGCGCGGCCGAGCGGGTGATCGCCCACCGCGCCAAGCGCGTCGAGTACCGCGCCGCGAATCCGTAAGCAGCACCGACAAACGGCGTTGGCCCGTCGCGGCCGCGCCGGGGGTGGCCCGATCTACCGCCCGATCCGCCGCCCGGCCCGCGCGTGACGCGCGGGCCAGTTGTGCCTCACGCCGGCGCCAGCGCAGGCGGGTTGGCGCGCGGGCTGGTGCGCTCGGCGCGCTCCATGTGCGCGGCCCCGTCCCGCACCTGGAAGGCCGCGCCGAAGGCCTGCCCATTGCTGGGCACCTCCACCGTGTCGACGAACCACCACTCGCCCACCACCCGCGAGGCGTCCGCGTCGATCAGCAGGTAGCCCCGGCGCGCCAGGTCGATGTACTTGAGGTGCGGGTTGACCGATCGCAGCAGCGATTCGGCCAAGCCGTGCGTGTCCAGGATCATCGGCGATGTGACCGAGGTGCCGATGAACTCGACCGCCACCGACCCCGCGCCCGTGTCGGGGTCGTAGCCGCCGCGGCCGACGTCGCCGTTGTTCGGGTCCTGCGTCAGGTCGGCGGCCCACGCGCTGTGGGCGTCGCCGGTGAGGAACACCACGTTGCGCACCGGCGGGGCCACACCGTCGCCCGTCAGCACCTGGAACAGGCGGTCGCGCGCGGGCTGGTAGCCGTCCCACTGGTCGGCGTTGGCGTACAGGCCGCCGCCGTCGGCATTGCGCTGCGCCTGGATCTTCAGCTGCGCGAACATCACACCCTGGGCCAGGAACTTCCAGCGCGCGGTGGACGTGCGCAGGCGCCCCGCCACCCAGTCGTGCTGCACGCGGCCCAGCATCTCGCGGCTGGGGTCGGTGAAGGCGCCGCGCTGCCGGAAGGTGCCGGGCAGCGTGGCATCGCCGGGCAACTGCGGCGACCGGCCGGCCACGCGCGTCTCGAGCACCAGCAGGTCGACCAGGTTGCCGAAGGCGAACCCGCGGTAGGCCTGGCGCAGGTCGGCGGGGTTGGCCACGCGCACCGGCATCCATTCGGTGTAGGCGCGCAGGGCGTTGCCGACGCGGTCGGCCCAGGTGCCTTCGGCGCCCGCGGCGTGGCTGGGCGAGCCGGTGGCGCTGGCATCGCTGACGATGTCGTGGTCGTCCCACATCGCCACCATCGGGTGCTGGCGGTGCAGCTCCTGCAGGTCGCCGTCGCGCTTGTGCAGCGCGTGCCGCGCGCGGTAATCGGCCAGCGTGACGAGTTCGCCGTCGGGCTCCACCGCGCGGTAGCTGCCGGAGGCGTTGCCGCCTTCGTAGAAGTAGTCGCCCAGGTGCACCACCAGGTCCAGGTCGGCGCGCTCGGCCACGCGGCGGTAGGCGTTGAAGAAGCCGTCCGCGAAGTTCGAGCAGCTGACCACGGCGATGCGCATGCGGCTGGCCGTGCCCACTGGCAGGGTGCGCGTGCGGCCGATCGGCGAGGCCACGCCGTCCGCGGTGAAACGGTAGTAGTAGGTGGTGTCGGGCTGCAGGCCGGCGACGTCGACCTTGACCGTGTGGTCGCGGCTGGCGTCGGTGGCCAGGCTCAGGCGCGCAACGACGCGCGAGAGCGCCGTGTCGGTGGCCACCACGCAGTCCAGCGCCACCGGCGCGCCCGTGGGCGGGGTGACGCGCGTCCACAGGATCACGCGGTCGGCCAGCGGGTCGCCACTGGCCACGCCGTGGCGGAACACACCCGTGCCGGGCGGCGTGGGCAGCATCTGGCCGTCGCCGCCGCCGCAGGCCTGCATCAGCGGCACCGTGCCCAGTGCCAGGGCCGACCCGCCGACGCGCTGGATGAAGTGGCGGCGGCTGGGGCCGGCAACGCCTGGCTTGTGCTTCTTCCTTGGACGACCCATGAACGCCTCCCATGGCCATGGCCGTTCGAGGCGAACGAAGGATGCCCATGCCGTGCCGAGAGTATGCGGGCGCCGCGATCAGGCCGGCGTTCGCATCGGAAACCTCCGGTGAACGGCGGCCGGCGCGCGCGCCAGCGCGGGTCGATCAGGCCTTGGACGGCCGCTTCGACCGGGGCAAGGTGCTCAGCGCGGTGGTCATCGAACGCTCCATGCGGGCCAGCTTGTGTTCCATGCGGGCGACCCGGTCGAGCAGGCTGAGCTGCGCCCGCATCATGGGCCCGTCGTTCGGGAAGAGATAGCGCCCCTCCATCGAGACCGCACAGACGTACCACGCCACCGCCGCATCGACGCAGCGCAGCTGCACCGCGGAGACGTAGCGATCGGGATCCACGGCGACCCGCAGGTGATAGGGGTAGGACGGGTGGGGCCGGTCGTGCAGGGTCTCGTGCGTCACGCTGCCCACGCTGCGGTCGCCGCCGTCCGAGTACTCGATGCGCGCCTCGAACCGCCCGCAGGCGCCCTCGACGTGGTGCACCATCAGCCACAGGGCCAGCCCGCCATCCGTCGCCACGCCGTGGTACGGCAGCGGCTGCCGCACGCAGTCGTTCTCGATCAGCCTGAGGTTGAAGGCGCTCAGGAAGACGGGGTTGTCCTCGCTGACACCGCCGCCTTCGAGCGCCATGCCCATGCAGGGTTGCCATGGGTCGAGCTCGCCGGTCTCGAAGTAGCCGTTTCGGATCAGTTCCATGGTCTGGCTCCTGAGTGAATCCTGCCACGTGAAGGACGCGACCTCCACAGCCATCGCCGGGCTGCCCCGGCCCGGATAAAGTGTGGGCGTGGCCACGGGTTGGCCGTTGAGGATGCTCAATGCCCCCGGCGGGCACAGGCGCGGGTTGACGGGCCTCAACGCCGCGCCTGTCGGCAGGGCCAGGCTGTTGGTCGGTCGCGCCCCTGAGAAAGGGAAGAACCCATGCAACTCGGATGGACCTGGATGCTGGCAGGCGCAAGCTTGCTGACCGGCTGCGGCGGTGGCGTGTGCATCTCGATCGGGCCGGGGGGCTGCGGTCCGGCGGATGTGTTCGTCGAGGTCGACCTGGTGGTCGATCCGAAGAGCGTGGCGGTGGGCAGCGCCGCCACCTTGTCGTGGGCGACCCGCCATGCCGCCAGCTGCACCGCCAGCGGCGCCTGGAGCGGGCCGAAGCCGGTGTCGGGCACGCAGGTGGTGATCCCGCGGGCGGCTGGCACCGCCCGCTACCAGCTCACCTGCGTCGACGCCAGCGGCGATGTCTGGACGCGCGGCGAGGCCGTGGCCGAGTTGCTGGTCACTCTCTGAGCGCCTGCTGCAGCCGCGCCTGGTGCACGGCGCAGGCCACGCCATCGAACATCGGCAGGCCATGGCCGGCCTGCAGCGCCCGGGCGTAGCCGCACAGCACGGCGCCGGCCAGCACGACGGCCTGCGCGCCGGCCTGCCGCAGGCGATCGACGGCGCCGCCCAGCGTGTCCAGCAGTGCCGGCGACACGGCGTCCGGGCCGGGCTCGAAGGCCAGTGGCGCCTCCGGCGCCTCGAAGCCCGCCAGGCGCGAGGCCAGGCCGATGTCGTCGACGCGTTGGCGGTACAGCGGCAGCAGCGCGGCGCCGAGCGTCAGCAGGCCCACGCGGTCGGCGCGCAGGCAGGCCGTCATCAAGGCGGCCTCGGTCATGCCGACCACCGCCAGGTGCGGGTGCAGCGCGCGCAAGCGCGGCGCGGCGCCGTCGAGCGAGATGGCCAGCACGATGGCGTCGTGGTCGGCCGCATGCGCCGCGGCCAGGGCTGCCGCGCTGGCCTCGGCCACCTGCAGGTCGGGCGCCGAGCGCACCACGCGCGGGCCGTCGGCCGCGGTGACGGCCGTCAGCGTGTCGCCCGGCACAAGCGCCTGCCGGGCCGAGGCCGCCAGGCGCTCGGTGATGTGCACCGAGGTGTTGGGGTTGATCAGCAGCAGCCGCATGGCCTGGGCCGGCGCACCGCGGGTCAGGCCTTGAAGATGGCCTCGAGGTCGACTTCCTCGGTCGAGGTGTCGAGCTTCAGGCTGCTTTCGATGTGGGCCAGGTGCTCCAGCATCAGCCGCTCGGCGCGCGGCGCGTCGCGCCGGGCGATGGCGTCGATGATCTCGGAGTGCTCGTCGGCGCGGCAGCTGGTGGCGGTGGGCGCGTCGTACAGGAAGATGATCAGGCAGGTGAGCATCGACAGCTCGCGCATGCTGCGCGACAGCGCCGAGTTGCCGGCCAGGTCGGCCAGCACGGTGTGGAACTCGCCCGACAGGCGCACGATGGCGCGCTTGTCGTCGCGGCGGCGGGCGTCCACCTCCAGCTCCTGGTGCTGGCGCAGGCGCGTCACGCGCTCGGGGGTGAGCGTGTCGATCAGCCGCCGCAGCAGCGCCGGCTCGATCAGCCGGCGCGCCTCGAACACATCGTGCGCCTGCTGCGGCGTGGGCTTGGCCACGTAGGCGCCGCGCTGCGGGTAGAGCTCGACGATCTGCTCGTGCGCCATGCGCGCCAGCACCTCGCGCACGCGCGCCCGGCTGACGTGGAAGATGTCGGCCAGCCGCTCTTCCACCAGCTTGGTGCCGGGCGGCAGGCGGTGCTCGAGGATGGCGACGTAGATGCGCTCGTAGATCTCGTCGTTGGCGTTCTCGCGGTCCAGGCGGGCCTGGGGCGGTGCCTTGCGCGCGGGGGATGCGGAACTGGCCATGGCGGGGGATGCAACTGCTGGGGTGGGGGCGGTGCGCCGCGCCAGGCGCCGGGGCATGGCGGCCGCGGCCGTCCGGGGGGCCGCGCCACCCGGTGCCAGCATTTTATCGAGCAGGCCCTTGGGCCCCGACGCCGCCACCGGTCAGTGCCAGCCGAACAGGCGGCCCCAGCCGCGCACCTGCGCGGGGTCGGCACCGCCGGCGCGCAGCAGGCCCCACACCGTGGTGCTGACGGTGTCGAGCAGCGCGATGCCGGTGGCGGCCTCCACGCGCTCGGCCAGCGGCGCGGCGCGCAGGTTGGTGCAGAAGGTGGTGATGGCCTGCGGCTTGGCGGCGGCCACCTCGTGCATCAGCGACTCGAGCTGCGCCGGCTCGACCAGCGCGAAGTCGTGGTTGACGCAGATGCCCAGGTGCCGCTCGGCCACCACCTCGATGCCGATGGCGCGGTAGTTGTCGACGATGCGCTGCTGCACGTCGGCGGTGTAGGGCGACACCAGCGCCAGCCGCGTGATGCCCTGCAGCGCCATCAGCTCGTTGAGCGCCAGCACCGCGGTGGTGGCGCGGATGCCGGTGCGCTGGTGGATGCGCTCGACCAGGCGCAGGTCGCTGTCGAAGCCCAGCCAGCCGGCGGCGGTGCCGCTCCAGCCGATGACGTCCACCTTGGCGTCGGCCAGCAGCTCGGCCGCGGCCAGGATCTTGCTGTCGTCGAACTGGCCCAGGGCCTGCGCCGAGAGCGAGATCTCGGTGACCTTGAAGCGCGAGAAATGCGCGCTGCAGCCCGGCACCGCCGCGGCCAGCGCGCTGGTCAGGGGCTCGAGGGCGGTGTTGGACGACGGCGTCAACACGCCGAGCCGCAGGGGACGGGTCATGGCACTCCTTGCTGGGTGGCGCGGGCGGGCAGGGCCCCGAAACCGCGGCGGTGGGCCGATGATGCCCGAAATCGAAAAATTGTCGGCATTGGTGCTAACACCATACCCGACACAAAACATGTTGACGATGATGTTGACATCAAAGTCGCAAGCTTCACCAACAACTTGGCCCGGCTCTTGCTCGAACGCTTGTCAGCAGCAGGAATCAGGCCTCGACGCACCAACGATGGGCAAATCAGCAATGTCAACAAGCATGTCGCCAACAAGTCGTCGCATGCCGCGCCGGATTGGTGCGCCGGGCACCCCGTCGGCGTGCCTGCGGCGGGCGGCGATGGCAGCGCCCAGCGCCAGGCTGCCCCGATGACCCCCGCCTTCGACCTGGTGGTGCGCCGGGCCCGCGTGGCCACCGCCAGCGACACCTTCGACGCCGACATCGGCATCGCTGGCGGCCACATCGTGCAGCTCGGCACGCAACTGGCGCCGGGCGCGCGCGAGATCGACGCCGCCGGCCGCGTGGTCACGCCCGGCGGGGTCGACGCCCACTGCCACCTTGACCAGCCGATGGCCCCGCCGCTGCGCATGGCCGACGATTTCGACACCGGCACCCGCGCCGCGGCCTGCGGCGGCACCACCACGGTGATCCCGTTCGCGGCGCAGGAAAAGGGCGGCTCTCTGCGCGCCGCGGTGGCCGACTACCACCGCCGCGCCGAGGGCCGCGCGCACGTCGACCACGCCTTCCACCTGATCGTCAGCGACCCCACGCCGCAGGTGCTGACCGAGGAGCTTCCGGCGCTGATCGCCGAGGGCTACACCTCGTTCAAGATCTACATGACCTACGACGACCTGAAGCTCGACGACGGCCAGATGCTCGACGTGCTGGCGGTGGCGCGCGAGCATGGCGCGATGGCCATGGTGCACGCCGAGAACGCCGACTGCATCGAGTGGCTGACGAAACGGCTCGAGGCCGCCGGCCGCACCGCGCCGCGCTTCCATGCGCAGGCGCGGCCGATGCTGGTCGAGCGCGAGGCCACGCACCGCGCCATCGCGCTGGCCGAGCTGGTGGACGTGCCCATCCTCATCGTCCACGTCTCCGGCCGCGAGGCGGTGGAGCAGATCCGCTGGGCCCGCGCCCATGGCCTGTCGGTGTTCGCCGAGACCTGCCCGCAGTACCTGTTCCTGACCGCGGCCGATCTGGGCACCGACGACAGCTACCAGGGCGCGCGCTGCGTGTGCAGCCCGCCGCCGCGCGACAAGGCCAACCAGCAGGTGATCTGGGACGCGCTGGTCGACGGCCTGTTCACCGTTTTCTCGTCCGACCACGCGCCCTTCCGCTACGACGCGCCCGAGGGCAAGAAGCCCGGTGGCCAGGAGGTGCCCTTCCGCCACATCCCGAACGGCATCCCGGGCATCGAGACACGGTTGGCGCTGCTGTACTCCGAAGGCGTGCTCGGCGGCCGCATCACGCTCGAGAAGTTCGTCGAGCTCACGTCCACCAACCCGGCCAAGGCTTATGGCCTGCACCCGCGCAAGGGCACCATCGCCATCGGCAGCGACGCCGACCTGGTGATCTGGGACGAGCGCGAGTTCGTACTGTCCAACGATCACCTGCACCACGCCGTCGACTACACGCCCTACGCCGGCCAGACCCTGCGCGCCTGGCCCGGCACCACCATCGCCGGCGGCGACGTGGTGTGGGACGGCCGGCAGTTCCACCCCCGCGCCGGGCGCGGCCGCTTCCTGCGCTGCGGCCCGCCCACGCTGCGCCCGCGCCGCGGGCAAGGGGTTGGCAGAGGGTCATGGAGGGCTCCTTCAGG
>NZ_MWLO01000144.1 GCF_002198735.1 Ideonella sp. A 288
CGACTGCAGCGTGCGCGCGCCGGCCGTGTCGACGGCGGCGGTGGAGGCCGCCGCGCGCACGCTGCAGTCGCTGGGCGAGCGCGCCATGCTGTTGCTGGGCGCCGCCGGTTCGCAAAGCGAGCGCGCGCAGCAACTGGCCGCCGCCATCGGCGCGCGCACCGGCTGCCGCGTGATGGCCGAGTTCTACAACGCGCGCATGCCCGGCGGGCGCGGTCTGCCGCGCATCGACCGCCTGCCCTATGCGGTGGACGCGTCGGTGGCGCGGCTGGCCGGCACGCAGGCCCTGGTGCTGGCCGGCAGCGTCGAGCCGATCGGCTTCTTCGCCTACCCCGGCAAGCCCTCGCAGCTGAAGCCGGCCGGCGCCGCGCTGGTGACGCTGGCCGAGCCGCGGCAGGACGTGCCGGCGGCGCTGCAGGCCCTGGCCGACGCGCTGGGCGTGCGCCTGGAGCGCGACCTGGTGCTGGCCCCGTCCGCGGCCACGCCCGCGCCCGACGGTCGGCTCACACCCGAATCGGTGGCCGCGGCCATCGCCGCCACGCTGCCCGAACAGGCCATCGTGGTCGACGAGGCCATCACCACCGGCCGTGCCTTCGGGGCGCCGATGGCCGCGGCCGCGCCGCACGACTGGCTGCAGGGCATGGGCGGCGCCATCGGCTACGGCCTGCCCTGCGCGGTGGGCGCGGCGGTGGCCGCGCCGGGCCGCCCGGTGCTGGCGCTGGAGGGCGACGGCAGCGCGATGTACACGCTGCAGGCGCTGTGGACGATGGCCCGCGAATCGCTGCCGGTGGTGGCCGTGATCTTCGCCAACCGCAGCTACGCCATCCTGCAGGGCGAGCTGAAGGGCGTGGGCGCGCAGATCAGCGGCCAGAAGGCCACCGACATGCTCACCCTCGACCGCCCAGTGCTCGACTGGGTGGCACTGGCACGCGGCCATGGCGTGGACGGCGTGCGCGTCGACGACGCCGGTGCGCTGGTGCAGGCGCTGCAGCGCGGCTTTGCCAGCCGCGCGCCGTGCCTGATCGAGGTGGTGCTGTAGGGGACGGGCGTCCGGACGCCCGCCTGGCCAAGGCCCGCGGGCTGTCCAGCGGCGCGTGCCGTGATCAGTGCCGGTTCGGCGCGGGCTTTCTCGCGACGACCGTGGCGAACGACTTCACCCGCCCCTGCGGCGCCGGGAACTCCCGGTGCTCGGCCTGCAGGATCTCCCAGCCCTCGAAGTGCCGCGCCAGGTCCTCGCGGCCGAACAGGCAGTGGCCGGCCGGATCGAACATGTCGAGGTACGTGGTGCCCTCGACCAGCACGTTCACCACGGCGACCCCGCCGGGCCGCACATGGGCCTGCAACTGGCGCAACTGGGCCACGGCCACCGTGCATTCGAAGAACATGAGCACGCCGATGCTGACGACGGCGTCGAAGTCGCCGTCGAGTTCGTGGCACCGCAGGTCGGCCTCGGCCGCGCTGATCGGCAGCGACTCGGCGAGCGCCACCTGGCGCAGGTGCCGGATGGCGGTGGGGCTGCCGTCGAGCGCAACGACCGAGCAGCCGCGGCGGGCGGCGGCCACGGCCAGGTTGCCCATGCCGCAGCCGTGGTCGAGCACGCGGCCGCGCAGGTGGGGCAGGGCGGCCTGCTCGAAGGGGTTGAGGCACAGGTCGGCCTCGCCCACCTGCCGCTGGAACTGGGCGTCGAAGAATCGGATGCTCGCGTCCGAAACCATGCCTTGAATGTACCGCGGTCGTTGCGGCCCCGGGGCGGCTCGGCGGCGTCGCGACGTTGAGGGCGCTCAACGCCGGCCGCGCCACGACGGTGAACATCGACCTGTCGAAGACGGCGCAGGCGATGTGCGGGAGCAGGTGTCCGCGCATGGCATCGGTCGGTGCGAGCGCCTCGCCATCGACAGGTCGCAGGGCCGTGCATCGGTCCGCGGATGCATCGTCGGGAAAGGCCGTTCATGGGTGCGGTACAGCTTGTCCAGGCGACCTGCGTGGCCTTGTGCATGGCGGGCAGCGTGTTCGCCGCGCCGGTCGCCATCGCCTTTCACCGGCACGGTGAGTCAGGCGCCGAACCTCGACCCAGCCGACGCCATCAGCAATGTGGTCGGCGGCGGCTTCACCCTGGGGCACAACACGTGCGCCTCGATCGCGGGCCTGGCGCTGTGTCCGTCGCGCCGCCGTGACGGGCGGTCGCGGCCGCCGGTGCTCGGCCCGGTGTCGTGCTCGGTGCGGCGGGCCCGCGGGGGGCTTGGCGGGGGTGACTCGGCCGCGCGGGCGAGCGACACTCGCACACCCGGCGATCGGCCCCCGTCGCCGGGGCACCAATCCCCCGCGATGAACCCCACGACCGCTGCCCACGGCACGTTGATGTCGGCGCCAGACCCCCGTGGCATGGCCGAGTCGGTGGCCGGCATGGTGCTGGTGCTGCTGCCGGATGCGCCGCGCTTCACGCTCGTGGCGGCCAGCCCCACCTTTTTGCAGGCCGTGGGCCTGTGCCTGGATGATGTGCTGGGCCGGGGCGTCGCCGAGGTCTTCGGCGGCCGGCCCGGCGACCCGCATGCCGTTGGCGTGATGGAGGCCAGGGCCTCGTTCGAACGCGTGCTGTGCCACCGGGTGCCCGACGCGATGCCACTGCAACGCCAGGCACTTCAGGCGATGACGCCCGGCGACGGTGGCATCGACGCGCGCTGGTGGCGCCGGCTCAACACGCCCGTGCTCGATGCGCAGGGCCGTGTCGCCTACCTGGTCCACCGCGTCGAGGAGGTCACGCCCATCGTCCTGCCCCAGCTGGCGCAGACCGACCAGGCTGCCGAGCCCGGCGCGGCCCGCGCCATCGCTGGCACGCCAGCGGCGGACGACGCGCTGGCGGCCAGCCAGGCGACGCTGCGGGCTGCGTTGGCCAGCATGAGCGACGCGGTGTACATCTCCGACGCCGAGGGCCGGTGCATCGAGGTCAACGACGCCTGCGCGAGCTTCCACCGCTTCGCCAGCCGGGACGACTGTGCGGCGGGGGGCGGCTGCAGCCCGGCGCTGCTGGAACTGTCCTTGGCCAGCGGCGAGAGCGTGCCTGAAGACCAGTGGCCGCCCGCCCGGGCCCTGCGTGGCGAGACGGCGGTCAGCGCCGAGTACCGGCTGCGGCGCCGGGACACCGGCGACACCTGGGTCGGCAGCTACAGCTACGCGCCCATCCGCATCGGTGGCGGGGCCATCGTCGGCTCGGTGGTGTCGGCGCGGGACGTCACTCAAGCCAAGCGCGCGGAGGCCGAGCTGGCCCGTTCGCACGCCGACCTGCGGCGCCTGGTTGCATCGCAGGGCGACGTCCAGGAGGAGGAGCGCAAGCGCATCGCGCGCGAACTGCACGACGACCTGCAGCAGACCCTGGCCGTGGTCCGCATGGACCTCACGACCATCGCCGACCGCCTGGCCGCTGAACCGGCCGCGGTGGTGCCGATGCTGGCCGAGGCCGATCGGCTGGTGCTGGGCGCCATCGCCTCCACGCGCCGCATCGTCAACGACCTGCGGCCGCAGATGCTCGAGGAACTGGGCCTGGTGCCCGCGCTCGAGGCGATGGTCCGGCAGTTCACCGCGCGCTCCGGCATCACCTGCCGGGTCGATGCCGCCGCCGAGGTCAGCGACGACCTGGTCGGGAACCCGGCGGTGTCCACCTGCCTGTACCGCCTCACCCAGGAGGCGCTGCACAACGTGGCCAAGCATGCCGGCGCGAGCACGGTGCGGGTCCACCTGCACCGCGCTGGCGGGGGCCTGGCGGTGCTGCGCATCACCGACGACGGCACCGGCATGGGCTCGCGCGAGCACCGCAAGCCGGGCTCGTTCGGCCTGCTGGGCATGACCGAGCGCGTGCGTGCGCTGGGCGGCCGCCTGCGCGTCGATGGCGCCCCGGGGGTCGGCACGACGGTGGAGGCCCGCGTGCCCTTGGCCCCCGCCGCCGACCCCTTCGACCCCGACACGGCGGACCCCGCACGGCCCCCCGGCGACCACCGGGCGTCGGATACGGAGCACGCCGATCCGGGCGTGGACCGCGACGACGGCCACCCGCTGCAGGCCATCATCGACGCGCTGAGCGGCAACGTGGCCGTGCTCGACGGGCAAGGCACCATCCAGTTCGTCAACCGCGCCTGGCGCGAGTTTGCGGCGCAGAACGGCGATCCGGGCCTGGACCGCTGCGGGCCCGGGGTCAACTACCTCGAGGTCTGCCGCCGCAGCGCGCAAGCCGATCCATCGGCGCTGCCGGTGCTGATCGGGCTGACGGAAGTGCTCGAAGGCGGCCGCGACGCCTTCGTCACCGAATACCCCTGCCATTCGCCCGACACCCGGCGCTGGTTCCGCATGCACGCGGCCACGGTGGCCGGCGGCGTGGCCTTGGTCACCCATGTCCACCTCGGCAGCCTGCTCGGCACGGTGCCGCCCGATCTCGGCGACGGTCCGGTGCGCTGACTTTGAAGATTATTGTCGGGGCCTGTGCCGCGCAGCCGTTCGGGTGACGCTCGGGCTGCGCGCACTGGCGGCCGAAAGCGGCCCCATCACCGTCCGATGCAGGCACCCGCTGGGCAGGCTCAACAGATCGCCGCTGCCGGCGCGGATGCTTGTCTCTGCATCGACCAGGGGAGCAAGAAGATGACGTCCAGTTGGCATCGTGCGCTGATGTGGCTGCTCGTCACCGTGGCGCTGATGATGGTGGCTGTCACGGCTTGGGGACAGGCCCCGGCGGGCCGGCGTGGCGAGGTGATCGTGGAGAGCGACACGAGCTTGCCGCGCTCGCCCACGCGGCGCGTCGATCTGGACCGTCCGCCGCCGTCCACCGACTGCAACCGCAACGCCGTGGACGACGGCCTGGAGCGTTGGGGCATGCTGGCGCGCGGACCGGTGGCGCTGCGTGAGGGCCCCTGCTCGATCGCCGCAGCGGACTTCGACGGCGATCGCCGCACCGATCTCGCGGTGGCCAACCAGGCGTCGGGCCAGGTCAGCATCCTGTGGCACCGCTTCGGGCGTCGATTCGAAGTGGGCCCGGTGATCGATGTCGGCTCCCTGCCGACCTGT
This sequence comes from Ideonella sp. A 288, assembly GCF_002198735.1. Taxonomy (GTDB): domain Bacteria; phylum Pseudomonadota; class Gammaproteobacteria; order Burkholderiales; family Burkholderiaceae_C; genus Pseudaquabacterium. The sequence continues at coordinate 5,047 of NZ_MWLO01000144.1, forward strand.
GTGCAGACTGGTGACCTCGACGCCTGCGACATCGCCTCGGGTCGCAGCCTGGACGTCGACCACGACGGCGTTCCGGACGAGTGCCGGCGGCCGCACCCGGGGCCGGCGCGGCGCGATCGGTCGACCCGCTAGGCATGGCAGCGGCCAGGCGGCCCGCCGCACGACCTGCCGGTGGTCTGCATGGACGGCGCCCAGCGCCCGGACAAGGGCCGTGTGGTCCTGCAGTACCCACGCGGGCAGACGCAGATCGGCATGCACCCGTCGGAGCAGGTGATCCACTGCTGACGCGCCGCGGCGCCGGCCACGCCCTCAGGCACCGTCGGCTCCCCCGAAGGAGTAGCTCTTCGTCGTGATGGTGGCCGCCCCGGGACGCGCCTACGATCGGTCAGGATCGGTGCCACCTTGGATGCACCGGCGAACGGAGACGACGGATGCATTCGAAGATGCTACTGGCCCTGGCGCTGGCCGGCGCGACCTGCCACGCGGGTGCCGCCCTCAACCTGATGGGCGCCGAGTGGGCGACGGCCGCCTGCGAACAGTGGAACCGCACGCCCAACCTGCTGGACGGCCTGTCCTCCGACTGGATCAGGAATGACGGAGGCAAGGGCTTCAAGGTCATCCACCTGTACCGCACCGAGTGCGGCGAACCCAGCCAGGTCGAGTTGCGCATCGCCTCCAAGGACGGCAAGGCGCAGTGCGTCTACGGGGGAGCGGTGCAGAACGCCACGATGAACACCAGCGTCGACTACACGATGCATGCCGCCACCCCGCAATGGGGTGAGATGGGCAGGGGCCAGTACGGGCCGATGCGCGCGATGATGTTCGGGGCCTTGCAGTTCACCGGCCCCAAGTTGGAGGCGATGGGCGTGATGGGCCCGTTCGAATCCTTCCTGCTGCTGGTGGGCAAGGTGCCCGGCGAGACCGCGGCCTGTCCGGGGCGCTGAAGCCGGCCGCCCGCGGCGGTCCCCCCGGTCGCGAAGGGCTTCGGTCGCTGCCTCCGTCAGAGGCGCGGCCAGTGCCCCGGGGCGCTCCACCGGCTGCCGTGGTCGGTTCCGACGGCGAAGGCAAGATGGCACGGCGCCAGGCGTTCAACCGACGATCGTCAGTGCGGCACTGGCAACGCGGAGCGCGCCGTCACGCTGCAGGACGTCCACCTGCCGAAGGACTGTGCGAGCCGGCGTGCAGCGCCTCGCTGGCCCTCGGGTGGTCGAGGCCGGCCACGACGACGCAGTTGCGTCCCAGGTGCTTGGCGTCGTACAGCGCCGCGTCGGCCGACTTGAACCAGGCCTCGGCGCTCTGCCCTGGCGCCAGTGCACTGACCCCGATGCTGACGGTGACCGTCTCGCCCGGCAGCAGCTCGGCCTGCTCCAGGCGCTGGCGCAGGTCCTCGGCCAGGCGCTGTGCGTCGGCGAGCGTGACGCGCGGCAGCAGCAGCACGAATTCCTCGCCACCGGTGCGGAACAGCAGGTCGCTGCCGCGCTTGCGGGCCCCCACCGCGGCCACCAGCCGGCACAGCACCTGATCGCCCACGTCGTGGCCGTGGCGGTCGTTGATGAGCTTGAAGTGGTCGATGTCGATGGCCAGCAACGCGTCGCCGGGTGCCGCGGCGTCGGCGGGCGCGACACGCTGTGCCAGGTGCATCTGCAGATGGCGGCGGTTGAAGGCACCGGTCAGCGGGTCGGTGCTGGCCTGGCTCTCGAGCGCCTGCTGCAGGTCGCTGACGACGTTGAGCGCCACGTTGATCATGATCAGCGTGAAGCCGAGGCTCATGAACACCCGTGCCGCCAGCGGCCAACCCAGCGAGAGGCTGCTCGCGGCGGTCACGCCCAGCAGCAGCGCCGCCCCCAGGGCCAGGGCCCAGCGCCGCGACAGCACGAAGAAGAACATGAAGAGCGCCGGATTCGCCCACAGCACGCCGTAGATGCCCTGCCGCCAGGCCGAGAGGCACACGCCGACCACCATGATGCAGCCCAGGGCCAGGAACGGCACCACCGGATTCCGCCCGCGTTGCAGCGCCCAGCCATTGGCCAGCATCGTGCCGCCCACGGCCGTGTTGACGGCGAACATCAGCCAGTTCGCGTTCACCAGGTGCAGCACCGCCAACGGCAGGAAGGCCATCGCCCCCAGGATGCTGAAGTTGCGGCGGATCCGGGCACGATGCGCGGACAGCGCATCGTTGTCGACGTTCAGCGCACGGCGCGCCCTGGAAAGCAGGTCCACCTGTGGACTATCGACCCCGCCGGCCGCGATTTGACCGCCCCGCCAGGCCAGCCCCGGCGCCGGCGTGACAAATTGGGCCTCGCCGCCGGGCCCATGGGAACCAGCGTCGGTTGGACGTCTTCGAGAAGAGGTTGATCGCCAGCCCGTTGCCGAGGATGGCGTCGATGGCCTGGCCGGTGGCCCGCAGCACCTGGCGGTCGGTGGTCCGGTGGCCGATGCCGCTGGAAGCGCCGACGGGTCTGGCCACGAAGACACAGGGCAAGGCCCAGCCCGGCACCTGCCATGCCCCCCAATGCCGACGTCGTGGGCAAGGCCCACCGCCGTGAGCCGTTGGATGACGCCGCTGCCGTATGCTCCGGGCCACCCGACCATGACACGCCCCATGCTGCTGACAGACCTGCTTGGCATCAGCCTTCCGATCATCCAGGCGCCCATGGCCGGTGTGCAGTCCAGCGCCCTGGCGATCGCCGCGGGGCGCGCCGGCGCCTTGGGTTCATTGCCCTGCGCGACGCTGACGCCGGCCCAGTTGCGCGGCGAGTTGCAGTCCCTCGGCAGTGCCGGGCTGCCGTCGTACAACGTCAACTTCTTCTGCCATCGGCCGCCCGAACCCTCGGCGCGGGTCGAGCAGGCCTGGCGTGCATCCCTGGCGCCGGCGTATGCCGAGTTCGGCATCGACCCTGCAGAGGTTCCTGCCGGGGCAGGCCGCGTACCGTTCGACGCCACGGCCGCAGAGCTTCTTGCCGAGTTCCGGCCGCCCGTCGTCAGCTTCCACTTCGGGCTCCCCGATCCCGACCTGCTGGCGACGGTGAAGTCCTGGGGCGCGGTGGTGATGTCGTCGGCCACCACGGTGGACGAGGCGCGCTGGCTGGAGGCCCACGGCGCCGACGTGGTCATCGCACAGGGGCTGGAGGCCGGCGGCCACCGCGGGATGTTCCTGACCGATGACCCGGTGCAAGACCTGACGACGCAGCTGGGCACCTTTGCGCTGTTGCCCCAGGTCGTGCGCGCCGTGCGCTGCCCGGTCGTGGCCGCCGGCGGCATCGCCGATGCCGCCGGCGTGGCCGCGGCCCTGGCCCTGGGAGCGGCCGGCGTGCAGGTCGGCACCGCCTACCTGCTGTGCCCCGAGGCCACCACCAGTGCCGTCCACCGGGCGGCGCTGCAGTCGCCTGCCGCGGCGCACACCGCGCTGACCAACCTGTTCACCGGCCGGCCGGCGCGTGGCATCGTCAATCGCTTCATGCGCGAGCATGGGCCGCTGAGTCCGCTGACACCGGCCTTTCCGCTCGCAACAGCGGCGCTGGCACCGCTGCGGGCGAAGGCCGAAGGCCAGGCCTCGGGCGACTACTCGCCGATGTGGGCGGGGCAGAACGTCAGCGGCTGCCGTGCCGTCCCGGCCGCGGACGTGACGCGCGCCCTGGCGGCAGGTTCATCCGCGCCTGACACCGTCCGCGGCTAGACGCGGCAGCCCCCGGTCCCCCGCCAGGCGCCCCAGCACCTCGGCGGTGGCGGCGGTGTCGGACTCGCCCAGGCCCATTGCCATGGCCCCGGTGTAGAGCGACGCGCAGGCATCGAACAGCGGCGTCGGGCAATGCACCGACCGCGCCATCTCGCCGATGACCTGCATGTCCTTCTGCCACAGCGCCATCTTCATCGTCGCCGGTTCGTAGCGGCGCTCGATCATGAAGGGCACGCGCAGCCGCATGGCGCCGGTGCCGAGGTAAGGGCTGTGGCCCAGGTGCTGCAGCGCCACGGCGGGGTCCAGCCCCATGCGGCGGCACAGCGTCACCATCTCGGCATAAGCCACGTTGTAGATGGCCACCAGGTGGTTGGCGGCGAACTTCAGCTTCGTCCCCGTCCCCAGCGGGCCGACGTGAGGCGCGTCCAGCGTGAACGCACGCGCCAGCGCCGCCGCCTCGCGGCAGGCGGCCCGGGTGCCGCTCAGGTACATGATCCAGGCCTGCTGCGGGGTCGGTGTTGCGGTGCCGCTGATCGGCGCGTCCACCATCTGCCGCCCCTGCCGGCGCAGCGCCGCGGCGGCGGCCAGCTTGTCGGCCAGCGGCAGCGTGCTGGTCTCGACGACGAGTTGCCGCGCGGACGGTGCCCCGGCCTGCTGCAGGTCGGCGACGACGGCGTTCAGCGCCGCGCTGCTCGGCAGCGAGCAGATCAGCACCTCGGCGGCGCGCGCGACCTCGGTGTTGGACGCCAGCGCGCGGCCGCCGCTGCGGCGCAGCCGGGCGCGGCAGGCGGGCGCCGGATCGTGGCCCACCACCTCGTGGCCGGCCTCGATCAGCGACCGCGCCATGAGGCCGCCCATCGTTCCCAGGCCGATGAGGCCCACGCGTCGGGGGGCTTGCGTCATGGGATCTCGCAGAGGTGGGTGGGTCGGTGGGCTTGCATGGCGCTCATCCGATCGGGGCCGCACCACCGTCGTCGAGTCCGGCCGCCGACACGCCCGTGACCGGGCAGCGAGCGCAGGTGAATGGCGGGCATGGCGATGCGTTCCTTCGGTTGCGGCCGATGATGGTGCGGCCTTGGGTGGCCGGCGCACCAAGACGGCGTGCGCCTGCGCCTGAAGGCTGCACACAGCGCACATCGGGTTGGACCCGCCGCAGGCGGTGCCTGCGGCGCGTGGGCTGGTGTGGCCGTGGTGTGGGTGCAAGTTGCGTTCCCGTGCGTCGACACGGCGCGGGGGCCCGGCGGCTTGGCACGGTTTCTGCGATCTGGCCGCGCACCCGACTGTCCACACAGGAGTTTTCGATGAAGCGTCGCCTCGTTCTGGCCGCAGGTGCTGCGGCCCTGTCGTCGCCCGCCTGGGTCGGTGCCCAGAGCGCCTGGCCCAGCCGCGGCCCGGTCCGCCTGGTCGCACAGTTTCCGCCCGGTGGCCTGGTGGACACGGTGGCCCGGCTGATGGCGCCGCACCTGTCGCAGGCCCTCGGGCAGACGGTGGTGGTCGAGAACCGGCCGGGGGCTGGTGGCCTGATCGGCACCGAGTACGTTGCCAAGCAGGCGGCCGACGGCTACACCCTGCTGGTCAGCCACGCCTCGGTGCACATCTATGCCGCGGCCACGCGCAATGTGATGCCCTTCGACGCGGTCAGCGACTTCACCCACATGTCCATGCTGGTGGAGGCGCCGATGGTGCTGCTGGTGCGCGGCCAGTCACCGATACAGAACCTCGGCCAGTACGTGGCGACGGCCAAGACCAAGCCGGTGCGTTACGGCACGTCCGGCGTGGGTTCGGCCAACCACCTGTTCGGCGAACTGCTCAAGATCGAAGGCCAGGCGCCCGAGCACGACCACGTGCCCTACCAGGGCAGCGCACCGGCGATGCAGGACCTGCTCGGCGGCCAGATCGACGGCCTGTTCGACCCCATCACCACCAACGTGGCGCAGCTGAAGGCCGGCTCGCTGCGCGCGCTGGCCGTCTCCACCCCGGCGCGCTTGCCCGGGCTGCCCAACATCCCGACGTTTGCCGAACTCGGCTTCCCCTCGATGACCGGCTCGCAGTGGCTCGGACTGTCGGCGCCGAAGAACCTGCCTGCGCCGATCGCGCAGCGCCTGAGCGCGCTCATGCCCGAGATCCTCTCCAAGCCCGACGTGATGGCACGGCTCGAGGAGCTGCAAACCCTGCCGCGCAAGACGCCGGTTCTGGGCGATGATTTCGCCAAGCTCATCCGCTCGCAGATCGACACCTGGACGAAGGTGGCCCGGCGTGCCAAGGTCGAAGTGATCGTCTGAGCCTGCGGTGCCCTCTCTCCAGACCTCTTCCGTCAGAGGGAGGGTCCTGAATCCCCTGGCCCCCGGAGAGAGGCGAGCACCGTGACCGAGGTCGATTTCGAGAGCATCACCGGCTACCAGCGCTACAAGCTGATGGCCAGCCTCATCGTGCCGAGGCCGATTGCACTGGTCACCACGCTGGGGCCGACGGGCGTGGTCAACGCCGCGCCGTTCTCGATGTTCAACATGGTCGGCGAGGACCCGCCGATCCTGATGATCAGCATCAACCGCCTGAAGGACGGGCGCCTGAAGGACACCGCCGCCAACATCCTGCGCAGCGGCGAATTCGTCGTCCACATGTCCGACGAGCCGATGGCGCAGAAGATGCACGACTGCGGCGAGGCCTTCCCGTCGGACGTCAGCGAACTGGCCGCGGTCGGCCTGACGGCGGTGCCCTCGCACCGCGTCGCGCCGCCGCGCATCCAGGAGGCGCCGGTGGCCTTCGAGTGCGTGCTGCACGAAAAGCTCGAGACCGACAGCCGCTATGTCTTCATCGGCCGCATCGTGTGGCTGGCCGCCCGGGCCGGCCTGATCGACACCGAGGCCTGGCGCGTGAACCTGCGCGACTACCGCCCCGTGGCCCGCTTCGGGGCGAGCTTCTACACCCGCACCAACGACCGCTTCTCGCTGTCCGATGGCAGCGGCCAGCGGGCGCCGACCTCCACCGGCATCGACGAGCTCTGAGGGCCGCGCAGCGGCCATGTGCCGCGAAGGCCGCGCCGCCCGCGCCGCCCGCGCCAGGAGGGCCTCACCGAAACTCCACCCACAGCGGATAGTGGTCCGACACCCGGTACTGCAACTGCTGCTTCGTCAGGCCGATGTCACGGTAAAGGTGCGGCACGAAATCGACGCTGCCGGCGGCCGCCACGGCCAAGTCCATCAGCTGTGCGCCGCCGCTGGTGAACCAGGCGATCTGGTCGTAGTACTTGCCCAGCGTGGGCTTGGTGGCGTCGGCGAAGATCGATCGGCGCACGTCCTGCAGCTGCGGCGGCACGGCCAGGCCGGTGGAGGTGAAGGCCTGCCACAGCGCGTCGTCGCGCCGGTCGATGTTGAAGTCGCCCAGGATCAGCAGGTTGTGGTGCCAGCGGTTCACCTCGGCGGCCCAGTCGGCCATCCAGCGCGCGATGGCCTTCAGCTCGGGCACGCGGTCGGCGGCGGCGCTGCCGTACAGGATGTGCACCGACACCAGGATCACCGTGGCCTCGCCGGCCTGGAAGCTCACCGCATAGGGGGTGCGCGCAAACTGTCGCTGCAGGGCGTCGGGCGCCATGGCCGCCAGTTGCTCGGGCGGCAGCACCAGCTCGCCGGCCAGGCCCGACAGCTCGGCCCGGCTGCCGTCGTAGACGAAGGCGATGCGCTCGCCGCCGCCGGCGTCGCCGCGCGTCACGTCGGTCATCAGAAAGTGCCAGCGCGGGCCCAGCGTCTTCATCAGCGTGCGCAGCGCGCGCAGGTCGCCGCCCACCTCCTGGATGGCGATGACGTCGAAGCGCGAGACGATCTCGGCGATGGCCCACAGGGCACGCCAGTCGCGCTTGGGGCTGTCGGCGGGGCCCGAGTTCCATTGCTCGGTGAGCGAGCCGAAGTCCTTCAGGTTCCAGGTGACCAGCAGGGCGGCCGCGTCCAGCGGGCGCGTCAAGCGTGGCCGGCGAGCCGGCGATCCCGCCTGCTGCCGCCAGGGCGCCGGTGCGAGGCCTGGCGGCCCGGTAGCATCCCGCCATGCCCCGCGTCCTGCACAACACCCTGCTCTCGCTGCGCGACCTGGCGCTCACCGCCGGCCCGCTGGCCCTGCTGGCGCTGGCGCTGCTGGTGGGCGCCTACCTGGCGCTGCAGCCCAACCCGCCGCGGCGCGTGGTGCTGGCCACCGGCGTGCCGCAGGGCGCCTATGCCGAGTTCGGCCGCCGCTATGCCGAGGTGCTGAAGCGCCACGGCATCACCGTCGAACTGCGCGCCACGCAGGGCGCCGCCGACAACCTGGCGCTGCTGCGCGATCCCCGTTCGGGCGTCGACCTGGCCTTCGTGCAGGGCGGTGCCGACCGCGAGCGCGACCCCGGCGACGACCCCGACGCCGGCCTCGTCTCGCTGGGCAGCATGTTCCACGAGCCGGTGTGGCTGTTCTACCGCGAGGCCTCGGCGCAGAAGCTGCTGGCCGCACCCGCGCTGTCGGCGCTGACGCAACTGGCCGGCTGGCGGCTCAACGTCGGCGCGGCGGGCAGCGGCGTGCCGCCGCTGGTGCAGCGGCTGCTGGACGCGAACCGCATCGATCCCGCCACGCTGACGCTGTCGCACCAGCCCACCACGCCGGCGGTGGTCGATCTGCTCGAGGGCCGGCTCGATGCGTTGGCGCTGGCCTCGGCCCCCGAGTCGTCGATGGTGCAGATGCTGCTGCAGACGCCGGGCATCCGGTTGTTCGATTTCGCGCAGGCCGAGGCCTATTCGCGGCGCTTTCCGTTCATGACCGCGGTGACGCTGCCGCGCGGCGTGGTCGACCTGGCGCGCGACCTGCCGCCCGCCGACGTGCGCCTGGTGGCGCCCACCGCCACGCTGGTGGCCCGCGAGGCGCTGCATCCGGCACTGGTGCAGCTGTTCGTGCAGGCGGCGCAGCAGGTGCACGGCGCGCCGGGCTGGTTCCAGCGCAAGGGCGACTTTCCCAACGCCGCGCACACCGAGCGGCCACTGGCCGACGAGGCCCAGCGCGTGTACCGCAGCGGCGTGCCGTGGCTGCAACGCTACCTGCCATTCTGGATGGCCAATCTGGCCGACCGCATGTGGGTGGTGCTGCTGGCCATCGCCGCGGTGCTGATCCCGCTGTCGCGCGTGGTGCCGCCGCTGTACGAGATGCGCGTGCGCTCGCGCGTGTTCCGCTGGTACGGCCAGTTGCGCGCGGTGGAAGAAGACCGCGGCGGCCGCACGCCGGCCGAACTGTTGGCCGAACTCGACACCATCGAAGCCCACGTGGGCCGCGTGCGCGTGCCGCTGAGCCATGCCGATGAGCTGTACGCGCTGCGCAGCCACATCCAGCTGGTGAGGCAGCGGTTGCAGGGGGGGTGAGACGCTGCCCCGAGCCTGCCCCGGCCGTTCAGGCCGGAAAGTGCGACACGAAGCGCTGCCGCAACTCCCGCTTCAGCAGCTTGCCGCTCGGGTTCTTCGGCAGCGCATCGACGAAGACCACGCCCTTGGGCACCTTGAAGTGCGCCATCTGCGACGCGCAGTGGGCGATGACCTCGGCCTCGGTCAGCGCATGGCCGGGCTTGGCCACCACCACGGCGGTGACGGCCTCGATCCAGCGGGCGTGCGGCAGGCCCACCACGGCCACCTCGCTGACGCCGGGCAGGCGGTAGATGGTTTCCTCGACCTCGCGGCTGGCCACGTTCTCGCCGCCGGACTTGATCATGTCCTTCTTGCGGTCGACCACGGTGATGTAGCCCTCGTCGTCGAGGGTGGCCAGGTCGCCCGAATGGAACCAGCCGCCCTCGAAGGCCGCGGCCGTCTTCTCGGGGTCGTTGAAGTAGCCCTGCAGCAGTTGCGGCGAGCGGTGCACGATCTCGCCCACCTCGCCCGGGGCCACGTCGCGCATCAGGTCGTCGACCACGCGCGTCTCGACGTTCAGCGTGGGCTTGCCGGCCGAGCCGGCCTTGCGCAGCTGGTCTTCGGGCTTCAGCACCGTGGCCAGCGGCGCGATCTCGGTCTGGCCGTAGAAGTTCCACAGGCGGATCTGCGGCAGACGCTGGGCCATCTCCTTCAGCACCGCCACCGGCATGATCGACGCGCCGTAGTAGCCCTTGCGCAGCGACCCCAGGTCGCAGCTGTCGAACAGCGGCGAGCGCAGCAGCGAGATCCACACCGTGGGCGGCGCGAAGAAGGCGCTGATGCGGTGTTTCGCGATCAGCGGCAGCAGGTTGTCGGGCGTGGGCTTGGCGGTGATGACGTTGAAGGCGCCCAGGTACACGCCCGGGCCCAGGAAGCAGTCGAGCTGCGCGCAGTGGTACAGCGGCAGCGAGTGCAGGATGCGGTCGCCGGCGGCCATCTCGCCGTCGACGATGCAGCTGACGTACTGGCCGATCACCGCGTCGTGGGTGAGCATCGCGCCCTTGGGTGCCGATTCGGTGCCGCTGGTGTAGACGATCTGTGCCAGGTCGCCGCCCTGCAGCGCGGGCTCGCGCAGCGCATCGGTGCAGGCGGCCAGGGTGTCGAAGTTCAGCAGGCCCGGCACCGGCTCGCTGGGCTCTTCGCTGGGCAGCCACAGGAAGCGCTCGACGCGGGTGTCCAGCGCCGCGGCGTCGCGGCCCAGCGCGGCCAGGCCCGAGTCGACCGCCAGCAGCCGCGCGCCGGCATGGCGCAGGATGTACGCAGCCTCGGTGGCGTTGAGCATGAAGTTCACCGGCACCAGCACGGCGCCCAGCCGGGCGAGTGCAAAGCGCAGCGCCGCGAAGGCGTGCGAGTTGCGCGCCAGCACCGCGACGCGGTCGCCGGCGGCCACGCCCTCGCGGGCCAGCCCGGCGGCCAGGCGGGTGGCGACGGCGTCGAACTCGCGCCAGGTCCACTGCACGGTGCCGCAGACGATGGCGGTGGCGTGGGGCGAGCGCGCCGCCGTGCGGTGCAGCAGGTCGGCCAGGGTCTGGCGGCGCAGCGGGGCGGTCATGGCGGTCTCCTCTCTAGGTGGGGCGAAGGCGGCACGGGCCGAGGGCGCGGCCGGGTCACCGCGGCGCGGAGGCGGCAGGCAGGGCGGGCACCGCGCCCGCGGTGGGGGGCAGGGGCGCAGCGGCCGGCGCGGACGGCAGGCCGGCCGGCGGCCGCGGCACCATCACGCCGGGCGCCAGCGGGATCTCGTCGGAGACGATCACGCCGGTGATGTAGTGCCGCGTCTCGCCGAAGCAGGTGGTGGGCAGGCCCACCTTCTCTTCGTAGTGCAGCGCCACGCGCTTGCCCATCGCACGGGTCACCTGCTGGGCCACGGCGTCGTCGCGGATGGTGAAGAGGAACTTCTCCGGCATCGACCCCGGCAGCGAGACCAGCGCCAGCTCGCCTTCCCAGGTCTTGCACACCCAGCCCTTCTTCGACAGCTTCTGCACCCAGCCGGCGCGCTCACCGGTGGAATAGCTCCAGCTCAGCGCCCCCCACAGCAGCAGGCCGGCCAGCAGGCACAGCACGACGAGGGCAAGGATCAGGCGTTTGAGGATCAAGGGAAAGTCCGATGGCTGAGGGGTGGCGGCAATTATGGGCGCCCCTACACTGCCCGGCTGATGCCAGCCGACGCGCCCACCGTTGCCGACGAACCGCCCTACGCCTGGGTCGTGGTCTGGGCCACTTTCGCCTGCCTGGCGGTGATCTTCGGCGTGTCGTACTCGTTCGCCGCCTACTTCGAATCGTTCACCACCGAGTTCACCGCGCAGCGCGCCGACGTGTCGCTGGTGTTCGGCCTCAGCGGGCTCATCTACTTCGTGCTGGGCGCGGGCGCGGGCATCCTGGCCGACCGCTTCGGGCCGCGCGCGGTCATCTGCGCCGGCATGGTGTGCATCGCCGGCGGGCTGCTGGCCTGCAGCTTTGCGTCGTCGATGGCGATGGTGATCGCGGCCTACGGCGCCGGCGTGGGCGTGGGCATCGCGATGGTGTACACGCCCTCGATCGCCTGCGTGCAGCCCTGGTTCACGAAGCGCCGCGGCCTGGCCGCCGGCCTGGCCAGCGCCGGCATCGGCGCCGGCACGCTGGTGGTGCCGCTGTTGGCCACCGCGGCCATCGGCGCGATGCAGTGGCGCGGCGCACTGCGCCTGATGGCCGCGGGCGTGCTGGTGCTGGGCCTGGGCGCCGCGCTGCTGATGCGCCGAGCCCCGGCGGCCACGGCGGTGGGCTCGCGCGCGGTGGCCGGCTTCACGCTGGGCGAGGCACTGCGCACGCCGTCGTTCCGCTGGATGTACCTGATGGCGGTGCTGGCCTCGCCGGGGATGTTCATCCCCTTCGCGCACCTGTCGGCGGCGGCGCGAGATTTGGGCATCGACGACGCCCGCGCGGTGGGCCTGGTGGGCATGATCGGCATCGGCAGCCTCACCGGACGCTTCGTCATCGGCGGGCTGGCCGACCGCATCGGCCGTCCATTGACGCTGGTGATGGCGCAGGCCTCGCTGGGCCTGGCCTTCCTGCTGTGGTGGGGCGCGGGCGGCTACCTGGCGCTGGCGCTGTTCGCGCTGTGGATGGGCCTGAGCTACGGCGGCATCGTCTCGCTGATGCCGGCGCTGTGCATGGACCTGTTCGGCGCACGCGCGGTGGCCTCGATCATCGGCGCGCTGTACACCGCGGCCGCGCTGGGCAACCTGGCCGGCCCCTGGGTGGCGGGCTGGGTGTTCGACCGCAGCGGCAGCTACACGCCGGTGGTGCTGGGCTGCCTGCTGCTGCAACTCGCGGCCACGCTGCTGGCGGCCAAGGTGCTGCCGCCGCGGCGCGCGGCGGTGGGGTGACCCGGCGCCATGTCCGAATCCCCCGGCCCCGACGGCCACGTCAAGCCCTTCGTCTTCGAGAGCCGCGGCGCCAAGGCGCTGCACTTCTCGATCTGCGAGGTGCAGAGCCGCATGCGCGTCGACGACCCGAATGCGCTGGACCTGGAGTACACGCGCACGATGATGGGCTTCCTGCTCTTCGTGCCCAACCCACGGCGCATCGGCATGGTCGGCCTGGGCGGCGGCTCGCTGGCCAAGTTCTGCCACCACCACCTGCCCGAGGCGAGCATCGAGGTGGTGGAGATCAACCCCCACGTGCTGGCGCTGCGCGACGAGTTCGCGATCCCGCCGGACGGCGAGCGCTTCCAGGTGGTGCTGGGCGATGGCGCTCGCTTCGTGCGTCAGCACAGCGCGGCCTTCGACGTGCTGATGATCGACGGCTTCGACTGGGAGGGCATGCCCGACGTGCTGGCCCGGCAGCGCTTCTACGACGACTGCGCCGAGGCGCTGCAGCCCGGCGGCATGCTGGTGGTCAACCTGCACCTGGGCGACGAGCGCCACGACGCGCTGGTCGACCGGCTGCGGCGCAGCTTCGACGGCGCGGTGCTGGTGGTGGTGGACGCCGACAAGAGCAACAGCATCGTCTTCGCCAGCAAGGGGCCGACACTGGCCACCTACCGGCCCGGCATCGTGCGCCTGCCCCAGGGGTTAGCGCGCGAGGCCGCCACGCAGTTGCTGGGCGCGTTCTCGCAGGTGACGACGGCGCTGCGCGATCGCAAGCGCTAGCGGGCGCCAGGGCGGCGCCCGCCGGCCCGTCAGCGCATCGCGTCCCTGGCGGCGCCCACGCCGAACAGCTGCCCCACCGCGTCACGGTATTGCGACAGGCCCACGGCGTTGGTGTTGTGGTGCGAACCGCCCTCGACCAGCACGAAGCGCTTGGGCTCGGCTGCGCGGTCGAACAGCGCGCGGCCCAGGTCGTGCGGGATCAGTCGGTCTTCGCTGCCGTGCACCACCAGCACCGGGGCGCGCACGCGGGCGATGCGCTCGCCGGCCTCGAAGCGCTGGGTGATCAGCGGCCCCACCGGCAGCCAACCCCATTTGAAGCGGCTCACCACCTCGGGGATCGACGGGAAGCTGCCCTCGACCATCAGGCCGGCCACCTCGGGCGCCTCGGCCGCCAGGTGCACCGCGATGGCGCCGCCCAGCGAGTGGCCGAAGACGAAGCGTTGCCGGCCCGGGTGCTGCGCGGCCAGCCAGTCCCAGGCGGCGCGGGCGTCTTCGTAGGCCATGGTCTCGGACGGCAGCGCGGCGCTGCTCTGGCCGAAGCCGCGGTAGTCCACGCCCAGCACCGCGAAGCCCAGTTCGTGCATGCGGCGCATGCGGTGGGCGCTGCCGCGCACGTCCCAGCGCGCGCCGTGCAGGTACAGCAGCAGCGGCGCGTCGTCGCTGGCCTGCGGCAGCCACAGGCCGTGCAGGCGGGCGCGCTCGCCGGTCTCGCGCGAGTCGAAGTCGATCCACACGTCGTCCATGCCCTGCGCCGCGGCCAGGCCGCCCGACCAGGTGCGGTCGCTGGGCTGGAAGATCCAGGCGCGCTGCCGCTCGTCCAGCGAGGCACAGCCGGCCAGGGCCAGCAGCATCAGCACCAGCGCGGCCAGGGCCAGGCGCAGCGGAGAAGGCAGAGCGGGGCGGGGCATGGCGGTGGG
>NZ_MWLO01000145.1 GCF_002198735.1 Ideonella sp. A 288
CGTCGCCACCCGAGCCATCGCTGCCCGCCACGCCACCGCCCGCCGCGGCACGGTCCGAGCCGGTGCGGCCGGTCGCCACGCCACCCACAGGCCCCGTGGCCGCCACCGCCTCGGCCGCCGCCCCGCGCCCCATCGTGGCGCGCGAGGCCCTGCCCGACGACGTCCGCCGCCGGCTGCCCGAGCTGCGCATCGGCGGCTCGATGCACTCGCCGGTGCCGGCCAACCGGCTGCTCATCGTCGACGGGCAGGTCGTGCGCGAGGGCGACACCGTGGCGCCGGGCCTGGTGATAGAGCAGATCCGGCCGCGCTCGGCCGTCTTCCGTTTCGGCACGCACCGCTACGAGGTGCCGCTGTGAGGCGGCCCGAATCCATCCCCCGCCCAGGCCCGCCATGACCCATCCGCAGCAGCCCGCCCCGTCGCAAAGCGAGGGCGACGTGAACCACACGCCCCGGCGCACCGCCTGGCAGCGCGAACACCTCGACCCGCCGACGCGCGCGCTGCTGGCCCGCGATGCCGAGGCCTTCCTGCACCAGTCGGTGTCCACGCCGTGCCTGAACGGCATCCGCAAGGCCGAGGGCCTGTGGATCGAGGACATGGCGGGCCGGCGCTACATGGACTTCCACGGCAACAACGTGCACCACCTGGGCTATGCCCATCCGCATGTCATCGCGGCCATCAAGGCCCAGCTCGACGAGCTGAGCTTCGCGCCGCGTCGCTTCGCCTGCGACCGCGCGGTGGAACTGGCCGAGGCGCTGGGCGCGCAGTTCCGGCGCCTCACCGGCGCGGCCGGCCGCGTGCTCTTCACCACCGGCGGCAGCGATGCGGTGGAGGTGGCCATCAAGCTGGCCCGCACCGCCACCGGCCGATTCAAGACGCTGAGCTTCTGGGACGCCTTCCACGGCGCGGGCTTCGGTGCCTCCAGCGTCGGCGGCGAATCGCTGTTCCGATCCGGGCGCGTCGGGCCGCTGCTGCCTGGCACCGAGCACGTGGCGCCGTTCGGCTGCTACCGCTGCGCCTACGGGCACCCGGTCGACGCCCAGGGCCTGCCCCGGCTCGACCAGTGCCGGCTGGCCTGCGCCGGCATGGTGAAGTACGTGCTGGAGCGCGAGGGCGACGTGGCCGCGGTGATCGCCGAGCCGGCACGCGCCGTGCCCTACCTGCCGCCGCCAGGCTACTGGCAGGCGGTGCGCGAGGCCTGCAACGCCCACGGCGCGCTGCTGATCTTCGACGAGATCCCCACCGGCCTGGGCAAGACCGGCCGCTTCTTCGCCGCCGAGCACGACGGCGCCACGCCCGACATCGTGGTGCTGGGCAAGGCACTGGGGGGTGGCGTGCTGCCGATCGCGGCCTGCCTGGCGCGCGAGGACCTCAATCTCGCCGGGGCCTATGCCTACGGCCACTACACCCACGAGAAGAATCCGGTCACTGCACGGGCCGCGCTGGCCACGCTGGAGGTCATCGAACGCGAAGGCCTGGTCGAGCAGGCGGCGCGCGTCGGTGCCCACGCGCTGGACCGCCTGCAGGGCCTGAAGGACCGCCACCCGATCATCGGCGATGTGCGCGGCCGCGGCCTGCTGCTGGGCGTCGAACTGGTCACCGACCGGGCCGCCAAAACCCCGGCCGGCGACGCGGCCGAGCGCGTGCTCTACCGCGCGATGTCGCGTGGCCTGTCGTTCAAGACCACCATGGGCAACGTGCTGACGCTGACCCCACCGCTGATCACGACCGAACGGCAGATGGACGAGGCGCTGGACATCCTCGACGCCTGCCTGCAGGAGGAACGCACCGCGTGAGCGCGGCGGTGCCGGTCACAAGCAAATGTGGCTCCGCCACTTTGCTTGACCCCCACGGGGGGCGGGTTGGGCGCAGCCCGGCGCTGGGGGCGCTCACAAGCAAATGTGGCTCTGCCACTTTGCTTGACCCCCACGGGGGGCGGGCTGGGCGCAGCCCGGCCCTGGGGGCGCTCACACACCCATCAGGTCGGACGGCGCGAAATCGGAATCGCGCACCGCGACGCGATCGCGTTCTTCCAGCCAGTGCTCGTAGCGCGAACGCAGGCGGGTGATGATGCCGGCCTCTTCGGGCAGCGAGAACGCGAAGGGGTAGAGCGAACGCTCGGTGGCCGACAGCTCGGGTTGGCCACCGAACTTGCCGATCTGCGACATGATGTACGAGAACTCGACCGTCAGCAGCACGGCCGGTGCGTCCACCGACCGGTTGATGCGGGGTTCACCGAGCACGCTGCAACCCAGCATGCGCTCGTAGTAGCGCACATGGCGCGGGTTCACCTCGATCAGCAGCGTGTCGTGCCCGCGCATGCGGTGGGCCACGATGTAGGCCACGTGAAACAGCGCCGCCAGCACACGCTTGGTGCCGGTTGTCGGGTCGATGGCCAGCTTGGTGAACTCGCAGAGCTTCAGGCCCTTGTCGCGCAGGGACTGCACCTCGTGCGGAAAGGTCTGGTCGGCGGCGAGTCTGTCGGGGCCGTCGAAGGCCACCGTGATGGTGCCGATGGTCTGCTGGTCCTCGATGGCGGCCAGCGTGAAACGCTGCGTGGGGTGGTCGGACGGCAGGTCACCCACCCGATAGCCGCGCCACAGGTAGCGACCCTTCAAAAGCGACGCCACCAAGCCACGCCGCGACTCGGAATCGGCGGCCTTGATCTTGAAGCGGCGCGGGCCAGGGGCGCCGTCAGGCAGCATGCCGATCGGCGGGTCCAGCACCAGCATGCTGCCAGCCTTGCGGAACCACTCAACCGACGCGGCAAACAGGGTGCTCGATGTCATCGTCGCTACTCCTCGTAGATCTCAACGCTCAATCGGAGGCCTTTCCGACCATCTTATCGATTCCCTATCATCCATCAGATCACAACTGGCGTGGCGTGAGGAATGTGGCTTCGATGTCCACCGTGGTGCGCACCCCCAGATCCGAGCGGTGCGCCTGCAGCCAAGTCTGCATCGCCTGGCGGCCCAGCGCCCGAAGCTGGCGCAGAAATCGACCATCCGTGTTCATCTTGCTTGCCGCACCATACTCGGACAGGAGCGAATCGTCACCAACCATGTGCATGCGCAACGACTTGTATCGTCCGGCATCCAGACGCTGCTCGCGAAGCAGCCGCGTGACAAAGCCGATGGCCCGCATTTCGCCCACCAGGCCGGCATTGAAGGTGATTTCGTTGACCCGATCGAGGATGTCCATCGCCGAGGTCGGGACGCCGGCCCGCGACAGTGGGTTGATGCGCACCAGCAACAGGTCGAGCGCGTCGGTGTGGTAGATCAGTGGCCACAGCGCCGGGTTGCCGCTGTAGCCGCCGTCCCAGTAGGGCACGCCGTCGATCGTCACGGCCTGGAACAGCTGCGGCAGGCAGGCCGAGGCCAGCAGCGCGTCGATGGACAGGTCGTCACCGTTGAACAGGCGCGCCTGCCCGGTGGTGACCGACGTGGCATTGACGAACAACGAGAGCGGCCCGGTGCGCATGGCGGTCTCGTCGACATGGCGACGCAGCACGTCGCGCAGCGGGTTGATGCCCAACGGGTTGAACTGATAGGGGCTCACCGACCGCATCAAGGCGCCGAACCATTCGAAGGCCGGGTGGCTCTCGAGCCCACTCTGGTTGGCCGCCTCGAAGGGATCGAGGCCGAAGCAGGCGTTGGCCGACGACACGTCGCCCCAGAAGGCGTCGAGCGCCGCGCGGGCACCGGCGCGGCCATTGCGCGCCATGCCGGTGGCCATCACCGCGGCGTTGAGCGCGCCGGCACTGGTGCCGCTGACGCCGGAAAGCACGATGCGCTCGTCCTCGAGCAGGGCGTCCAGCACGCCCCAGGTGAAGGCGCCGTGCGAGCCTCCCCCCTGCAGGGCGATGTCGACGGGAACGGTCTTGCTTCGGCGTCGTGCGACGGTCATCGGGTGGAGGGCTCCAGCAGCTCGAGCAGGGTGGGCAACGCATCGGCCTCGTGCAGCGGCTTGTCGGTGCGCACGCGCAGCATACGCGGGAAGCGCACGGCCAACCCGCTCTTGTGGCGGCGGCTTGCCTGGATGCCCTCGAAACCCAGGGTGAACACCAAGGTGGGCCGCACGCTGCGCACGGGGCCGAACTTTTCCAGCGTGGTGGCGCGGATGCGGGCATCCACGTCACGGAACTCTGCGTCGGTGAGGCCGGAGTAGGCCTTGGCGAAGGCCACCAGTTGCAGCGCACCGGGCTGCGCGGGTTCGCGGCGGCCGATGGCCTCGACCACCGCCTGCGCCTCGGCGGCGTCGAGCGGCGGGCGGTTCCACACCGCGAAGGTGTAGTCGGTGTAGACGCCGGACCGGCGGCCATGTCCGGCCTGGGCGTAGATGAGCACGGCATCGACGGCCATCGGGTCGATTTTCCATTTCCACCACACGCCGTCGCTGCGCGTGCGCCCGGTGCCGTAGGCCGACTCGCGGTGCTTGAGCATCAGCCCCTCGACGCGCCGCACGCGGCTGTCCTCGCGCAGCGCGGCCAGCGCCGGCCAGTCGCCGCCCGCCAGCAGCGGCGACACGGCCACGGGGCCCTCGGCCAGCCGGGCCTCGAGCCGGCGTCGGCGCTCGTGCTGCGGCAACGCGCGCAGGTCGGCCCCGCCGTCTTCGAGCAGGTCGTAGGCGACGAAGCGCACCGGCGCGGCGGCCAGCACACGCGGCGTCAGTTGCTTGCGCTGGATGCGCTGTTGCAGCAGCTGGAAGGGCGCGGGCCCGTCGGCCGCCCAGGCCAGCAGTTCGCCATCGAGCACCGTGCCGTCGGGCAGCGCGCCAACCTGGGCGACGACCTCGGGAAAGCGCTCGGTGACCAGTTCCTCGCCACGCGACCAGATCCACACCTGACCTGCGCGGCGCACCACCTGGGCGCGGATGCCGTCGTACTTCCATTCGGCCATCCAGTCGCTGGCCGGGCCGAGCGACGCATCGGGCGCGACCAGCGGGTGCGCCAGGAAGAACGGATAGGGCTGGCCGGACGCCGCCTGCAGCGTGGAGGCGGGCGCCAGCAGCGCGGCCAGGCGGTCGGCGGTGGGCGGCTCGCGCGCGTCGGTCCAGCCCATCATGCGCTGGGCGACGAGCTTGGCATCGAGGCCGGCATGGCGGCCCAGCGCCCGCTGCACCAGCAGCCGGCTCACGCCGACGCGGAAGCCGCCACCGATGAACTTGACGAGCAGGAAGCGCCCGTCCACCGACAGTATGTGCAGCCAACGAGCCACCTGCGCGGCCTGCGCCTCGGCCGGCAGCGTGCGCAATGGCAGCAGGCGATCGTGCATCCACGCGTGCAGCCCCAACGGTGGCGCCTCCTCGGGCGGCGGCAGCAACTGCGCGATGGTCTCGGCCAGGTCACCCACCGCCTGGTAACTGGCTTCGAACAGCCAGTCGGGCAGGCCGGCCTGGGCCTGCGCCTGGGCGCGCAGCACGGCCATGGGCACGGTGCGGCGCGGCCGGCCGCCGGCCAGGAAGTACACGGCCCAGGCGGCGTCGGCCGCCGGCGCCTGGGCCAGGTAGCGCACCAGGGCGTCGACCTTGGCCTCGGTGGAGGTGGTCGCGTCCAGCTCGGCGTACAGGCAGGCGAAGCGCTGCATCGGCAGGGGCTGCGCCGCGTCAGGCGGCGGCCTCCTCGTCACCGTAGGCGGTGCGGAAGGATTCGGCGCGCAGGCCCTGCTCGGCGAGCCAGCGCACCATCACCGCCTCCTGCCCGTGGGTGACGATCACGCGCTCGGCCCCGGTGGCCGCGATGGCGCGCTGCAGCCCGGGCCAGTCGGCATGGTCCGACAAGGCGAAGCCCCGGTCCACACCCTGGCGGCGGCGCGCGCCGCGCAGCTGCATCCAGCCACTGGCGAAGGCGTCGCTGAAGTCACCCAGCCGACGCGCCCAGGCACTGGCGTGCACCGAGGGTGGCGCGATCACCAGCGCGCCGGCCAGCGCCTCGCGATCGGCCCGTTCGCCCAGCACCTGCGTCGGCGGCAAGGTCACGCCACTGGCGCGATAGGCGGCATTGAGCGGCTCCACCGCGCCGTGCACCAGGATCGGCCCGATGCCGGCGTCCACGCCGGCCAGCAGGCGCTGCGCCTTGCCGAAGCTGTAGGCCAGCAGCAGGCTGGGCCGGCCGGCGGCGGCATTGGCGCGCCACCAGTCGTCCACCTCGGCCAGCACCTCGGCCTGCGGGCGCCAGCGGTACACCGGCAGGCCGAAGGTGGATTCGGTGATGAAGCAGTCGCAGCGCACCGGCTCGAACGGCGCGCAGGTGGGGTTGCGCTCGTCGTGCGCGCTGGCGAAGTAGTCGCCCGACGCCACCCACACCTGGCCGCCATGCTCGAGCCGCACCTGCGCCGAGCCCAGCACATGGCCGGCCGGGTGCAGCGACAGGCGCACGCCGTGGTGGGTGACCGCCTCGCCGTAGTCCAGCGCCTGCAGTGGCAGCGCGGCGCCCAGCCGGGCCCGCAGCACGTGCTCGCCGGCGCGGCTGGCCAGCACGTGCCGGTGGCCCGCCCGGGCATGGTCGGCATGCGCATGGGTGATCACCGCCCGGTCCACCGGTCGCCAGGGGTCGATGAAGAAGTCGCCCGGCGGGCAGTACAGGCCCTCGGGGCGGGAGACGACGAGATCGGTCATGGCGCCCTCCGCGGCCGCGCTCCCGGCGGCGGGGCCGCCCTGGGCTTCACGGTTGGCCCGTGCCGGGTGCACCGCATGTGGGGGGCGGCGGTCAGTAGCGACCGCTGATGCCGGCCAGCCGCAGGAACCAGTAGGCTGTCGAGGCCACAAAGCCCCGGCGCAACACGGACCACCAGCCGCGACCCAGCGGCGGCCGCGTGATCGGCGTGGACACGGCCACCGCCGATTCGAAGCGCAGGGCCAGCGCCCCGGTGAAGCCGATGTCGTGCACGACCACGTTGGCCTCCAGGTTGAGCAGCAGCGACAGCGGGTCGATGTTGCTCGACCCGACGGTGGCCCAGTCGTCGTCGACCACCGCCACCTTGGCATGCAGGAAAGCCGGCGTGTACTCGAACACCTGCACGCCCACGGCCAGCAGTTCGTCGTACAGCACCTGCGCGGCCAGCGCCGCGAAACGGTAGTCGGCCTTGCCCTGCAGCAACAGCCGCACCCGCACCCCACGCTGCGCGGCGCTGCGCAGCGCACGTCGGAAGGCACGGCCCGGGTAGAAATAGGGGCAGATGATGCCCACGCGCTGGCGTGCCGACTGGATGGCATCGACGTAGGCACGCTCGATGGCGCGGCGCTGGCGCAGGTTGTCGCGCACGACGAAGGCCGCGCGCACCGGCGGCAGAGGCTCGTGACCTCCGGCGCCGGCGGCCGACGGCAGGATGCGCAGGCGCCCCAGCATGCGGCGAGCGCGGGCCAGCGGCTCGGCGCTGCGGGCCAGCGAGCCGATCTCCTCGCGCCAGTCGGC
Organism: Ideonella sp. A 288; assembly: GCF_002198735.1. Classification (GTDB taxonomy): domain Bacteria; phylum Pseudomonadota; class Gammaproteobacteria; order Burkholderiales; family Burkholderiaceae_C; genus Pseudaquabacterium. Next base: position 7,410 of record NZ_MWLO01000145.1, read on the forward strand.
GCCGAGCGCCGCGCGCGTCCACATCGCCCGCGCGGTCTGCTCCACCGCCTCGACCACCGGACCACGCACTTCGACGGCGAAATCCAGCCGCGGGGCGTCTGACCAGCCGTGGTTGAGGTCGTTGCGGTCGTCGATGATGTTGATGCCGCCCACGAAGCCGACCTCGGCGTCCACGACGCACAGCTTCTGGTGCAGGCGCCGCAACTGGCCCGGGTGCAACAGGCGCCACCAGCGGTCGATCGGCCGGAACACGGCCAGTTGAACACCGGCGGGCTCGACCCAGCCGCGCAGCGTGGCCAACGTGGCCTTGGCGCCGAAGCCATCGACCACCAGGTGCACCGCCACGCCGCGCCGTGCGGCTTCGGCCAGCGCGTCGGCCACGGTGCGCGAAGTCTCGTCGTCGTGGAAGATGTAGGTGGCCATCCACACCTGGTCCCGCGCCGCCGTAATGGCGCGGCACATCGCCGGGAACAACTCGTCCCCACCGGCCAGCAGGCGCACGGTGTTGCCGCCCGACAGTTCGGGGCGCTGCGGGTGCGCGGCGCTGGCGAATGGGAACGGTGACGAGGACATCAGGCGCTGACGCGGTTGAACGCCGGGCTACTCGAGCGCCAGTTCCACCAGCAGCGGCAGATGGTCGGACATGCGCGCCCAGGCGGCCCCGCGCGGCACATGCGCCGACACGCACGACAGGCCCCGGGTGTAGACGCGGTCGAGCGCGAACACCGGCACGCGCGATGGGAAGGTGCGCTGGCCGATCGGCCCGCCGGCGCGGGCACGCGACAGGCCGATGCCGCGCATCGGCGCATCGAGGCGCTCGCCCCAGTCGTTGAAGTCGCCAGCCACCATCAGCGGCGCGCCCCGAGGCACCTCGACCGACAGGAACTCGGCCAGTCGCTCCACCTGTCGCACCCGGCTGGCATGGATGAGCCCGAAGTGCGCCACCACCACGTGCACCTCGATGCCCTGCCACTGCACCGGCACATGCAGCAGGCCGCGCTGCTCGAAGCGGTGGTCGCTGACGTCGTGGTGGCCCACCTCGCCGATGGGCCAGCGCGACAGCAGCGCGTTGCCGTGCTCGCCGTGCTTGGTCACCGCGTTCGTGCGATAGGCCACGGTGTAGCCCTCGGGCGCCAGGAAGTCGGCTTGGCCGCCCTCGGGCCAGCCCAGCAGCGTCTGGTCGAAGTGCAGCGCATCGCGCTTGTGGTACAGGCGCACCTCCTGCAGGCACACCAAGTCGGCGTCCAGCGCCTCGATGCCCAGGCCCAGGTTGTGGATCTCCAGGCGCTTTCCGGGCCCCATGCCGCGCACGCCCTTGTGGATGTTGTAGGTGGCGACGCGCAGGTGCTGGCTGCTGAACTGCGTGCTGGCGTGCTGGCGCGAGGGCGGGGCGAACTCGGAGTGGCGCATGGGTCGCTCGGTGGTCAGGCCGTGAAACGGGGCAGGTGCAGCACGGCTTCGGCGTTGCTGGGCGAGAAGCAGCGGTCGGCCGCCTCGCGCCAGGGCAGCCACAGGTGCTGAAGGTGCTCGCGCGGGTTCAGCGTCACCGGCGTGCCGGGCGGCACCACCAGGCCAAACACGTGCTCGGTGTTGTGGGTCACGCCGGGGGCATAGCGGTGGCGCCAGACGGGGTAGATCTCGTAGACATTGGACATTTGCCAGTCGCGCAGCGCCGTGGCCGGCACCTGCGCCGAGCCGATGGCGATGCCGGTCTCCTCGGCCACCTCGCGCACGCAGGTGTCGCGCAGCGGCTCGTCGGGCAGGTCTTTGGCGCCGGTGACGCTTTGCCAGAAACCAGGCTTGTCGGCGCGCTCGATCAGCAGCACCTCGAGCGCCGGGGTGTGGATGACCACCAGCACGCTCTCCGGGATCTTGAACGGGCGGCTCATCGTCCGGCCCGACGTTGCCGCACCGCACCGGCCAGTTGGCGCAGCAGCGGCGCCGTGTCGTCCCAGCCGATGCAGGCGTCGGTGACCGAGACGCCGGGCTTCAGGGCCTGGCCAGGCACCAGGTCCTGCCGGCCCTCGTGCAGGTGGCTCTCGACCATGACGCCGATGATGCGGCGCTCGCCGGCGGCCAGTTGCGCGGCGACGTCGGCAGCCACCTCGATCTGCCGGCGGTGCTGCTTGGCCGAGTTGGCGTGCGAGCAGTCGATCATCACCTGCTCGCGCAGGCCCCCCTTGCGCAGCACGGCGCAGGCCGCCTCCACGGCGGCGGCATCGTAGTTGGGCTGCCTGCCGCCGCGCAGGATGACGTGCCCGTCGTCGTTGCCACGGGTCTCGAAGATGGCGGCCACGCCCATCTTGGTCATGCCCATGAACGAGTGGGCGGCGGCGGCCGCCTGCAGCGCGTCGGCGGCCACCTGCACGCCGCCGTCGGTGCCGTTCTTGAAGCCCACCGGGCACGACAGGCCCGAGGCGAGCTGGCGGTGGCTCTGGCTCTCGGTGGTGCGGGCCCCGATGGCGCCCCAGGCGATCAGGTCGCTCACGTACTGCGGCGACAGCAGGTCGAGGAACTCGGTGCCGGCCGGCAGGCCCAGCGCGCTGATGTCGAGCAGCAGCTCGCGCGCGCGGCGCAGCCCTTCGTTGATGCGGAAGCTGCCGTCCAGCCGAGGGTCGTTGATGTAGCCCTTCCAGCCGACGGTGGTGCGCGGCTTCTCGAAATACACGCGCATCACGACGATCAGGTCGTCGGCCAGCTCGGTGGACAGGCCCTGCAGCAGGCGCGCGTAGTGCATGGCCTGGTCGTGGTCGTGGATCGAGCAGGGGCCGACGACGGCCACGAGGCGGTCGTCCTGGCCATGCAGCACGCGGCCGATGGCCTGGCGGGTGCGGTCGACCAGCGCCTCGACCTCGGGCGTGACGGGCAGCTCTTCCAGCAGCACCGCGGGCGACACCAGGGCGCGCACGGCGGCGATGCGGGTGTCGTCGATGCGGGTGGTGTCGAGCGTGGCGGCGCCGGCGGGTGGCTGTGCGCCGGCTTCGTGGTCGTGGCGGAGATTGTCTGGAAGGCTCATGGTGGGTTGCTTTGCTTGCTGTCGATCAGCGGCTCAGCGCGTGGCGACGCGATCGCGCAGCCACGCGGCGAAGGTGGGTTCGTCGATTTCGCCAGCGGCGAGGCCGAACACCGCCACGGTGGCCTCGGCCTGCGATGCAGTGAGGCGGTGGCCGTTGAGCCCGAGGAACAAGCCCACCGAGAGGAACGCCGCGCGCTTGTTGCCGTCGACGAACGGGTGGTTCTTGGCCAGTCCGAAGGCGTAGCTGGCGGCCAGCTCGGCCAGGTCCGGTTGGCCGTAGGCCGCCAGGTGCAAGGGGCGCGCCAACGCCGATTCGAGCAGACCCTCGTCGCGCAGGCCGGACGCACCGCCATGCATCGCCAGGCTCTCGTCGTGCAGCAGCGTGAGCAGCCGACGGTCGATCCACTTCCAGCCGGCATTGGCACCGCCGGCCGGCGGGCCCGATGCAGGCGCGCTCACTTGGCGAGCGCCCTGAAGGTGTCGCGGTATTCGCGCATGAACTCGCGTCCGATCTCGAGCTGCGCCTCGAAGCTGGGGTCGAGCGCGGTGAGCGCCACACCATCGGGGGTCTCGGTGACGTACAGCGTGTCACCCTTCTCCAGCTTCAGCTTGGCCAGCACTTCCTTGGGCAGGATGACGCCGACGGAATTGCCGATCTGGGTGAGCTTGAGGGCGTGCATGGCAGGAACTCCAGGTTGTTATAACAGATGTTATACCAACCCGGAGCGCCTTGCGCAATCCGTGGGGGGCAAGAGCCCAGGCGGCGATCCGGCCGCCGCCTGGGACGGCGGGATCAGCCCGCCGGCGTCGGGTTGCGCAGCCGGATGTGCAGTTCGCGCAACTGCTTCTCGTCGACCAGGCTCGGCGCACCGGTGAGCAGGCACTGCGCGCGCTGCGTCTTCGGGAAGGCGATGACGTCGCGGATCGACTCGGCCTTGGTCATCAGCGTGGCGATGCGGTCCAGGCCGAAGGCCAGGCCACCGTGCGGCGGCGCGCCATACTGCAGCGCGTCGAGCAGGAAGCCGAACTTCACCTGCTGCTCTTCCGGCGTGATATTGAGCGCCGAGAACACCTTGGCCTGCACGTCGGCGCGGTGGATCCGCACCGAGCCGCCGCCGATTTCCCAGCCGTTGAGCACCATGTCGTAGGCCTTGGCGATGCAGGCCCCGGGGTCGGTGTTCATCAGGTCTTCGTGGCCGTCCTTCGGCGCGGTGAACGGGTGGTGCACCGCATTCCAGCGGCCGGCCTCCTCGTCCTGCTCGAACATCGGGAAGTCGACCACCCACAGCGGCGCCCACTTGTCCTCGAACAGGCCGTGGTTGCGACCGAACTCGCTGTGGCCGATCTTCACGCGCAGCGCACCCAGCGCGTCGTTGACGACCTTGGCCTTGTCGGCGCCGAAGAAGATCAGGTCACCGTTGCAGGCGCCGGTGCGCGCCAGCACCTCGGCGATGGCCGCGTCGTTGAGGTTCTTGACCACCGGGCTCTGCAGGCCGTCGCGGCCCTTGCCGGCGTCGTTGACCTTGATCCAGGCCAGGCCCTTGGCGCCGTAGATCTTGACGAACTCGGTGTAGGCGTCGATCTCGCCCCGGCTCATCTCGGCCCCGCCCGGCACGCGCAGCGCGGCCACTCGGCCGCCCTTGGCCATCGCCGGCGTCGAGAAGACCTTGAAGTCCACCGTCTTCATCACGTCGGTGAGTTCGGTGAACTGCAGCTTGACGCGCAGGTCGGGCTTGTCCGAGCCGAACTTGTGCATCGCGTCGGCGTAGGTCATCTCGGCATACACCGGCAGTTCCACGCCCATGGTCTTGCGGAACACGGTGCGGATCATGGCCTCGGTGATGGCGCGGATTTCCTGCTCGTCGAGGAACGAGGTCTCGATGTCGATCTGGGTGAACTCGGGCTGCCGGTCGGCTCGCAGGTCTTCGTCGCGGAAGCACTTGGTGATCTGGTAGTAACGGTCGAAGCCCGCCACCATCAGCAACTGCTTGAACAGCTGCGGGCTCTGCGGCAGCGCGAAGAACGCGCCATCGTGCACGCGGCTGGGCACGAGGTAGTCGCGCGCGCCCTCGGGCGTGCTCTTGGTGAGCATCGGCGTCTCGATGTCGATGAAGCCCTGCTCGTCGAGGAACTTGCGCACCTCGATCGCCACGCGGTAGCGCAGCATCAGGTTCTTCTGCATCGCCGGGCGGCGCAGGTCGAGCACGCGGTGCGTCAGGCGCACGGTCTCGGACAGGTTCTCGTCGTCGAGCTGGAACGGCGGCGTGACGCTGGGGTTCAGCACGTCGAGTTCGAGCGCCAGCACCTCGATCTTGCCGCTGACGAGGTTGCTGTTCTCGGTGCCGCTGGGCCGCGCACGCACCTTGCCGACGACCTTCAGGCAGAACTCGTTGCGCACGCCCTCGGCGGTGGCAAACATCTCGGGGCGGTCGGGGTCGCAGACGATCTGCACCAGGCCTTCGCGGTCGCGCAGGTCGATGAAGATCACGCCGCCGTGGTCGCGGCGCCGATGGGCCCAGCCCATCAGGGTGACGGTCTGGCCCATCAGCGCTTCGCTGACCAGGCCGCAGTAGGTGGTTCTCATGGGGGCACTCCAGTACTGGATGTTCGGTGGACGTGCGGCTCGACGCCTGGGGCGGGCCGCGGGTTTCGTGTCGGCGGCTGGGGCCCCGGTCGGGAGCCCTCCGGGCCGAACGCCTGCCTGGCGCTCAGCCCACCGGATTGGGGTCGGCCCCCTCCGGCCGCGCGGAGGCGCTGGCCGGGGGCGCGACGACGCCCATCGAGATGATGTACTTCAGCGCCTCGTCGACGCTCATGGACAGCGGCCGCACCGACGTGCGCGGCATCATCAGGAAGAAACCCGAGGTCGGGTTCGGCGTGGTCGGCACGTACAGGCTCACATGCTCGCTCTGCAGGTGCCGCGCCACCTCGCCGCTGGGCTTTCCGGTGACGAAGGCGATGGTCCACGAGCCGGCATGCGGGTACTGCACCAGCACGGCCTCGCGGAAGGCGTTGCCGTTGCTGGAAAACAGCGTATCGGACACCTGCTTGACCGAGCTGTAGATCGACTTGACGATCGGGATGCGGCCCATCAGCGCGTCCCACTGGCGCACCCACCACTGGCCGAAGATGTTGGTGACGAACACGCCGGTGAGCAGCATCAGCACCAGCATCACCAGCACGCCCAGGCCAGGCACGTGGCGCAGTTGCTCGATCAGGCTGTCCAACCCGGCCGGGAGCACCGCCTGCGAGAGGGTGAGCAACCACATGAACACGCCGTCCATCAGACCGAGCAGCCACAGCAGCACCCAGATGGTGATGGCCAAAGGCATCCAGACCAGCAGGCCTGCGATCGCGTATTTCTTCACCGGGCGGCTTTCGGGCGGTCCGGCGAGCGGTCAGTGGCAGGCACAGGAGCCGCCACACGAGCCGGCCGAGGCGGACGGGCCGTCGGCCGACTTGCTGTCGGTCTTCGCCTCGGTCTTCACGTCGGTCTTGGTGTCGGTCTTCGGGTCGGCCTTGGCCAAACCGGCTTCGGCCGGGGTCGCCGCGCCAGCGGCGGGCGCTGCCGCGCCGCCCTTGAAATCGGTGGCGTACCAGCCCGAGCCCTTGAGCTGGAAGCCGGCGGCCGTCACCTGCTTCGAGAACGTCTCCGCGCCGCAGGCCGGACAGGTGCTGAGCATCGGGTCGGACAGCTTCTGCAGCACATCCTTGGCGTGGCCGCAGGCGGAGCAACGGTAAGCGTAGATCGGCATGACCAAGCCCTCGGGGCAAAACCCGAAATTATAGAGGCGCCCCTGGGCGCCATGCGGTAGCGCCCCGCACGCACGGTGTCGACACACTGCCCGCAAGGGGCCAAGCGATCAGTGGCGCGGGCCGGGCGCGCGGTGATGCGTCGCGTGGCTTCCCGCGTGATGCGGGTGATGCGCGGGGTGTTGGGCATGCCGCAGGGCCATCTCGATCGAGCTGCCCTGGTTGTGCAGCACCTGCGGCGCCAGCGAGCCCAGGAGCATGCCGATGGCCGAGGCGAAGAGGCCCACCAGGTTGGGCGGCACCAGGGCCTCCGGGGCCACCACGCTGGCGCCCAACCAGCAGCCGATGCCGAACACGATCGACAGCAGGGCCCCCTGGGTGGACGCGCGCTTCCAGTAGGCCCCGGCCAGCAACGGCACGAACGCGCCGGCCAGGGTGACGTTGTAGGCGTTCTGCACCATCTCGTACATGGTGCTCTTGCTGTTCAGCGCGAACAGCAGCGCCCCGGCGGTGAAGGTGACCAGGATGATGCGCAGCGTCAGCAGGAACTGCCGGTCGCCCATGTGCGGCACGAAGGGCCGCAACACGTTCTCGGTGAAGATGGCCGTCGGCGCCAGCAGCGCCCCGCTGGCGGTGGACAGGATGGCCGACAGCAGCGCGCCGAAGAACATGATCTGCGCCCACATCGGCATCTTGCCGAGCACCAGATCGGGCAGGATGCGCTGGATGACCCGGGCATCCTCGTCGGCAAACAGCGCCGCCAGTTCGGGGTAGGCCACCAGCGCCGCGTAGGCGATGAAGATTGGCACGAACGCGAAGCAGAAGTAGATCAGGCCGCCGAGGATGGTGCCCCGGACCGCCGTCTGCTCGTTCTTGGCGCTGGTCATGCGCTGGAACACGTCCTGTTGCGGGACGGACCCGAACGCAAAGGCGAAGAACGCGCCGGCCATGACCCACCAGCCCTTGGCATCCTCGGGGAAGAAATTGAACTTGCCTTCGGCGCTGGCCTGGGCGATGACCTTGGCAGGGCCCCCGGCCAGGTCACCCACCAGCACGGCGACGAGTGTCAGGCCGATGACGATGACCACCGTCTGAAACAGGTCGGTGAAGGCCACCGACCACATGCCGCCGAAGATGGTGTAGATCAGCACCACGCCGCCGCCCAAGACGATGGCATGGTTGAGTTCGATCGCGCCCCCCGACAGCACATGGATGACCAGGCCGAGCGCCGTCATCTGCGCCGAGGTCCAGCCCAGGTACGACAGCGTGATGGCCACGCTCGTCATCACCTCCACCAGCTTGCCGTAGCGCTGCTTGTAGAAGTCGCCGATGGTGAGCAGGTTCATGCGGTAGAACAGGCGCGCGAACAGCAGCGCCGCGATCACAAGGCACACCGCGGCGCCAAACGGATCGCCCGGGATGCCGCCAAGCCCGTCCTTGGCGAAGGTGGCCGACACCGACAGCACCGTCTCGGCACCGAACCAGGTGGCAAACACCGTCGCCACGTTCATATACAGCGGCAGGCTGCGGCCGGCGACCAGGAAGTCCTTGGAGTTGTGCACGCGGCGGGCGGCGATCAGGCCGATGCCGATGGTGACGACGAGGTACAAGGCGACAAACGTGATCAGCACGATCGACTCCGCAGGCGACGAGGACGGAAAACCGGGCGGGAGTTTAGTCGGCGATCGCCGCAGATGTGCGAATCACCACCCTCGCCACTGCATCAGCAGGCGGGTGGCGAGCGCCCCGACGATGAAGCCGACGGCGCCGAACAGCACCGCCTGCAGCAGGCGGTTGGTGCGCCGCTGCTCGGCCAGCAGGGCGAGCAGCGCCGGATCGGCCTCCCGACGCTGCTCCAGCGCCTGGTGCACCAGACGGGGCAGTTCGGGCAGCAGTTGCGCATAGCGCGGCGCCTCGTGCTTCAGCCGCTCGACGAAGCCCTTCCAACCCACCTGCCGGTGCATCCACTGCTCGAGGAAGGGCTTGGCGGTGTTCCACAGGTCGAGCTCCGGATCGAGCTGCCGGCCCAGGCCCTCGATGTTGAGCAGGGTCTTCTGCAGCAGCACCAGCTGGGGCTGGATCTCGACGTTGAAGCGGCGCGAGGTCTGGAACAGCCGCATCAGCACCTGGCCCAGCGAGATGTCCTTCAGGGGCCGGTCGAAGTGGGGCTCGCACACCGCGCGGATGGCCCCTTCGAGCGAATCGACCCGGGTGTTGGGTGGCACCCAGCCGCTCTCGACGTGCAGCTCGGCCACGCGCTTGTAGTCGCGCTGGAAGAAGGCCAGGAAGTTCTGCGCCAGGTATTCCTTGTCCCACTCGGTGAGCGTGCCGATGATGCCGAAGTCGAGCGCGATGTAGCGGCCAAAGGTGGCCGGCTCGATGCTCACCTGGATGTTGCCCGGGTGCATGTCGGCGTGGAAGAAGCCGTCGCGGAAGACCTGGGTGAAGAAGATCGTGACGCCATCGCGGGCCAGCTTGGGGATGTCGACGCCGGCCTCGCGCAGGCGGTCGATCTGGCTGATCGGCACGCCCTTCATGCGCTCCATCACCATCACGGTGGGGGTGCACAGCTCCCACACCATCTCGGGCACCATGACCAGCTTCAGGTCCTGCATGTTGCGGCGCAGCTGCGCGGCGTTGGCGGCCTCGCGCACCAGGTCGAGCTCGTCGTGCAGGTAGACGTCGAACTCGGCCACCACCTCGCGCGGCTTCAGCCGCTTGCCGTCGGTCCAGACGCGCTCGACCACGCCGGCCAGCGTGTACAAGAGCTTCAGGTCGTGGTCGATGATGCCCAGCATGCTGGGGCGCAGCACCTTGACGGCCACCTCCCGGCCATCCTTCAGCACGGCGAAGTGCACCTGCGCGATGGACGCGCTGGCCACCGGGTCGGTGTCGAACTGGCTGAACACCTCCTCGATGCGCCGGCCGAAGGCCTTCTCGACCAGCGCCCGCGACTGGTCGCTGGGGAACGGCGGCACCCGGTCCTGCAGCCGGGCGAGTTCGTCGGCCACGTCCAGCGGCAACAGGTCGCGACGCGTCGACAGCACCTGGCCGAACTTGACGAAGATGGGGCCGAGCCGTTCCAGCGCCATGCGCAGGCGCTCGCCACGCGGCGCCTGCAGCTGGCGCCCGAAGGTGGCCACGCGCACCAGCGCGCGCACCCACCGCTGCCGGAAGCCCGACATCGCCACCTCGTCCAGGCCGAAGCGCAGGACGGTGAAGGTGATGGTGAACAGCCGGAAGAAATGACCCATCGGTCAGCGCGGGCGCAGCCGCCCGGCCAGCTCGCCCGCGCCTTGCAGCGCCGAGCGCAGCCCCTTGGCCAGCGCCGAGCCCAGGCCATGCAGCTGGTGCGCGACGACCGGGCCGAAGACCCGTTCGAGGTCGGCTGCGATGTCCCAGCGCACGTTCCCGATCAGCCAGTTGACGTCGGCGGCCAGTTGCGCGTCGCCGTCGATCTCGAGCGGCGGCAGCTCGCCCGACAGTGCGCCCAGCGCCACGCTGGCCGGGTTGTCGGCCGGCAGGCGGACGTTCAGGTCGGGGGCGCCGGGTTCGGCCTGCCACTCCAGCAACCCGGCCGGCGTGATGGCAAAGGCCAGCACTGGCAGGGGCGGCAACAGGAGCGGCCAGCCGGTCACCTCGAGCCGCACCACCCGGCCCTTGTGGACCTGCAGGCGCTGCGTGGCAGCCGGCTCGGAGCCGAGCACGTGGTTGATCATCAGGGTCAACCGCTCCATGAGAGCGGGCGCCAGCAAGGCTCGAAGGTCGGGAAACATCGTCGAATTGTAGGCAGTGCGGGCCGTCCCGGCCGCTGCCCGTGCCGGGACGGCCGACGAAATGCCGGACAATCCGCCCGCCGTTCAGCCCCCGTCGGCGCGTTCGCGGCCCGCCGCGGGGCCATCGCACCACCCGCCCGATGTTCGATCACCAGAACCGCCGCAACTTCTACAGCGCCCCGCAGTCGGTCACCTCCCTGGTCGCCGCGTTCACGGAGCCCGCGCTCGCCATCGCGGCCTACCTGCTGGCACTGCACGTCGCCGACGAGGCTGTGGGGCGCCCCGACCTGACGCTGTGCCTGCTGGTGTTCGCGCTCACCTTCCCGGGTCGCAACCGCTTCTTCGACACGGCCCTGTCGGTCGCGGTCGACGTGATCGGCGCCTGGATGTCGCTGCTGGTCATCCTGGCGCTGTGCGCCTACGCCACGCGAAGCTTCCACCTGTTCGACCGCGAGGTGCTGATGACCTGGGCGGTGGCCACGCCGCTGGCGCACATCGCCGCCGTCTGGGCGGGCCAGCGCGTGCTGCGCTGGAACGCCGCCCAGCCCGGGCAACGCCGTGCGGCGGTGGTGATCGGCGCCGGCGAACTGGGCGTGAAGGTGGCTCAGGCCCTGCGCGAGAACCATGTGCGGGGCATCGACTTCGTCGGCTGGTTCGACGACCGCGCCACCGACCGCGTGCACGCCGACGCCGCGGCGCTGCGCCTGGGCGGCCTGCGCGAAGCCGCACCCTACATCCTGTCGCAGGGCATCAAGGACGTCTTCATCACGCTGCCGCTGGGCTCGCAGCCGCGCATCATCGAGCTGCTCGAGAATCTGCAGGGCACCACCGCCTCGGTGTACTTCGTGCCCGACGTGTTCGGCATCAGCATCATCCAGGGCCGGCTGCAGGACATGAACGGCGTGCCCGTGGTCGGCATCTGCGACACGCCGTTCAAGGGCACCAACGAACTGGTCAAGCGCGTGTCCGACATCGTGTTGTCCACCCTCATCCTGATCCTGGTGTCGCCCGTGCTGCTGGCGCTGGCCATCGGCGTGAAGCTCAGTTCGCCGGGCCCGGTGATCTTCCGGCAGCGCCGCAACGGGCTGGACGGGGAAGAGATCGTCGTCTACAAGTTCCGCTCGATGGTCACCCAGGACAACGGCCATTCGGTGCCGCAGGCGGTCAAGGGGGATGCGCGCCTCACGCCCTTCGGCGCCTTCATCCGGCGCACGTCGCTGGACGAACTGCCGCAGTTCATCAACGTGCTGCAGGGCCGCATGAGCATCGTCGGCCCGCGGCCGCATGCCGTGGCCCACAACGAGCAGTACCGGCAGCTCATCAAGGCCTACATGGTGCGCCACAAGGTGCGGCCCGGCATCACCGGCTGGGCGCAGGTGAACGGCCTGCGCGGCGAGACCGAATCGCTCGACAAGATGCGCGCCCGCGTGGCCTACGACCTCGAGTACCTGCGCAACTGGTCGCTCGGCTTCGACCTGCAGATCATCGCCCGCACCGTGAAACTGGTCTTCTTCGATCGCAACGCCTACTGACCGCCCCGAGCACCGCCGCACCCCGAGCCGCCAGCCCTCCTCCAGAAAGCCCGCCCCATGAACTTCCACCGCACCTCCCACCGCCTGCTGCCCTTGCTCGCGCTGGCCCTGGCCGGCAGCGCCTGGTCGCAATCCAGCCCCTGGTATGTGGGCGCCGCGCTGGGCCTCAGCCACGATTCGAACGTCTACCGGCTGTCCGACGGCTTTGCCCTGCAGGCCGGGCTGGCCCGGGGGGACACCATCACCACCGCCACGCTGCTGGCCGGGCTGGACCAGCCCATCGGTCGCCAGCGCGTGCAGGGCAGCGCCCAGCTGCGCAACAGCCGTTTCAGCCGCAACGAGGGCCTGAACAACAGCGGGTACGGGCTGAACCTGTCGCTCGACTGGGCGACCATCGAACGCCTGTCGGGCAAGGTGCAACTGGCCGCCAACCGCGACCTGGCGGTGTTCGCGCCCGACAGCGACATCCCCACGCTGCAGCGCAAGAACGTGGCGAGCAGCGAACAGATCGATGCCAGCGTCCGGCTTGGGCTGATCTCGCGCTGGGTGGCCGAGGCCACGGTGGGCTGGCGCAACGTGGGCTACTCGGCGTCCGAGTTCCAGTCGCGCGAGTACAACCAGGGCTCGGCGTCGCTGGGCCTGCAGTACCGGCCCAGCGGTGCGCTGGGCCTGGGCACGGCCCTGCGCGCCACGAACGGCCGCTTCCCCCGGGCATTGGCGCTGGGCAACGACCAGTTCCTGGCCGATCGCTTCAAGCGCCACGACATCGACTTCACGGCCGACTGGGTGGCCTCCGGCGCCAGCACGGTGAACGCGCGGATCAGCACCGGCCGGGTGCGCTACCGAGAGGCCACGCAGCGCGACTTCAGCGGGCTGACCGGCCAATTGCGCTGGCAGTGGCGGCCCACCGGCAAACTGACGCTGGGCACCACCCTGCTGCGCGAGACCGGGCTGGATTCGTCGCGCGCCCTGGGGACGGGCTTCTTCGTCACCGGCACCGGCACCGACGTGAGCAAGACCACCGACGCGCTGCGCCTGCGCGCCGACTACGAACTCACCGGCAAGATCAGCCTCAACGCCAGCGTCTCGCGGGCGAGCCGCACGCTGGTCAATACTCAGCAGATCAGCTCGTCCACCGGGCCGACGGAAGGCGGCGATCGCACCCACGGCGCCGGCCTGGGCATGCGCTGGGTGCCCACGCGTGCCCTGCAGTTCAGCTGCGACTGGTCGCGCGAGCAGCGACGAACCGACGGCGGGCTGTCCTCGCCCTACAGTGTCGACGTGGTCGGCTGTGTCGGCCAGATCATCCTGCAATGACCAAGGCCCCCATGCCCAACATCCTGCTCACCGGCGCCACCGGCTACATCGCCTCCCACACCTGGCTGGCGCTGCAGGCGGGCGGTTTCTCGGTGGTGGGCGTGGACAACTTCGCCAACAGCTCGCCGGTGGTGCTCGACCGGCTGAAGGAACTCGGCGGCACCGTGCCGGTGTTCGAGCGTGCCGACGTCACCGATGCGGCGGCCATGGACGCGCTGTTTGCACGCCATCGCATCGACGCGGTGGTGCACTTCGCGGCGCACAAGGCGGTGGGCGAATCCACCGCACAACCGCTGGCCTACTACCGCAACAACCTCGGCGGGCTGATCACCACCTGCGAGGCCATGCAGCGGCACGGCTGCCGGCGCATGGTCTTCAGCTCCAGCGCCACCGTGTACGGCGACCCGGCTCGGCTGCCGATCCGCGAGGATTTCGCCCTGGCCGCCACCAACCCCTACGGCCAGACCAAGCTGATGGGCGAGACCATCCTGCGCGATGTCGGCGCCGCCGATCCGGCCTGGCAGACCGCCTGCCTGCGCTACTTCAACCCGGTGGGTGCCCATGAGAGCGGCCACATCGGAGAAGACCCGCGCGGCACGCCCAACAACCTGATGCCCTACGTGGCCCAGGTGGCCATCGGCCGACGCGCGCACCTGTCGGTGTTCGGCAACGACTGGCCGACACCGGACGGTACCGGCGTGCGCGACTACATCCACGTCGTCGACCTGGCCGAGGGCCACGTCGCCGCGCTGCGACGGCTGTTCGATCACCCGGGCTCGCTCACCGTCAACCTGGGCACCGGCCAGGGCTACAGCGTGCTCGACGTGGTGCGCGCCTTCGCCGCCGCCAGCGGCCGCGAGGTGCCGGTTCAGTTCGCGCCGCGCCGTCCCGGCGACATCGCCGCCTGCTGGGCCGACCCGGCACAGGCACGTTCATTGCTGGGATGGCAGGCCCGACACGGCCTGGCTCGCATGTGCGAGGACAGCTGGCGCTGGCAGACCCTCAACCCACAAGGCTTCGAGGCCGCACCGGCCGAGACGACACGCACATGAGCATCTCCGTTCAACCCGTGGTCATGGCCGGCGGTTCCGGCACCCGGCTGTGGCCGCTGTCGCGCGCCGGCTACCCCAAGCAGTTCCTGGTGCTGTCGGGCCAGACCAGCCTGTTCCAGCAGGCCGTGGGCCGCCTGCAGGGCCTGGCCTCGCCCGACGTGGCCGTGCTGCCGCCCTGCATCGTCGGCAACGAGGAACACCGCTTCCTGGTGCTCGACCAGTTGCGTGAACTCGGCGTCGAGCCCTCGGTCGCGCTGCTCGAACCGATGGGCCGCAACACCGCGCCGGCGCTGACGCTGGCCGCCCTGGCCGCGCTGGAAGGCGGGCAGGACCCGGTGCTGGTCGTCACGCCGGCCGACCAGACCGTCACCGACGAGGCCGCCTTCGCCACGGCACTGCGGCAGGCGGTGCAGTTGGCCGACGGTGGCGCCATCGCCATCCTGGGCATCGCGCCAGACCGCCCCGAAACCGGCTACGGCTACATCCGCAGTGCGCCGGCCGACGGCGCGCCGGTGGTGGCCCGCTTCGTCGAGAAGCCCGACCTGGCCACCGCGCAGGCCTACCTGGCCGAAGGCAGCTACTTCTGGAACGCCGGCATGTTCGTGCTGAAGGCGTCGGTGTGGATGGCCGCGCTCGAGCGCTTCCGCCCCGACATCGCCCACGCCACCCGCGCCGCGTGGGCGGCGCGCAGCACCGACGCCAAGTTCGTGCGGCCCGGCAAGGCCGAGTTCGCCGCCGTGCCCAGCGAATCGGTCGACTACGCGGTGATGGAGAAGTGCCCCGGCAGCGACATCGACATCCGCATGGTCGCGCTCGACGCCGGCTGGAACGACCTCGGTGCCTGGGAGGCGGTGTGGCAGGTGGCGGCCAAGGACGCGCAGGGCAACGCCAGCGTCGGCGACGCCATCGTCAAGGATTCGACCAACACCCTGGTGCACGCCACCAGCCGGCTGGTCAGCGCGGTGGGCCTGGACAACGTGGTCATCGTCGAGACCCCCGACGCCGTGCTGGTGGCCGACCGCGAGCGCAGCCAGGAGGTCAAGCAGATCGTCAGCCAGCTCGGCCGCGAGCAGCGCGGCGAGCACACGCTGCACCGCAAGGTGCACCGGCCCTGGGGCTGGTACGACAGCATCGACCACGGCCCGCGCTTCCAGGTCAAGCGAATCCTGGTCAAGCCCGGCGCCTCGCTCAGCCTGCAGAAGCACCACCACCGCGCCGAGCACTGGATCGTCGTCTCCGGCACGGCCGAGGTGACCAACGGCGACAAGGTGATCCTGCTCACCGAGAACCAGAGCACCTACATCCCGCTCGGCCAGGTGCACCGCCTGGCCAACCCCGGCAAGGTGCCGCTGGAGATCATCGAGGTGCAGTCGGGCAGCTACCTCGGCGAGGACGACATCGTCCGCTACGAAGACACCTACGGCAGGTCATGACCCACCCCCGGAGCGGGGTCGCTGCTGCCGCCTCGAGGGGCTGCCTCCAGCAGCCCGGCAAAGCCGGTTCTGCGGCGGCCACATGCAGAAGCCGCGGAGTCACTTCACTGAAGCACTTGATGGTCGGAGATTGACATGACCCTCCTCGTCACCGGCGGCGCCGGCTTCATCGGCAGCAACTTCGTCCTCGACTGGCTCGCCGCCAGCGACGAGCCGGTCGTCAACCTCGACGCCCTCACCTACGCCGGCAACCTGGCCAACCTGGCCAGCCTGCAGGGCGATGCGCGGCATGTCTTCGTCAAGGGCGACATCTGCGACCGCGCGCTGCTCGACGGCCTGATGGCCACACACCGGCCGCGCGCCCTCGTGCACTTCGCGGCCGAGAGCCACGTCGACCGCAGCATCCACGGCCCTGGCGAGTTCATGCGCACCAACGTCACCGGCACCTTCACGCTGCTCGAGGCCACGCGGGCGCACTGGATGTCGCTGGACGCCAGCGCCAAGGCGGCCTTCCGCTTCCACCATGTCAGCACCGACGAGGTCTACGGCAGCCTGGCCCCCGAGGCGCCCGCCTTCACCGAGACGCATGCCTACGAACCCAACAGCCCGTACTCGGCCAGCAAGGCGGCCAGCGACCACCTGGTGCGCGCCTGGCACCACACCTACGGCCTGCCGGTGCTCACCACCAATTGCAGCAACAACTACGGGCCTTATCACTTCCCAGAGAAGCTGATCCCGCTGATGATCGTCAACGCGCTGGCCGGCAAGCCCCTGCCCATCTACGGCGACGGCATGCAGGTGCGCGACTGGCTGTACGTGCGCGACCACTGCAGCGCCATCCGCGCCGTGCTGGCTGGCGGCCGGCCCGGCGAGGTCTACAACGTCGGCGGCTGGAACGAGAAGCCCAACCGCGACATCGTCCACACGCTGTGCGCGCTGCTCGACGAACTGCGGCCCAGCCCGCAAGGGCCCTACACGCGGCTCATCACCCACGTCACCGATCGTCCCGGCCATGATCGGCGTTATGCCATCGACGCGCGCAAGATCGAGCGCGAGCTCGGCTGGCGCCCCGCCGAGACCTTCGAGTCCGGCATCCGCAAGACGGTGCAGTGGTACCTGGACAATGCGGCCTGGGTGGCCGACGTGCAGAGCGGGGCCTACCGCGACTGGGTCCAGAAACAATACGGCGGCTGAGCCACGGGCCGCCCAGGAGAGCATCGCATGACATCACGCAAGGGCATCATCCTCGCCGGCGGGTCCGGCACCCGGCTGCACCCGGCCACGCTGGCGGTGAGCAAGCAGTTGTTGCCGGTGTATGACAAGCCGATGGTGTACTACCCGCTGTCCACGCTGATGCTCGCCGGCATCCGCGACATCCTGCTCATCAGCACGCCTCAGGACACGCCGCGCTTCGAGGCGCTGCTGGGCGATGGCAGCCGCTGGGGCCTGAACCTGGGCTACTGCGTGCAGCCCAGCCCGGATGGCTTGGCGCAGGCCTTCATCCTGGGGCGCAGCTTCGTCGGCAAGCACCCCAGCGCGCTGGTGCTGGGCGACAACATCTACTACGGCCATGGCTTCCAGACCATCCTCGAGCGTGCCACCACGCGGACCTCCGGTGCCACCGTCTTCGCCTACCACGTGAACGACCCGGAACGCTACGGCGTCGTCGAATTCGACCGGCAGCGCCGCGCGATCAGCATCGAGGAAAAGCCCAAGGCACCGAAGAGCAACTACGCTGTGACCGGCCTGTACTTCTACGACGAGCAGGTCTGCGACATCGCCGCAGACATCAAGCCCTCGGCCCGCGGCGAACTGGAGATCACCGCGGTCAATGCGCGCTACCTCGACCTGGGGCAGCTCAACGTCGAGACCCTGGGCCGCGGCTACGCCTGGCTCGACACCGGCACCCACGACAGCCTGCTCGAGGCCGGGCAGTTCATCGCCACGCTCGAGAAGCGGCAGGGCCTGAAGGTGGCCTGCCCCGAGGAGATCGCCTACCGCGCCGGCTGGATCACCGCCGCGCAACTGGAGGCCCAAGCCCTTCCGATGCTGAAGAACGGCTACGGCCAGTACCTGATGCAGGTACTGCGCGAGCGGGTGCTCTGAACGGCCCTGCCGAGGTTCGCGCCGCCTCGGCCCCGTTCAAGTCGATCGGCAGCCTGCCGAAATAGAACCCGGGGTCTTCATCGCGATCGGCCGGGTGCGTCCCGACCTGGTCCATCGGTGCGGGCCCCGGTCCCGCCTGCACCGAGGCCAGGGCGTGCGTGCACGCCGCCCCGGTCGGGCGGCCCGTTCCAGCACCGTGTGCCGGCACCGCCCCGTGCGCTGCCGGTGCGGTGCGCCACGAGTCGAGCCCCCATGCACACGCCCGTCCGACCTTCCCTTGCCCTGCAGGCCGCCCTGCTGTCCGCCGTCCTGACCGCGGGCTGCGGCGGCGGCGCCGACGACAGGGCGCTGGCCGACGCCTCCGCCTCGACGACCACGGCGGCCGCCCAGACGCGGCGCGCCCTGGCCGCCGGCCCCGAGCGCCGCGTGACCATCGCGCGACCGGCCGACGACCTGGCGGTCAGCCCCCACGACGGCCTGCCCGACCCCACGGTGTCCCACCCCTCCCTGGTGCCGCCGGTGGCCTGGCCACCGACCCCGCCGGCCACCGAGACCGGCGGTTCCGCGTCGCGCGACTGACCCTGCGCCGCAGGCGCCGCCTCGGCCGTCCGGCAGCGGGCCGGCCACGGCGCGCCGTGCACTCGCGATGGAGCGCGCCCGATGCAGCGCGCGCCCAGCAGCGCCCAGCAGCGCCCAGTTCGCCCTCACGACATCCAGCGCCCAGCCAACCGCCGGCGCGCCAGCGGAACAAGGCGATGCGCGCCTTCGGATGACGGATGTCACGGTGTGTCGACCGACATGGCGCCCGTCCACCTGCGCCCCGGCGCCGGTTTGCCGAAAGCCATGGGGAGTGCCACGACGCAGCCCACCCCGAGCGATATCATGCCGACCGTCCGCCGATCGCGTCCCGAAGCGATGATCTCTCTCCTGCTGGCCTGTTCTGCCTTGTTGTCGGCCTGCGGTGGTGGTGGCGAGGACGACGTGTTCGCGGCCGATGCCGCGGTGGCGCCGGCCACGATGCCGATGGATCCGGCCGCCCTGCCGCTCGACCTGGCCGCCAAGTCTGCGCGGCCCCTGCCGGTGCCGGCCTGGACGTCGACGGTGGCCGCCGTCACCCCGCCGCCGACGGCCGCGCGGCCGGACTCTGCCCAGAAGGTGGGTACCCGCACGGCCGGCACGCCCTACGTCGAGATCTTCGAGCCCCTGGCCACCGATGCCAGCGGCTCGGCCACGGCCGGCGTGCTGCCCAACCATTGGGGCGGGCACCAGACCCGCGTCACGGTGCACCGCGACGGCACCGTGCGGGCGCTGATCCTGTTCAAGGACGGCGCCGGCAACCTGGCCTGGCGCCTGATGAAGCGCGCGGCGGCCGAGAACTCGGCCTGGGTCGCCGAAGGCAGTGCCAAGACCCAGGACGACGCGGTGCTGCTGCGCGACCCGGTCAGCGATGCCGCTCTGGTGGTGGCCTGGCCGGCCTCGGTGCCCACCGTGTACGCGACGCCAGCGCTCACGCCTCGCGCGCTGCCCGGCACCTGGCAGGTGATGGGCAAGGACTCGCGCCACTACAGCGGCGCCGGCATCGCCCCCGATGGCACGCTGTGCCTGAAGGCCTCGGTGGAACTGCCCACCGCCGTGCCCACCTCCAACACCGACACCAGCTACCTTTGCGGCAAGCCCGGCCTGCAGGGCGGCGCCGGGCAGTGGTTTGCGCAGCAGACCCGGCACATCGGTGACCGCCACGCCTACGACTACCTGTTCCCCACAGTGGTCGACGGCAGCCTGTCGCTGGTGGCCACGGCCACCCGCGACCTGTACAAGACCGCCGCCGGGCTGCCCGACCTGGCGGGCTTCCCCTATGTCTTCAATGGCACGCGGCAGTACGTGGCCGGGGCTTCGAGCAGCGCGCGCTGGAGCCAGGCCGACATCGTCGAGCCGCTGCCCACGCCGGCGAACGCCACCGCCTCGCCGCTGATGTGGCAGGTCGACGGCCTGCTCGACAGCCGCCAGCGCCTGCTGGTGGTGACCTACGCCGACTCACCAACCGACGCCAGCATGCGCGGCTTCCACTTCAAGGCCACCAACCTGGCCGGGGCCACGCTGGCCTCGATGAAGCTGGGCACCCTGCCCCCCTACGGCAAGGTGCGCCTGTTCGAGGACGCGCGCCAGCGCCTGTGGCTGCTGCACAGCAATGCGGGGACGACGCAGTCCGAGCTGACGCTGTACCGGGTGGACGAGACCACCGACGGCAGCGGACGCACAGTCTTCAGCCTGAGCGGCAAGACCGACCTCAGCGACGCCGCCTACCCCTACGCCATCGAAGGCAGCCCGATGCTCGCGGTGGCGCGCGGCGGCAACGACGGCAGCCTGGCCATCGACGGCCTGTTCGCCGCCTGTGCCACGCCGTATGTGCGCGGCACCGCCTTCTCCAGCGCCAGTTGCTACGGCGCCGATGGCCGCGGCACCCAGCGGGTGTTCCACTTCCGCATCCGGCTGCCCGACTGACGGGCCAGGCACACCGCCGTCAGATCACCTGCAAGCGCGTCAGCACCCGCTGCCCCGGCCGCAGCCGGCTGCTCACCACCAGCACCGGCGCCGGCGCGCGGTGGTAGAAGCGGTCGGACACCCAGCCCTGCGGCGGCGACGACGCGCCCTGCACCACCGACGCCGACAGGTCGTCGCCCAGCGCCTCGATCAGCAGCGCGTGCACGCGGCCGGCCACGCGCCATCCGCCGCCGGGCACCTGCTCGACCCTGGCATGCGCCGGCGCATGCCAGTGCCAGGCCACGTCGTGCGGCTCGGCGCAGCCCAGCCAGTCCTCGACCTCCAAGCGCCGCGCGGCGCGGTCGAGCCGCACGCGGCGATGGTGCACCACCGGGTCGCGCAGGTGGCCATAGCCCGTGTGATGGGCGACCACCTCGAGGCTGTCGCCGTCGTCGCGCAGGCTGTCCACCGTGCAGGCCACGTCGCGCAGCCACAGGAACGAGCCGCCGTAGATCGACTGATCGCAGCCGTCGACCTCCAGCGTGTTGTGCGCACGGGTGCTGCGGAAGAAGTGCCGCCACGCCGGCTCGGTGTTGTAGCAGTAGGTGCCCGGGTCGACCAGCAGCGGCTCGCCACCGACCGACAGTTGCAGCGACAGCGCATCCGCATGGCCATGACCGGCGATGCCGTGGTAGCCCAGTGGGCCCACGTCGAACTGCGCGCGCAGTTCGTGCGGCGTGTGCAGGGCATCGCCGAGCAGCACGATGCCGGCGTCGGAAAACACCGTCGGCAGCGCGGCCGGAACCTCGTCCGCCGGGTCTTGCGGCGGCGCAGGCGTCGGCGGCAGCAGCCAGGCCACCTGCGCCCCGGCGGCATGCCGCACCAAGGCCGCTTTGGCGGCCACGTCCGACCGGGCGGTGAGGGCCGCGCCCATCGCCACCAGCGCCGCATACTGGCTGAAGTGGGGCGACGGATCGAGGCGGAACACCTCGCCGTCGTCGGCGTCGCCGTACATGGGCACGTTGCCGTCACAGTCCATCAGCGCCGCCACGGCGGCCAGCGCCAGGCCGATGCGATCCCACGCCGCCGGCGAGAGGTCGTCGCCGCTGGCCGTGCCGCACAGCGCCGCCGCCAGCACGAACTGCAGCGCGAACTTGTGATAACACATCGCCTGCTCGGCATTCAGGCCGTCGGCGCCAAACTGCAGCTGCAGCTCGCGCTCCAGCTCGCGCCGGGCCTGCTCGCGCAGTGGCCGGGTCTCGGCCCAAAGGTCCCAGGTGTGGGCCGCGACGAAGACCCCCGCCACCTCGCCGAGCAGGTGGTTGTTGGCCGACGAGTGGCGCGAGTAGTTGTCGCTGGCGAAGCGGATGTGCTGGTAGACGCTGCCCATCCATCGATCCAGCAGCGCGGCCCCCGCGGCGCCATCGAACATCGGGCTGGCGCGTCCGCCCACCAGATGCCACACCAGGCTCCAGACGATCAGGCGCACGCCGTGCTCGACCGGCGACGACCAGTTCGGCCCCAGCGGATAGGGGCACTCGGCGAGCCAGCCGTCGAGCAGCGTGCGCAGGCGGTCCAGGTAGGCCCGCCGTCCCGTCATCGCCCAGGCCTGCGCCAGCGGCAGCCACCAGACGTGGCGGTTCATCTCCCACAGGAACTTCACGTCCACGCCGTCGGGCAGGTGGCGGAAATCGATGAACAGGCCGAATCGATGGGGCGGCGTCCAGCCGCTGCGCGGGTCGGCGTTCCAGTGCACGTCGGCCGCGGTGGCATGGCCGAACAGCGTCGGCCCCGCGGTCAGCAACTGGTCGGCAGCGGCCAGCAGGTCGGCACGCGAACCGGCATCGATCTCGCCGGCCTCGGGCACGCGGCACCAGGCCGGGCCGAAACGGGCATCACCGGCGCGCGGCGGCACGCACCGCGCATCCCCGATGCCGGCGCGCTGCATCAACATGCGCAGCGCCTCGGTCAGCCGGTGCGGCAGTTCGCCCGGGGCCATGCGCTGCAGTCGGCGGCGCAGCCACACCAGCCGCTGCAGGCGCGGACGGCGGTGGGTCATCGAGGCAGCCCCGCCACCAGTGCCGCGCCCAGGTAGCGCTCGATCGGCAGGTGCTGGATCAGCAGCCGCTGCTTGCCCCGCGCGGTGCGCTCGATCGACGCCACCTCCTCGACCTGCACGCGGCAGCCGCCCTGGGTCTTGTCGAACACCGCCTGCGCCAGGTCGCGGCGCTGGTCGGGCGTCAGCGGCCGCAGCGGCACCACGCGCAGGATCAGCAGGCCGGGCTCGTGCTGCTCGAACTGCAGCCGCAGGCAGTGGTCGAGCTGGTCGAAGTGCGCCGCGCCCAAGGTGGTGATCGAGACCAGCCGCTGGTCGTGGCAGACGACGAACTCCTGCACCCGGCCCTCGATGCGCTCGCACACCGGGTGGCCCGGCCACTGCGGATTCGGCCCCGAGCCCAGCACCGCGTAGTCGCCGGTGCGATAGCGAATGAAAGGCATGACCGCATTGTCGAAGCTGGTGCCCACCAGTTCGCCCACCGCGCCGGGCGTGGTGACGGGCCGGCCCGCCTCGTCGATCAGTTCCAGGTGGCCGTAGTGCGGCCAGAAGTGGTAGCGCGGGTCGTCGGCCAGCGTGTGCGCGAACAGCACGCGCTCGGAATGGCCGTACTGCACGATCACCGGGCATTCGAAGAAGGCCTTGAAGGCGGCCAGATGGTGCTCGAACACCGACTCGGACGTGAGCAGCACGCCGCGCACCTCACCCAGCAGGTCGGACAGGCCCTCGCTCTTCAGCCACGCCAGCAGCGGATAGAGCGCCGACGGGTAGGCATGCACCCAGCGCGGCTGCCACTGGCGCAGGGCTTCGGCATAGCGCGGCATGTGCTGGGGCTCGAGGTGGTCGGAACTGAGGATCAGGTGGCGCTTGATCGGCTCGTACATCCACAGCCGGCCGTCGGCCTGGGCCGCGCCCGCCACGGTGCGGCCGCGCAGCGCCAGCACCACGCCGTCGCCATCGGTGCCGCAGCGCTCGGCCAGGGTGTTGACGGCCGCCCACTCGCGCGCGCGGGTCACTCCTTTTTCGAGGTAGAAGCTCATCGGCACGGCCGTGGAGCCGCCGGTGAACATCTTCAGCCGCTGCGCCGGCCGGGCGGCCTCGCTGAGGTACTGGCCGAGATTGGCCTTGAGCTGGGCCTTGTCGAGCAGCGGCAGTTGCGACAGCACGCCGAAGGGATCGTCGCGCACGCGGCCCAGCAGGCCGGCGTGGGCGCGGTAGGCCGGCACGCTGGCCAGGGCCACCTGCAAGGTGTCGGCCAGTTGCGCGGCGATGGCCTCGGGATCGGGCCACGCGGCCTCGAACCGCGCCTTGAACCGCGCGTAGCCCGCCCCGAAGCGCACCGACTCGGGGATGTGCGCATAGGCGCCGCCGACCACCGACTTCACCCACTGCGGCGACGCGGTGTAGTGGCCCAGCAGGCGGTGGAGGTGGTCGTCGATGGGCATGGTCGCGCGCCTCAGGGCCGGCTGGCCTGGGCTTGGCGATCGGCCGCGCGCGGCGCGATGCCCAGGCGCTCGTAGATCGCCCCCACGCGCTGCAGCACCTGCTCGGCACCGTAGCGCTGCGTGGCCCGCTCACGCGCCGCCCGGCCCAGCCGCTGGCGCAAGGCGTCGTCGCCCAGCAGTCGGTCGAGCGCCTGCGCCAGCGCCTCGACATCGCCCGGGGGCACCAGCAGGCCGTGCACGCCGTCGTCCACTGCCTCGGGGATGCCGCCCACCGGGGTGACCACCACCGCCTTGCCCTGCGCCATGGCCTCGAGCATGGCCATCGGCAGGCCCTCGTCGTGCGAGGGCAGCGCGAAGATCTGCGCCCGCTCGAACTGCTCGGTGCGCTGCGCCGGACCGACCCAGCCGAGCACCTCGACGCAGTCCTGCAGGCCGTGCTGCGCGATGTGCGCACGCAGCGCCTCGAGCTCGCCGTCGCCACCGATGGCCAGGCGCAGCGCCGGGTGCCGCTCGCGCAGCCGCGCCACGGCGTCGACCAGCGCGAAGGTGCCCTTGCGCTGGCCGATGCGGCCGAGGAACAGGATGCGCTGGCCTTCTTCGGCCCGCGCCGCCACCCCGCTCGGCAGGCGCACCGGGTTGGCCACGACCTCGATGCGCGCGCCAGGCGCCAGGCCCTGCATGAAATCGGCCCAGGATTGCGACAGCGCCACCACCTGCGAGCTGCGCTCGAGCGTGCGGACGACCCAGCGGCGCATCCAGCCGTAGCGCAGGCCGCCGACGAAGCGGTGGAACTCGGCCCCGTGCAGGTGGAACACCGTGGGCACGCCGAAGCCGCGCGCCAGCGCCAGATAGATCGACTTGCGCACGAAGCTCACGTCGGACGCCGACTGCGCGTGCAGCAGCGCCACCTGGCCGCGCAGCAGCAGGCCCAGCAGATTCAGGCCGCCGCGCGCCGCCCACCACAGCTTGGCCAGCCTGCCGTCGTTGACATGCGACACCACGTACTTCACAGGGTAGCGGTCCGCCAGGCCGTCGGCCAGGTAGATCGAAACCACCGAGGCGATGCCGCCCTGCCCTGCGGGGTCCGGTCCGATGATCACGACGTGTCTGGTCATGGCGTGTCCGCCCGCGCCTACAGCGACAGCCCGCGGGCGCGGACCCACAGCTCGAGGTTCAGCAGCATCCACAGCAGCTTCTGCCGGTTGACCTGGCCCGACATGTGCTCGTCCACATGGCGCGCCAGCACCTCGCGCCGCAGCAGGCCGGCCACGGTGGAACCGGTCCCCAGCAGCAGGTCGCCGACCATGTCGCGCATCGACGTGCGCAGCCACACCTCGGTGGGCATGCTGAAGCCCACCTTGGGCCGGTCGATGATGGTGGCCGGCAGCAGCGGCCGCACCGCCTGCTTCAGGATGTGCTTGCCGCGCCGGCCGTGCAGGCGCCAGCCGTCGGGGAAGCTGGAGGCCAGCGCGATCACCTCGTGGTCCATGAAGGGCATGCGCGCCTCCAGGCCGGCCGCCATGGTCATGCGGTCGCCGCGCTCGAGCAGGTTGTCGGGCAGCCAGCTGGTCTGGTCGAAGTACAGCACGCGGCGCAGCGCCGAGGTGCCGGCCTGCACGTCGAACGGGTAGGCGGCGCTGCCGGACAGGTCGGACGGCCACGCACCGCACAAGGCCTGCACCTCCTGCGGCGACAGCGCGCCGAACCAGCGCGGCATGCGCTCCTCGGCACGCGCCAGGCCCATCGAATCGACCACCGTGCGGATGCGCCCGGCCAGGGCCGGCAGCCGGGTCGCCCAGCGCTCCAGCAAGTGGTGGCGCAGCAGCGTCGGCAGGCGCTGGTAGCGCCCGGCGTGCGGCTCGAACACGTACTTCGGGTAGCCGGCGAAGACCTCGTCGCTGCCCTCGCCGCTGAGCACCATCTTGACGTGCCGGCGGGCCTCGCGCGAGAGCAGGTAGATCGGCACGTCGGCCGGCTCGGCGATCGGCGCATCGCGGTGGAAGGCCGCCAGCGGCAGCGCGTCCTGCATGTCCTTCGGGCTGATCAGCAGTTCGTGGTGCTGGGTGCCGAAGCGCTCGGCCACCAGGCGGCAGTACGACAGTTCGCTGTAGGCCGCCTCGGCGAAGCCGACCGAGAAGGTGCGCACCGGCGTGGCACTGCACTGCGCCATCAGCGCGACGATGGCCGACGAGTCGATGCCGCCGGACAGGAACGCACCGAACGGCACGTCCGACTGC
Organism: Ideonella sp. A 288; assembly: GCF_002198735.1. Taxonomy (GTDB): domain Bacteria; phylum Pseudomonadota; class Gammaproteobacteria; order Burkholderiales; family Burkholderiaceae_C; genus Pseudaquabacterium. The sequence goes on from NZ_MWLO01000145.1 coordinate 33,614, forward strand.
ATCTGCAGCCGCACCGTCTCGGCCAGCCGCTCGCGCAGGGCCTCGGCCGCCGAGGCCGGGGTGTGCCTCGCCGCTGGCGGCGAGGCCACCCAGGGCCGCGCATCGGGCGGCTGGAACCAGCGCCGCTCGGTGCAGCCCTGCGCCGTCCACACCAGCAGGCAGCCGGGCGGCAGCTTGCGCACGCCGCGCACCCAGGTGGCCGGACCCGGCACGTAGCGGTACTGCAGGAAGTGCGCGAGCACGTCGCGGTTGAGCCGCGCGTCCAGGCCCGGGAAGCCCAGCAGCGCACCCAGTTCGGAGGCGAAGGCCAGCGTGCCGTTCACCTCGGCCAGGTACAGCGGCTTCTCGCCATACCGGTCGCGCGCGATCAGCAAGCGCTGCCGCGGCCCGTCCCAGAGGGCGAACGCGAACATGCCGCGCAGGTGCTGCACGCAGTCGTCGCCCCAGGCCTGGTAGGCGTGCAGCAGCACCTCGGTGTCGGACGTGGTGTGGAAGGTGTGGCCCAGCGCCTGCAGTTCGGCGCGCAGTGCACCGTGGTTGTAGATCTCGCCGTTGAAGACCAGTTGCAGCGCGCCGTCTGCTCCGGCCATCGGCTGGTCGCCGGTGACCAGGTCGATGATGGCCAGCCGGCGATGCCCAAGGCCAACCTCGCGCCGGCCATCGGCCAGCGCACAGCGCACCATGCCCGCGCCGTCGGGGCCGCGGTGGGCCACGGCGTCGGTCAGCGCGGCCAGCACGCGCGCGCCGTCCGCCACCACGCCGGCGTAGCCGGCTATGCCGCACATGGCGAGTCCTTCGGGCTGGCGCAGCCGCGGAAGTGATGGAAGATGAAGTGCATGGCCAGTGTCTAACGCGTGATGCGGTCGAGCCAGGCGACCCGGGAGAAGATCAGGCGCTGCGCCACGATGGGCAGCACCAGGCCGGCCACCAGCAGCACCGGCAGGGCCACGGCGAAGCGCCAGCCATCCCAGCCGGTGGTCATCAGGATCATGGCCCTCACCAGGCCCAGCGCGAGCGAGTTCATCAGGTAGATCGTCAGCGAGGCCGTGCCCAGCACCACCAGCACTTGCGCGGCGCGCCCGGCCCCCAGCCGAAGCGCCACCGCGTGCGCCGCCGGCACCGCCGCCAGGCCCAGCACCGTGGGCTGCACCGCCGCCGGGCTGAGCGCGATGGCCCCCACGAACGCGCCCAGGGCCACCCACCAATGCCGGCGCAGCCAGGGGACCCAGGCGTCGCGGTGTGCCACGGCCCACTGGCCCAGCAGAAAGAACACAAGGTAGCGCGCGGTCTGGTGCAGGGCAAGGAGATTGGTCACGCCCACGTAGACCGACAGCAGGTGCAGCCCCGCCGCCACGAGCAGGGCCGACACCGGCGCCCCGGGCAGCCAGGCCAGCAGCGCGATGGCCAGCAGTTCCACCTGCAGCAGCGCGACGATGAACCACAGGTACGACGCAAAGCCACTGGTCGGGTAGAGCACCAGGTTGGCCAGATCCGTCCACAGGTGCTGCACCGGCCGGTCGACCGGCAGAATGCCCGCGGCCAGCGACTTGGCCACCAGCACGATGGCGGCGAACAGCAGGTAGGCGGGCAGCAGCCGCGCGGCGGTCTTCTTCCAGCGCGCCAGGCGGGTGTCGGCCGGCCCGATGAAGAACACGTAGCCGCTGAAGAAGAAGAACAGCCCCATGTGGAAGCTGTAGAGGCAGGCGTTCATGGTGGCGTACCACCCGTTGCCGGCCGGATGGATGTCGCGCGCGACCACGTGGCCCAGCACCACCAGCACGATGGCCAGGCCCTTGGCGACGTCGACGTCGATCAGGCGCTCGGCAGCGCGCGGCGCCACGCCGACCGTGGGGGACGGCCGTGGCTCAGCCATGGGCCCGCTCCGCGGCGATGACGAGGGGCGCTGTCATCGGCCGCCCCCGCGCGCATCGCGCCTCGACGTGCGCCACTCGGTCCACAGCAGGCCGATGAAGGCCATGTCCTCGATGAAGTAGCGGCGGAACATGCGCCGCGGCTCCTGCAGGAAGCGGTAGAACCACTCGAGGCCGCTGCGCTGCATCCACACCGGCGCCCGCTGGACGGCGCCCGTGACCACGTCGAAGGTGCCACCCACGCCCATCGCGAAGGGCACCTGCATGTGCTGCTGCCAGCGGCTGAGGAACTCTTCCTTGCGTGGCGAACTGATGGCCACGAAGAGCAGCTGCGCGCCCGATCGGCGGATCGCCTCGGCCACGGCCTCGTCCTCGCCGGCCGGCCAGTAGCCGTTGCGGTGGCCGACGACATCGACCGCCGGGTTGCGCTGGCTGTACAGCGCGCGCACCTGCGCGACCACCGGTTCGCGCGCGCCCAGCAGGTACACCTTCCAGCCCCGCTGCGCGGCCCGCTGCATCAGCGCCTCGAACAGGTCCACCCCGGTGACCCGCTCCTTCAGCGGCCGGCCCAGCAGGCGCGACGCCCACACCACCGGCATGCCGTCGGCATTGACCAGCGCGCAGGCGTTGATGATCTCGCGCAGCTGCGGGTCACGCGCCGCCTTCACCAGCTTGTCGACGTTGACGACCACGTGCTGGTGCGGCCGGCCGCTGGCGATGAAGCCTTCGACGCGGTCGACCGTCTCCCGCATGTCGAGGTTGTCGATGCGGCAGCCCATCAGCGCGATGTGCGGGCTCGGCGGTGGGGAGGCGGCGCTCATCGGTTCATTCGTCCCGCGGGGGCGGCGGCGTCGACGGCGCGGGGGCCGGGCCCCACCCGTCCTGGATGCGGACCACCCGGGCTGGCACGCCCACCATCACCGCGCCGCGGGGCACGTTGTGCAGCACCACGGCGTTGGCGCCGATCACCGCGCCGGCGCCCACGCGGATGGGACCCAGTACCTTCGCGCCGGAGCCGATCTCGACATCGGATTCGATCACCGGCACGGCGTGGTGGCCGCTGCGCCCGCCCACCGTCACGCAGGTGCCGATGGTGACCCGGTCGCCGATCACCGCGCGCGCGTGGATGACCGTGCCGAGGCCGGAGTAGCCCAGCACCACGTCGCGCCCCAGCTGGACCGACGGCGGCAGGGCCACCGAGTACACCAGCCGATTCACCGCGTACAGCAGGCGCGGCAGCACCGGCACGCCGGCGCGGTGGGCCCGGTGGGCGAGGCGGTGGATCCAGAGGGGTGTCATGCGCCAGGGGTGGTCTGGTGGACCGGTGCGGCGGGCGCGCGCCCGTAGGCGGCATACAGGCGCAGCAGCGCGTCGACCGTGGTGCCGATGGTGGCATGGGACTCGACCCATTGCCGCTGTTCGGCGGCCACGGCGTCGCGGCAGGCGTGCACTTTCAGCACGGCCTGCGCCAATGACAGCGGGTCGCGGTCGCCGACCACCTGCCAGGGCTGCGGCAGCAGCCGGGCGATGTCGGAGAAGTCGGTGGCCACCACCGGCGTGCCGGCGGCCATGGCCTCGAGCACGACATTGGGCGACCCCTCGCGCCGCGAGGTGGACAGCAGCACGTCGGCCGCGCCGATGAGCTCCAGCGCATCGGGGCGCTGGCCTGCCAGGCGCACGTGCTCGCCCAGGCCGGCCGCGGCAATGCGGTCGCGCACCGCCGCCTCGTAGCGGGTGGAGGCATCGGCCACGGTGTTGGCGTACTCCAGCCGGTCGCCGAAAGAGGCCCCCACCAGCAGCAGGCGCCAGCGCGGATCGAGGCCAACGAGGTGGCGGATCACCTCGATGGCCAGCAGCTGGTCCTTGGCTTCGTTGAAGGACCCGACCAGCACGGCCAGGCGGATGTCGCTGCGCCCGAAGAAACCGGTGCGAGGATCCGGCCGGGTGGCCGCCAGGCGCCGGTCGATGCCGACCAGGTCGAGTCCGTTCCACACCACGTGGGCGTGCCGATCGGGCAGGCCGAACAGGGCCCGCGCCTGCACCCGGCCGCGCTCCGAGTTGGCGATCACGCCCGACACGAAGGGCCGCACCGGCCAGTGCGCCAGCCACTGCGCCCTGCTCAGGCGGTAGTCGCTGCTGCGCTCGGCGCACAGCACCGGCACGCCCAGGCCCAGGGCCGCCACGGTGGCGTACCAGTTGCCGTCGAAGAGGTAGCCGTGCACGACGTCCGGCCGCCGGCTGCGCAGGAAGGCCCGCAGGCGCCGCACCACGGCCAGGTCCAGCCGCGAGCGCTTGCGGTCGACGACCACCTCGACACCGGCGGCCTGCAGGGCGGCGATGCGCGGCGCGTGGTCGGTGAGCAGGTACACCACCGCCTCGTGGCCCCGCCGGCTCAGCTCGGCGGCGATGAGCATCAGCTGGGATTCGGCCCCGCCATAGCCCAGGCCGCTGATCACCGACAGGATCTTCATCGGGTGCCGTTCCTCGCCGCGCACTCAGGTGGGCCGGCGGCCCGTGGCCCGGTCCAGCGGCGCCGGGCGCATGCCGAAGCCTCGCCGACGGGGCTGGCCGGCCCCCGCCGCCTGTGCGCGGGGCACCAGGTGCAGGTGCGCAAACAGCAGGCCGAGCGAGAACCAGACGAAGGTCTGTTCGGGGAAGGGCATGAAGTGACCATTGGTCATGCCCATCACCAGCACGCCGGCGAAGGATGCGCCCGCACCGGCGAAGAAGCGCTGCATCAGCGGGCTCACCTCGGCATGGTGCGACAGCTGCCAGAAGCCGCGCAGGTGTCGGTAGTAGACGTAGAGGATGGCCATCAATCCGAGCAGGCCGAGGTCGAGCAGGATCTCCAGGTAAAGGTTGTGCGGATGGTTGGCCACGTAAATCCCGGAGCCCACGGCGTCGCTCCACGACGTGGAGCCCAGGCCACGGCCCCACAGCGGGCTCTTCGCCACCTCGGGCAGCAGCAGTTGCCACACGGCCACGCGGCCCGCGGTGAGCGGGTCGTCCAGGCGCTCGGCGGCCTGGGCCACTGCGCCGGACTGCATGCCCGTGGTCACCCGTTCGCGCACCGCTTCGGGCGCGACGATCAGGCCGATCACCGCCAGCACCACGGCCACCAGCATCACCGCGACACGGCGGGTGCGCAGCAGGTACAGCAGCACGACGACCAGCAAGGCCAGGAAAGCGCCGCGCGAAAAGCTCAGCACGACGGCGGTGGCCACCACGGCCAGCGACACGGCGCACAGCGCCCGCACCAGCACGTTGCGGATGCCGCCGACGATGAACAGCATCGGCCCCGCGGCCGACATCAGCATCAGCCCCATCTCGTTGGCGTGGTAGCCCAGCGGGCCCATGAAGCTGCGCTGCGCCTGCAGGTTCGACAGCGTGAGGCCATAGACGCCGATCAGCACGAAGACCGCGATCGACGGCAGCACCGCCCCCGCCACCATCAGCGCCAGCCAGCGCTCCGGCTTCTTGCTGGTCTTCACTGCATTGGCCAACAGCCAGGCGAAGATGACGAAGCCCAGCGGCTTGAGGTAACGGGACTTGAGGAAGCTGAACGGCTCGTAGAACGGTGCGTCGACCAGCCCGACGTTGCGCGCGCCCTGTGCCAGGTAGGGCCAGGCGATCAGGATGCCGAAGGTGATGGGCACCAGGTACAGCGCCACGAAGTAGGTGGGCGGCTTGACCAGCTCGCGGCGCCGCATCATGGTCTGGAAGACGAAGGCCACCAGCGTGGCGGCGATCAGGTAGTTGTTGACGTTGAAGCCACTGGTCTGCGGCAGCAGCGGCGATGCCGACCAGGGCAGCAGCACGATCAGGCAGGCCACGCCGACGCGGTAGTCGCGCACGATGAACAGCATCGGCAGCACCGGCGCGAACAGCACCAGGGCCGTCGGCCCGCCGAACAGCGCCGCCGCCACGCCGGTGAGCACGCCCACGAACGCCAGGCCGAGCAACAGAAGCCACTTCATCGCGAATCCTCGTCCGGCGCGCGGGCCGGGACAGTCCAGAGCAGCCCGCGCAGGGCCACCGCGGCCAGCAGCAGGTGGCAGGCGCTGGCCAGCGCATAGGCCACGCTGACACCCTGCACGCCGAGCCGTGGCATCAGCAGCACGACACCCCCGTAGAACAGCGCCGGCACCAGCACCTCCAGCAGAACATACCACCCGGTGCGCACCTGCGACACGAGCACGAAGCCCAGCGTCCAGGCGCCCATCTTCAGCACGTCGCCGGCCAGTTGCCAGGGCATGATCTCGGCCACCGGCGCGAACGACGGCGCGAACACCCAGCGCACGACCGTGACGCGCAGCAGGCCGATCACCAGGGCCAGCACCGCCGTCACCGCCACCGCAACGGCCAGCGTGCGCAGCACCTCGGCGCGCAGGCGCGGCGCATCGCCGGCCAACTGGCCCAGCCGCGGCATGAAGTACAGCGACACCGAGGTGGTGATGATCTGCGTGTACACCTCCGACAGTCGCCACGCGGCCTGCCAGTGGCCGGCGGCATCGAGCGTCAACCCCGTGGCCGCCGCGTCGCGCACCAGCAGCATGGACAGCGGCGTCAGCACCGCATGGGCCAGCAGCATCGGGTAGAAGCCGGCGATGCGCCGCGCCTCGGTGGCGTCGAAGGCGCCCTTGAACAAAGGCCACGACAGGCGCGTCGAGCCCGCCAGGCACCAAGCCGTGACCGGCAGCGCCACCAGGTAGGTGACGATCGAGCCGACCAACCCGCCGTGCAGGCCCCACAGCCAGCAGGCCGGCGCGAAGATGGCCAGGCTGAGCACGGTGACGATGACGTTCGAGCCGACGACGCGGCCCATGTCGCCGACGCCGTTGAGCGCCGACACCAGCAGGCCATTGACCATCACCGCGGCCACGGCGGCACCGGCCAGCACCATCACCCAGGCCAGCGAGGCATCGTGCAGCAGCCAGTCGGCCACCCAGGGCGCCAACACGGCCAGCAGCAGCGCCAGCCCCACGGCCAGCACCAGCGTCAGGCGGGCCGCGGTGCCCAGCAGGCGCGTCAACCGCGCGCGGTCGTCGCGGACCTCGGCGCCCACCCGCACCACGGCCGTGTTCAGGCCGCTGCCCAGCAAGCCCTGGCACAGGGTGACGAAGGTGTTCAGCTGGGCCACCAGCGCCAGGCCCGACGGGCCCAGGTACACCGCGCTGACCTTGATGCTGACGAAGCCGCACACCAGGCGCACCAGCGCCTGGCTGCCACCGAGCCCGAAGGCGCGGGCCAGGCCGGCACCGAGGACGGGCCGCAGCGTCATGGCCCGGCCTCCACGCCGAAGACGCGTCGATAGCGTGGCAGCACGGCCTGCGGTGCATGGTGGCGGGCCAGCGCGGCGCGGCAGGCCTCGCCCTGCCGCTGCCAGGCCTCGGGGTCGGACAGCAGGCCGTCGATGCGCGCCGCCATGTCCGCCAGGTCGGTGCAGGCCACCGTCGACGACCCGCCCTCGCCCACCTCCGGCTGCACGAACGACAGGCTGGGCACGCCGCGCACCCAGGCCTGCAGGAAGGTGTTGGGAAAGCCCTCGGCCGACGAGGTGTTGACGAGCAGGGCGGCGCCGTCGAACCAGCGGCCGATCTCGGCCGGCGGCACGAAGCCGATGAAGCGCAGGTTGGGCAGCGCCGCCGCGGCCTGGGCGATGCGGTCGTGGAAGGCCTGCGCATCGGGTGCCGAGCCCAGCCCGCCGATCATCACGAAGCGCCGCTGCGGCAGCCGGGCGGCCAGGTCGATCAGCGCCTCGGGCCGCTTGATGGCGGCGATGCTGCCGACCCACAGGATCGGGCCGTCGAGGGCCCCCTGCCCGGCCCCGGGCTCGACGTGCAGGTTCGGGATGACCACGCCCTCGCGGCCCTGCGTGCCGCGCAGCCATTCGGCCTGCGCCCGGTTCTGCAGCACGAAGGTGTCCACCCAGCGCAGGCTCAGCCGGAACAGCGCATCGTCGCGCCGGGTGAGCAGGGGGTTGCGGCCCGGGCGGAAGTCGAGGTCGCTGGCCGCGGCGTACACCAGCCGGCAACCGCGGCGCCGCGCGTACCAGGCCGCCGGCAGCAGGTAGCCGGTGGCGGTGCGCACGTAAACGCTGTCCGGCTTCAGGGCGTTCAGCCGCGCCACCACGTCGGTCAGGCGCGGCACCAGCCAGCGCAGGCCCTTGACCCAGCGGCCGCGGTGCTCGGGCAAGCGGTACACCTCCACGCCCTGCGCGACGCAGCGCTCGGGCTGGCCAAAGTCCTGCGACAGCAGCGAGACGCGGAAGCCATCGGCCACCAGCAGGCGCATCAGCATGGCCTGCTGGATCTCGGCGCCGCCGGCGATGCCTGCGCCGGTGCCCGGCACCAGCGACGGGTAGGAGCCCGGCGCCACGAAGCAGACGTGGGGCCGGGTCATGCGCCTGCCCGCCCGTGCGGCACCGGCCCGCACACCAGGCCGTCGAAGAGCTGCTCGTAGGCGTCCACCGCCGAGGCCACCGAATGCTGCTGCTCGGCGCAGCGGCGCGAGCGCTCGGACAGGCGCTGCCAGTGCGCGGCATCGGTCTTCAGGCGGCGCAGGCGCTGCACCATGTCGTCGAGCGAGGCGGCCACCTCGCTCACCGGCGCGCCGTCGACCTGCACCTCCGGGTCGAAGAAGGCCAGCGAGGGCACGCCGCGCGACCAGGCCTGCAGGAAGGTGTTCGGAAAACCCTCGGCCACCGAGGTGTTGACCAGCACCGACGCGCCGTCGAACTGCGCACCGACGTCGGCATGCGGCACGAACCCGGTGCGCTGGAGGTTGGGCAGGCCGCTGTCGGCGGCCAGCGCCTGCACATCGGCCGCCGAACCGCCGCCCACCAGGCGGAAGCGGAACTCGGGCAGGCGCCGCGCCAGTTCCACCAGCAGCTCGGGCCGCTTCAGCGGCTTGACGGTGCCCACCCAGAGGATGTCGCCCGACGGGCGGCCGGTGGCCGCTTCCTTCGGGTGGCAGCTGGGGATGCGCGAGGACTGCCTGGCGAACATCGCGCGGCAAGCCTGGTGCTGCCGCGCGGTCTGCACCACCACGGCGTCGGCCTGGCGCACCGCCCAACGGTACAGCGCACGGTCGCGACCGTAGCGGATCCAGGGCAGTTCGGGCGCGAAGTCGGGGTCGGCTGCGCTGGCGAACACGCTGCGGCGCCGGTGCCAGCGCGCAAAGGCCACCACGAAGGCGGTCATCGCGCCCGCCGAGCGCTGGTAGTAGACCTCGGCGTCGGCGCGGCGCATGGCGCGCCACACCGAACTGAGCCCCGGGTGCAGGAAGCGCAGCACCGGCCAGCCGGCCCCCGGCGCGTGCATGCGCCACACGCGCACGCCGTCGACCACCACGCCATCGGGCTGGCCGTGGTCCAGGCACACCATCGACACCGCGTGGCCGCGACGGGCCAGTTCGCGCGCCAGCAGCACCTGCTGCACCTCGGCCCCGCCGACCACCGGCACCGTGCGGTCGCGGGCCAGCACCGGCCAGGCCATGGGTGCGACGAAGCAGACGCGTCGGTGGGCGCTGGCCATGGCCGCTCACGCGCGCGGCGTGCGCGGCACGGCAGCGGCCAGGGGCGACTCCATCCAGCGCTCGTGCCACATCTGGAAGGCCAGCATCAGCCACACCGGCTGGGTCGACAGCGCATCGCCTGCGTCGAAGCGCCGGCGCAGCGCCTGCACCGTGGGCGGGTCGAACAGACCCTGGCCGGCGATGCGCGTCGGCGACAGGTAGCACTCGATCAGCGAATGCAGGCCGCCGCGCAGCCAGCGCTCCAGCGGGATGGCAAAGCCCTGCTTGGGCCGGTCGATCAGTTCGCGCGGCACGTGCCGGTACAGCACCTTGCGCAGCAGGTGCTTCGGGCCCAGCGGGCCCTGCCGCAGGGCGTAGGGCAGCGCGAAGGCGAACTCGATGAGGCGGTGGTCGAGCAGCGGCTCGCGGCCCTCGATGCTGGCGCGCATGGTGGCGCGGTCGACCTTGGTCAGGATGTCGCCGGGCAGGTAGTTGTGCAGGTCCCACAGGCACATCTGCCCGCCGCCGTTGCCATGGAAGGCGTCGGCCGTGGCGCGCGTGTCGGGGGCCGCGCCCAGCAGCGGCCGCAGCAGGCGGTCGGGCCAGTTGGCCTCGCGCAGGGCCTGGTCGAAGATGCCGCCGACGCTGCCCACGCCGATGCGGTCGCTGATCTTCGCGAAGCGCACGGTGGTGGCGTAGCGCAGGCGGCGCAGGGCCTCGCCACCCGCGGCCTGGGCCGCCAGGGCGTCGTCCATGGCCTGCCAGGGCACGGTGCGCAGGGCCGCCCCCACCGAGCGGCGCAGCCAGGCCGGCTTGCTCAGCAGGCGTTGCGCCTGGGCGGTGATGCCGGTGTAGGTGGTGTAGCCGCTGAACAGTTCGTCGCCGCCATCGGCCGACAGCACCACCTTGACCTGCTCGCCCGCAACGCGCGACACCAGCAGCGTGGGAATGCCCGACGAATCGCCGAAGGGCTCGTCGTACAGGTCGCCCCACGAGGGCAGCGTGCGCATGGCCTCGTCCACCGACAGCACGCGCGTGTGGTGCTCGGTGCCCAGGTGGCGGGCCACCGCCTCGGCATAGGGCGCCTCGTTGCGTTCGGCCTCGTCGAAGCCGATGGTGAAGGTCTTGATGCGCTGGCCGCCGTGCTTCTGCAGGATGGCCGCCAGCATCGACGAATCGATGCCGCCCGACAGGAACACGCCCACCGGCACGTCGGCGATCATGCGGTAGCCGAAGGCGCTGGTCATCAGCGCCTCCAGCCGGTCGGCCAGCGACTCCTCGCTCTCGCCCGGTGGATGGGCGGGCGCGTCGAGGACGCTCCAGTAAGCTGTTTCCTGAAGGTGGCCAGCGTCGTCCAGCTCGAGCCAGTGGCCGGGCCGCAGCTTGAACACATTGCGGTAGATCGAGCGCGGGTCGACGATGTAGCCGTAGCGGAAGTAGTCGACCATCGCGTCGCGGTCGAGCGCCACCGGCCAGCCGCCGAAGGCCCGCAGCGCCTTCAGCTCGGAGCCGAAGTACAGGTCGCGGCCGTCCCAGGCGTAGTACAGCGGCTTGACGCCGACGCGGTCTCGGATCAGGTAGAGCTTGCGCTGCGGCCGGTGCCACAGTGCAATCGCGAACATCCCGATGAAGCGGCGCAGCGCCTCGCGCACACCCCACTGGCCGAAGGCGGCCAGGATGACCTCGGAATCGCCGGTGCCGGCGAAGCGGTGGCCCAGCGGCTCGAGCTCGGCGCGGATCTCGCGGAAGTTGTAGATCTCGCCGTTGAAGACCATGGCCCACTGGCCGTCGGCCGAGAACATGGGCTGGTGGCCATGCGCCGACAGGTCGAGGATGGACAGGCGGCGATGGCCGAGGCCGACGCGGCCGTCGTCGGACAGCCACTGGCCGCCATCGTCGGGACCGCGGTGGTACAGCGAGGCCACGGCGGCGGGCAGGTCGGCGGCCGCGCCGGCCGTCGCGCCGGCGCCCACGAAGAAGCCCGCGATGCCGCACATGCCCGGTCCTCAGACGCCGCCGACGAGGCGGCGGCGCAGTTCGGGCACCAGGCTGGCCAGCAGCTCGTTGGCGAAGGCCAGGTGCTGGGCGAATGCGCCGGCGGCGTCGGCATCGAGGCTGGACACGCGCACCAGGTAGCCGTCGGGGATCAACCCCGACATCGCATAGCGCAACTGGGCCAGCTCGCGTTCCAGGTAGGTCAGCACCACCTGGTCACCCATCGTGAACCAGTAGGTGACCGGCTCGATGCGCTGGCCCTGCGTGGCCACCATGCGGGTGCCCTGGATGGCACGGCCGCCCAGCACCAGCGGCAGACGCTCGAGCCGGCTGATGCGGAAGCCCTGTGCCGAGTAGCACACCTCCTGCCGGTGCGCGCGCAATTGCTGGTTCTGCTTGGAGCCGTAGGTGATGGACAGCATCACCCGCTGACCGGCCGGGTTGACGTAGGTGCGGCTGAGGATCTGGTCGTAGATCTGGTTCAGCACCGCCTGCTGGTCGGGCGACGGCGGCAGGGGCACGATGGACGTGTCCAGGCTCCAGCGGCCCACGGTGCGCGGCACGGCCTGCTCGAGGTCGAAGACCTCGCGGCTGTCGGCCAGCTTGCGGCGCGGCACGGCCACCACGCTGGCCACCTGGGCACCCGCCAGCAGGCCGGCCACGATGAACGAGCGGCGCAGCGCGGTCTTGCTCATCGGTGCCTGCTCATCGCTTCTTGCGCGTGCCGAACACGATGTCGAGCACCGAATCGACCAGCATCATCAGCGTGAGCGCGACGATGAACAGCACCATGCCGGCGAAGTCGTGCACGAAGCCCTGGCCGGCCTCGTCGCCGAAGTAGTAGGTGACCAGCACCAGGATCATCACGCGGACGATGTTCGAGCAGAACGAGACCGGGATGATCAGGATGGCCAGCGCGATGTTGCGCCAGCGCGAGGTGTGGCCCACGATGTTCATGTACAGCAGCCCCAGCGCCTCGAGCGAGAACATCGAGTTCAGGCCGGCGCAGGCGTCGGCCACCAGCAGCTGGTAGGGCCCGACGCTGAGGATCACGCCGCTGCGCGCGACCGGGTAGCCGGCCGAGTACAGCAGGTGCTCGGCCACCCAGGACACGCCCTGCTTGAGCGGCTGGGTGAGCATGTCCACCACCGGACCGGGCAGCGGCACCGCGAACAGGATGAAGAAGATCGGAAAGGCCAGCAGCCGCGCGGTCTTCCAGCCGAAGGTGACGGCGATGCCGCCGGACAGCAGCGGGATCAGCGCGAAGACCTGGAACATCAGGATGTTCTGCAGCCGCCCGACCAGGTAGATGAGCAGCCCTGCCACCAGCACCAGCCAGCCGTCCCAAGAGGCCGGCTGCGCCTCGCGCGCCGAGGCGGCCAGGCTGTCGCGGCGGCGCCAGGCCAGCCACAGCACCACCCCGAAGATGATCGGGCCGTGGCCCTGCTCGTCGGTGTTCCAGACCTGCCGGGCCAGCTGCCCGACGACCGGCACGAAGGCCACCAGTAAGCCGACGGCCAGCACCAGCAGCGCGGGCAATGCGGAATCACCCGATCGCCAGGCGGACAGCTCGAACTTCATGGGGGCCGACCGCGCGCGGGATCAGAACTCGTTCAGGATGACGCCGGCCAGCTTCGAGGGACCGTCGGCCAGCGTGCCGACCAGGTCCTGCAGGGCGCGCACCCGCGAGCGGTTCTTGCGCGCCACCACCAGCGCCGAGCCGCAGCGCGACGCGATCACCGTGGCATCGGCGCCGTACTGGGCGGCGGGCGTGTCGACCACCACGTGGTCGAACTTGCCGCACAGCTCGCGGATCAGCAGGCCGAAGGCGGGCCGCTCGATGAGCTCGAGCGGATTCGGCGGCGTGATGCCGACCGGCAGGACGAACAACGACGGCACGTCGGCCACCGGCTGGATGACCTTGGATTCCTGCCGGCCCGACAGGATGCCCGACAGGCCCGCCTTGTTCGACAGATGGAACAGCTGGTGCTGCCGCGGCCCGCGCATGTCGGCGTCGATCAGCAGCGTGCGTCCACCCAGTTGCGCCAGGCCGATGGCCAGGTTGGCGGACAGATAGGTCTTGCCGTCGCCGGACTCGGGGCTGACCACCGCCAGGGCGCGGCGGGCCTCGCCCTCCAGGCCCATGCGCATGATGATCTGGCTGCGCATGGCCCGCAGCGCTTCGGCCTGCACCGAGAACGGCTGGCTCAAGGCCACCAGTTCGGCGCTGAGCTTGCGGCGCGCCTCGGGCTCGTAGGGGTAGTGGAACTGCTGAGCCAGCGCGTACAGCACGTCGTCGTTGCTGGCCAGGCCCAGCGAGACAGCGGCCTCGCCGAAGCGGATGCCACGCTCGCGCTGGTGCGCCAGGATGCGCTCGACATCGGCGGCGCTGAGATTGCGCAGCTCGCCGATGATGTCGCCGATGGAGCGGTCGCGCACCTCGTGCGGCAGCTCGGCGTCGGAGAACTGCGTGTCTGCTGTCGACAGGTTGGTGGTTTCGCGGAGGGAGGCCATCAGGTGCTCCTGCCCGGCAACTGGCCGACGATGCGCTGCTGCATCAGGGCGGGCTTGTTGCGCGTCAGGCTCAGGCGCGAACTGCCCGGCCGCGGCATCACGCCGAGCACCGGCAGGCCCAGGGCCTCGGGCAGGTCGTCGGGTGTGCGGATGCGGCGGTCGACGAACTCCATCGCCATGATCGCGCCCAGCGCCAGCAGCAGGCCGACCAGCGCCGACAGCGTGGTGTTCAGCACCACCTTGGGCGACGACGGCTGCAGCGGCGGCGAGGCCTGCGACAGCACGTAGGCGTTGCCCTGCGTGGTGAGGCTTTCGTTGCTGGTCTGGTTCAGGCGCGTGAGCATGGTGTCGTAGGTGCGCTGCGCGTTCTCGACCTCGCGCATCAGCACCGCGCCTTCGTCCCGCACCGCCTTCAGCTTGAGCAGCTTGGCCCGCTGGGCGTCGACGGCCGAGCGGATCTCGCCTTCGCGCTGCTTGTTGATGGAGTTGCTGACCGTGACGCCGCCGGTGACACGCCGGGTTTCGCTTTCGAGGCGCGCGCGCAGTTCGTTGATGTTGGCCCGCGTCTCGATGACCTGCGGGTGGTTGTCGCCGTAGCGCGAGAGCAGCTCCTGCAGCTTGGCCTCGAGGCGCGACAGATCGACCTTGTACGAGGACAGCACGGTGTTGCCCAGCACCTCCTGCATGCGGTCGGACGCGCCGGCCTGCGCCTGCGTCTGCCGGCTGCGCGAATCGGCCGAGGCCGACTGCATGGTGACCAGTTGCGCCGACAGCTCGTTCATGCGCGAGGTTTCAACGTCGAGCCGTTCGTCGGTGGCCAGCAGGCCGTTCTCGCGCTGGAAGGCCGACAGCTTGGCCTGCGACGCCTCGAGCGCCTCGCGCGCCGACTTGGACCGCGCGTCGAAGAAATTGGCCACCTGCTTGGCCGGGTCGACCCGCATCTCGACGGCGGTGTCGAGGTAAGCCTGCACGAAGGCATTGGCCAGCGCGGCGGCGAACTTCGGATCCTGGCCACGGAAGGCCACGGTGATCAGGTTGGACTCGCGCGAGGGCTTGGCGTCCAGCGCCTTCTGGAACGACGACGACAGCCACTGGTCGATCGTGCCTTCGCCACCCGACTCGAGCCACTGCTGGCGCACCTGGGGGTTGTCGGCCAGCTTGAGGTTGCGCACCACGCGCTGGGCGACCCGGTCACTCTGCAGGATGTCGACCTGGGTCTGCAGGTAGGCCGGCGCCAGCTGGCCCGGGTACATCACGCCGGCGATCGGATCGGGCTTGACGTCGATGACCAGCGAGGCCGTGGCCGAGTACTGCTTGGGCAGCATCAGGCTGACGCCGAGCGTGGCGCCGACGGTCAGCAGGAAGATCAGCAGGCCGATCCACTTGCGGGCTGCCAGGATCGACAGGAACTGGGAGAAGGTCATGCGGATGCGTCCGGTGGGTCGGGGCTCAGAAGAGGCTCTCGCGCACGTAGACGACGTCGCCGTCCTGCACCTTGTCGTCCATCGTCGGCTGCAGCACCTGCACCTTGCCGCCGTCGGCTGCCTTGCGGTGCACCCGGATGCCCTTTTCGGTGCCGCGCTGGGTGAGGCCGCCGCCGGTGGCCAGGGCCTGCATCACGGTCATGTCGCGCTCGAGCCGCATCGGCCCGGGGCGCTGCACCTCGCCGTAGATGTAGACGATGGCCTGGCGATCGACCCACACGGTGTCGCCGTTGAGCACGAGCACGTCGTTGGCGCGACCGGCCGCCGTGAACAGGGTCGGCAGATCGACCACCAGCCGATAGGGCTGGCCCTGGCGCACGCCGGTGAGCACCACGGTGTCGGCACCGCCCTGGGCGATGCCGCCGGCGGTGGCCAGCAGATCGGACAAGCGCATGTCGGCCACCTCGATCGGGTAGCGGCCGGGGCGGTTGACCTGGCCGAGCACGCTGACCTGGTTGCCGCGCACCTGCACCACGACGATGGTGACCTGGGGCTGCTTGACGAAGTTGCCGTTGCGCAGGCCGTCGGCGATGAGCTTCTCGGCGGCGGTGACGGTCTGGCCGCCCAGGCGCACCGAACCCAGCAGCGGGTAGCTCACCACGCCGGCCTCGGTGATGCGGGTTTCCAGCGTCAGATCGGGATTCTGGTAGACGACCACGCGCACCACGTCGCCGGCGCCGAGCCGGTACTCGGCCGGGGCCGAGGCGACGGCGGATTGCCCCCGGGCGGGCGCGGCGGCCAGGGCGAGCACCACGCAGGCCAGCGTCAGGACCGCGCGCAGCAGTGGGTGGGCAAATCCACTCATTTCTTGAGACCCATGCCCTTGGTGATGTCGTCGCCGCTCAGGGCGGTGCTGGCGGCCGGGGCGGGCTCGGCCGCAGGCATGGGTTCGGCAGGGCTCGAGGCGGACGGCGCTGCGGCGGCCGGTGCCGAGGCACTTCCGCCGGCGCCGGGGACGAACTTGCCGACGTATTCGATCTTGGCCGCGCCGCGCAGGGACTTGACGTCCTCGTCGATCAGCTTGCGCTTGCGCTCATTGAGCAGGAACTGCTCGATCGCCGGCCTGGCCTGCTCCTCGGTGACGGGCTGGCTGCGCGAGCTGGCCAGCACCACCACCTGGATGCCGTTGGTGGCGGGCACGATGGCGGCCTGGCCGTCCTTCATGCGGGCGAAGTTCTCCAGGCTCTGCAGCGGCAGTTGCTCGGCCGCGCGCACGGCCTGGTTGCCGGCGAAGCGGAAGTCGTTGGCCTTGAGGTACTCGATGAACTCGGCGATGTTCTTGGACGCGGTGAGCTTGTCGCGCAGTGCTGGCACCTGGTCGGCCTTGGCCTCGATGCTGATTTCCTGGATGGTGTAGACGCGGCGTTCCTTGAACAGGGCCGGCTTCTCGTCGTAGTACTTCTTGATCTCTTCGGCCGTGGGCTTGGGTGCGCCCTCCCCCACCTTCTCGAAGTAGGACCGGGCCAGGATCTCGCGCTTGGCGTACTCGATCTGCTGCACCACGCGGGGGTCGCGGTCGAGCTTCATGTCGTCGGCCTTCTGCAGCGCGAGCTGCTGGTCGATGAGCCGCTCCAGGATCTGGCGGCTGGCGGGCTCGGTCTGGTCGGGCCGGAGGTTGCGCTGCTGCTGCAGCACGAAGTTGATCTGGTGGACGGTGATCTCTTCCTTGTTCACCTTGGCCGCCGTCTGGGTCGCGGCCTTGTCCTTCTTGTCGCCGCAGCCTGCGAGCAGGACGACGGCGGCCGACACGGCAACGACGGCCGTGCGCAGGGACAGGGAACGGAGGTGTGCTGCGATCATGGTGGGTTCGGGCTCCAAACCAGCGGCCGGACGGCCGGATGTGCGGTGGCGGCGCGGCGAGGCTCTGCCGCCGAAAACGCGCCCGCGAAGTGTAAAGGTGAAGATCGGCGCAAAAGGCGCTTCAGGCCCGGCCCGAGGGCCGTCCGGGCTGCGTGCGGCGCGGCGCCGTGCAATGCGCACGCGCCGGAACCGGGGGTCTGCGGCCGATCCGCGCTGCGCCGGCGACCGGCTGCAGGCTCAGCACTTGATGCCGACGTGCAGGGCGACGACGCCGGCCGTGAGGTTGTGCACGTCGACGTGACCGAATCCGGCGCGCTTCATCATGGCCTTGAGTTCGGCCTGGTCGGGGTGCATGCGGATCGACTCGGCCAGGTAGCGGTAACTGTCCTCGTCCTTGGCCACCCACTTGCCGATCTTGGGCAGCAGGTTGAACGAATACCAGTCGTAAGGCTTGCGCAGCGGTTCGGCCACCTTGCTGAACTCGAGCACCAGCAGCCGGCCGCCGGGACGCAGCACGCGGCACATCTCGGCCAGGGCCTGGTCCTTGCGGGTCATGTTGCGCAGGCCGAACGACACACAGGCCACGTCGAACAGATCGGCCCGGAACGGCAGGCGTTCGGCGTCGCAGGTGACGGTGGGCAGGCTCAGGCCTTCATCGAGCATGCGGTCGCGCCCGGTGCGCAGCATGGTTTCGTTGATGTCGGTGTGCACCACGGTGCCGTCGGCGCCGGCCTTGCGCGCGAAGGCCCGCGCCATGTCGCCGGTGCCCCCGGCGATGTCGAGCACCTTGTCGCCGGGGCGGATGCCGGCCAGCGCCACCGCATAGGCCTTCCAGGCGCGGTGCATGCCGAGCGACATCAGGTCGTTCATCAGGTCGTAGCGCTTGGCGACGGAGTCGAACACGCCGCGCACCTTGCGGGCCTTCTCGGCCTCGTCGACGGTCTCGTAGCCGAAGTGGGTCTGGGCCATGGGGAGTCTCCGCAGATCAGTGGCCGTGGTGGCCGCACGAGCCGCCACCGCCGGCACCACCGCCGGCACCACCGCCAGCACCACCCGCCGGCTTCATCGGGGCGTCGCGGTCGGCGCCGGCCTCGGTCAGGCGCTCGAGGTAGCGCTGCCAGCGCTCGTCCTGCTCGCGGCCGAGGCGGTAGAGGTAGTCCCAGCTGAAGATGCCGGTGTCGTGGCCGTCGCTGAACGTGGGCTGCACGGCGTAGTGGCCGACCGCCTGCAACGCGTCGATGCCGACCTCGCGCTTGCCGGTCTGCAGCACCTCCTGGCCCGGGCCGTGGCCCTGCACCTCGGCCGAGGGCGAGTACACCCGCAGGAATTCGAAAGGCAGCCGGAAGACCTCGCCGGTGTCGAAGCCGATCTCGAGCACGCGGGTGGTCTGGTGCAGCGTCAGCGCGGTGGGATTGGGTGTGGTGGTCTGGGCCATGGCGGGCGTTGCGTGACGGGAGGTGGCGAAGGTTGGTTCGGCAAGTGTAGGCCGCTACACCAGCACCCTTTCGATGCCACCGGCATTGGCACGCGCCACGTACTCGGGCAGCCACTGCTCGCCGAGGAGGTGGCGGGCCATTTCGACGACGATGTAGTCGGCCTCCAGCAGGCCGGTGGCCATGTCGCCCTGGTAGCGCGACAGCCCCTGCAGGCAGCTCGGGCAGGACGTGAGGATCTTCACGTTCTGCTGCGGCGCCACCAGGCCCTGCTGGCGCAGCGAGGCCTCGCCCTTGCGCAGCTCTTCTTCCTTGCGGAAGCGGATCTGGGTGGAGATGTCGGGCCGCGACACGCCCAGCGTGCCGCTCTCGCCGCAGCAGCGGTCGCTCTTCTCGACGCTGTTGCCGACCAGGGCCTTGACGGTCTTCATCGGCTCCTGCTGCTTCATCGGGCTGTGGCAGGGGTCGTGGTACAGGTAGGCCGAGGTATTGCCCTGCAGCGTGATGCCTTTTTCGAGCAGGTACTCGTGGATGTCGACGATGCGGCAGCCCGGGAAGATCTCCTCGAACTTGTAGCCCTGCAGCTGGTCGAAGCAGGTGCCGCAGCTGACCACCACGGTCTTGATGTCCAGGTAGTTCAGCGTGTTGGCCACGCGGTGGAACAGCACCCGGTTGTCGGTGATCAGCTTCTCGGCCTTGTCGAACTGGCCGCTGCCCCGCTGCGGGTAGCCGCAGCACAGGTAGCCGGGCGGCAGCACGGTCTGCACGCCGGCATGCCACAGCATGGCCTGGGTGGCCAGGCCGACCTGGCTGAACAGCCGCTCGGAGCCGCAGCCCGGGAAGTAGAACACCGCCTCGGTGTCGGGCGTGGTGGCCTGGGGGTCGCGGATGATCGGGACATAGTTCTTGTCCTCGATGTCGAGCAGCGCGCGCGCCGTGCGCGTGGGCAGCCCGCCGGGCAGCTTCTTGTTGATGAAGTGGATCACCTGCTCCTTCAGCGGGGCCGTGCCCACGCTGGCCGGCGGCGCGCTGGTCTGTCGGCGCGCGGCCAGCTTCAGCACGTCGTGCGCGAAGCGCTGGGCCTTGAAGCCCACGCCCACCATCGCCGAGCGCACCAGCTTGATGGTGTTCGGGCTGGTGGCGTTGAGCATCAGCATGGCTGCGGCATTGCCGGGCCGGAAGCTCTTCTGGCCCATCTTGCGCAGCAGGTTGCGCATGGCCATCGAGACATCGCCGAAGTCGATCTTCACCGGGCACGGCGACAGGCACTTGTGGCAAACCGTGCAGTGGTCGGCCACGTCCTCGAACTCTTCCCAGTGCGCCAGGCTGATGCCGCGGCGGGTTTGCTCCTCGTACAGGAAGGCCTCGATCAGCAGCGAGGTGGCCAGGATCTTGTTGCGCGGGCTGTACAGCAGGTTGGCGCGCGGCACGTGGGTGGCGCACACCGGCTTGCACTTGCCGCAGCGCAGGCAGTCCTTGATGCTGTCGCTGATGGCGCCGATGTCGCTCTGCTGCATGATGAGCGACTCATGGCCCATCAGCCCGAAGCTGGGCGTGTAGGCATGGCTCAGGTCGGCGGCGTGCACGTCGGCGCCCAGGCGCTGCAGCGCGTCGCCACGCAGCAGCTTGCCCTTGTTGAAGCGGCCCTCGGGGTCGATGCGGGCCTTGTAGTCGGCGAAGTTGCCGATCTCGGCGTCGGTGAGGAACTCGAGCTTGGTGATGCCGATGCCGTGCTCGCCGCTGATCACGCCGCCCAGGCTGCGGGCCAGCGCCATGATGCGGCCCACCGCCTCGTGGGCGGTCTGCAGCATCTCGTAGTTGTCGGAGTTGACCGGGATGTTGGTGTGCACGTTGCCGTCGCCGGCATGCATGTGCAGGGCCACCCAGGTGCGGCCGTGCAGCACCTCGCCGTGCAGCGCCTGGCAGGCCGCCAGCACCGGCGCGAAGGCGTTGCCGGCGAACAGGCCGCGCAGTTCGGCCAGCACCTGCGTCTTCCAGGAGGCGCGCAGCGAATGGTCCTGCAACTGCTCGAAGAAGCTGCGCCGCGTCGTGAAGCTCGCGCCGCCCGGCGCCGGCACGGTGTCCAGGTGGGTGAGCCAGTGCTGCCACTGGCCGCGCACCTCGCGCACCACGCCCAGGGCCTGCTGCACGCGGTCCTCGAACATCTCGGCGCTGGGGATCTCGCTGGCATCGTCCGAGGTGCCCAGCGGCAGCGGGCCGTGCACGAACAAGGCCTCCAGCCGGTCGAGCAGCTCGAGCTTGTTGCGCAGCGACAGCTCGATGTTGATGCGCTCGATGCCCAGCGTGTACTCGCCCATGCGGTCGAGCGGGATGACCACGTCCTCGTTCACCTTGAAGGCGTTGGTGTGGCGCGCGATGGCCGCCGTGCGCTTGCGATCGAGCCAGAACTTCTTGCGCGCGTCGGCGCTGACGGCGATGAAGCCCTCGCCCGACCGGGCATTCGCGATGCGCACCACCTCGCTGGTGGCACGGGCCACCACCGCCTCGTCGTCGCCGACGATGTCGCCGAACAGCACCATCTTCGGCAGGCCGCCGCGCTTGCTCTTGGTGGCGTAGCCCACCGCGCGCAGGTAGCGGTCGTCCAGGTGCTCGAGGCCGGCCAGGATGGCGCCGCCCTTCTTCTGGTCTTCGAACAGGAAGTCCTTGATCTCGACGATCGCCGGCACGGCCTCGCGCGGGTTGCCGAAGAACTCGAGGCACACCGTGCGCACGTGCTTGGGCATGCGGTGGACAATCCAGCGCGCGCTGGTGATCAGGCCGTCGCAGCCCTCCTTCTGCACGCCGGGCAGGCCGGCGAGGAACTTGTCGGTCACGTCCTTGCCCAGGCCGGCCTTGCGGAAGACGCTGCCGGGGATGTCGAGCCGCTCGGTGCGCTCGAGCTTGCGGCCGCTGGCGTCGAACCAGCGCAACTCGAAGCTGGCGGTGGCCACGTCGTGGATCTTGCCCAGGTTGTGGTTCAGTCGCACCACCTCCAGCCACTTGGCGTCGGGGGTGACCATGCGCCAACTGGCCAGGTTGTCCAGCGCGGTGCCCCACAGCACGGCCTTCTTGCCGCCGGCGTTCATCGCGATGTTGCCGCCGATGCACGAGGCCTCGGCCGAGGTGGGGTCGACGGCGAAGACATAGCCCGCACGCTCGGCCGCGTCGGCCACGCGCTGGGTGACGACGCCGGCGCCGGTCCAGATGGTGGCCACCGGCTGGTCGAGGCCGGGCAGGTCGACCTTCTCGACCTCGGTCATCTGCTCGAGCTTTTCGGTGTTGATGACCGCGCTCTTCCACGTCAGCGGCACGGCGCCGCCGGTGTAGCCGGTGCC
Source organism: Ideonella sp. A 288 (assembly GCF_002198735.1). Classification (GTDB taxonomy): domain Bacteria; phylum Pseudomonadota; class Gammaproteobacteria; order Burkholderiales; family Burkholderiaceae_C; genus Pseudaquabacterium. Next base: position 55,561 of record NZ_MWLO01000145.1, read on the forward strand.
GCCGCCGCGCGGGATGATCGTCAGCCCCAGTTCGACGCAGGCGCCCACCAGGCCGGCCATCTCGGCCTCGGTGTCGGGCGTGAGCACGACGAAGGGCACCTCGACGCGCCAGTCGGTGGCGTCGGTGACGTGCGACACGCGCGACAGGCCGTCGAACTTGATGTTGTCCTTGGCGGTGTGCCGGCCCAGCGTCTTGCGGGCGCGCTGGCGCAGTTCGGCCACGGTGGCGAAGCGGGCGGCAAAGCGTTGCACGGCGCCGCGGGCGAGCTCGAGCAGCTCGCCGACATGGACGTCGCGCGCGGCATCGGCATCGGGCGTGCGGCGGCGTTCGACCTCGCCCAGGCGGTGGTCCAGCGCCTCGATCAGCAGCTGGCGGCGCTTGGGGTTGTCGAGCAGGTCGTCTTCGAGGTAGGGGTTGCGTTGCACCACCCAGATGTCGCCCAGCACCTCGTACAGCATGCGCGCGGAGCGGCCGGTGCGACGTTCGCTGCGCAGCCGCAGCAGCACCTCCCAGGCGCGCTCGCCCAGCAGGCGACGCACGATCTCGCGATCGGAGAACGAGGTGTAGTTGTACGGGATCTCGCGCAGGCGCGGCGGCGGCGCGTCGGCCGCGTCGGGCGATTCGGTGAGTGCCGTCTGGGAAAGGGGATGCGGTGCGTTCATTCGGGCCGTTCGGGCGTGGGGCGCCGGGTCTGGGGGTGTCCGCCGGGTTGCCCCTGGCCGGGCGCGGCCCCGTCGGGAGGGTCAGACCGCCCGGGGCGGCCAGTGGCACTCGGTGGTGGCTCGGAGTGGCCTGTCTCGGCACGTGAACCGCGATTTTATCGCAGCGCAGCATCTCCCTCAGGGTGCGCCCTGTGCCGCTGGCGGGGTTAATCCCGTTGCCCCTGGTCAACCCCGTGTGACAGAAACGGTGATGTCATGAAACCGCCGCACACTGGCGGACCCCAAGGAGATTCCATGAAGATTCGCTCGACCGCCCTGGCCGCCCTGGCCGCGCTCACCCTCACCCTGCCGGCGCATGCCCAGACCGAGATCCAGTGGTGGCACGCGATGAGCGGGCAGCTCGGCGAGTGGGTCAACGGCCTGGCCGCCGGGTTCAACGCCAGCCAGAAGGATTACAAGGTGGTGCCGGTGTTCAAGGGCACCTACCCCGAGACGCTGACCGCCGGCGTGGCCGCCTTCCGCGCCGGCAACGCGCCGCACATCATTCAGGTGTTCGAGGTCGGCACCGCCAACATGATGGCCAGCAAGGGCGCCATCGTGCCGGTGACCGAGGTGATGAAGATCGGCGGCGTCAAGTTCGACCCCAGCGTGTACGTGCCGGCGGTGTCTGGCTACTACACGGCGCCCAACGGCCAGTTGCTGAGCCTGCCGTTCAACAGCTCGACCACCGTCTTCCACTACAACAAGGACGCCTTCAAGGCCGCGGGCCTGGACCCCAGCGCACCGCCCAAGACCTGGCCCGAGGTGGCGCTGGCCGCCGCCAAGCTGAAGGCCAGCGGCCACAAGTGCCCCTTCACCACCAGCTGGCAGAGCTGGACGCAGCTCGAGAGCTTCAGCGCCTGGCACAACGTCGAGTTCGCCACCAAGCGCAACGGCTTCAACGGCCTGGACACGCGCCTGGCCATCACCACGCCACTGCACGTGCGCCACATCGAGAACTTGGCCAACATGGCGCAGCAGGGCCTGTTCGTCTACAAGGGCCGCAACAACTCGGCCGACGCCACCTTCGTCTCGGGTGAATGCGCGATGACCACTGGCTCGTCGGCGCTGTACGGCGCGGTCAAGCGCAATGCCAAGTTCCAGGGCGGCATCGGCGCCCTACCCTTCTACCCCGACGTGGCCGGCGCGCCGCAAAACACCGTCATCGGCGGCGCCAGCCTGTGGGCCATGTCGGGCAAGAAGGCCGACGAGACCAAGGGCGTGGCGCTGTTCTTCAAGTACCTGTCCGACCCGCAGGTGCAGGCCAAGAGCCACCAGGACACCGGCTACCTGCCGATCACGACCGAGGCCTTCGGCATCACCGAGAAGGCCGGGTTCTACAAGGCCAACCCCGGCACCGACGTCAGCGTCACCCAGATGATCCGCAAGACCACCGACAAGTCGCGTGGCGTGCGGCTGGGCAACTTCCTGCAGATCCGCACCATCATCGACGAGGAGTTCGAGCAGATCTGGTCGGGCAAGAAGTCCGCCAAGCAGGGCCTGGAAGACGCCAAGCGCCGCGGCGACGCCGAACTCGAGAAGTTCCAGAAGGCCAACAAGTCCTGACGGACCCGGTGGCCACGGGCCACCGGAACGGAACCTCCCCCCGACCCCCTGCCGCCCTGCGGCACGGGGTCCTGCCAGAAGATCGAAGCGTTGACAGTCGAAAAGCGCGTCCTGTTCAAGAGCTGGTGGCTGCCCTGGGTGCTGATCGCACCGCAGATGGCCATCGTGCTGGTGTTCTTCTTCTGGCCAGCCGGCCAGGCGCTGTACCAGAGCGTGCTGCAGCAGGACGCCTTCGGCACCAGCACGCAGTTCGTCGGCCTCGAGAATTTCGAAGCCCTGTGGGCCGACGAGACCTACCTGGCGTCGTTCAAGACCACCGCGGTGTTCTCGGTGGCCGTGGCGGCACTGGGCCTGACGCTGTCGCTGCTGCTGGCCGTGATGGCCGACCGGGTGGTCAAGGGCTCGGCCTTCTACAAGACCCTGCTGATCTGGCCCTATGCGGTGGCGCCGGCCGTGGCCGGCGTGCTGTGGCTGTTCATGTTCGCGCCGTCGATCGGCGTGGTCAGCTATGCCCTGCGCTCGATGGGCCTGGACTGGAACCACCTGCTCAACGGCACGCACGCGATGATCCTGATCGTGATGGCCGCGGTGTGGAAGCAGATCTCCTACAACTTCCTGTTCTTCCTGGCCGGCCTGCAGAGCATCCCGAAGAGCCTGATCGAGGCCGCCGCCATCGACGGTGCCGGGCCCTGGCGCCGGTTCTGGACAGTGCAGTTCCCGCTGCTCACACCGACCACCTTCTTCCTGCTGGTGATCAACATCATCTACGTCTTCATCGACACCTTCGCCATCATCGATGCCGCCACCTCGGGCGGGCCGGGCAAGGACACCGCGATCCTGGTCTACAAGGTCTACTTCGACGCCTTCAAGGCCATGGACCTGGGCGGCTCGGCGGCGCAGTCGGTGGTGCTGATGGCCATCCTCGTGGCGCTGACGGTGGTGCAGTTCCGCTACGTCGAGAAGCGCGTCCACTACTGAGCCGGGTACCGCCACGATGATCGAGAACCGACCCGTTGCCACCGTGCTCGCGCACCTGACGCTGATCCTCGGCGTGCTGATCGTCGCGTTCCCGGTGTACATCACCTTCGTTGCCAGCACGCAGACGGCCGAGCAGATCGTGCAGAACGTGCCGATGTCGCTGCTGCCGGGCAACAACATGGTCGAGAGCTACCGGTTGGCGCTGTTCGGCGGCCAGACCCAGTACGGCAGCAAGCTGCCGCCGGCCGGGCCGATGCTGATGGTCAGCCTGGTCAGCGCGTTGGTCATCGCGATCGGCAAGATCGCCATCTCGCTGCTCTCGGCCTTCGCGGTGGTGTACTTCCGCTTCCCGGGGCGCGGCCTGGTGTTCTGGATGATCTTCATCACCCTGATGCTGCCGGTGGAGGTGCGCATCCTGCCCACCTACAAGGTGGTGTCCGACCTCGGCCTGCTCAACACCTATGCCGGGCTGACGGTGCCGTTGATCGCCAGCGCCACGGCCACCTTCCTGTTCCGCCAGTTCTTCCTCACCGTGCCCGACGAACTGGTCGAGGCCGCCCGCATCGACGGCGCCGGCCCGATGCGCTTCTTCAAGGACGTGCTGCTGCCGCTGTCGCGCACCTCGATCGCGGCGCTGTTCGTCATCCAGTTCATCTACGGCTGGAACCAGTACCTGTGGCCGCTGCTCGTCACCACCAACGAGGACATGTACCCGGTGGTGATGGGCATCAAGCGCATGATCTCCGGCGGCGACGCAGCCACCGAGTGGAACGCCGTGATGGCCACCGCGATGCTGGCGATGATCCCGCCCGCGCTGGTGGTGCTGCTGATGCAGAAGTGGTTCGTCAAGGGCCTGGTCGACACCGAAAAGTAGACGCACACCATGGGTTCCATTTCATTGCGCGGGGTCGAGAAGACCTACGGCCGCGGACCGAAGGCCAACAAGGTGATCCACGGCGTGGACGCCGAGATCGCCGACGGCGAGTTCGTCGTCATCGTCGGGCCCTCGGGCTGCGGCAAGAGCACGCTGCTGCGCATGGTGGCCGGGCTGGAGGACATCACCGGCGGCGAGATCGCCATCGGCGGGCGCGTGGTCAACCGGCTCGAGCCGTCCGAGCGCGACATCGCGATGGTGTTCCAGAACTACGCGCTGTACCCGCACATGAGCGTGTTCGACAACATGGCCTACGGGCTGAAGATCGCCAAGGTGCCCAAGGCCGAGATCGAGGTGCGGGTGCAGAAGGCCGCAAAGATCCTCGAACTGGGCGCGCTGCTCGACCGCACGCCGCGGCAGCTGTCGGGCGGGCAGCGGCAGCGCGTGGCGATGGGCCGTGCCATCGTGCGTCAGCCGCAGGTGTTCCTGTTCGACGAACCCTTGTCCAACCTCGACGCCAAGCTGCGCGCGCAGACGCGGCTCGAGATCCAGAAGCTGCATGCCGAGCTGGGCGTCACCTCGCTCTTCGTCACCCACGACCAGGTCGAGGCGATGACGCTGGCGCAGCGCATGATCGTGATGAACGGCGGCGTGATGGAGCAGATCGGCACGCCCGAGGCGGTGTACGCGCGGCCGGCCAGCACCTTCGTGGCCGGCTTCATCGGCTCGCCGCCGATGAACCTGCTGCCCGGCCGTGCCGAGGGCCTGCGCTTCGAGGCTGAAGGCCAGGTGCTGCAGTTGCCGGCCCCCAGCCCGCGCACCGGCGAGCTGGTGCTGGGGGTGCGGCCCGAGCACACCGCGCTGGGCCCCGATGGTGCCTGGAGCGCCACGGTCGAGATGGTCGAGATGCTCGGCGCCGAGCGCCTGGTGCACTGCCGCCTGGGCCCGGGGCTGTTCACCGTGCGCATCGAGGGCACGCGCACGCCGCCCCGCCTGGGCGACACCGTGCGGCTGCAGGCCTCGGCCGACCACCTGCACTGGTTCGACAAGGCCACCGGGCGCCGCGTGGAATGAGGCGGTCGCCCAAGCGGACGGCCCGACACGCATGGGTGCCGACATGGACACGATGACCCCCTGGCCCTACCCCCGCTGGATCGCCCACCGCGGCGCCGGCAAGCTGGCGCCTGAGAACACGCTGGCCGCCTTCCGGCTGGGTGCGTCGCTGGGCTGGCGCGCTTTCGAGTGCGACGTCAAGCTGTCCGCCGACGAGGTGCCCTTCCTGCTGCACGACAGCACGCTCGAACGCACCACCGACGGCCAGGGCAGTGCCGGCGACCTGCCCTGGGGCCAGCTGGCGCAGTACGACGCCGGCAGCTGGCACAGCCGCAGCTTTGCCGGCGAACCGCTGCCCACGCTGGCGGCGATCGCGGCCTTCGTGCGGCGCAACGGCCACGCGCTGAACATCGAGATCAAGCCCACCCCCGAGCTCGAGGAGACCACCGGGCAGGTGGTGGCCGAACACGCCGCCCGGCTGTGGGCCGGCGACCGGGTGCCGCCGCTGCTCAGCTCGTTCCGCCCCGAATCGCTGCTCGGCGCGCGCGACGCGGCGCCGGCGCTGCCGCGGGCCTTGCTGCTCGACACGCTGTGGACCGGCTGGTTCGAGATGGCGCGATCGCTCGGTTGCGTGGCCGTGGTGACGAAGCACGTGCTGATGGACGCCGCGCTGCTGGCCCAGGTGCACGGCGCCGGGATGCGCGGGCTGGTCTATACCGTGAACGACACGTCCGAGGCAGATCGACTGCTGGCGCTGGGCATCGACGGCCTCATCACCGACGCGGTGGACCGCTTCTCGCCGGCCGTGGGCTGAGAGTCTGAGAGTTTTTCGATCATGCCCGCTCACCACCCCCAAACGCACCCACTCGTCGTTGCAAATGCTCGCCATAGCCCGAGCTATGGCTGTGCTTTGCGCCTAGATCGGGCACGTCTGGGGGCGTCGCTCGGGCACGCTCGAATTCCTCTCAGCCTCTGAGGCTGCACCGGCTTGCCCCAACGGGGCGCCGAACCGTCAGGACACCTGCTGCGCCGCCTGCGGCAACTGGCGCACGCTGCGGATCACATCGCTGCGCCAGGCTGCCGCCGCGAGCAGCAAGCCGGCCACGCCCGAGAACATCAGCGTCGCTGGCAGCCCGGCCCGCTCGCCCAGCCAGCCGCCGAACAACGCGCCAGGCCCGGCAGGGATCAGGATCAGCCAGCGCATGGTGCTGGTCATGCGGCCCAGCAAGGGCTCGGGCGTGACCGCCTGGCGCAGCGACAGGAAGTTGATGAACACCAGCACCGCGCCCAGGCCGAACAGCAACAGCATGGCCGCGAAGGCAGCCACGCCCCAGGCGCCTGCCGGCAGCAGGCCCGGCGCCAGCCAACCGACGCCGCACACGGCGATGCCCAGCACCAGGGTCGGACCCGACCCGAGCCGCTGGCTGATGCGGTGGCCGAGCAGGCTGGCCGCGATCGAGCCCAGGCCGAGGCCGACGTAGCACAAGCCCACCACCTGCTCGGACAAGCCCAGCGTGCGCGTCGCGTGCAGGATCTGCACCACCAGCGCCGCGTTGTGGCAGAACTGCCAGCCGCCGACGGTGAGCGCCAGCGCCACCAGCAACCGCTGGCTGCGCACGAATTGCACGCCCTCGCGCAGGTCACGCCAGAAGTCGCGATCGGCCTGCGGCGGCCGCACCTCGTCGACGCGGATGCCACGCAGGATGGCCGCCGACAGCACCAGCATCAGGGCGTCGAGCAGCAGCGTCATCGGCGCCCCCATCAGCTTGACCAGCACGCCGGCCAGGCCGGGCCCGGCCACCTCGGACGACGAACTCGCCAGCGTGTTCTTGGCATGGGCCTCCACCAGGCGCGCCCGCGGCACCACCTGGGTCAGCACGATCTGCGCCGCGCTGCCCGAGGTGGTGTTGACCATGCCGATGCAGAAGCCCACCGCGTACAGCCAGGGCATGCTCAGCAGGTCCAGCGACCAGGCCACCGGCACGCTCATCACGGCGGCGGCCAGGCCGAGTTCGCCGGCCACGTACACCGGCAGCTTGCGCACGCGGTCGAGCCACACGCCGGACGGCAGCGAGAACAGCACGAAGGGCAGGATCTCCATCGCCGTGAGCAGGCCCATCTGCGTGGGCGAGGCCTGCAACAGCAGCGCGGCCGTCAGGGGCAGCGCCAGCATCGTGATCTGGCCGCCGAACGACGACATCAGGATCGACATGAACAGCCGCCGGTAGGCCAGATCGCGCAGCAGGTCGTCCGCAGGCAGCGCGAACCAGCCGCGCGCGGTGTCGATCCAGCCTTTGGGCGGCGCGGTCATGTGGGTCCCAGTGGTGGCAGGCGCCCCCGGCAGGCCGCTGTCGGCCGGTGCCGTCGCGCGCGAGCGGGCGTGCGCTCAGGAGGCACGCGTGCTCTGCAGGGCCGGGCGGTCAGCTGCGGTAGTCGGCGTTGATGCTGACATAGTCGTGCGACAGATCGCAGGTCCACACCGTGGCGGTGGCCGGCCCGCGGTGCAGGTCGACGCGCACGGTGATCTCGGACTGCTTCATCACGCGCTGGCCATCGGCCTCGCGGTAATCGGGGTGGCGGCCGCCCTGCCGCGCGACGTGCACGTCATCGAGGAACAGGTCGATCAGGCCCTGGTCGAGATCATCGATGCCGGCGTAGCCCACCGCCGCCAGGATGCGGCCCAGGTTGGGGTCGCTGGCGAAGAACGCGGTCTTGACCAGCGGTGAATGGGCGATGGCATAGGCCGCCAGCCGGCACTCGGCCTCGTCGCGGCCCCCGTCGATGCGCACGGTGATGAACTTGGTGGCGCCCTCGCCATCGCGCACGATGGCCTGCGCCAGTTGCTGCGCCACGGCACCGACGGCCTCGCGCAAGGCGCGGCCGTCGGCCGAGTCGAGCGAGGTGATCTCTGCATGGCCCGCCTGTCGCGTGGCGGCGAGCACGAAGGAATCGTTGGTCGAGGTGTCGCCGTCGATGGTGATGCGGTTGAAGCTGGCGTCGGCCGCCTCGCGCACCAGGGTGCCGAGCAGCGCGGGCGCGATCACCGCGTCGGTGGCCACGAAGCCCAGCATGGTCGCCATGTTCGGCCGGATCATGCCCGCGCCCTTCGCGATGCCGCTGACGGTGACCTGGCGCCCGCCGATCACCACGCGCCGCGACGCCGCCTTGGGCAAGGTGTCGGTGGTCATGATGCCCTCGGCCGCCAGCGCCCAGCCGTCGGGCCGCAGCGCAGCCAGCGCGGCGGGCAGGCCGGCCTCGATGCGCTCGACCGGCAGCGTCTCCATGATCACGCCGGTGGAAAACGGCAGCACCTGCGCCGGCTGCAGGCCCATCAGGGCGGCCAGCGCATCGCAGGTGCGGCGCGCACGGGCCAGGCCGTCGGCGCCGGTGCCGGCGTTGGCGTTGCCGGTGTTGATGACCATCGCGCGGATGCCCGCCCCAGCCTGCAGGTGCTCGCGGCAGACCTGCACCGGGGCGGCACAGAAGCGGTTCTTCGTGAAGACGCCGGCCACCGCGGTGCCTTCGGCCAGGCGGAACAGCACCAGGTCACGGCGGTTGGCCTTGCGCACGCCGGCCATCGCGACACCGATGTCGACACCCGGGACGGGCAGCAGGTCGGCGGGATCGGGGGCAACGAGGTTCACGGGCATGGCGGGCTTCCTGGAGAGGGATCGGGCGCGGGGCCGGGCACGGGGCCGGACCCCCACGCGGCGAGCGCGGGATTGTAGGCAGCGAACATCACCATGTCGCACACCCGCCCCTGCGGATCGCGCTCGTAGGCGCGCAGCAGGCCTTCGCGGGCCATGCCCAGCGCGCCGGCAAAGGCCAATGCGCGCTCGTTGCGGGCGTCGCTGAGGGCATGGATGCGGGCCAGGCCAATCGCGAAGCCCATCTCGATCACCGCCCGCACCGCCTCGCGCATCAGGCCCTGGCCGCGCAGCGTGATCTCGCCGACATAGCCCACCTCGCAGCGCGGCGCCTCGAAATCGAAGCTGTGCAGGTCGATGCGGCCCACATAGCGGCCGTCGTCGGCGCGAAAGGCGTTGAAGATCAGGCACTCGCCGGCCTCGACCATGGCCGCGCCGCCGGCGCAGAAGCGCTCGCTCCAGGCCAGGTCGCGCTCGATCTGGCCCCAGCCGATGAAGCGCAACGTGGGCAGGCTGCGCACCAGGCTGTCGACGAACGGCGCCGCGTGCGCCGGCCTGGGCGATTCGAGCCGCAAGCGCGGCGTGCCCAACTCGCGCGGCGCAGCGATCAGGTCGGAGGCGTCCATCGGGCCCCCTTTTCCTGGCGTGTCAGGCCAGCTTACCGTGGCAGTTCTTGTACTTCTTGCCGCTGCCGCAGGGGCAGGGGTCGTTGCGGCCGACGCGGGGCACTTCGGCCGCCACGGTGGTGGGGTCGGCCACCTGCGAGACGCTGCCGTCTTCGTTGGGGTGGGTGTAGGTGACGTTGCTCAGCTGGCTGGCCTGCTGCTCCAGCGCCTCTGCGGCCTGAGCGGCCTGCTCCTGGGTCTGGATGCGCACGGTCATCAACAGGCGCGTGACCTCGAGCTTGACCAGGTCGAGCAACTGCGCAAACAGCTCGAAGGCCTCGCGCTTGTACTCCTGCTTCGGGTTCTTCTGCGCATAACCGCGCAGGTGGATGCCCTGGCGCAGGTAATCCAGCGCCGCCAGGTGCTCGCGCCAGTGCGAGTCGATCGACTGCAGCAGCACCATGCGCATGAACGGGTTGAACTGCTCCATGCCCACCGCCTGCATCTTGACGTCGAAGGCGGCGTCCGCGGCCTTCACGGCCATGTCGACGATCTCGTCGTCGGTGACCGTGTCGCTCTTCTCGACCGTGTCCTTCAGCGGCACCTCGAGCTGCCATTCCTCGCGCAGCGCACTTTCCAGCGCGGGCAGGTCCCACTGCTCCTCGACGCTCTCGGCCGGCACCCAGGTGCGCACCACCTCGGTCATCGCGCTCTTGCGCAGGTTGGTGATCTGCTCCACCACCGAGTCGGCTTCGAGGATCTCGTTGCGCTGCTGGTAGATGACCTTGCGCTGGTCGTTGGAGACGTCGTCGTACTCGAGCAGCTGCTTGCGGATGTCGAAGTTGCGGGCCTCGACCTTGCGCTGCGCGCCCTCGATGCTGCGGCTGACGATGCCGGCCTCGATGGCCTCGCCCTCGGGCATCTTCAGCCGGTCCATGATGGCGCGCACGCGGTCGCCGGCGAAGATGCGCATCAGCGGATCTTCGAGCGACAGGTAGAAGCGGCTCTGGCCCGGATCGCCCTGGCGGCCGGCGCGGCCGCGCAGCTGGTTGTCGATGCGCCGGCTCTCATGGCGCTCGGTGGCGATGATGCGCAGGCCGCCGGCGGCCTTGACCTGGTCGTGCAGGCCCTGCCATTCGTCCTTCAGCTGCTGGATGCGGCGGGTCTTTTCGTCGGGCGGGATCGCATCGTCGGCCTCGATGAACTGCACCTGCTTCTCGACGTTGCCGCCTAGCACGATGTCGGTGCCGCGGCCGGCCATGTTGGTGGCGATGGTGATCACGCCCGGGCGGCCGGCCTGGGCGACGATCTCGGCCTCCTTGGCGTGCTGCTTGGCGTTGAGCACCGCGTGCGGCAGCTTGGCCTGGGTGAGCAGGCCCGAGATGAGCTCGGAGTTCTCGATCGAGGTGGTGCCCACCAGCGTGGGCTGGCCGCGCTGGTGGCAGTCGCGGATGTCCTCGATGACGGCGTTGTACTTCTCGCGCGCGGTCTTGTAGATGAGGTCGAGCTCGTCCTTGCGCACCGTGGGGCGATTCGGCGGGATCACCACGGTCTCGAGGCCGTAGATCTCCTGGAACTCGTAGGCCTCGGTGTCGGCCGTGCCGGTCATGCCGGCCAGCTTGCCGTACATGCGGAAGTAGTTCTGGAAGGTGATCGAGGCGAGCGTCTGGTTCTCGCTCTGGATCTGCACGCCTTCCTTGGCCTCGACCGCCTGGTGCAGGCCGTCGGACCAGCGGCGGCCCGTCATCAGGCGGCCGGTGAATTCGTCGACGATGATGATCTCGCCGGCCTGCACCACGTAGTGCTGGTCGCGGTGGTACAGGTGGTTGGCCCGCAGCGCCGCGTACACGTGGTGCATCAGCGTGATGTTGGCGGCGTCGTACAGGCTGGCGCCCTCGACCAGCAGACCGGCCTCGCGCAGCAGGGTTTCGGCACGCTCGTGGCCGTCTTCGGTGAGAAAGACCTGGTGCGCCTTCTCGTCCACCGTGAAGTCGCCGGGCTCGATCACGCCTTCGCCGGTGCGCGGGTCGGCCTCGCCGATCTGCTTCTTCAGTCCGGGCACGACCGAATTGATGCGCACGTACAGCTCGGTGTGGTCCTCGGCCTGGCCGCTGATGATCAGCGGTGTGCGGGCCTCGTCGATCAGGATCGAGTCGACCTCGTCGACGATGGCGTAGTTCTGGCCGCGGGCGACGCGGTCGCGCACCTCGTAGACCATGTTGTCGCGCAGGTAGTCGAAGCCGAACTCGTTGTTCGTGCCGTAGGTGACGTCGGCACCGTAGGCGATCTGCTTTTCCTCGCGGTCCATGCCGGGCACGTTGACGCCCACGGTGAGGCCCAGGAAGCCGTACAGGCGACCCATCCACTCGGCATCGCGGCGCGCCAGGTAGTCGTTGACCGTGACCACGTGCACGCCCTTGCCGGCCAGGGCATTCAGGTAGACCGGCAGCGTGGCCATCAACGTCTTGCCCTCGCCGGTGCGCATCTCGGCGATCTTGCCGTTGTGCAGCGTCATGCCGCCGATCAGCTGCACGTCGAAGTGGCGCATCTTCAGCGAGCGCTTGCCGCCCTCGCGCACCACGGCAAAGGCCTCGGGCAGCAGGTCGTCGAGCGTGCTGCCCGCGGCCAGGCGCTGGCGGAATTCGTCGGTCTTGGCGCGCAGGGCCGCGTCGTCCAGCGACTCGAACGAAGGCTCCAGGGCATTGATCTTCTCGACCACACGACGGTACTGCTTGAGCAGCCGGTCGTTGCGACTGCCAAAAATCGAGGTGAGGAGCTTGGGCAACATGCGGTGTCGTCGGTGGGGTCGACTGCCCGCAGCGGGCGGCGCGCGGTGCGCGTTGCCGGGCAATCGAAGGGATGCAAGGGAGGACGCGGCAAGGCCACCGCGCCGTCGGACCAGCACTTGGGGCCGGATCGGCCCGCCACAAGGGCGACCCGGGCCTGAGCGCCACAAAGCCGCCCAGTTTATCACCCGGGTTTTCGAGCCCCCACCGTCGCCGAGGCCCGTCCCGTGAGGAAGCGCGCAGGATCCTGCGGCACGCCATCGACCAGCACCTCGAAGTGCAGGTGTGGGCCGGTCGACCGGCCGGTGTTGCCCACGTCCGCCACGTGCTGCCCCCGTCGCACGACGTCGCCGCGCCGCACGTGCAATTTGGACACGTGGGCGTAGCGGGTCGCCAAGCCGCGGCCATGGTCGATCTCGAGCAACTGGCCGTACTGCGGATGCCATTCGTCGGCCATCACCACGCCCCCCGCGGCGGCCAGGATGGGCGTGCCCGGGTCGGCCGGGAAGTCCAGGCCGGCGTGCAACGCGGCCCGGCCGGTGATCGGGTCGGCGCGCACGCCGAAGCCCGAGCCCACGGCCACGTCGACCGGCGCGATGCTGGGCACCAGCAGTTGCTGCAGTCGGGATTCCATCAGGCGCGACTCCACCAGCGTGAACAGGTCGCCACCGCTGTCGGCGCGCTGCTCGAGCTGGGACAGCGCCGAATTCAGCTCGTCGAACCCGGCCCGACGCAGCGGCAGGTACGGCCCACCCTGGCCACCCGGGCGCCCCTGGGCCGCGCTGGGCGGCTGGGCCGGCGCGAGCAGTTCGCTCGCCTTGACCCCGGCCAGGCCGGACACCCGTTCGCCGACCACTTCGAGCTTCATCAGCCGGGCCTGCATCTCGCCCACCTTCTGGGCCATGGCGTCGAGGTTGTCGCGCATGAAACGCTCGCGCTGCGCCAGTTCGTCCTGCACGATGGGCCGCACCAATTGGCTCACCACCGGCCAGCCGTCGCGCACGGCCTTGAGGAAAACGAAGTGGTAGACGGTGCCCGACGCCAGCACCAGCAACGCGACGAGCGCGGCCCCGGCCGCCAGCAGGCGCCAGCGGCTGAACTGCAGCACGCGGGTGCGGGCCAGGGTGCCGTGGGTGATCATGATCTGCATCGCTAAACTCCTGCGCATGGCCGCGCCCGCTCCACCGTCACTGCCCATCCGCCAGGCGCTCGATCGCAGCGAGCCCCTTGCTCGGCTGGCACAGCGGCTGAAGGAATCGCGGCAGCGCTTCGAGGCGATCCTGCCGCTGCTGCCGCCGGCGCTGCAGACGATGGTGCAGCCCGGCCCGGTGGACACCGATGGCTGGGCGCTGCTGGCCCGCAATGGTGCCGTGGCCGCCAAGCTGCGGCACATGGTACCGGCGCTGGAGACCCGATTGGTTGACCTTGGTTGGCCCGCGTTGCCGATCCGGGTGCGCGTGCTGACGGCCGGATGACAATCCACCGGTCTGCCGGTTGGGTGATTTGGTGCCGACTATCCGACTCGAACGGATGACCTACCGCTTACAAGGCGGTTGCTCTACCAACTGAGCTAAGCCGGCGAACCGCAAATTGTAGGACTCGCGCCGATGCGGGCCTGCGCAAGACCCGGTCAGTCGGCCGGCGTGCTCGCGGCGGCCGGCCGGATCGACTTCATTTGACCCGCTTGAGCGTGGGCCTCGGCCCGGCGGGAGGGGTCGGCGGTGCGGGCGGCTCCGGCGGCTGCTCGTCGCGCCAGCCCGCTCGGGGCGCCGGTGCGGGCGCCGGCGCCTCGACCGTTTCATCCGCATGGGCCAGGCGCAGGACCCCTCGAGCCGCAGGCTCGGCGGTCGGGCCCGTGTCGTCGATCGCGGCCAACGTGGGCACGGGGAACGCCATGCCCTGGCCGTTCTCGCGGGCGTAGATCGCCACCACATGGTCGACCGGTACCACGATGTCGCGCGAGCTACCGCCGAAACGGGCCTTGAACTCGATGAAATCGTTGCCGAGCTTCAGGCCGCTGGTGGCCTCGAAACCGACGTTCAGCACGATCTCGTTGTTCTTCACGTACTCCATCGGCACCTGCACCGTCCGATCGACGAAGACCGCGATGTACGGGGTGAAGCCGTTGTCGGTGCACCAGTCGTGCAGTGCACGCAACAGGTACGGGCGCGTGGAACTGCCGTGCTCGTCCGGGGCGGCGGGGATCGTCATGCGCGCATCCTGCGTGTGGGTGGGATGCTTACTTGCGCATCACCTTTTCGGACGGTGTCAGCGCCTCGATGTAGGCGGGGCGCGAAAAGATGCGCTCGGCGTACTTCAGCAGCGGCGCCGCGTTCTTCGACAGGTCGATGCCGTAGTAGTCCAGGCGCCACAGCAGCGGGGCGATGGCCACGTCGAGCATCGAGAAATCGTCGCCGAGCATGTACTTGTTCTTCAGGAAGATCGGCGCCAGCTGCGTGAGGCGGTCACTGATCTGCAGGCGCGCCTTTTCGAGTTGCTTGTCGGTGGCCTTGGTGCCGCCGCGCGCCTCGAGCAGGTTGACGTGCGCGAACAGTTCCTTCTCGAAGTTGAACAGGAACAGCCGCACCCGCGCACGGGCCACGGGGTCGCCGGGCATCAACTGCGGATGGGGAAAGCGCTCGTCGATGTACTCGTTGATGATGTGCGACTCGTACAGGATGAGGTCGCGCTCGACGAGGATGGGCACCTCGTTGTACGGGTTCATCAACGCGATGTCCTCGGGCTTGGCGAAGAGGTCGACGTCGCGGATCTCGAAGTCCATGCCCTTTTCGAACAGCACGAAACGGCAACGGTGCGAATAGGGGCAGGTGGTTCCGGAGTAAAGCACCATCATGGCTGTGGGCTCCCAGTGCGGCCGATGCGGCCGATGCTCAAAACGACAAACGCAGTGGCGCCGCGAGGCGGCCACTGCGCGCTCGACCCGGCCGATCGGCCGGGCACGCGAAGGCTTACTTGACGCTCTTCCAGAACGTGGCGTTCATGCGCCAGGCGAGGACGGTGAAGAGTGCCAGGAACAACAGCACCCACACCCCCAGGCGCACGCGCTGGTTCTGGGCCGGTTCGCCCATCCACTGAAGGTAGGCCACCAGATCGGCCACGGCATTGTCGTAGTCGGCCTTGCTCATCGAGCCGGGCTTGGTCAGTTCGAAGCCCTTGAAGGTGTGGACCGTCTTCTTGGGATCGTGCGGATCCTTCTCTTCGACGTAGATGGCGCGCTGCTCGCCCTGCAGTTGCCACAACACATGGGGCATGCCCACTGCCGGGAAGACCAAGTTGTTCCAGCCGGTCGGGCGGGTCTCGTCGCGGTAGAAGCCGCGCATGTAGGTGTACAGGTAGTCGGCACCGCTGCCGTTGCCGCCGGCACGCGAACGGGCGATGACGGTGAGATCGGGCGGCACGGCACCGAACCAATCCTTCGCGTCCTTGGCCGCCAGGGCGACGGTCATCAGATCGCCCACCTTGTCGCCGGCGAAGACCAGATTCTTCTTGATCTGGTCGTTGGTCAGGCCAATGTCCTGCAGGCGGTTGTAGCGCATGAACGCGGCCGCATGGCAGTTGAGGCAGTAGTTGACGAAGAGCTTGGCCCCGTTTTGCAGCGCCGCCACGTCGGTGATGCGCTCCTTCGGGAATTTGTCCCAGGCCGGGCCGTCCGTGTTGGCCTGGACGGAGGACACCAGGGCCAGGGAAGCCAGCAGGGCAGCAAGGATTCTTTTCATGGTTGTTCTCGCTCCTGCCTCAATGCGGCTTGAAGGTGACGCGGTCGGGCACCGGCTTGAAGGTGCCGATCGTGCTCCACCAGGGCATCAGCAGGAAAAAGCCGAAGTAGAAGAGCGTGCCCACCTGGGCGACCAGCGTGCCGATGTCGGAAGGCGGTTGGATGCCCAGGTAGCCCAGCACGATGAAGAACACCACGAAGATGCCGTACATCACCTTGTGCCAGCCCGGACGGTAGCGGATGGACTTGGCCGGCGAGTTGTCGAGCCAGGGCAGGAAGAACAGGATCACGACCGCGCCGCCCATGACGACCACACCCCAGAACTTGGCGTCGAAGGTCTTGAGCAGGACGATGGTCACCAGCGCTGCGCCGACGGCGACGAACTTGATCTTGCCCTTCACGGCCATCAGTGACACCAACCCGGCCAGGCCGACGATCACGCACAGCACGTTGACCATCGGGTCGGTGGTGGCCCGCAACATCGAGTAGTAGGGCGTGAAGTACCACACCGGCGCAATGTGCGGCGGCGTCTTCAGCGGGTCGGCCGGGATGAAGTTGTTGTACTCGAGGAAATAGCCGCCCAGTTCGGGGCCGAAGAACAGGATGGCGCAGAACACCATCAGGAACAGGCCGACGCCAAAGATGTCGTGGACCGAGTAGTACGGGTGGAACGGGATGCCGTCCAGCGGGTGGCCATCGGGGCCCTTCTTGGCCTTGATCTCGACACCGTCGGGGTTGTTCGAGCCCACTTCGTGCAGCGCGATGATGTGCGCCACCACCAGGCCCAGCAGCACCAGCGGCACGGCGATGACGTGGAAGCTGAAGAAGCGGTTCAGCGTGGCGTCCCCCACCACGTAGTCACCGCGGATCAGCAGCGCCAGGTCGGGGCCGATGAAGGGCACGGCGGCAAACAGGTTGACGATCACCTGTGCGCCCCAGTAGCTCATCTGGCCCCAGGGCAGCAGGTAGCCCATGAAGGCTTCGGCCATCAAGGCCAGGAAGATCGCACAACCGAACACCCAGACCAGTTCGCGCGGCTTGCGGTAGCTGCCGTAGATGAGCCCGCGGTACATGTGCAGGTACACCACCACGAAGAACGCCGAGGCACCCGTGGAGTGCATGTAGCGGATCAGCCAGCCCCAAGGCACGTCGCGCATGATGTACTCGACCGAGGCAAAGGCCAGGGCCGCGTCCGGCTTGTAGTGCATCACCAGGAAGATGCCGGTGACGATCTGGATCACCAGCACCAGCAGCGCCAGCGAGCCGAAGATGTAGAACCAGTTGAAGTTCTTCGGAGCGTAGTACTCCGACATGTGCTCTTTGTACATCTTGGACGCCGGGAACCGGTTGTCCACCCATGTCATGAGCTTGGTGCCCAACGGCGCGTCGGCCGGTGCTACCTTGAAATCTGCCATGTCTGCCCTCTGTGCTTTCGTTGTGCGTGAGGCCTCAGGCCTTCTTGTCCTCGCCGATCAGCAGCAGCGTGTCGGACAGGAACATGTGCGGCGGAACTTCGAGGTTGTCGGGGGCAGGCTTGTTCTTGAACACGCGGCCGGCGAGATCGAAGGTGGAGCCGTGGCAGGGGCAGAGGAAGCCCCCCTGCCAGTCGTCGGGCAACGAAGGCTGCGCGCCAGGGGCCAGTTTGTCGGACGGCGAGCACCCCAGGTGCGAGCAGATGCCGACGGCCACCAGGAACTCGGGCTTGATCGAGCGGTATTCGTTGCGGGCGTAGGGCGGGGTCAGTTCGCCGGGGTTGCGCTCCGACTTGGGATCGGCCACCTGCGGCTCGGTCTTCTTGAGCGTGTCGAGCTGCTCTTTCGTGCGACGCACGATCCAGACCGGCTTGCCCCGCCATTCGACGGTCATCTTTTCACCAGGCTTCAAGGCGCTGATGTCGGCCTCGACGGCCGCGCCGGCGGCCTTGGCCCGTTCGGAAGGCGCGAAGGTGCTGACGAACGGCACCGCCGCCGCGACACCGCCGATGGCGCCGGCTCCGGCCGTGGCCGCCACCCAGGTGCGTCGACCTTGGTCGAAAGGACTGTCACTCATGGGGATCCTCGAAGATGCGTAAGGGGGACTCAGGGGCAACCCGAGATTCTAGCGGAGCGGCTGGCACCGACCTGACGTGCGGGCATCGGCCCGGCCAACGAACGAAGTGGACGATACTTCCGCCCGGCGCCACGGGGGTGCCGGATGTCCATGAGGAGCAGTAGAAATGAGTTTTGCCAGCGAGTTCAAAGAGTTTGCAATGAAGGGCAATGTCGTCGACCTGGCGGTCGGCGTCATCATCGGGGGAGCATTCGGAAAGATCGTCGACTCGGTCGTGAAGGACCTGATCATGCCGGTCGTCAACCTGATCATGGGCGGACAGGCCGACTTCACCAACAAGTACCTCGTGCTGGCCGGCAACGTGCCCGCCGGTGCGTCGTTGGCCGAAGCCCAGAAGGTGGGCAACGTCTTTGCCTATGGCAGTTTCATCACGATCACCTTCAACTTCGTCATCCTGGCCTTCGTGATCTTCATGATGATCAAGCAGATCAACCGCCTGAAGCGCGAACAACCCGCCGCCCCCCCGGNGCCCGCACCGCCGGCCGAGGATGTGCTGCTGTTGCGCGAGATCCGCGACGCCTTGAAACACAAGTAACGGGTTCTCGCCCCCTCGAACGGATGGCCCGACGCTCAAGTCGGGCCGCCATTCGGTCGATACTGAGGCAGTGACGAGGACTCCGCAGGCATCGGCGGCGGCATCGTGCCGCCCCCCTTGCCTCGCTGCGATGAACACGACCCTGCCCGCCCGCCTGCCCGCCAACCTCGAAAGCGCCGTCCAGCGCGTTCGGATGGCTGCGCGCACCGCGGCAGAGCGAACCGTCGACAGCCTCGGTCTGGCGGCACTGTCGTCCAACAACGTCTTCCACCGCGACGGCCTTCTCGGGGCGCAGTTCGAGCTCAACCGCAAGCTGGCGATCTTTGCCCTCACCTTCAACGAGACGCTGGACGGCAGGGTGGCGCGCGAGGTGGGCGCGCTCGACGGATCGTCCTCCCACGGCGGACTGACGAGCTGGGACGCGCTCAGCCTGGTCGACGACCACGAGGTCGAGATCCAGGTCTCGGCCGACCGCTTCGCGCTCGAGATCGCCCACAACTGCGAGTGGGAGATCCGGGAGCTGGATGCCTACATCGGCACGCTGCTGCGCCTGGGCCGCGCCGACCCGGAACACAATCCGCTGCGCGCCGAGGTGGTCGGGCAGGCGATGATCCGTGCCGTCGAATCGGTGTCCGATCGGCACGAGGTGCGCAAGGTGCTGAGCACCGAGATCGGCCGCTCGCTCGCCCAGGCGATGCGGGAGACCTATGTCGACATCGTCAACGACCTGCGCCAGTCCGGCATCAAGCCTGTGGGCCTGTCGGTTCGCCAACGGCCCAGCGACAGTGGCCGGGGCACCGGCGCAGGAAGCCTGCACGGCGGGCTCGACGACAGCAGCGGCCATGGCCTGACGGCCTCGGGCCGCCTGACCCAGCGCTTCGGCACGGGCGGTACGTCCGGCCGCGGCGGATTCCCGTCGTCGGGCCACGGTGGCATGGGCCACGGCCACGGCGGCGGCACTCCGATGGGCCATGTCGACGGCCAGATGATGTCGCTGATCAGGCGGCTGTCGCACTCGTCGGCGGCCATCCACGACATGGCAGGCGACGCCTACGGCGGCGACTGGAGCGACGGGGGCGAAGGCGTCGGCATGGGCGTGATGATGGCGCCCAACGTGATCATGGCGCACCGCGACGAGCTGCGCCAGGCAGCCACCGGCGCCATCGACCACATGGTGATCGACGTCATCGCCGGGCTGTTCGACCAGATCCTGTCCGACCCCAAGGTGCCGCCGCAGATGGCGCGGCAGATCGGCCGCTTGCAGTTGCCGGTGTTGCGCGCAGCACTGGGCGACACCAGCTTCTTCTCGTCGCGCCGGCACCCGGTGCGGCGCTTCGTCAACCGCATCGCCACGCTCGGGTCGGCGGTGGACGATTTCGACAGCGACGAGGGCCAGGCCCTGCTCACACGGGTGCGCGAGCTAGTGCAGGAGATCGTCGAGGGCGACTTCGAGCAGATCGAGGTCTACGAGCACAAGCTCAATGCCCTCGAGTCCTTCATCGCCGAGCAGGCCAAGGCCCAGGTGCAGGCCGACGGCGGCACCGACCAGTTGCTGGCCCGCAAGGAAGACCACCTTCGCGTGGCCCAGCGCTTCGCGCAGCAACTCGATGGCGCGCTGCAGCCGCTGCCGGTTCCTGAATTCTTGCGCCAGTTCCTGGGCCAGGTCTGGAGCCGCGCGATGGCCAGTGCCGAGCTCGAGACCGGCACCGACAGCGCCCTGACCCGCCGCATGCGCGAGATCGGCCGCGAACTCGTCATGAGCGTGCAGCCCAAGAGCCTGCCAGCCCAGCGTGCGGCCTTCCTGCGGCAGTTGCCGCAATTGATGAAGGACCTCAACGCCGGTCTCGACCGCATCCGCTGTGCCGAGACGGTGCGCCGCGACTTCTTCGCCCAGTTGCTGCCGGCCCATGCCGAGTCGCTGAAGGGCCAGTCGCTGTCCACGCTCGAACACAATCTGCTGGCCAAGCAGGTCGACGGCGTGCTGGCCACGCCGGTGCCCAAGCCGGCCGAACTGCCGCCGCTGTCCTCCACCGGGTTGCCGGTGCTGCGCGATGCGGTGCAGGCTTCCGACTTCACCGCCGAGGAAGCCAAGGCCGTCGGCCTGGTCGACGAGGCCTCGGTCGACTGGAACGGCAAGGTCGACATCGACCTGACCGCCGAGCCCGAGCTCACCTCGGCCGACATCGACATCGCCGGGCTGCCGCCGCCGGAGCCGGTGGAACCGATGCGCGGCAAGTCGCTGGCCGACCACGTGCAGATCGGCTTCGCCTACCAGATGCACGTCGAGGGCGCCTGGGAGAAGGTGCGGCTCGCGCATGTCAGCTCGGCGCGCACCTTCTTCGTCTTCAAGCACGGTGCCAAGCAGCGCAAGACCATCTCGATGACCTACCGCATGCTCGCCCGCATGTGCGAGACAGGCCGCATGCGCGCCTTCGAGAACGCCTACCTCATCGAGCGTGCCACGGCGCGGGCACGCCGCCAACTGGCGCAGGTCAGCCCGGGCGCACCGTCGGCATGAGCCGCCGCGCCATCGCGATCGCCGCCTGAAGGCTGGCCGGGTCGGCCCGGCCGGTGCCGGCGATGTCGAAGGCGGTGCCGTGGTCGGGGCTGGTGCGCACGAAGGGCAGGCCCAGCGTGACATTGACGCCCTGCTCCACCCCCAGGTACTTCACCGGGATCAGGCCGTGGTCGTGGGTCATCGCCACCACCAGGTCGAACTCGCCGGGGTGACCGGGGGCGTGGCGCGCCCGCATGAACACCGTGTCGGGCGCGAACGGCCCACGCGCATCGATGCCCTCGGCACGGGCCGCCTCGATGGCCGGGCCGATGATGCGAACTTCCTCGTCGCCAAACAGGCCGCCCTCCCCGGCGTGCGGGTTGAGCCCGGCCACGGCGATGCGGGGCGCTGCCTGGCCCCAGGCCGCCGCGGCCAGGTGGGCGATGCGCACCGTCTGCAGCACGCCGTCGACATCCAGCATCTCGATGGCCCGCCGCAGCGCCACGTGGATGGTCACCAGCACGACACGCAGCTGGTCGTTGGCCAGCATCATGCGCACCGGAGCGCCGCCGGCGGCGGCCTGCAGCATCTCGGTGTGGCCCGGGAAAGGCACGCCGGCGGCCGACAAGGCCTCCTTGTGGATCGGCGCCGTGACCAGGCCGGCCACGACGCCGTCCAGCGCCAGGCGGGCGCCAGCCTCGATGCAGCAGGCGGCCGCCGCCCCGGCCCGTGCGTCGATGCGCCCCATCGGCAGCTCGGCCAGGCCAAGGGCCAGGCCAGGCGGCTGCCAAACCGGCAGGCAGCCCGGCGGCACAGAGCTCGCCTGGGCCGGCGCGTCGATGCGCGCCATCGGCAGCGTCAGCCCGCATTGGGCCGCCGCACGGCGCAGCACCCGCACGTCGCCCAACACCAAGCAGGCGCCGCAGTCGCCTTGCGCAAACGCCCGCACCAGGATCTCGGGTCCGATGCCGGCGGGGTCGCCCATCGTCAGGGCCAGCAGGCGCGTGTCGGGGCGGTCGGTCATGCGGGGTTGTCCAGGTCGATGAAGTGGTGTTCGATGCCAAAGGCGGCGGCCAGGTGGGTGCCCAGGGCCTGTGCCCCGTAGCGCTCGGTGGCATGGTGGCCGCAGGCGAGGTAGGCCACGCCCGTCTCGCGCGCCAGGTGAGCCTGCGGCTCCGACACCTCGCCAGTGAGGAAGGCATCGGCGCCCGCGGCCATCGCCGCCTCGAAGAACCCCTGGGCGCCGCCGGTGCACCAGGCCACGCGCCGCAGCGGGCGGCCGTCGCCCGGCAGCAGCAGCGGCTGGCGCCCCAGGGCCACGGTGACGCGCGCGGCCAATGCCGTGGCTTCCAGGCCGGCCGGTGCCGGGCCGATGCAGCCGATGTCCTGGTCGCCGAAGCGACCATCGGCCGCCAGGCCCAGGCGCAGGCCGAGCTGGGCGTTGTTGCCGAGTTCGGCATGCGCGTCGAGCGGCAGGTGGTAGGCGAACAGGCTGATGTCGTGAGCAAGCAGGCGTGCCACGCGCTGGCGCAGCCAACCGGTCAGGCGACCGTCCTGTCCGCGCCAGAACAGGCCGTGGTGCACCACCAGCGCATCGGCGCCGTCGGCGATGGCCGCGTCGATCAGGGCCAGGCTGGCCGTCACGCCACTGACCAGCCGATGCACCGATGCGCGGCCCTCGACCTGCAGGCCGTTCGGCCCATAATCCTTGAAACGGTCCACCGACAGCAGCGCTGCAAGGTGCGATTCCATCTCCGAGCGCTGGGCCATGGCGGCCTCCCCTTCACTGTCCGATGCGCAGACTCTGGCTCATTTTCTCGCAGGCCGTCACCGTGGCGATGGCGATGCTGTTCGTCGTCGCCACGCTGAAGCCGCAATGGCTGTCGTTGGAAGGGCGTGGCCCGCCGATCCTGTCCGAATCGGTGTCGGTGCGCATGGCGCCGCTGCCGGCCTCGGCCGCCAGCAGTCCGCAAGCGACCACCGCCGCGGCCCCGGCCACCCTGCCGGTGGCGTTCACCGGGTACCACGCCGCCGCGCAGACCGCCTCGCCCGCCGTCGTCAGCGTCACGGCCCGCAAGTCCGGCGGCCGCCGGCCGTCGGCAGGCGATCCGGGCATGCGGCCCTTCTTCGACCGCGATCCGCACCAGCTGCAGATCGGCGTCGGCTCCGGCGTCATCGTCTCGCCCGAGGGCGTGCTGCTGACCAACAACCACGTGGTCGAAGGCGCCACCGAGATCGATGTGCGCCTGTCGGACGGGCGCGAGGCGCGCGCCACCGTGGTCGGCACCGACCCCGAGACCGACCTGGCGGTGCTGCGCATCACGCTCGACAAGCTGCCCTCGGTCACCCTGGGCCGCAGCGAGCTGTTGCGCGTGGGGGACGTGGTGCTGGCCATCGGCAATCCCTTCAACGTGGGGCAGACCGTCACCTCGGGCATCGTCAGCGCGCTCGGCCGCCAGGGCCTGGGCCTGTCGACCTTCGAGAGCTTCATCCAGACCGACGCGGCCATCAACCCCGGCAATTCGGGCGGTGCACTGGTCGACGTGAACGGCCACCTGGTGGGCATCAACACGGCCATCTTCTCGCGCTCGGGCGGCAGCCAGGGCATCGGCTTCGCGATCCCGGTGGACCTGGCGCAATCGGTGATGGAGGGCCTGCTGCGCGACGGCCAGGTGCGCCGCGGCTGGCTCGGCGTGGAGCCTCGGGAACTCACCCCCGATCTGGTCGAAAACCTCAAGCTGCCGATCCGCAGCGGCGTGCTGATCACCGCCGTGCTGCAGGACGGGCCGGCCAGCCGCGGTGGCCTGCGGCCCGGCGACGTGGTGGTCTCGGTGGCCGGCCAGTCGGTCGCGACCACGTCGGAGCTGCTCAACAGCGTGGCCGCGCTCACCCCGGGCGAGGTCGCCCGCATCGGCGTGCAACGCGGCGACCGGGCCCTCGAGCTGTCGCTCGAGGTGGTGCAGCGTCCGCGGCAACTGCGACGGCCGCGCTGAAGGGCGCGAAGCCGGTCAGGTCTTGCTGGAGTCGGCCGGCTCGGCGTCGGGCGCCTGGGTGTGCTTGACGAACACCTGGGCTGCCCAGATGCCGGCCTCGTAGAGGATGCACATGGGCACCGCCAGCGCCAATTGCGAAATCACGTCGGGCGGCGTCACCACCGCGGCGATGATGAAGGCGGCGACGATGAAGTAGCCGCGGAAGGTCTTGAGTTGCTCGACCGTGACGAAGCCGATGCGCACCAGCACGATCACCGCCACCGGCACCTCGAATGAGATGCCGAAGACCAGGAACAGCGTGAGCACGAAGCCGAAGTACTGCTCGATGTCTGGCGCCGCCGTGATGCTGGCGGGAGCGAAGGCCTGGATGAACTTCGACATGCCCGGGATGACCAGGAAGTAGCAGAACGCCACCCCGACGACGAACAGCACCGTGCTGGTGACCACCAGCGGCAGCACCATCTTCTTCTCGTGCGAATACAGGCCCGGCGCGACGAAGGCCCAGAGCTGGTACAGCACCACCGGCAGCGCCAGCATGAAGGCGGCCATCAGGGTGATCTTCAGCGGCACCAGGATGGGCGAGATGACGTTGGTGGCGATCAGAGTGGCGCCCTTGGGCAGGTGGGCCACCAGCGGCGCGGCCAACAGGTCGTACAGGCCCGACGGCCCGGGATAGACGGCCAGCGCGACAAAGGCCACCGCCACGGCGATGAGGGCGCGCACCAGGCGGTCGCGCAGTTCGACCAGGTGCGAAACGAACGGCTGCTCGGTGCCTTCGAGTTCGTCGCGCGGTTCGCCGCCAGTGCTCATTTCTTCAGCCCCGGCGGGCGAAAACGCGCGACGCGCGCGGCACCCGACTGGGTGTGCGTGCGCACGCCGGCTCGCTGCTTGTACCAGCGAGGCACGGCGCTGCGCTTGAGCCGCCAGTGCTTGTCGGGGCGCTTGTACTGCGGCGCGGTCGCGGCCAGCGGGTCGTATATCGGGCTGTCGAGCAGGTTGCCATGGAGTCCGGACGTCGCATCCTGGAAGGTCTGGTTGAAGGCCGCACTGGCCTCGTTGACTTCTCGGGTGACCGAGCTTTCGACGTCGCGCGCCGCGTCCTCGAACTGCGTCTTCATCTTCTGCAGTTCCTCGAGCTCGATCGAGCGATTGACCTCGGCCTTGACGTCGGCCACGTAGCGCCGCGCCTTGCCCAGCAGCGCACCCACCGTGCGGGCCACGCGCGGCAGCTTCTCGGGCCCGATGACGATGAGGGCCACGGCGCCGATCAGCGCAATCTTGTCGAAGCCGAAATCGATCATCGAGGCAGGTCTTGCGGCCGGGCCGGCCCGGCAGCTTTGCTCACGGTCAGGACTTGGTCTTGGCCTCGACGTCGACGGTGTTGGGGTCCGCGGCGGCCTTCTGCGCGGTGGTGACCTGCTGCGGCGCCTGCGCCGCCGCGGCGTCGGCCGACGTGGTGCCGTCCTTCACGCCATCCTTGAAGCCCTTGACAGCGGCACCGAGATCGGAGCCCACGTTCTTGAGCTTTTTGGTGCCGAAGATCAGCACCACCACCACCAGCACGATGAGCCAGTGCCAGATGCTGAATGAACCCATGTCGGTCTCCTGAAGACGAATGCCTGGATTCTAGGTGACCCGACCTGTCCGGGTCGGCGGACGGGTCAGCCCTTCGACCAGGGCCGCGGGCCACCCATCACATGCAGGTGCACGTGCGGCACTTCCTGGCGGCCGTCGGCGCCGGTGTTGATGAGGTGGCGGTAACCGTTGGTGACGCCCAGCTCCTTCATCAGCCGCGGCGACAGGGTCATCATCTTGCCCAGCAGGGCCTGGTGCTCGGGGCCGACGTCGACCATGCTGGCGATGTGCAGCTTGGGGATGACCAGGATGTGCACGGGCGCCCACGGGTGGATGTCGTGGAAGGCCAGCAGATCGTCGTCTTCATAGACCTTCTTCGACGGGATCTGCCCGGCGACGATCTTGCAGAAGATGCAGTTGGGGTCCTGGCTCATGGGCGTGATGTCTCCGTTCGAGGCACCTCAGGTGCCGTCCTTGTCGCGCTGGGCCACCTTGCGCAGCGCAAATTCTTCCAGGCCCGACAGGCCCTCGCGCCGCGCCAGTTCGGCCAGCACGTCGGCCGGCTTCAGGCCGAAGGCGGCCAGCGCGATCATCGAGTGGAACCACAGGTCGGCCACCTCGTAGACGATCTTCTCGGGCACGCCGTCCTTGGCGGCCATCACGGTCTCGGTGGCCTCCTCGCCGATCTTCTTGAGGATGGCGTCGGTGCCCTTGGCAAACAGGCGCGCCACGTAGCTGGTGGCGGGGTCGCCGCCGGCCTCGGGCTTGCGCGATTCGATGACCTCGGCCAGGCGCGCCAGCAGGTCCTGCGAGGTGATGGGGGCGGGGGTCATCGGCGGTAGATGCGTTCAGGGTCTTCGAGCACCGGCTCCACCGCCTGCCAGTCGCCGCCCTCGAGCCGGCGGAAGAAGCAGGAATGGCGGCCGGTGTGGCAGGCGATGCCGGGCTCGTGGCCGAGCTGGGTGACCTTCAGCAGCACCACGTCGGCGTCGCAGTCGATGCGCAGCTCGTGCACCTGCTGGAAGTGCCCGCTCTCCTCGCCCTTGTGCCACAGGCGCTGGCGCGATCGGCTCCAGTACACCGCCTGGCCGCGCTCGGCGGTGAGCGCCAGGGCCTCGCGGTTCATGAAGGCGAACATCAGCACGTCGCCGCTGCCGGCCTCCTGCGCGATGACGGGCACCAGGCCGTCGCGGTCCCACTTGATGCTGTCGAGCCAGTCCATGGCCAAAGTGTAGTCACTCGACATGCGTCGGCCCGGCATGGCCACGCTCGGCGGCGAACCAGCGCAGCACCGGCAGCGTGCCCGGCAGCACCGGCGCCGACCGCACCGGCAGCGATTCCCAGGCCATGCGCTGGCCCTCGCGCATCTCGAAGTTGCCCTGCCAGTCGTAGACCTTGCAGAAGTGCAGCCGCACGCGCGCATGCGGGTAGTCGAACACCTCCTGCTGCCAGGGATGCACCGCCCCGATGGTGATGCCGATCTCCTCGTGCAGTTCGCGGCGCAGCGCCTGCTCCAGCGTCTCGCCGGCCTCGAACTTGCCGCCCGGGAACTCCCAGTAGCCGGCGTAGACCTTGCCCTCGGGGCGGCTGGTGAGCAGGAAGCGGCCTTCGCGGCCCTGCGCATCGCGCTCGATCAGCACGCCGACGGCCACGTCGACCGCCTCGCGCGCGGCACGCACGACGCCGTCGACCGAGGTGACCGCGCCGGACTCAGACACGGTCCAGGCCGTCCGGTCCCGGCGTGTCCGACGCCTGCGCCAGCGCCTCGTCGGCGGCGTGGTCGCGTCCGGCCCAGTCGCGCGCAAACTGGTAGGCCACGCGGCCCGAGCGCGAGCCGCGCTCCAGCGCCCACACCAGCGACGGCTGGCGTGCCGTCTCGATGGTCGCCTCGCCGACGCCGAAATGACGCAGCCACTGCGCGACGATGGCCAGGTACTCGGGCTGGCTGAACGGGTAGAAGCTGATCCACAGGCCGAAGCGCTCGGACAGCGAGATCTTCTCTTCCACCACCTCGCCCGGGTGCACCTCGCCATCGTCGGTGTGGGTGTAGGAGAGGTTCTCCTTCATGTACTCGGGCAGCAGGTGGCGGCGGTTGCTGGTGGCGTAGATCAGCACGTTGTCGCTGGCCGCCGAGATGCTGCCGTCGAGGATGGACTTCAGCGCCTTGTAGCCGGGCTCGCCCTCGTCGAAGCTGAGGTCGTCGCAGAAGACGATGAAGCGCTCGGGCCGGTCGGACACCAGGTCCACCAGGTCGGGCAGGTCCACCAGGTCGGCCTTGTCGACCTCGATCAGGCGCAGGCCGCGCGGTGCGTACTCGTTCAGGCAGGCCTTGATCAGCGAGCTCTTGCCGGTGCCGCGTGCGCCGGTGAGCAGCACGTTGTTGGCCGGCAGGCCGGCCACGAACTGCGCGGTGTTGCGCAGCAGCCGGTCTTTCTGGCCGTCGACCTCCTTCAGGTCGGACAGCCCGATCGGCGCCACCTGCCGCACCGGCTGCAGCCAGCCCGACGCGCCGCGCTTGCGGTAGCGGAAGGCGATCGACGCGCCCCAGTCGGGCGGCGCCAGCGGATGGGGCAGCACGCCTTCGAGGCGGACCAGCAGGCGCTCGGCACGGGCGAGCAGCGATTCGAGCGATGACGACGACATGGGCGGCAGTTTACGGGGGGCCGCGCAGGCGCCGGCCACCCGGCCCCGGGCTCAGACGAGCACGACGCGGTCGTCGGCCACCGCCGCCACCCGGTCGCCCGGCTGTCGGCGCACCGCGTGCATGCCGGTGAAGGCGCCGAAGGCCGGCAGCACGCCCACGCGGTCGCCGAAGTGGAAGCACGGCAGGCGCAGCCGGCCGTGCGCCCGACCGCCCAGCGTGATGCAGGGGTGCTGGTGGCCGGCGAGCACGTAGCCGTCGTCGTGCGGCTGCGGGTGGTGGCACAGGCGCCAGGGCCCCAGGCTCAGTGGTTCGTCGACGGCGTCGATCCGCCACTCGGCCGGTGGATCGCCGGCACGGTCGTCGTGGTTGCCGCGCACCAGCACCACCGCCACGCCAGCGTGGCGGTGGCGCCAGCGGGCCACCGCCTCGAAGGTGTGCGGTGCGTTCGAGCGCGCCGAGTGCAGCAGGTCGCCGAGGAACACGAGGCGCTGCGCCCCGGTGGCCGCGATGGCCTCGTCCAGCCGCTGCAGCGTGTCGTCGGTGGTGGCCTCGGGCACCGGCACGCCCATGCGCCGGTACGACACGGCCTTGCCGACGTGCGCATCGGCCACCAGCAGGCAGCCCCGCGCGGGGTCGAAGGCCGCGCGCTGGGGCAGCAGGTGCAGCCACTCGCCGGGCCGCACCTCCAGCGGCAGGATCACGCCGTCAGGCGCGCCAGCACCGGCTCGAGCTGGTCGGTCGGGTTGCGCTTGAAGCCGCTGCGCGCATAGCGCTGCAGGCGCCCGACGATCAGCGCCGTGAGCCCCGAGGCCAGCGCCTGGGCCTCGACCGTCGGGGTGACCGACCCCGCGGCATCGAAGGCCGCACGCAGGCTGATGCGCAGCTGCGACTCGACGCGGTCGAAGAACTGGTTCATGCGGGCGATGAGCCGCTCGTGCTCGAAGACCAGCGCGTCGCCCACCATCACGCGCACCATGCCCGGGTTCTTCTCGCCGAACTGCAGCAGCACGGTGGTGATGCGCTGGGCCTGCACGGTGCCCGAGGTCTCGCGCTCGACGATCTGGTTGACCAGCGTGAACACGCTCGACTCGATGAACTCGATGAGGCCCTCGAACATCTGCGCCTTGCTGGCGAAGTGGCGATAGAGCGCGGCCTCGCTGACCTCGAGCCGGGCCGCCAGCGCGGCCGTGGTGATGCGCTCGGCGCCGGGCTGCTCGAGCATCGCGGCCAACGTCTGCAGGATCTGCACGCGCCGTTCGCCGGGCCGGGGCCGCTTGCGGCCCGGCGCCGCCGGGGCCGCGGAAGCCGGTTCATCGGCCTCGGGCGCGGCGGGCTCGGCGGTGGCGCCGGATGGCTCGGGCAGATCGGACATCACGGCGGCGAACTCATCTGGGGCGGGTTTCAAATCATTCTGGCACAGCGGTCACCGGCCCTTGGGAGCAGGTAAACACCGACTCGCCACCCATTCCACCGTCGGGTTGACCCCAGGGTGGGCGGGTTTCCGACGGTGCCTTGCGCCCGCTCAAACCCGGCGGCACAAGGGCCGCAGGCTGCGCACCACCCGGTCGACGTAGGCCGGCCGCATGGACCAGCGCGCCACCGTCGGGCCGCTGTGCGTGCCGCGGCGGGCGTAGCGCTGCATCCACACGGTCTGCATGCCGACGCGGCGGGCTGACTTCTGGTGCACCAGCGTGTCTTCCACCAGGATGCACTGGCTGGGATGCACCCGCAGCTTCACGGCCAGGCGGCGCAGCATGCGCGCGTCGGGCTTGGGCCGCAGCTGGCCGAACATGGCCATGTCCTCGATCGACAGGACCGCATCGAACAGGTGCTCGATGCGCAGCAGGCGCAGCACGCGCAGCGCGTAGTCGCGCGGCGCGTTGGTCAGCACCAGCTTGCGGCCTGGCAGCCGGCGCAGCGCCTCGACATCGTGCCGGTGCGTGCTGACCTGCTGCTCCAGGTGCGGCAGCCGGTGCGTCTCGTGCAGGAAGTGCGCCGCCTTGACGCCATGGTGGCGCACCAGGCCCAGCAGCGTCGCGCCGTATCGCTGGTAGTAGTGGCGCTGCAGCCGGCTGGCCTCCTGCGCCTCGAGCTTCAACTCGCGCTGGACAAAGGCGGCCATCGACCGGTTGAGCTCGCCGAACACATGCGCGCCGGCGTCGTGCAGCGTGTTGTCGAGGTCGAACAGCCAGGTGGGCTTCACGGGCAGGCCCGGGGACCGCAGGGTCGCGGCGTCATGATGGCCCGGCACTCAATGCGAGCGGATCATCGTGCCGTAGGCCTGATCGGTGAGGATCTCCAGCAGCATGGCGTGCGGCACGCGGCCATCGACCACGTGCACCGCATTGACCCCGCTCTTGGCCGCGTCGATCGCACCGGCCAGCTTGGGCAGCATGCCGCCGCTGATGGTGCCGTCGGCGATCAGATCGTCGATCTGGCGCGGCGTGAGTTCGGTGATCAGGTCGCCCGTCTTGTCGAGCACGCCGCGGATGTTGGTCAGCATGATCAGCTTCTCGGCCTTCAGCACCGTGGCCAGCTTGGCGGCGACCAGGTCGGCGTTGATGTTGTAGCTCTCGTTGTGCTCGCCGAAGCCGATCGGGCTGATGACCGGGATGAACTGGTCGTCCTGCAGCGCCTTGACCACGCTCGGGTCGATGGCGGTGATCTCGCCCACCTGGCCGATGTCGTGTTCCTTGCTCGGGTCGTCCTTGTCGGCGAGCTTCATCTTGCGGGCGCGGATCAGCCCGCCATCGCGGCCGGTCAGGCCCACGGCCTTGCCGCCGGCTGCGTTGATCAGGCCGACGATGTCCTGCTGCACCTCGCCGGCCAGCACCCACTCGACGACTTCCATCGTCTCTTCGTCGGTGACGCGCATGCCCTGGATGAAGGTGCCCTTCTTGCCCAGCTTGTTCAGCGCATCGTCGATCTGCGGGCCGCCGCCGTGCACCACGATCGGGTTCATGCCCACCAGCTTGAGCAGCACGATGTCCTCGGCGAAATCCTGCTGCAGCGCCGGATCGGTCATCGCGTTGCCGCCGTACTTGATGACCAGCGTCTTGCCATGGAAGCGGCGGATGTAGGGCAGCGCCTGCGCCAGGATCTCGGCCTGGTCGCGCGGGGTGATGTGGTCGAGGCTGTGCTCGGGGGCGGTGGAGGGGTTGGGCATGCGCGCGCCGTGGGTAGTGGGCAGACCGCGCAGATTGTAGGCACCGGCCTGCGCGCGCCGGCGGCCAGAGGCCACGGCGGCGCTCACCCGCCGGCGCGGCGGCTCTCGAAGCAGTGTGGCTCTGCCGCCTTCAGTGATCCCCACGGGGGGCGCCGCGAGGCGGCGCCCCCGGGTCCGC
The DNA here is from genome assembly GCF_002198735.1 of Ideonella sp. A 288. GTDB lineage: Bacteria > Pseudomonadota > Gammaproteobacteria > Burkholderiales > Burkholderiaceae_C > Pseudaquabacterium. The sequence goes on from NZ_MWLO01000145.1 coordinate 87,205, forward strand.
TCAGAAGTGGATGCCGCGCATCATCTGCGCCATGGCGATGGCCTCGGGCGAGAGCTTGGCCTTCTCACCCTTCTCGCCCTTGGCCGCCGCGCTGTCGGGGAACATGCGGAACGTGGTGTTCATGATGATCTGCGTGACGCGCGGCGCGGCGGTGTGCAGAAGCGCGCCGAAGATGCCCAGGCGCGTGGCCACGCGCACCGGCTTGTCGATGCAGGCCTGGATGATCAGGTCGGCGGCCTCCTCGGGCTGCAGCAGCGGCATGCTGTCGTAGATCTTGGTCGGCGCGGTCATCGGCGTGCGCACCAGCGGCATGTTCACCGTGGTGAAGGTGATGCCCTGGTCGGCGAACTCGCTGGACGCGCAGCGCGTCCAGGCATCGAGCGCCGCCTTGCTGGCCACGTAGGCCGAGAAGCGCGGCGCATTGACCAGCACGCTGATCGAGCTGATGTTGACGACGTGGCCGCGCTTCTTGGCCACCATGCCCGGCAGCAGGCCCATCGTGACGCGCAGGCTGCCGAAGTAGTTCAGCTGCATGGTGCGCTCGAAATCGTGGAAACGGTCGTAGCTGGCCTCGATGGCGCGGCGAATCGAACGGCCGGCGTTGTTGATCAGGAAGTCGACGCCGCCGTGCTCCTCCTGCAGCTTCCTGACGAACTCGGCACAGCCGGCCTCGTCGGCGATGTCCACCGAGTAGCTGAAGACCTGGGCGTCCTTGCCGCCGGCTTCCTTGATCTCCTTCACGGCCGCGGCCAGCTTGTCCTCGCCGCGACCGCAGATGATGGTGATGGCGCCGGCCTCGGCAAAGCGGCAGGCCACCGACAGCCCGATGCCCGACGAGCCGCCGGTGACCAGCACCACCTTGCCGCCGACGGTGCCGCGCAGGCTGCGGTCGATGAACAGCGCCGGGTCGAGGTGGCGCTCCCAGTAGTCCCACAGCCGCCAGGCGTAGTCGTGCAGGTTGGGGCAGGCGATGCCGCTGCCCTTCAGCGCGTCCAGCGTCTCGCGGCAATCGAAGCGCGTGGGGTAGTTGACGAAGGTGAGCATGTCCTCGGGCAGGCCCAGGTCCTTCATCACCGCGTGGTAGACCCGGCGCACCGGGGCCAGCGCCATCAGCCCCTTGCGCACGCTCTTCGGGATGAAGCCCAGCAGCGCCGCGTTGACGAACACGTTCATCTTGGGCGCGTGCGCGGCCTTGCTGAAGATGTCGAGCACGTCGCCGACGCGGTAGCCCACCGGGTCGACCAGGTGGAAGCACTTGCCCTTGATGGCGTGGCGCGAATGCGAGATGTGGTCGAGCGCGGACACGACGAAGTCCACCGGCACGATGTTGATGCGCCCGCCCTCCAGGCCGATGGCCGGCATCCACGGCGGCAGCATCTGCCGCATGCGCTGGATCAGCTTGAAGAAGTAGTAGGGGCCGTCGATCTTGTCCATCTCGCCGGTGGACGAGTCGCCCACCACCATGGCCGGGCGGTACACCGTCCAGGGCACCTTGCACTCCTTGCGCACGATCTTCTCGCTCTCGTGCTTGGTCATGAAGTAAGGGTGGTCCAGGCCCTCGGCCTCGTCGAACATGTCCTCGCGGAACACGCCCTCGTACAGGCCCGCCGCGGCGATGCTGCTGACGTGGTGCACGTGCTTGGCATCGACGGCCTTGGCGAACTCCACCATGTTGCGCGTGCCCTCCACGTTGACGCGCACCTGGCTCTCCTCGTCGGCCTGGAGGTCGTACACCGCCGCCAGGTGGTACACGCCGGCGATCTGGCCCTTCAGCGCCTTGAGGTCCTCTGCGCTCACGCCCAGCTTGCGCGAGGTGAGGTCGCCGGTCACAGGCACGGCACGGGCCTTGGACACGCCCCAGAACTCGTACAGGTCGGCCAGCTTGCCCTCGCTGCCCGGGCGCACCAGGAAGTGGACCGTCGTGCCGCGGCGGGCCAGCAGGGCCTTGACCAGTCGCTTGCCGATGAAGCCGGTGGCGCCGGTGACGAAGTAATGCATGCGGGATCTCCTCAGGGGGAATCGGATGGCCGCGCACGAGACCCGACGCCGCCTGGCAGCTCGGGCGACGCCCGACGCGTCGGCCCGGCGGGCGCTCGTTCGCTGGAAAGGCGGATTCTTGACGATGCGCGCCGGGCGCCCCTTGCGCGCTAACCCCAAGCCCGGCACCCCCCCGGGGCGCGGGGGTAGACGCCGAAACCACGGGAGAAAACCCTCGGACCACGTATTTACGCGCGGCCAGCCTGCTCTTGCAGCCTCGTCCCCCCAGAAAGCGCCCATGAAGTCCGCCTCCACGCTCGTCCCCCTGGCCGCCCTGCTGGCCCTGGCCGCCGCCGGCCCCGGCCATGCCCAGGTGTTCGGCAGCCTGGCCAACTTCGACGTCGTCAACAACACGCCGCACCCGGCCTATGGCTTCGAGATCGAGATCGAGGATTCCCACACCTACAAGGATTCCTCCAGCGCCTATGCCCACGGCAGCAGCAACTACGTCAACAGCATCTTCGGCTACGACCGCTCGTTCGGCGGCATCGCCGGCGGCGACCCGTTCGGCGTGGTGCGCTTCGGCACGGTCAACGTGGTCGACTACAACGACGCCAACGGCCAGCACGCCGGCGTGCGCATCCAGTACGGCTTCGCGCCCGGCGCGGCCACGCCGGTAGGCGTGCCAGCCAGCAAGATCACCCCGTCCTCGGCAGGCGGCTTCAGCACCCCGGGCGAGAGCTGCTGGCCGGGCGCCAACATCAACTGGACGCAGAACCCGTGCGACCACTTCGGGGTCACCACCACCGGCAGCCCGGCGCTCACGCGCTACCACTGGGTGCTCGACACCGGCGGCACGCTGGCCCGGCAGCCCATCGGCATCCCGGCGGTCAACCTGAACCCGATCCAGATCGTGGCGCAGCCCGGCCTGCCCGCCCAGCCGGCCCTGCGCGCCGAGATCCGCGCCGTGGCCGAGCCCGAGAACGGCGCCGCCAACCAGTGGGGCGAGGCGATGTGGATCAAGACCTACATCACCCGCGTCAAGGACAAGGGCCGCGGCGGCGACGAAGGCAACATCGACCTGGGCAACCTGCTGCTCGACAACGGCCAGATCGAAGGCCGCGTCGAGGACATCAAGACCGACCTGCGCATCTTCCAGAAGGCCCCGGCCAACCGGGCGCCGGATGCGGCGCCCGACCCGTTCGAGCTCGAGGTCGACGAGGTGGCGCTGGCCGACGACGACAAGTCGGTGATCATCCGCTACGAGTTCTTCAAGTTCGTCGCCGTCGACGGCAAGGATTTCGGCAACGACGGCAAGGTCAGCTGCGGCAACTGCGAGCGCGAGGCCGAGCGCAGCGGCCTGCGCGTGGGCGAGTTCGTCGGCCGCCAGATCGCCGGCTTCAATGCGGTGCAGCCGCTGGCCGCGCCGATCCCCGAGCCGCAGACCTGGGCCATGATGCTGGCCGGCCTGATGGGCATGGGCTTCGTCGTGCGCCGCAAAAAGCCGATGGCCTGATCGACCGTTTTTTGGGAGGGCGCGCAGCCCCGGTGGCCAGCGGCCGCCGGGGCTCCGCCGCTTGGTCGGTACAAACCCCGTGCTCCGGCCTCGCCGATTAGGCTGACGGCTCGACTGCCGCTGCCTACACTTCCGGTCGCACGGCGCGAAGCGCGTGGCCGGTGCACCGTCCCCCTCATTCCCCAGGAGTCGCTCCCCATGGTCAAGAAGCTTCAGAAGATGGCCGAGAAGAAGGCCGCGTCACCGGCCGGGTTGCTGGACAGCCAGCTCGCCCAGACCGTCAAGGATTCGGCGCAGCAGATCTGGCTGGCCGGCCTGGGCGCGTTCTCCAAGGCCCAGGGCGAGGGCACCAAGGTCTTCGAGACCCTGATGAAAGAGGGCGCCAGCCTGCACCGCAAGACCCAGGCGGCGGCCGAAGAGAAGCTGGGCGACGTGGCCGGCAAGATGTCGGCGATGGCCGGCGGCGTCGGCCAGAAGGCCAACGTGCAGTGGGACAAGCTCGAATCGATCTTCGAGGAGCGCACCGCCCGCGCGATGAGCAAACTGGGCGTGCCCACCGCCAAGGACGTCGCGGCGCTGGCCGACCGCGTGGACGCGCTGGCCGCCGCGGTGGCCGCGCTGGGCAAGGGCGCGGCGGCCGACAAGCCGGTGGCCAAGGCCAGGCCGGCCGCCCGCAAGACCGCAAAGCCAGCCAAAGCTGCCGAGCCGATCGCCGCGGCGGTCGACGCGCCGGTCGAGGCCAAGCCCGCCGCCAAACCCGCCGCGAAGCGCGCCGCCAAGTCGGCTGCCCAGCCCGCGGCCAAGGCCCGCACCCCTCGCAAGGCCGCCACCGCCGGCTGATCGATGGCCACCAGCCATGTCACAAGGGGCGCTGCGGCGCCCCTTTTGCCGGGCGCAGGGCCGCGGGCGCCGCGCCGCCGCCAGGCCCGTGTCGGGCTGGCGCTGGCCGGCGGCGGCCCGCTGGGCGCCACCTGGGAGATCGGTGCGCTGTGCGCGCTCGGCGAGGCCCTGCCCGGGCTCGACTTCACCGCGCTCGACGGCTACGTGGGCGTGTCGGCCGGCGGCTTCGTGGCCGCGGCGCTGGCCAACGGCATGCGCCCGCGCCAGCTCTTCGACGCCTTCATCGACAGCGGCAGGGCCGCCGCGGCCGACCGCATCAGCCCGCTGCTGTTCGTGCGGCCGGCGCTGGCCGCGGGCCTCGGCCGGCTGTTGTCCCTGCCGGTGCTGGCCGGCCAGGCGGCGGCCGACCTGCTGCTGCGGCGGCGCAGCGTGCTGTCTGCCGTCGAGCGGCTCGGCCGCGCCCTGCCCGCCAGCGTGTTCGACAACCGGGCCTTCGAGGCGCGCATGCACAAGGTGTTCGAGGCGCCTGGCCGCACCGATGATTTCCGCCGCCTCGGCCACCGCCTGGTGCTGGTGGCCACCGACCTGGACAGCGGCGAGGCCGCGCCCTTCGGCATGCCCGGCTGGGACCACGTGCCGATCTCGCGCGCGGTGGCCGCCAGTGCGGCGCTGCCGGGGCTGTTCCCGCCGGTGACGATCGGCGGGCGCTCGTACGTGGACGGCGCGCTCAAGAAGACGCTGCACGCCAGCGTGCTGCTCGACCAGGGCCTCGACCTGCTGCTGTGCCTGAACCCGCTGGTGCCCTTCGACGCCACGCACGCGCAGCGCCACCGGGTGATGGCCGACGGCGCACCGCGCATCCACCGCATCGTCGAGGGCGGGCTGCCGCTGGTGCTGAGCCAGACCTTCCGCTCGCTGATCCACTCGCGGCTCGAGCTCGGCCTGAAGGGCTACGAGCGCTCGCACCCTGGCACCGACATCGAGCTGTTCGAGCCCGACCAGCGCGACCCGCAGATGTTCCTGGCCAACATCTTCAGCTACTCGCAGCGCCGGGCGCTGGCCGAGCACGCCTACCAGAAGACCCGCGCCGATCTGCGCTCGCGCCGCAGCACGCTGGCCGCACGGCTGGCCACGCACGGCCTTGCGCTGGACGACGCGGTGCTGGACGACCCGCGCCGCCGGCTCGTCTCACGCCGCCCGCCCGCACCGCAGCGCGCGCTGGCCCGGCCGATGACGCGGCTGGAGGAGGTGCTGGACGACCTGGAACTGGCGCTGGCTCAGGCCGCCTGAGGTGAGCCGACGCACGCCGACCGACGGCCAGGCCGGCGGTCAGCCGGGTCAGCTCGGTCAGCCGAGGTAACGCGACTCCAGGTGCGCCTTGAAGTGCGCCGGGTTCAACGTCTCGCCGGTGGCCTGCACCGACAGTTCGTCGGTGGTCCAGCGGCTGGCCTTGCGCCAGATGTTCTCGCGCAGCCAGTCGAACAGCGGCGCCAGTTCGCCACGCGCGATGTCGGTGTCGAGCGTCGGGTGCTGGCGGCGCATCGTGGCGAACCACTGCGCCGCGTACATCGCGCCCAGCGAATAGCTGGGGAAGTAGCCGAACAGCGCCGCGGGCCAGTGCACGTCCTGCATCGGGCCGTCCTTGAAGTTGCCGCGCGTGTCCAGGCCCAGCAGCTCCTTCATCTTCTCGTCCCAAAGGGCGGGTACGTCGTCGAGCTGCAGCTCGCCTTCGATCAGCGGCCGCTCGATCTCGTAGCGCAGGATCACGTGGGCGGGGTAGGTCACCTCGTCGGCATCGACGCGGATCAGGCCGCGCCGGACGCGGGTGAACAGCCGATGCAGGTTGGCCGGCTCGAAGGCCGGCTGGTCGCCGAAGGCGCGGCGCACCAGCGGCGCCAGCAGCGTCGCGAAGCCGACGTGGCTGCCCAGCTGCATCTCGAAGGCCAGACTCTGGCTCTCGTGGATGGCCATCGAGCGGGCCGAGGCCACCGGCTGGCCCAGCCAGTCGCGCGGCAGGTTCTGCTCGTAGCGGCCATGGCCGGTCTCGTGCACCGTGCCCAGCAGGCTGGTGACGAAGTCGTCGTCGCGGAAGCGGGTGGTCAGCCGCACGTCCTCGGGCACGCCGCCCGAGAATGGGTGGGCGCTCACGTCCAGCCGGCCGGCCTCGAAATCGAAGCCGAGCAGGCGCATCACCTGCTCGCACAGCACATGCTGCGCCGCCTGCGGGAACGGCCCCACCGGCTCGATCACCGGCTGGTTGGCCTGGTGGTCGATCACGCGCTGGATCAGGCCGGGCAGCCATTGCCGCACCTCGCCGAACACGCGGTCGAGCTGGGCGCAGGTCATGCCGGGCTCGTAGCGGTCGATCATCGCGTCGTAGGGGCGCAGGCCGGCCGGCTGCGACAGCAGCGCGGCCTCCTCGCGCGACACCGCCAGCACGTCGCGCAGGTTGCCGACGAAGCCTTTCCAATCATTGGCCGGGCGCTGCTGGCGCCAGGCGTGCTCGCAGCGGGCCACCGCCAGTTCGCGGCGCTGCACCAGCGACTCGGGCAGCGCGTTGCTGCGCGACCACTCGCGGTGCATCTCGCGCAGGTTGGCGCGCTGCAGGTCGTCCAGCGGCTCCTGCTCGGCGCGCTGCAGGCCGTCGCGCAGCGCGGGGTCGGTGCGCAGGCGGTGCATCAACGCGGCCATCTCGGCCATCGCGGCGGCGCGCGCGTCGTTGCCGCGCGGTGGCATCTTGGCCGACTGGTCCCAGCCGACGATGGCCTGCAGGTGGTCGAAGCGGTAAAGGCGCTGGAAGGCTTCGGCCAGCGCGTTGTACGCCGGGGTGGCCGGAGACGTCGTGGCCACGGGCTGCACGGTGGTCATGTCGAGGTTCGGGGTGGAAGGTGGGTGATTCTCGCGCCGCCGCGGGCGACGTGCTCAGCCCGGCGTGAACTGCCCGGGAAACCACCACAGCAGCGCCGCCGTCATCGTGACGTAGCGCGCGAACTTGCCGATGGCCATGTAGAACAGGCTGGGCCAGAACGGCATCTTCAGCCAGCCGGCCAGCGCGCAAAGCGGGTCGCCCACCAGCGGCAGCCACGACAGCAGGCAGGCCTTGGGACCGAAGCGCTCGAGCCAGCGCAGCGCATGCGCCTCGGCGCGGCGATGCGTCACCCGCTCGTAGGCGCGCTCGGCACCATAGCCCATCCACCAGCTGATGCCGCCGCCGAGCGTGTTGCCCAGCGTGGCCACCAGCACCGCCGGCCAGAACATCGACGGGTTGAGCTTGACCAGGCCGAACACCGCCGGCTCCGACCCCAGCGGCACCAGGGTGGCCGACACCAGCGAGACGACGAACACCGTGCTCAGGCCGAACTTCGGCAGGGCCAGCGCAGTCAGCAGCGATTCGAACCAGGCGTCCATGGCGGCGCATCATAGGCAGCCCGCAGGGGCCCGGGCGGCGTGGGGCCGGCCGCTATACTGCTGCCTCCTTTTTAAGCACCCCCGCCCGCCCGCCATGCGCCTCGGCCCCTTCGAGCTGCCGAACACCCTGTTCGTCGCCCCCATGGCGGGCGTCACCGACCGGCCTTTCCGGCAGCTCTGCCGCCGCCTGGGCGCGGGCCATGCGGTCAGCGAGATGATCACCTCGCGGCGCGACCTGTGGAACTCGCTGAAGACCTCGCGCCGGGCCGACCACGCCGGCGAGCCCGGCCCGATCGCGGTGCAGATCGCCGGCACCGACGCCGCGATGATGGCCGAGGCCGCCGCCTACAACATCGACCGTGGCGCGCAGATCATCGACATCAACATGGGCTGCCCGGCCAAGAAGGTGTGCACCAAGTGGGCCGGCTCGGCGCTGATGCGCGACGAGCCGCTGGCGCTGGCCATCGTCGAAGCGGTGGTGGCCACCTGCGCACCGCGCGGCGTGCCGGTGACGCTGAAGATGCGCACCGGCTGGTGCGCCGCCGAGCGCAACGCGGTGGCCCTGGCGCGCGCGGCCGAATCCGCCGGCGTGGCCATGCTGACCGTGCACGGCCGCACGCGCGAGCAGGGCTACCGCGGCGAGGCCGAGTACGACACCATCGCCGCCGTGAAGGCCGCGGTGCGCGTGCCGGTGGTGGCCAACGGCGACATCGATTCGCCCGAGAAGGCCCGCGAGGTGCTGCGCCGCACCGGCGCCGATGCGCTGATGATCGGCCGCGCGGCCCAGGGCCGGCCCTGGATCTTCCGCGAGGTGGGCCACTTCCTGGCCACCGGCGAGCGGCTGGCGCCACCGGCCACCCGCGAGGTGCAGCAGTGGCTGGTCGAGCACCTGCACGAGCACTATGCGCTTTATGGCGAGTACGCCGGCGTGCGCACCGCCCGCAAGCACATCGGCTGGGCCGTGCGCGCCCTGCCCGGCGGCGAGGCCTTCCGCGCCGCGATGAACACGCTCGACAGCGTCGACGCCCAGGTGGCCGCGGTCGGCACCTTCTTCGACGAGCTGGCCCAGGCCCACCCGCTGCTGCCGGTGGATGCGGCCAACGACGACCAGCTGGCAAGATCGGCATGAACACGGTGCCTGGCCGCCAAAGGACGCGACCGTCCGCGACGGGCCGCGCCGCGCGCCGCACGAGGGCGCCGCGATGAGCCGCCCCGGCATCGAGGACTGCATCCGCGACAGCCTGGAGCAGTACTTCCGCGACCTCGACGGCAGCGAGCCGCATTCGGTGCACGCGATGATCGTCGACGCGGTGGAGAAACCGATGCTCGAGGTGGTGATGCGTCACGCCGACGGCAACCAGAGCAAGGCCGCCGACTGGCTGGGCATCAACCGCAACACGTTGCGCCGCAAGCTGCTCGACCACAAGCTGATCTCGTGACCGCGCGCCGCCGGCCGGTCGCCCAACCCCGAATCCTTTTCCACTGGCCCCGCCCATGACCACTGCCCTGCTCTCGGTCTCCGACAAGACCGGCATCGTCGACTTCGCCCGCGCCCTGCACCAGCGCGGCGTCAAACTGCTGTCCACCGGCGGCACCGCCAAGCTGCTGGCCGGCAGCGGCCTGCCGGTCACCGAGGTGGCCGAGGTGACCGGCTTCCCCGAGATGCTGGACGGCCGCGTCAAGACGCTGCACCCGCGCATCCACGGCGGCCTGCTGGCCCGTCGCGACCTGCCCGAGCACATGGCCGCGCTGAAGGAACACGGCATCGGCACCATCGACCTGCTGGTGATCAACCTCTACCCGTTCGAGCAAGCCACGTCGCGCGCCGACTGCACGCTGGAAGACGCCATCGAGAACATCGACATCGGCGGCCCGGCCATGCTGCGCGCGGCAGCCAAGAACTGGCAGGACGTCGGCGTGGTGATCGACCCGGCCGACTACCCCGCGGTGCTGGCCGAGCTGGACGCCGGCGGCCTGACGCGCAAGACCAAGTTCGGCCTGGCGCGCAAGGTGTACGCTCACACGGCGGCATATGACGGCATGATCACCAACTACCTAAGCGCCATCGAGGACGGTGCCGAAGACCGCCCGGCCGAGGTGCCGCCCCGCGCCGAGTACCCGGCCGTCTACACGCTGCAGCTGCACCGCACGCAAGGCATGCGCTACGGCGAGAACCCGCACCAGAGCGCCGCCTTCTACCGCGAGGCCCGCCCCGCGCCCGGCACGCTGGCCCAGTGGCGCCAGCTGCAGGGCAAGGAGCTGTCGTACAACAACATCGCCGACACCGACGCGGCCTGGGAATGCGTCAAGGCCTTCGACGTGCCGGCCTGCGTCATCGTCAAGCACGCCAACCCCTGCGGCGTGGCCGTGGGCGCCACCGCGCTCGAGGCCTACCTCAAAGCGCTGAAGACCGACCCCACCAGCGCCTTCGGCGGCATCATCGCCTTCAACCGGCCACTCGACGCGTCGGTGGTGGAGGCCATCAACGCCGCCAAGCAGTTCGTCGAGGTGGCCATCGCACCGTCGATCACGCCCGAGGCGCTGGCGCTCTACGCCGCCAAGCAGAACGTGCGCCTGCTCGAGGTGCCGCTGGAATCCGCCCGATCCAACGCGCTCGACTTCAAGCGCGTCGGTGGCGGCATGCTGCTGCAGTCGGCCGACACGCTGGACATGGTCGAGGGCGGCCTCAAGGTGGTCACCCGCCGCCAACCCACCGAGGCGCAGATGGCCGACCTGCTGTTCGCCTGGAAGGTGGCGCGCTTCGTCAAGAGCAACGCCATCGTCTTCTGCGGCGGGGGCATGACGCTGGGCGTGGGGGCCGGGCAGATGAGCCGGGTCGACTCGGCGCGCATCGCCGGCATCAAGGCCACGAACGCGGGCCTGTCGCTGGCCGGCAGCGCGGTGGCCAGCGACGCCTTCTTCCCGTTCCGCGACGGCCTCGATGTGGTGATCGACGCCGGTGCCGGCTGCGTCATCCAGCCGGGGGGCTCGATGCGCGACGCCGAGGTCATCGCCGCCGCCGACGAGCGCGACATCGCGATGGTCTTCACCGGCACGCGGCACTTCCGCCACTGAACGTCGGCCGGTGCGGCCCACGGGCCGCACCGCCACGATCGGTCGTCACAACCCGCCGTTACCATGGCCGCATGACCCGCGCCGACGCCATGGGCATGCTGCTCGCCTTCATCGCCCGGTTGATCACCGGCGCGCAGGGCCACTGGAAGGGCTGCCCGCCGAAGGCCGAGCAGCGCATCTACTTCGCCAACCACCAGAGCCACCTCGACTGGGTGCTGATCTGGGCCGCGCTGCCCAGCGAGCTGCGCGCCTCCACGCGCCCGATCGCCGCGCGCGACTACTGGACGGCCGGCCGCTTCAAGCACTGGCTCACGCGCGAGGTGTTCCATGCCGTCTACGTGAGCCGCACGCGCACCGACGACCAGGACCCGCTCGAACCGCTGGCCGAGGCCCTGGGCCATGGCGACTCGCTGGTGATCTTTCCAGAGGGCACGCGCAGCAACAAGGGCCTGCCGCAGGCCTTCAAGAGCGGCCTGTACCACCTGGCCGAGCAGTTTCCGCAGGTGCAGCTGATCCCGGCCTGGATCGACAACGTGCAGCGCGTGATGCCCAAGGGCGAGGTGGTGCCGGTGCCGATCCTGTGCACCGTCACCTTCGGCGCGCCGCTCACCCTGGCCGAGGGCGAGGACAAGCGCGCCTTCCTCGAGCGCGCCCGCGACGCCGTCGTGGCCCTGAAGCCCACGGTGAACTGAGGGGCACGCACGATGGGCGCACTCAGAGACCTCGACGCCGGCCAGCAGGTGGCCCTGCTCTTCGTCATCCTGTTCGGCGTGCTCGGGCTGGTGACGGCCGTGGCGGCCCTGCTGGCGGTGCGCGAGCGCGACGCCGCCGGCGGCGACCGGCACACCCGCTTCAAGCGCGACCTGCGCGCGGTGTGGATCGGCACCGTGGCCTTCTGGGTGGCCTGGATGTCGGGGCCGGTGGGCGCCACGCTGCTGAGCGGGCTGGTGTCCTTCCTGGCGCTGCGCGAGTACATCACGCTGCTGCGCACGCGCCGCAGCGACCACCGCAGCCTGATCCTGGCCTTCTTCGTGGTGCTGCCGCTGCAGTACGTGCTGGTGGGCAACCGGAACTTCGACCTGTTCTCGGTGTTCATCCCGGTGTACGTGTTCCTGGCCATCCCGGTGGTCAGCGCACTGGCCGGAGACCCCGAGCGCTTCCTCGAGCGCAACGCCAAGATCCAGTGGGGCATCATGGTCTGCGTGTTCGGCCTGTCGCATGCCCCGGCGCTGCTGCTGCTGGAGTTCCCGCGCTACGCCGGGCGCGGCGCGTTCCTGCTGTTCTTCCTGGTGATGGTGGCCGCCGCGGCGCAGATCGCGCAGGAGGCCGCCAGCCGCCACCTGCGCCAGCGGCCGGTGGCGCGGCACATCGACCGCTCGTTCTCGTACCGCGCCTTCGGCCTGGGCGTGCTGGCCGGCGGGCTGCTGGGCGCGGCGCTGTACTGGATCACGCCGTTCAAGCCGCCGCAGGCGCTGGCCATGGGGATGATCGCCAGTGCCTCGGGCGCGCTGGGCGACTTCGTCATGCGCGCGCTGAAGAAGGACGCCGGCGTGTCCAACTGGGGCAATGCGCCGGCCGTCACCGGCGCGGTGGGCCTGCTCGACCGCGTGGCCGCGCTGTGCTTCGCCGCACCGGTGTTCTTCCACTCGGTGCGCTGGTACTTCCAGCTGCGCGTCTGAGCGGGTTCGGTGCCATGGAGGGCGCACGCGCCGGCCAACGATGACCGAGCCCCTGGCCCTGCTCGTCGTGATCGCCGGGGCGATGGTGGCGGGCTTCGTGCAGGGCCTGTCGGGCTTCGCCTTCGGCATGGTGGCCATGTCGATCTGGGTCTGGACCATCGACCCGCGCACCGCCGCCGTGCTGACCATCTTCGGCTCGCTCACCGGCCAGGTGGTGGCCGCCGTGTCGGTGCGCCGGGTGTGGCGCTGGCCGGTGCTGCTGCCCTTCCTGGCCGGCGGCCTGCTCGGCATCCCGGTGGGCGGCTGGCTGCTGCCGCGCATCGACCCGACCCTGTTCAAGGCGCTGTTCGGGCTGATGCTGGTCACCTGGTGCCCGGTGATGCTGTTCTCCGACCGCGTGCCGCGCATCAGCCATGGCGGCCGCCTCGCCGACGCCGTGGTCGGCTGGATCGGCGGCGTGATGGGCGGGCTGGGCGGCTTCACCGGCGTGGCGCCCACGCTGTGGTGCACGCTGCGCGGCATGGACCGCGACCTGCAGCGCAGCGTGGTGCAGAACTTCAACCTCGCCACGCTGGCCGTCACGATGGCCATGGTGGTGGCCCGCGGCGGCGTGACGCGCCCGCTGCTGCCGCTGCTGGCCGTGATGGTGCCTGCCGTGCTGCTGCCCAGCCTGCTGGGCGCGAGGGTGTACACCGGTCTCAGCGATACTGCCTTCCGGCGCCTCGTGCTCGGCCTGCTCACCGCGTCCGGCGTGGCGATGCTGGCCTCGTCGCTGCCGAGCCTGCTGGCCCGCTGAGCCACAGCGGCCCTCCCCTGCCACCCCTCGCGAAAGAGCCCCGGCGCCCCCATGCGCATCCTCGGCATCGACCCCGGCCTGCAACGCACCGGCTTCGGCGTCATCGACGCCGAGGGCCCGCGCCTGCGCTACGTGGCCAGCGGCACGATCAGCACGCTCGAGGTGGCGCGCGGCAACCTGCCGGCACGGCTGAAGGTCATCTTCGACGGGGTGCGCGAGGTGACGCAGCGCTACCAGCCGCAGTCGGCCTCGGTGGAGATCGTCTTCGTCAACGTCAACCCGCAGAGCACGCTGCTGCTGGGCCAGGCCCGTGGCGCCGCACTGGCGGCACTGGTCTCGGGCGATCTGGCGGTGGCCGAATACACCGCGCTGCAGATGAAGAAGGCCATCGTCGGCCAGGGCCTGGCCAGCAAGTCGCAGGTGCAGGAGATGGTGATGCGCCTGCTGGCCCTGCCCGGCCTGCCCGGCAAGGACGCCGCCGACGCGCTGGGCCTGGCCATCACCCATGCGCACGCCGCCGGCAGCTTCGCCGCGCTGGCCAACGCCACCTCGCTGGCCCCGCGCAGCCACGCGCAGTACCGGCGTGGACGCACCTATTGAACGCTATGCATCATGCGGCCAGTTCTGTCTGTCGCGATACCGGCACACAACGAGGAGCGCTTCATTGGCCGATGCATCGACAGCATTCACGAGTCTGCCCGCCAAGCATCGGTACCCGTCGAAGTCGTCGTTGCTCTGAATCGATGCTCCGACCAAACGAGGTCGGTCGCCGAGTCACTTGGCGCCCGGTGCGTTGTGGAAGACCGCAGGTGCATTGCCGCAGTCAGGAACGCAGCCGTCAGGGCGGCTTCTTCACTGGCCATTGCCACGCTCGATGCGGACAGTTGGATGGGTTCCCGCACGGTGGCCGCGATCCTGGACCACGTTCGAGACGCGCGCTACATCGGCGGCGGAACCGCCATCTGGCCCGAGAGAGTTTCGGTTGGCATAGTCTTCAGCCTCCTGGCGGTGGCGCCGTACGTCGTCAAACGAGGCGTTTCCGCCGGAATGTTCTGGTTCTCTCGTGAGGCATTCGATGCGGTCGGCGGGTTCGACGAAGGTCTCGTGAGCGCGGAAGACATCGACTTTGGGCAGCGCCTGAAGGCCTTCGGCCGTACCAGGGGGCAGCGGTACGGCACCATTCGACGCAACGGCATCACCACGTCGTGCCGAAAATTCGACCGGTTCGGAGATTGGTATCTCTTTCGAAATCCTCGTCTGGTCAAAGCCATCTTCACCGGCACGGACCGGCAGGCGACAGATCACTTCTACTACGACGCGGAGCGCTGATGGTCCGTTGCGGCGCTGAACCGCTGCGGCACGGACGCTCGCCAATGACGATAGGCTCACGGGCCTTGTGGTCAGACGCTGCGCTGCAGCTCGGCGCGCAACCGCGGGCTGATGCCCGGCGCCGAGGCCAGGTCGGCCCAGTACAGGCTGTTGCGCTGGCGCATCAGGTGGTTCAGCTGCAGCAGCATCGGCATGCCGGCGGTGGGCCGCCGCACCGGTGACACCTTGCCGTCCTTGGGCTCGATGCGGAAGGTGAACTGCAGCCGGTAGACCCAGAAGGCCAGGGTCTGGTCGAATTCCCCGTTCAGCACCAGCGGCGGGTTGTCTTCGTAGCCATCGCCCTGTTGTCCGCCGCCGCGGCCGAACTCCAGTGCCGACTTGACCAGCAGTTTCATCAGTTCGACATCGGTGGGCCGGTTCTCCCTGCTCTGGTCGCCGACATGCGCGTCGACATTCCACACAAAAGGCAGGCCAAGGGGCTGGTGGGGCAGCATCAGGCGGTGGGCCATGGGTCGAATCCTCGATCGTGGGTCTTGCCTGGGAACACGCAATGCGGCGCCTGCATCCGCCACGGCGCCGTTGGGAGCGCTCAGGGCGCGCCCTTGAGCAAGGCCTGCAGTTGGGCCAGCGCGGCGCCGTCGACCGCGCCTTTGGCACCGGGCGGCTTGACGGCGTCGCCGTACAGGTAGGCATGGGTGCCGATCACACGCTTGCCGTTGGGCCGTTCCGTGACTTCGAACCTGGAGGCGCTCCCCTTGCCCGGCTTGGTGAAGCCTGTGCTCACGTCCACGTCGGGCTCGTCGCTGACGGCGCGCACCGGCAGGCCGCTGGCGCTGTCGACCCAGACCTTGATGCGCGCCTCGCCGCGGCCCAGGTCGACGCTGAAGGACCACACCTGCGTGGCGCGACCGGCCAGGCGCTCGCCGCCCTTCAGCGTGCACCTGGCCTCGGCCTCGAACGCGGCCAGGTCGGTGGCCAGGTCGCGCTCGGCGGGCGAGTTCAGCGCCACGCGTCGAAAGGTCGGCGAGAAGGCATTGCTGTGCTGCACCGAGCCGATGACGATGCTGTGCACCAGCGTCGGCGCCAGGCCCGCCTTCAGCGCGGCGGCGTCCAGCGGCAGGTCGATCGCGGCGTGCACGCGCGGCTGCGCCAGCCCGGCGCGCACGGCCTTGGCCAAGCCCGCACAGGACGTGTCGGCCGCGTGGCCGTGGCCCGTTGCTGCGGCGAGCGCGACGGCCACCAGCAGGTGACTCAGCCGCCGCGGATCGGCGACGCGACAGGGGCGGGAAGAGATCGAGGCCATGGCGCACTCCTGGAGATGGGCACGGGGACGATTCCCCTGGTCCCGGCTCACGCAGTCCCGGCGCCCGATCCGCCATCGGCCCCGCAAAACCCCGCGCGAAGCGATGCTGCGCGCCCGTGCTCGGCCCTTGCCGCCCTGCCTGCCTGGCAGGGCCATCCCGCGTCAGCGGGCCGCTTGCCAGAAACCGATGTGCAACGCGGTGATCTCGTCCTCGAGCGCGGGGACGGGGCCGACGACCGCGATGGCCTTCTGCCCTGCGGCGAAGACGCTGCGGCACGGCAGGTCGAGCGTGGGGTTCTCGGCATGGTTGCCGGTGAGTTGCAGCAGGCGCTGCTCGCTCATGCCATAGACCAACGCGCCGATGTGCGCCCAATACTGCGTGCCGGCGCACATGGCACAGGGCTCGACCGTGGTCACCAGGGTACAGTGCCATAAGGTCGCGGCATCGAAACGCCGGGCCGCCTCGCGCGCCAACACCGCCTCGGCATGGTTGACGGCGTCCACGTTGCCCTGCTCCAGCAGCACGGTCTGGCCATCGGCCGCCACCAGCACGGCACCGAAGGGGTGGTGGCCCTGCGCCATCGCGGCGCGCGCCACGGCATTGGCGCGGCGCAGGTGGGCTGCTTGCTGGGCGGGCGTGAGGCTGGCCATGACGATCGGATCTGGTTCGGCCCGAGTGTGCCAGCCCTCGCGCCGCCATGTCGACGGCGGCGCGCCGATCGCGGACGGGGCGCTACAGCCCTGACTGCCTGATGCGCGCGGCGTCGGGGCCGGCCATCACCACCGAGCCCGTCACCTGGAAACCCCGGTCGGGCCGCGATTGCATGGCCAGGTGCCCACCCACGGCGGCAATGCGTTCGCGCATGTTGGCCAATCCCTGCCCGCCGGTGGCACGCGCGGTGCCTGCAGACACGACACCGTCGTCCTCGACGCTGAAGTGCAGCGTGTCGGCAATGCGCTGCAGCGTGACCTGCGCCGTCGCCGCCGGGCCGCCATGCTTGGCGGCGTTCTGCAGGGCCTCCAGGCAGCAGAAGTAGACGGCGCGCTCGATCGCGGGATCGCAGCGGCCGATGTCGCCGAACGACGTTCGCGTCGGTATCGGCGAGCGCTGCGCCACTTCGGCCAGCGCGAAGGCCAGACCACGTTCCAGCAGCAATGGCGGCACCACGCCGTGGGCATAGGCCCGCAGATCGGCGATCGCGGCCTCGACGTCGCCGCCCATCTCGTCGACCAGCGCGGCCACGCGCCGGGGGTCCTGCTGAAGCAGGCGGGAGGTCACGCTGAGCTTCATGCGCAGCGCGATGAGGCGTTGCTGCGCGCCGTCGTGAAGGTCTCGTTCGATGCGGTGGCGCTCAGCCTCGACGGCCGACGCGGTGCGGGCACTCGAGGCCTTCAGTTCGGCCTCGAGCCGGTGGCTCTCCAGCGCCACCAGCATGGTGCTGGCGACCGATTCCACCAGGGTCGGCTCTTCGAGCAACGCGACGTCGTGCACCAACGCGGCCACGGGTTGCCCCGCGCTGTCGCGCACCAACGTCGCCGCGCGACCTTGCTCCGAGGACGGGTACGGCAGGGCGAGCGGCAGGCCTTCGGCGTCGACCCACTGGTCGCGGTCCTTGATCCAGTAGGCGATCTTCAAGGAATCGTCGCCCAGCGCGTCGGCCATGACGCGCCGCAGTTCGTGCATGTCGGGCCGTTCGCGCAGCCCGCTCACCAGTCTCTGCAACGCACGCGCGGTGTAGAGGCGCCCGCGCAGCAAGCCCAGTGCAATGGCCAGCGGAACGGCGAAGAAGGTTGCCGTGAAGGCGAGCCGGCTGCCGGCGCCGCTGCCGACGAGGAAGATGGCCGTCACCGAGGCGCGGGCAATGGAGGCCAGAAGCAAGGGCGCAAGCGCACGGCGCATCAGGGGCGTGGCCCGTCGCAGGCGGTTGAACAGCACGGCCGCCGTGGCCATCAGCACCGCGGCGCCGACGACCCGCAACGACAGGCTCAGGGCGCGTGCGAGCTCGGGCATCTCGGCCACGAACAGCACGTTGCGCGGGCAATCGTCGCGGCACAACAGCATGGGCCCCGCAATGGGGAACTGCGCCGACAGCATCGCGCTGGGCACCCACAACAGCAGCACGGCCAGCGCCGCCGAGATGACCAGCGTGCGCTCCAACCGTCCCGACAGGCGGCCACTCGGAAACGACAGCATGATCCACACCAGAAGCACCTCTGCCGCCGGACGTGACGCTCGCGCCAGGGTGAACAACACGGGGTTGCGCGAGGCCTGGAACGCCAGCAGCACGTAGATCGTGGCCAGAGCGAACAGCAGCCGGCCCATCGGTCGGTCGGGATAGCGCACCTGCACGGCCACGGCCACACCCCACACGATCAGCAACCCGAGACCCGCCTGCGCGGCGTTGAGCAAGCGCTCGGCGTCGTGTCCCTCCAGGATCACGGTCACGACAACGGTCGCGAGCGCCAGACCTGGCAGGCCCAGCAGCAGCCGATCGCGCAGGTTCGATGTCACCGGTCCATCCTCCTGCGGCGCACCTCGGAGCTCTCCGTCCAAGGGTCACCGACGCCAAGTCGTCGGCGCCTCGGCTGCCTCACCGGACTGACGTCCGCGCTGCGAGCTTCGAGAGCCGCGCCCGGCGCGCCGAGGCCGCTCATGCCTCGCGCTGCGCGAGGAACAGCAGCGTGGCGTGCACACGGCGGCTGATGGTCTCGTCGTTCGCCAGCCCGAGCCGGCCGAAGATCTCGCTGACGTGCTTCTCCACCGCCCGCAGCGTGAGCTGGCGATCGAGGGAGATCGCCAGGTTGCTCTTGCCCTGCGCGACGTCGGCCAGGATCTCGCGCTGACGCGGGGTCAGGTCCTGCAGCGGCGAATGCTGTCGCTGTCGGCGGCGTGACACCAGTTCGTCGATCAGGCGCGTGTCGATGCGGCATTCGCCGGCGGCCACGGCAGTGATCGTCGAGACGATGTGATCGAGGTCGTGGATGCGGTCCTTGAGCAGGTAGCCTCGGCCGGCGGCGCCGCTGGCGAGCAGTTCGGCGGCGTACTGCGCACTTTCGTGCTGGCTGAGCACGACCACCCCCAGGCGCGGGTGCGTGCGGCGCAATCGCTCGGCGATCTGCATGCCTTCGTCGGTCTGCGTCGGCGGCATGCGGATGTCGGTGACCACGACATCGGGCGGGTCGGCATCCACGGCCGCCAGCAGCGACGGGGCGTCGGCATGCGCCCCCACCACATGGACGGCAGGTGCCAGCGCAAGCACCTGCTGCAGGCCTTCCCGGATGAGGAAGCTGTCGTCGGCGATGAGCACGCGAACCCGATTCCCGGCTGCGCTTGCTGCGGCGGCCGGCGTGGGGCCGGTGGATCGTGCGTGGTTCAAGCGATGGCCTCCGATCATGGCGCGCCGCCGCACCGGCGAAGGGCCCATGCACGGCACCTTCGAGGCCAGTCTACCCGGCGACGGCGCAGCCCGATTGACCTGATTCATGGCCTCCGCCACGCGACCAGGCCGGACAAGTCGAGGCGGGGCGCCTCACCGGGTCAGATGGGCCAGCACGCGATCGGCCAGCCTGCGGTACGGTGGCCACAGGACCTGCAGCGGGCTGAATCGCGCCTGGTAGAAGACGGGACGCATCTTGGAGAAGGTCTCGAACCCTTCGCGACCGTGGTAGTGCCCCATGCCGGAGGCACCCACCCCGCCAAAAGGCAGGTCGTGCTGCCCGACGTGGAACAGCGCGTCGTTGACGGACACGCCGCCGGACATCACCCGATCCAGCAGCATCTGCACGGTGTGGCGATCGTGGCTGAACGGGTACAGCGCCAGCGGGCGCGGACCGGCGTTGATGCTGGCCGCCACCTCGTCGAGCCGGGCATAGCCACGCAGCGGCAGGATCGGACCGAAGATCTCCTGCTGCATCAGCGCGCAATCCTCGGGCGCGTGCAGCACCACGTGCGGCGCGATCTTGCGCGTGTCAGCGTCCCAGGCCGGGCCGGGCAGCAGCGGCACCAGCGTGGCGCCACGCGAGCGGGCTTCCTCCAGCGCGGCGACGAGTCGGTCGAAGGCGCTGCGATCGATGATCGACGTGTAGTCCGGACTGTCGAGCCGCGGGTAGCGCCGGGCCACGATCTCGCGCGCCAGCTGCACGAACTCGTCGATGCGCCCGTGGGGCAGCCACGCGTGATCGACCGTGGTGCAGATCTGGCCGGCATTCAGGCACTTCACGAACAGGATGCGTTCGGCCGCCACCTTCAGAGGGAAGCCCTCGCAGACGATGGCCGGGGACTTGCCGCCGAGTTCCAATGTCACCGGACACAGGTTCCGGGCGGCGGCAGCCATCACGGCACGCCCGGTGCGGCCCGAACCGGTGAGCAGCAGGTGGTCGAACAGCAGCTTGGAGAACTCGACGCCGACGCCGCCGCTTTCGTCGAAGAAGCGAAGCTTCTCGGGTGGAAAGTAGCCCGGCATGCGCTCGATCAGCAGCGCGGCAAGGTGGCGCGAGTGCTCGCTCATCTTGACCATCGCGCGGTTGCCGGCGGCGAAGATGCTGGACAGCGGGACCAGGCTCAGGTTGACCGGGAGGTTCCACGGCACGATGACCCCCACGACGCCCAGCGGCTGCGGGATCACGCGGTTGCACGCACCGAAGAAGTGGCGCCAGTCGACACTTCGGCGCTGCGGCGTCATCCATCCACGCAGGTGCCCGATGGCATGGTCGATGCCGTCGATGGCCGGAGCGATCTCGGCCAGCAGGGTCTCGTGGCGCGAGCGATGGCCGTAGTCGGCACTGACGGCGTCGCACAGCGCGGCCTTGTTCTCGCGGATGAACCGCTGCAAGGTGCGCAGGTCCGTCGTGCGCTCGCGCAGGCCGGGCACGGGTGCGCCAAGGCAAGCCTGGCGCTGCGCGGCGAGTGCGGCGTGCAGGGGGCCCGCCAGGCGAAGGTCGGTCAGGTCCATGGCGTGTCCCGAGGGGTGCCCGGTACCCGTGTCGCGACACGCGCCACCGGGGTGGTCAACGCTTCTCCAACTGGCAGGGCACGGCGATCTCGAAGGCCGAAGGGCTGATGTAGCGGCCCTGCGGAAAGTAAGCCCCCATGTCCTTCGCCTCATCGCCCACCTGCCGGATGTTCTGCACGGCGTGCTTGAACTCGCCGATCCCCCCCCCAGCATGTGGCGCAGCTGCAGCACGGTCACGTCCGCGTCCACGGCCCCGTCGCCGTCGTCGGCCATCGGCAGCCAGGCGATGCCGCACTGGGGGATGGCGTTGCGCGGGCGATCGGCGGCACGGCTCACCACGATGGTGTAGAAGCCGTCGGGGCCGACCGGCACGTGCTCGTCGTGCGCGCACTGGTTGACGCGTGTGTTGGCGAAGCCCTGGTTCGAGCAGAACGACCAGTAGCGCAGGTCGCCGCTGCCCATCGTCGGCTCGCCGTTGACGGTCCTGGGTGTGGTCGGTGCCTTGCCGCGCACCACGAACACCTTGCCCAGCTTGCGGTTCAGGATGGCGCGGATGTACTGGTTGTCCAGGTTCGGGTAGAAGCCGCCTTCGCTGCGGCGCGCGCCGGCCTTGGGTGGCGTCCCGGTGTAGATGCCGTACAGCGCGTCGCGATCGAGCTGCTGGTGCCAGGTGGGCGGGTTCGTCGCCGGATGGACCGGCGAGAACCTGGCCGCCGCGGCCAGCAGTTCGTGGTACTTGTTCATCGGCACGGCCATCGCCGCCGGGTCGAGCTGCAGGGGCTGGCGCGTGCGCAGCGCGGTGCACGTCTCGGCCCCCCTCAGCACCTTGCCATCGGGCATCGTCAACACCGGCACGGGCAGGCCGGCGCCAGCGGTCTCGTCGGTGCCCTTGTCGGCCACGTAGATGCGGTACAGGATGACCTGCTGCCCCGGGGCAGTACCGTACCGTGGGGTGTGGAGTCGGTCGCGCGTCTGGCCGACGAGGTTCATGCCCGTGGTCTGCTTAGGGTCGGGACGGCCGTCGACGACGTCGAGGCTGTAGTCCCGCCGGGCCGCACTGCGGTCGGCCCCCGGGCAGGAAGGGATTCACCGAGCCGGCCAGCGGCTTGATCAGGTAGTCGGCCACGGACTCGATCGGGCGGCCCGCTTCGTCGTAGCTGATGAACGACATGTAGCGCGAGTGCGCGAACCGGCCCTCGATGCTGAGCCTGGCACCCTGCGGCACGGTGAAGGTGGCCGCCCAGTAGAACGTGGCGGTGTCGGGGTAGGCGATGTTGAGGTAGGGGTCGCCACTGGCCGGGCCGCGCGACCAGAAGCAGCTGCGCGGACCGGGGATCGGGTCCTTGCCGGCGGAGACGGCCTGCACGGCGTCTGCCGCCAGCCGATCCGGCGCGATGATCTGGGCCGAGACCGGCGGCGCGAGCGTCGCCACGCAGGCCGCCAGGGTGCCCGCCAGCCGGGCGATCGGGGACGAGGTCATGGGTGTTTCCTTGTTGCGGGGATGGTGTGCATGGGTCCGGCGGGAGTCGCGCGGCGCCGCTACGGTCTGGCCATCGCTGCCAGCCGCTCGGTGTCCACGGGACACCCCAGGGCCTCGAAGCGCGCCCTGTCGCGCAGGTTGATGACATGCGGCAAGTAGGGCCCCATGGCCTCGGCTTCGCCATGTCCCTGCCTGACGTCGAACCAGCTGTGGCTGAACCCCGGGTTCACTTGGGTGTGGCGGTTGATGACGACGCCGAAATCCTGCGAACCGCCCGGGATGCCGTCACCGTTGCCGTACTCCATCCACACCACGCCACAGTGCTCGGTGGCATTGGCCGGACGGTCGGGGGCACGCGAGACGACCACGTTGAAGGCGCCACGCCGGTCGATGACGGGCCGAACGTTCTCGTCGGTGACGCAGTCCACCGTGTTGCCCACGGGCGGCGCCGTCGACGTGCACAGCGACCAGTAGCGCATGTCGGCGTCGTGCGCCATCGGTGCGCCGTCACCATGCCACGTGCTCGGGGTGCTGGGCATCCTGCCGTGCACCACGTACACCTTGCCGTAGGCCTGGCTCAGGTAGGTGAACCCGTAGCGGGTCGCCGGGTTGCTCCAGAAGCCCCCTTTCTCCACGGCCAGGGCGTCGCTGGGCAGGGCCGGAAAGAAGGTCTGCAGGATGAGGTGCTCGCGGTTGTAGAACTTCACCATCGGCGCCACGTCGAAATCACGCGCCGGTGTGCGATCGGCCGGCCGCCAGGGCAGCCTGTTCAGCGCCATCCACAGGCCCTTGGACACCGTCAGCGGCACCTGCTTGCCGCGCAGCGGTGCATGGGTGGCGGCACAGGCCTGCGCGTCCTTCAGCACCGTGCCGTCGGCCAGGTGAAGCTCGACCTCGGGCACGCCGACGCCCCCGGTCCAGTCGATGCTGCGGTCGGGCACGTAGTTGCGCATGTGCATGCCGATGGCGTCGCCGGGCTCGGCCAGCGTGTAGATCGTGTTCCGCGGCCTGCGGTCAGGGGGATTCCCGTTGACGATCGACAGGGTGTAGCGGCGCAGGTCGACGTCGCGCCGCACGCCGCGTCGGTAGGGGTTGGACGAGCCCGGGTCGGGATGGATCTCGACGTCGGCCAGGCCGTCGCGCGGCACGCCGTCTGCCGTGTAGGTGACGAAGCTCCAGTGCCGCAGGTGCGGGAACTCGCCCTTCATCACGATCCTGCCGCCCGCCGGAATCCGGAACCAGGCCGTGCTGAAGGTGTTGCCGATGTCCGGGAACTGGTTCTCCAGCCCGTAGTCGTCCGGGTCGGTCGTGTAGTAGCCGGTGCG
This sequence comes from Ideonella sp. A 288, assembly GCF_002198735.1. Classification (GTDB taxonomy): domain Bacteria; phylum Pseudomonadota; class Gammaproteobacteria; order Burkholderiales; family Burkholderiaceae_C; genus Pseudaquabacterium. Next base: position 110,885 of record NZ_MWLO01000145.1, read on the forward strand.
CAGCTTGGGTCCGGGCCAGAAGCAGTTCCTGATGGCGTTGTTGGCGAACACGTTGTCGCGGCGCGCGATGTCGGTCGATCGCTCGGGCGGCATCGGCGGCAGGATGAAATCGTTGCCCAGGCTGCCCATCACGTAGCCGTCGGCACGTGGCACGGGCCCGCCGCGCGGGGTTTGCGGCAGCGCGCGTGCGCGGGGATCGTCGTCGGACCGCTCGCCGATGGCACCGCCGGCGCCCGGTTCGCCGGACGCCGGCGCAGGCCAGGTGTAGGCGCCATGGGTCGGGCGGCCGACGCCGCCGTCGTCGCGCGCCAGGCGCTCGACCCACAGGCTGAGTGCCAGGCCCAAGGCGAGGCCCAGGCCCGCGACCCAGGCCAGGGCTCGCATGGTGGTGCTCATGTGCAGGTGTCCCGGCGCGTGCTCGGTGGTGGCATGGGTCCGTCGACCGCCTGGCGCCCTCAGAACCGGTAGCCCAGGCACAGCGACGCCGTGCTGCGGTCCTTGGTGTTGTTGTAGGCGCCGCCCCAGGTGGGCTGCCAGGCCAACTCGGCAACGAAGGCCTTGCGGTACTCGGCCTTCAACGACAGCACCGCGAACTGGCGGCCTTCGTTGATCGACCCGTCCTCGGACCAGCCACTGAGGTCGTGCCCGAAGCTCAGGCTCGGCGTGACGTCGAGCCCGGCCAGCGTCCCGGGATAGCGGAGTCCGGCGCGCAGGCGGTAGGCAACGGCGTTGGCCGACACGTAGCCGTCGAGGGCGCAAGTCTTGGCGCCAGCCGTGGCCGGGCATGCCGACGCGCCCACCGGCGCCTGCCCGTAGACGTCGGACCGGCGAAAGCGCATGACCGCTGGGTCGGGCAGATCGGGCACGTTCTTGATGGCCAGTTCGGCGGCCACGTTGCCCCCGGCCGCGCCCAGGAGGGCCGGCAGGCCATGCACGACCGCGAGGTTCAGTTGCACGGCCTTGTGACGCTCGTAGGCGTCGAACCGGGCTCCTGCGGCCAGTGCGGTGACGGCGGCGCGCAATGGCGTGGGACCAGCGGCGGACGCGAAGGCGTTCAGCAGGTCGATCGTGTTGTACTGGTAGGGCTGGTTCGGACGGTAGGTCAGTTCGGCCAGGACCGTGCCGGCCGGCAGCTTCCGCTCGAGCGTGACGCCCAGCACCCGGATGCGCTCGGGGTAGGACACGAAGTACTGCGGATTCAGGCCCCCGGGATCCCTGGGCACGAAGGGCGCCCCAGTGCGCAGCGATTTGATCGCGGCGAGGTAAGGCACCCGCGAGTGGAACTGCACCACGTACACGCCCAGTTCGGCCCCGATGGCGTCGACCGTCTGGCGCAGGCCCAGGCCGTACTGACCCGAATCCGAGGCCATGACGTCGCCAGCCCGCTTGAGGAAGGTGCCTGCCGCGATCGACGCCGGATCGGAACCCACCCCCAGAAGCCCCTTGTCGCAGCCGCCGGCCACGAAATCGTTGGCGGAGTAGAACGTTCCGCAGCCAGGCAGCGCCGAGGCGCGGAAGCCGGCCTGCACGAAGGCATCGACGGTGGTCGACGGCGTGACGGCGACCCGCGCGCTCACCGCCGGGACGGGGATCCGCCCCTCTTCGGGCAAGGCGCCGGCACGGCGGGCGGCGTTCTGATCGCGCGGTGACAGGTCGCCCAGGCCGCCCGGGGTGGTGAAACGGCTGCCCCAGTCGAGCTTCTGCAGCCCGGCCTTCCAGTCCAGCGAGCGGCCGCCCAACTCGGCGTGGCCGAAGGCGTACACGTCGCCCGCCACGACGCCGGAAAACCTGGATCGGGAGGCGAAGCCACCGTCGTTCAGCGGTGCACCCGCGGCGTAGCCATTGGGCAGGTGGCCGAACGGGCGACCTCCGTCACTCAGGGCGACGTCATGCCAGGCCTGTGCCTGGGCCACGGCCCCGAGGCCGTCACGCCGGTAGGCGAACTCGATCAGGCCCTTGAGCGCTCGCGATACCGCATCACCATGGCCGAAATTGAGGTTCCCATCGTCCTGGTTCTTGCCACCCACGCCAGCACCGGTGATGCCGACCAGAGCCGCATTGGGCGCCGGGATCAGTTCCGCGTCCCGGTGGTCGGCGCGGATCACGGTGCCGGCAAAGACCGACCCGGTGACGGTGAGGCGACCCCCGGCGATGTCGACGTCAGCGGCCAATGCGGGCCCTGCGGCGACGACGAGGGCTGCTGCAGCGTCGCGGTGGGCATTGGAGAAGGGCGTGCGGTACCCGGTGGCTCCGGGTGGGCTGGATGGCCTGGACGCGTGCGGGCGGCCTCGGTCGATCGATGCGCCTCTGTGGGTCGCCGGCCTGGCCGGGACCATGTCCGCAGGGCCTGGCGTCCGAAATGGGGCCTCCTCCTCCGCGACGGTTCGGGTTTCTGGCGCGCAGGACCTGCGATGCGGCGACGCTCCGTTGGCACGGCACGAGGCCGGTCGCTACTCGAGGCAGACGAGGTTGTTGCGCAACGCCGCGAGCACGGCGCCGGTGCGGTTGTCCGTCCCCAGCTTCGACAGGACGTTGCCAATGTGGTACTTGACGGTGGGGATGGCGATGCCGAGTCGGCCAGAGATGTCCTTGTTGGACAAGCCCAGGGCCATCAACCGGAGAAGATCACGCTCGCGCGCGGTGAGGTCGGAACCCATCTCGCAACTGTCGATGGCAGGGCGCGCGCTGGGACCCGACCGCGGCGCGGCGCCCGACAGGTCGTGCCAGGAGACCATCGCGGCCAGCATCACGTCCCGAGGCGACGCAGCGCGCGTCAGGAACATGGCGACACCGGCGACGCGCGCGCGCAGCAGCGTGTCCATGTCCAGCGAGTCGGCCACGACGACCACCTGAGCTTGCGGCAGCTGCGTCCTCAGGGTACGCACCTGGGTGACCAGTTCCTCGCCGGAATGGCCCGTCGAGCACAGGAAGACGACGTTGGGCGACAGCGCGGGCGCGAGTTGAAGCGCGTCGTGGAAGTCGTCGCATTCACCGGCCACGGCCAAGCCGGTGCATGCCGACAGGGTGCCGATGAGCCCGACGCGGAACATCGGCTGCTTGTCGATCACGAAGACGCGAATGGGGGGTGCTGGCACTCTGATGGCCCGTGCAGGTTTGGACCGCCTCTTTGTGAACCGTGCGGTGTGGCGGCCACGTCGGCGGCAGGAATCCGCCGAACTGCATCGTGCGGCACTGCGATGGACGCGGAAAGGGGGCTGGCACGAGCGCCAGGGTTCGGGTTTCTGGTGTGTCGCCCCACCGGGCGATCAATTCACCGAGGACGGGGCACGCGGCGGCCCGTCCCGCGTTCAGGCGTCCTCGGGCAACTGGTACCGCGTGCTGGGCCCCCGGCCCTCCTGCACCAGCAGGCCCCGCGCGGCCAGCTGACCCAGCAGCTTAGAGGCGGTGGCCAGGCCCACGCCGCACAGCGGCGCGCACAGGCTCTTGCTCAGCGCGCCGTCGGTCAGCAGGTGGGTCAGCAGCGCGGCGCGGGCCGGCGCCGCCAGCAGGTCGCCGGCCTGCTGGCGCCACCGCTCGGCCAGCCGTTGCTGCCGGCTCTGCGCGTGCGCGAAGGTCTGCTGCAACTGGCCGAACTCGGCGTTGAAGCGGTCGCCCAGGCCATGGCGCTCGATCAGCGCCACCGCAGCCTCGCGCTCCTTCACCGACACCGCCAGGTAGGCCCGGGCGATGGCCAGGTGGGCGGCCACCTGCTCCTCGGGCGGCAGCGGCAGCGCCAGCGCCGCGCGCTGCCGTTGCACGGCCAGCAGTTCCGGGAAGTGGGCGGCGAATTCACCGGGCAGCAGGCGATCCAGGTTGTCATCGTCGCGCGGGCCCAGGATGTCGCGCTTCAGGCGCCGGGCGGCCTCGGCGGGCGCCGCGTCGCCCTGGGCCGGCCACGCCGCCAGAGCGGCCGCGGTGTGGGCATCGCCCTGAAGCTCGTCGTCGGCACGGTCCAGCGCCTGGAAGCGCTTGTAGTAGGCCTCGGCCAGGTTGTAGTGGGCGCGCCAGACGAGCACGCCAAGCTGGGCCCGGCCGGCGAGCTGCAGCGTCTGCTCGTAGTGCGCGATGGCGGCATCCCAGCGGCTTTGCCAGAAGTAGGCGGCGCCCAGGTTGAGGTGCGTGGCGGCCACGGTCTCGGGCTCGACGGCGAAGTGCTCGGCCATTTCCAGCACGTGCTTCGAGCATTCGATGGCCCTGGCGAAGTCCTTGGCCTCGCCGTGGATGAGCGCCAGGTTGCCATGGGTCTTCAGGAGGCCCTGCTGGTCGCCCAACCGCTGGTAGAGATGGAGGGCGCGGTACTTGTGCTCCAACGCCCGGCTGAGCTGGCCGCTGCGGCGCCAGTATTCGCCCCAGGTCTGCGCCAGCAGCGCCTGGGCCTCCAGGGCCCGCGGGCTGTGGTCGTGCAGGGCCTGCGCACGCTCGAGCAGAGGACCGGCACGCGGGTCGTTGTGCAGCAGGTACCACCAGGCCAGGCGAACTAACGTGTTCGAGCATTCGTCGAGCAGCGCTCCGTCGGCCGGCGCGGCGGTGTCGGGCACGCCGGCCTCGCGCAGGTGGTCGGCGCTGTCCTGGAAGCAGGCGAACGCGCGGTCGGGGTCGCGCACCTCGTGATGGCGGCCCAACGCGCCAAAGGCGCGTCCCAGCAACAGCGCATCGCCGGCCGTGTGGGCCAGGCGCAGCGCACGCTCGCAGGCCTGGCACTCGGCCGGGGCGTCGCCGCGCACGCGCCACAGCGCCGCCTCGGCCAGCGCCAGTTGCACCTGCTGTGCAGGATCGGCCGGCAGGGCGGCAGCCTCGTGGAGCAGGATGTCGGTGTCCGGGTGGCGTGCCAGCGGCACGGCGAAGCGCTGCAGGCACACGATGAAGCCGGCCGCGTCTGCGGCGTGCAAGGCATGCCACAGCGCCGCCACGCCGTCCTGCGCCGACATCGCACGCGCGGCCTGCCGGCGGTGCCAGGCCACCCGGGCGTCCGCACCGCCGTGGCCCAGCAGCGCGTGCACCTCGTCCTGCAGCGCGCGCTGCCGCTTCAGCAGCCCCGGCCCGTGCAGCGGCCGCGCCAGGGCCTGGGCCAGCAGGCGCCGGCCGCGGTCCACGCTGCGGTAGAAGGTGCTCGGCGCCACGTCCCACAGGCCGCACAGCCGATCGGCCGGCGCGTCGGTGGGCTGGGCGCGGTAGTGGGCGGGCAGGGACGGCACCTCCAGCAGGCCCTGGTGGCTGGCCAGTGCCAACAGGGCCCGCCAGTCGGGCGTGGGTTGCAGCCAAAGGGCCTCGTCGATGCCGCCGAGACCGACCTGCCCGTCCGGGCGCAGCTCGGCCAGCAGCGCACGCAGCAGCAGTTGCCACGCCAGCGGCGCGTCGGCATCGGGCGGCACGGCGTCGCCGCCCACGCGCCACAAGGGCGGCAGCAGGCGGTGCGCGCAACGGCGCACCAGGCGCGGCCGTTGTTGCAGCAGCGCTGCCAGCGCGCCGTTGCGATGGGCGGCCAGGAACGCCGTCAACAGTGCCTCGGGCACCGCCATCCTCAGGTGGAGGGATGCCGGTTCAACGGCTGCTGCCAACAAGTTAGGGGGGCGGCGCGAGGCGGGTTCTTGCATCATCCAACGATCGTCCAGCGTGGGAGACGATGCCCGGCGAAAACCTGCGTGTCAATGCAAGCCGTCGGCAACGTAGTGTGTCCTGGCGCCGACATGGCGCGGCCTGCAAGCCGACCGGGCGGACGGCGGGCGGGCAGCCGACCGGCCTCCACCACCGCCCGCTACCGGAGCACCACATCATGCCCTTGGCCCGACTGACCTTTGCACGACCCGGCACGAAACCCGCCCCGCGAGGCATCACGCTGGTGGTGTACGCGCCCTACGGCAGCGATGCCGACCTGAGCGGCTACCCCGACAGCGCCATCAGACCGCTCGACAGGCACCCGCTGCTGCGCCACCTGGCCGCCGTAGCGGCCTGCGGGGTGCACGTGTGCGCGCTGGTCGACCTGATCGACGACAGCACCTGGCTGGTGGAGTTCGAAGCCCACGCGGCGCGACCCACGATCACCTCGCGCTGGAAGCAGCAGATGGACGCGGCGGAACCGCTGCGCGGACTGATCCGTCACGCCTGCGAGAAGCACCCGGGCACGGCGCTGGTGCTGGGCCTGGAAGGGCACGGCGCGGGCTACCTGCCCGAGATCGACCGGCGCGTGCTCACCGCCGCGCAGCTCACCGACAACGGCAGCTTCGAATGGCACCTGGGCAGCGAAGGCGGAGCACCCGTGCTGCCGACCGGATCACCGCTGCTGCCGACAGGCTCGCCCTTGCTGCCGACAGGCTCGCCGCTGCTGCCCACCAGCCACCTGCCCATGTCCACCTGGGCACTGGGCCAGGCCATCGCCTCCGGAATGAAGGGGCAGTCGAACCGGCTGGGGGTGATCTACTTCAACAGCTGCTTCAACCTGTCGGTCGAGGTGTTGCACACCGTCTCGCCGCTGGCCGAGTTCGCCGCCGGCTACGCCAACTACAACTTCTTCACCGCCGGCGAGGCCTACGCGCGGGCCTTCGCCGAGCTCAAGGCACATCGCCACAGCGCGACCACGCGGCAGCTGGCCACCTGGCTGGTCGAGGCCAACGGCCGCATCCTGCAGGAGAAGTCGCACCACCCCACCGTGGGCGGCGTGGTGGCGCTGGACCGCATGGCGCCGATCGCCCGTGGCGTCGATGCGCTGGCCAAGGCAATGATCGATGCGCTCACCGCCGGCGGCCCCGACCAGCACCGCGAGGTGGCCGAGAAGATCCGCAGCGCCATCCGCCGCGCGCAGCAGTACGACACCCACACGCCCGTCCGGCTGGAGGCGCCGGACGAGCTCACCGACCTGGGCAGCCTGGCGCACGAGCTGACCGGCTTCGACGTCAACCCGACGGCCGTGCAGGCGGCGGCGCGGCAGTTGCGCGAACTGCTGGACGGCATCAAGGTCTACGGCGAGGCTGGCGTGCCGTGGATCGCGCCCGGCGTGCACTGGGACTTCTCGCGCCGAGAGCTGTCGATGAACATCCTGTGCCCCGACCCCAATCTCACCGGCCTGTGGGACTGGCGCTCGCCGTTCTACCTGCAGCCCGACGCCGATCGCCTGAAGCCTGCGGTGCAGCCGCACGTGATCGACTTCCTGAAGCAGACGGCGTGGGTGCAGTTCATCATCGAGTACCACCGCCATCGGCCCTTCAAGGGCCTGCGGCCGGCGCTGATCCCGGCCTGCGTGCGCTTCAACCGCGCGCACGCCATGCCCTGACGCGGCACCCCGCCGCCGCGCCGCGTCATCGAACGGGATGACGCGGCGCCCGCAGACCTGCCGCCGCCCCGGTCTGCCCATCGCCACCCCATCGTCTGCACATCGTCTGCACATCGTCTGCACATCGTCTGCATCGTGCAGGCGCACCGGCCGCCTGGCCGCGTCGCCGCGCAACCGTCGCTCCGCTGCAATGAGGCCACCTGACCGGCACCCGCCGCATCAGGCCCCACGCGGAGACCCGACATGCGCTGGCTGCTGACCCCGACGACACGACCCTTCATCGCGATGGCCGCGCTGGCCTCGCTGCTGCTGAACCTGGCGCTGCTGGTGCCGGCGCTGTACATGCTGCAGGTCTTCGACCGGGTGTTCAGCAGCCGCAGCCTCGAGACGCTGGTCATGCTGAGCCTGTTCGCGCTGCTGGCCCTGGGCCTGGCCTTTGCGATGGACCGGGCCCGCGGCCGGCTGCTGGCCCGCGCCAGCCAGGCGGTGGACGACGCGCTGGCCGGCCCGGCGCTGGCCACCGCGCTGGACGACGCCGCCCACGGTCGCACGGCGCCTGCGCGGCTGTCCGGCATGTCCGACGTTGCCCGGCTGCGTCAGTTCCTGGCCGGGCCGGCGGTGCAGGCCCTGTTCGATGCGCCCTGGCTGCCGGTGCACCTGCTGGTGATCCATGCGCTGCACCCGGTGCTGGGCTGGGCCGCCGCCGGCAGCGCGATGCTGCTGTTCGCGCTGGGTTGGGCGTCCGACCGCCTGCTGCAGCAGCGCAGCGCGCAGGCCGGCCTCGACGCCGAACGCGCCAGCCGCCAGATCGACCGGCTGCTGCGCCACGCCGAAGCGCTGCAGGCCATGGCCATGCAGGCCCAGGCGCTGCTTGGCTGGCAGCAACTGCACCAGCAGGCGCAGGCCAGCCAGGCGCATCTCGGCGGCCTGGCCGGCACGCTGGCGGCGCTGGGCCGCGCGCTGCGACAGGCGGTGCAGGTGCTGATGCTGGGCCTGGGCGCCTGGCTGGTGGTGGCCGGCCACGCCTCGCCCGGCATCATGGTGGCCACCACGGTGCTGCTGGGCCGCGCGCTGCAACCGGTGGAGCACCTCATCGCCGGCTGGCGTGCCCTGCTGGACGTGCGCCGCGCCTGGCGCCGCCTGGGCGAGCAGCCGGTGGCGCCATCGACGCTGGCCGCGCCCCGGTTGCCCACGCCGCGCGGCGCGCTGCAGTTCGAGCGCGTGGGTCTGCTGGCCGAAGGTGCGCCGGCGCCGATCCTGAAGGCCTTGTCGCTGCAGGTGGCGCCAGGCGAGTGCCTGGGCCTGATCGGACCCAGCGGTGCCGGCAAGACCACGCTGCTGCGCGCAGCGCTGGGCCTGCGGCGGCCGCAGACCGGCGCGGTGCGACTGGACGGACTGGAGGTCTCCCAGTGGCCAGACGCCTGCTGGGCCGACAGCGTGGGCTACCTGCCGCAGGACGTGGCGCTGTTCGGCGGCACGGTGGCGCAGAACATCGCCCGCCTGGCGCCGGTGGACACCGACGAGGCCCTGGCCGCGGTGGTGGCCGCCGCGCGGCTGGCCGGCGTGCACGAGCTGATCATGCGTTTGCCGCAGGGCTACGACACGGTGCTGGACGACGAGGGCCACGCCCTGTCGGGCGGCCAGCGCCAGCGCATCGGCCTGGCCCGCGCGCTGCACGGCCAACCGCGGCTGGTGGTGCTGGACGAACCCAGTGCCCACCTCGACGCCGACGGCGAGCAGGCCCTGGCCACCGCCCTGGCCGCGCTGAAACGGGCCGGCACCACGGTGCTGCTGGTGTCGCACCGACCTGCCCTGATGCGCCACACCGACACGCTGGCGGTGCTGCGCGATGGCGCCCTGGTGCAGCACGGCCCCCGCGACGCGGTGCTGGCGCAGCTGGCCGGCCACAACGTGACGCCGCTGCGGCCCGGCGCGACGGCCTCCGCGACACCGGACTGGCCGGCCGGCACGGCGGACGCCGCCGCCCGCGCCTGAGGCATCCCGATCCCACCCCACCCGACCCGGAGCCTCCCCATGACGAACGCAACTTCTTCGATGTCGACCGCGACGCTGGCCGACCTGATGCGGCGGCCAGGGCCTGCCGCGGCGCCGGCCACGGGGCTGCGCCGCCTGCAGGCGCAGGTGCTGGTGCCATTGGCCCTGGCCGGTGCGCTGGTGGGTGCCTGGGCGGCCTGGGCACCGCTGTCCGGTGCCGTGGTGGCCTCTGGCCAGGTGCAGGCCACGCTGGGCCGCAAACCGGTGCAGCACCAGGAAGGCGGCATCGTGCGCGAGCTGCTGGTGCGGCCCGGGCAAGCGGTGCAGCGCGGCCAGGCGCTGCTGGTGGTGGGCGACGTGCGCACCGACGCCACGCTGGACCTGCAGCGCAAGGCCGCCGACGCCGAGCGCCTGCGCGTGGCCCGCAGCCGTGCCGAACTGGCACTGGCCAGCAGCTTCGCCCCGCCGCCCGGGCTGGCCGATGGCGGCGACGCCCTGCGGCGCGAGCAGCCGCTGTTCGAGGCCCGGCGCCAGACCCTGGTGCACCAGTTGGCCGCCTTGCAGTCGCAGCAGCGCGATGCACACGCGCGCATCACCGCGCTGGAGGCCCAGCTGGCCAGCACCGACCGGGCCACCCAGCTGGCCGGCGACGAGCTGGGCGTGCAGCGCGAGCTGGTCGACGCCGGGTTCGTGCAACCCGCGCGGCTGCTGGGCATGCAGCGCGCGGTGGCCGATGCGCAGGGCCGCACCGAATCCATCCGCAGCCAGTTGGCCGAGGCCCGCATGCAGGTCGGCGCGCTGGAGCACTCGATGGCGCAGGCCCGCGGCGCCTACCAGCAACGCGCCGCCGACGAACTGAGGGACGCCACCGCCCGCCTGCGCGAACTGGACGACCGCTTGCGACCGGCACAGGACCAGGCCGACCGCCAGACCGTGCGCGCGCCGGTGGACGGCACGGTGATGGCGCTGCGCGTCGGTGCGGTCGGCACCGCGGTCGGGCCGCGCGAGACGCTGCTGGAGATCGCGCCCACCGACGAGCGGCTGGTGGTGGAACTGCGCATCGACCCGCACGACATCGACCACGTGCGCCTGGGCAGCGACGCCGAAGTGCGGCTGACGGCCTTCGACAGCCGCCGCACACGCCTGCTGGCCGCCAACGTGAGCGCACTGTCGCCCGACACCAGTGTGGAGCCGGGTGCCGATCCGCGCGGCCGCGCACCCGGCTACGTCGCGCAGGTGACGGTGCGGCCCGAGGCGCTGGCCAGCCAGCCCGGCCTGCGGCTGCAGCCGGGCATGCCGGCCGAGGTGTTCATCACCACCGCGCCGCGCAGCCTGCTGGATTACCTGCTCGAGCCGCTGGGCCTGTTCGCCCGGCGCGCACTGCGCGAACCCTGAGCCGGAGCACTGCGATGCACCGGTCGACCCATGCCACGCGCCGTTCCGCCGCCCCTGCGGCCGGATCCAGGCGCGTCCCCCGACACCCCCTGACACGGGGTGACCGGGTTGCCCGGACGGGCCAGGACGCGACCTCGTCCTGCCCGATCCCGGGCCACCCGGAATCCATGTCCTTTCATCGACACATCCACATGAATCAGGAGAGACCATCATGACCATCACCATCACCGGCGACGGCTTCAACAACGTCCTCGCCGCCGCGCCGGGCGACAACTACATCCTCCAGGGCCTGGGCGGCGACGACTCGCTGACCGGCAGCACCGGCAACGACACCCTCGAAGGAGGCGCCGGCAACGACACCCTCACCGGCGGCACCGGCGCCGACAGCATGACCGGCGGCAACGACAACGACCTCTACCGCGTCGACAACGTCGGCGACGCGGTCGTCGAAGGCATATTCGGCGGCACGGACACGGTCGAATCGACCATCTCCTTCACGCTGGGCAACTTCGTCGAGAACCTGACGCTCACCGGCATCGGGTCGACCAACGGCACCGGCAACGCGCTGAACAACGTCATCCTCGGCAACCTGGGCAACAACATCCTCGACGGCGGCACCGGCGCCGACACCTTGACCGGCGGCCTGGGCGACGACACCTACATCGTCGACAACACCGGCGACGTGGTGACGGAAAACCCGCTGGAAGGCAATGACACGGTGAAGTCCAGCATCACGTGGACGCTGGGCGCTAACCTCGAAGACCTGGTACTGACTGGCAATGCGGCGATCGACGGCACTGGCAACACGGCGGCGAACAAGATCACCGGCAACGGCGCGGCCAATGTGCTGGCCGGTGGCGCCGGTGCCGACACCATGGACGGCGGCCTCGGCAACGACACCTACTACGCCGACAACCCCGGCGACGTGGTCAGCGAGCAGTTCTCGCTGGGCGGCACCGACCTGGTGTACTCCCGCGCGTCGAGCCTCACGCTCGGTGGGTGGATCGAGAACCTGGAGCTGCAGAACAGCCAGGTCGTCTTCGACCCGGTGACCGGCAACTTCACGCTGCTGCCGGCAGGCGTCAACGGCACCGGCAACGGGCTGGGCAACCTCATCACCGGCAACCTCGTCGGCAACACCTTGTCGGGCATGGGCGGTGACGACACGCTGCTCGGCCTGATCGGTGCCGACACGCTGCTCGGCGGCGACGGCCACGACTTGCTGGACGGCGGCCTGGGCAACGACAGCATGGACGGTGGCATCGGCAACGACGTGTTCGTGGTCGATTCGGCCAGCGACGTGGTGACCGAGGCCGCGGGCGGCGGCATCGACCGGGTGGACTCGTCGGTCGGCTGGACGCTGGGCGCCAGCGTGGAGAACCTGACGCTGACCGGCGCCGCCGCGATCGACGGCACCGGCAATGCGCTGGCCAACGTCATCACCGGCAATGGCGCTGCCAACACCATCGACGGTGGCGGTGCGGGCGACATCCTGCAGGGCCTGGGCGGCAACGACACCTACCTCGTCGACAACGCCGCCGACCAGGTGTTCGAGTTCGCTGGCGGCGGGCTGGACAAGGTCAAGTCCAGCGTCACCTACACGCTGACCGACAGCGACGTCGAGGACCTCGAGCTGACGACCGCGCTGCCGCTCGGCGGCACCGGCAACGTCAGCGACAACACCATCACCGGCAACGCGGCCGGCAACACGCTGCTCGGCCTGGCCGGCGCCGACGTGCTGCTGGGGATGGGGGGCAACGACCTGCTGCAGGGCGGCTTCGGCGCTGACACGCTGGCCGGCGGGCTGGGCGGCGACACGCTGCGTGCAGTGGACGCGGCGGCCGGCGTGAACGACTTCGCCCAGGACGTCTTCGTCTTCAACACCCCGTTGAACGCGGTGACCAACGTCGACGAGATCCAGATGGCCATCTTCGTGGCCGGCGCCGAAGGCGCGGGCGGCGATGACGACATCGCGCTGAACATCGGCATCTTCGGCGGCATGGTGGCGGTGGGCGGCTTCGCGGTCGGCGAACTGAGTCCGGCCTTCTACTTCGAAGGCGCCGGGTTCACCGGCAACGCCGCCAATGCGCCGGTGGGCATCTACAACAACACCACCACCGGCCAGCTGTTCTACAACGCGACCTTTGCGGCGGCAGGCGACAGCACGCTGTTCGCGGTGGTCAACGCCGGTGGCGTGCCGGGCGGATCGGCGATGTTGTCATCGGAGGAGTTCCAGCTGGTGGCCTGACCGGCGTCACCCGCAGCCAGGGCGGTGCACGCTGCGCCGCCCTGGCGCTCGGTGAACGACCCCGCTCGATCCCGGCCCCCCGAACGGCCGAGCTCCCGCGGATGCACCGCGGCAGCCTGCACGCGCAGCGCCGATGCGCCGGGGGCCGCCGCCCTCGACGATCTCCTCGTTTGCGGCCAGCAGTTCCGCGCGCAGGCCATGCCGCCTGGGCTGCAGCACCAGCGCTGTGACGCTGCGGTCGTGCACATTGGCGTGCCCGTGGGCTGGCGCTAGACCGTGCGCTTCAACTCGGCCCGCAGCGCCGCGCTGAGGCCCGGCGCATCGGGCAGGTTCTGGAACAGCACGGGTTGCGCCTTGTGAAAGTGGTAGTTCCACTGTCCCAGCGTCCAGATGTAGGGCGAGCCGTGACCCCGGATGGGGCTGATGATGCCGTCGACCACCTTGCCCGGGTACTGCATGCCGGCTTGCGACGAGAAGATCCTGTACGCCAGCACCGCATCGAACTGGCCATTGAGTTCCAGGCGCACGTTGGCCACGCTGGCGTGCCGGGGGCGGCTCGGCTTGCCGAACGAATCGAGCATGGTGCGCAGGTACTTGATCAACTCGACATCGGTTGGTCGATTGGCACAGGAGGCCAAGTGGCCGACGTGCGCATCGACATTCCAGATGAACGGCAGGCCTTCCGGCTTGCCGGGCAACATCAAACGGTGGGCCATGGTCGATTCCTCCAGAGCTGTGACCTGCCCCTGAACACGCAAAAGCCCGCCTGAATCCGCCACCACGGGCTGCGGGAACGCTCGTCGGGCCTGACAGAGTGCTGCGATTGCAGGCCAGGCGGGGCCCAGCGCGTGCGATTCGCCAGGCGCCTGGCTCGAGCCGGCTCAGGCCGGATCGACCGCTGCGACACCGGCCGGCGCGCGCGGGCTGGCGACGGCTTGCGTGGTCTGCATCAGTGCATGGCCCAGGCGCAGCAGGGCGGCCACTTCGTCCAGCGTGGGCTCGGTCTTGCCGTCGTCGCGCTTGAGGCTCAGGAAATGGTGCTGGGCATGGGCATGGATCTCGCCGTCGCGCAGCGCATGGGCCCGCAGCCAGAGGGCGTCGACCGCCGGCGTCCACACGGCCGCCCACAGCGGCTCGCTGGCCAGCAGCACCCAGCGTTCGCTGAAGGCGGCGCTGCCCACCTCCTGCGGGGTCCAGTTCACCCGGTCGTCATCGGGGTGTTCCAGGGAGGGTTCGAAGACCCTGCCGGTGGCCCGGTGCAGCAGATCCTCGATGGCCGCCTCGGCGCGGAACAGCATGTTGTCCGGCGCCGGCTGGCTCTGACGCTGGCGCCACTTGGCGCGCGAGCGCTGCCAGGACTTGCGCGACACGACGACGAAGCCGCCGGGCGACACGCCCGGCACGCCACCCTCGAAATCGGTCCAGCGCTGGCCATCGTCTTCATCCTGGTGCGGCCCGCCACGCCACTCCCGTTCGCCCAGCTTGCAGGTGAACTGATCGTGGCCCGCATACCGCCAGCCTTCGGCAGCGGCCAGGCGCCGGGCTTGGCCGCGCTGCCGCCATTGGACACGCAGGCCGCCCAGCACCCGCCAGGTGATCCACAGCGTCAGGCCGCCAAAGACCAGGATGAAAACGCCCAGGCCGAGCATCGTCAATTGGGGTGAGGTCATCGCGCGGGCTCCGTTGGCTGTGATTCATCCACGCTGATGCCCACGCAGACCCGGCGCGAAACCCGCCACGCACGCGAACCACGCCGACGGGCTTCGGCCCGGGCCCCAGGGTCAATGCAGCACCAGGAAACCGTCGGGCAAGGCTCCGCCGATGGCCTGGCCATACAACGCGTCGGCCTCGGCCCGGCGTGCGGCAGCGGCCAGCACCTGACCGTCTGCGCGCAGGATCTCGGCTTCCGCGCCCATCATCTCGGCACGAAACGGATGCAGCGCCGGCAGCGGCTGCAGCGCGGGGCCCAGCGCGACCCGGAAGCGCGCGCCGGCCTCCGCGCGCTGGGCCGCCGGGGTCTGCAGCGCGCCGAGCCAGGCCGCCACCGCCTGGCATTTCAGGCTGCGCGGGTTGGTCGGCCCCAGCGCGGCCGTCAGCGTGGCGCAGGCCTGGTCGGCGGCCGCCGCGGCCGCGGTGGCATCGGCCGTGCCCCGCGCGGCCACCGCCAGTTGCAGGCGCTTGGCCGCACGCTCCAGCGGGTTGTTGGCCTTGCCCATCTGCTCGGCGTTGGCCAGGCTGGCCCTCAGGGCCTGCAGGCCCTCGTCGCGCTGGCCTGCACCCAGCAGGGCATCGGCCAGGTACCAGCGCGCCGCCTCGCGATAGCGCGTGGGTTGCGCGTACTTGGCGTCGAGAAAAGCGCTCACTTCGCGCGCCATCGCCACGGCGTCCTCATGGCGGCCCCCCTGCGTTAGCAGGCGCACCAGTTGCAGTTCGGCGAGCTTCACGGCCTCGGGCTCCGGCGGCGTGCGGGCCGCGACGTTGGCCACATTGGCCCGCTGCACATCGACCGCTTCGCCATAGCGCCCCAGCTCGGCCAGCACGCGCGCATACAGCGCCCGCGTGACCGCCGTGCGGTCGTGGTGCGGGCCGATGTGGCGGTCGACCAGCGGCACGGTCTCGCGCAGGGCCTGCTCGGCCGCGGCGAACTCGCCGCGGTTGAACTGCAACTGCGCCAGCTGGGTGCGGGTGCCAATGCGGTCGGTCACCGGGTAGTCGCTCACCTGGGGTGCCAGCTGCTCGATGCGCTGCACCAGCGCCTGCGCCTCGGCGAGGCGGCCACCCGCGATGTGGTTGACGGCCACGTTGTTGGCCACGGTGAAGTAGTCGGCCGTGGCCTCGCCGCTGAACCGGGCCTGCTCGCGCAGCGCCTCGTCGCCGAGGGCCAGGCTGCGGTCGAGCTGGCCCTGCTGCGAGGCCATGTAGGCCTGCCAGGCCAGCACGCGGCCGGTCCAGCGCTGCGGCCGCGGGCCCAGGCCGTCGGCCAGCGCGGTCACGCGGGCCAGCGTGGCCTCGGCCTTGGCAAAGTCGCGCAACTCCATCTGTGCCTGGCCGAGCCAAAAGAGCGTTTCCACGCTGCGCTCGTCGCCCGGCGAGGCCAGCCGCTCGCGCACGGCCAGGCTGCGCTGCAGGTGGGTGGCCGCCGCGGCCATGGCGCCCATCTCGAGGTAGATGCTGCCCACCACCTGATGCAGTTGCGCCTGCACGTCGGGCTGGCCGGCAAAGTCGCCGTCGATGCGCCCGGCGGTCAGGTCGAGCAGCTGGCGCGCGCTGAGCTCGCGGCCCTGCGACTGCTGGGGATCGTTGTAGGACAGCACCTTGGCCAGGAAAGCCTGCACCGCGTTCGAGCGCTGGGCCTCGGCACGGGCGCGGTCGGCCTGCCACCAGGCCACGCCGGCACCGACCACCAGCGCCACCGCCACCAGGGCACCCGCCGCGATGGCCAGGCCCTGGCGCTCTAACAAGCGGCCCAGGCGGTAGCCCAGCGTGGCCGGGCGCGCCAGGATGGGCAGCGCCTGAAGATGGCGCTCGATGTCCTGCGCCAGCGCCTCGGCCGAGGCATAGCGGTCGGCCGGCCGCGGCGCCATGGCCTTGCCCACGATGGTGTCGACATCGCCGCGCAGCGCGCGCTGGGTGGCCGGGTCGGTGGCGGCGGCGCTGGGCTTGCCGGTGTCGGCGGCCAGGATGGCCTCCTCCAGCGCGGCGGGAGTCGCTCGCTTCAGCGCATAGGGCAGGCGGCCGGTGAGCAGCTCATGCATGAGCACGCCCAGCGAATAGACGTCGCTGGCGGTGCCCAGCGGCGTGCCGGCGATCTGCTCGGGCGAGGCGTACTGCGGCGTCAGCGCGCGGCCACCCAGCTGGGTGAGCTCGGTGTCGGCGGTGACGCCGGTGTCGTCCAGCAGCTTGGCCACGCCGAAATCGAGCAGCTTGACCTGGCCATGGTGGTCGACCAGCACGTTGCCGGGCTTGAGGTCACGGTGGATCACCAGTTGGGCATGCGCATGCTGCACTGCCTGCAGCACCTGCCGCATCAGCCGCAGGCGGGCGGGCACGTCGAGCCGATGCTGCTCGGCCCAGCGGGTGATGGGCAGGCCGTCGACGTACTCCATCGCCAGCCAGGGCTGCGCGCCGTGGGTGCCGGCGTCGAGCACGCTGGCGATGTGCGGGTGGCTCAGCGCCGACAGGATCTGCCGCTCGCGCGCAAAGCGCTCGCCGATCACCTGCGCCCGCGCGCCCAGCCAGGGCAGCTTCAGCGCCACCTCGCGGCCATGGGCCCCGTCGCCGCGCCGCGCCAGCCACACACAGGCCATGCCGCCGACGCCCAGTTCGCGCAGCAGCACGTAAGGGCCGATGGCCTGGCCGGCCACGGAGTCCGACGAAGGCGCCGCGCCGCCGGCCGTCAGCGCCGGCAGCACACGCAGGAAATCGCTGCGGTCGAGCGCCTGGCGGTCCTCCAGCAGATGGCGCAGCGCCGGGATCAGTCGCTGCCGATCGGCCGGCAGCGCCGCCAGCCAGGCTTCGCGGTCGGTGGGCGGCCCGTCCAGTGCCTCGTCCAGCAGTTGGAAGAGGATGGCCCAGTCGGCGGGAGACGGTTGCATGGCGTGCACGGGACCTCGGTCACCCGGGATCACGCATTCCGGCGGCGGCATCCGCCATGGCACGTGCCCGGGTGCGTCATTCGCGCTTCAGCGCCGCGTAGAGGAAGCTGCGCGCCTTCTCCCAGTCGCGCTCGACGGTGCGCTTGCCCACGCCCAGCGCCTGCGCGATCTCGTCCATCTCCAGGCCGACGAAGTAGCGCATCTCCACCACGCGCACCATGCGCTCGTCGATCGCGGCCAGCGCCTCCAGCGCCTCGTGCACCGCCAGGATCTGCTCGTCGCCGGCCGGCGTGGCGTCGGACACCGCGGTGTCCAGCGTGACCCGCTGCAGGTCGCCGCCGCGGCGCTCGGCCCGCGATTCGCGCACCAGGTCGACGATGACCGAGCGCATCGCGCGCGCGGCATAGGCCATGAAATGCCCGCGGTCGTTGACGCTCAGCCGCTCGAGCTGTGCCAGGCGCAGGTAGCTCTCGTGCACCAGCGAGGTGGTGTCCAGCAGCGTGGGGCCAGGCCCGCGTCGCAGCTTGGCATGGGCCACCTGCCGCAGGTCGGCATAGAGCAGGCGGTAGAGCCGGTCGATGGCGCCGGCATCGCCGCGGCCTGCCGCCTGGATCCACTCGGTGATGTCGCTCATGCCCGTTGCGCCGCGCTGAAGTCGTCGCAGCATAGCCCAGCCCTGCGATGGCGACGACGGGCGGGCGCGGGCACGACGGCTGGCGCGGTGACGGTCGTGAGGGTCGTGAAGGTCGGCTTGCCCAGATGCTGGCCAGGGTGGCGGCCAGACGATCGACAATGGCCCCTCCATTGCCATCCCCACCCGCCAGGACTTCGACATGACGCTGTTCTCCTTCCTCCGCGCGCTGACGGCCGGCCTGCTGGCCCTGTCCCTCGGGGCCGCACAGGCCGCCGACACGCCCGTGCCGGCGCCGCATGGCACCGATCGGCTGTCGCCGGTGCGCGGCTTCATCGCCCAGCGCAACTGGCCGGCGGCGATCGACGAACTGACGCGCCAGAACGACACCGGCAACGCCGACTGGAACAACCTGATGGGCTTCAGCCTGCGCAAGGCCGCCAAGCCCGACCTGGCCGCGGCCGAACGCTTTTACGACGCCGCGCTGCGCATCGACCCGCGGCACGCCGGCGCGCTGGAGTATTCGGGCGAGCTGTACCTGATGACAGGCCGCCTGGACCGCGCCGAGAAGCGCCTGGCCGAACTGGACGACGCCTGCTTCCTGCAGTGCCCCGAGTACGTGGACCTGAAGAAGGCCATCGACCGCTACAAGGCCAACGGCAACCGCTACGTGCCGACGCCCTGATGGCAAGGCTTGCTAGTGGATCAGCGCCTTGATGCCGTCGATGACGCGGGCGAAGATCCAGATGTCGAAGGTGCCCAGCACCACCACGACCGACCAGCGGTAGAGCGCCTTCGCGCGTTCCTTGGGCACCGGCTCGCCGGTGCTGAGGTACAGCACGAAAAAGAAGATGGATGAACCCGCGAGGGGGATGAGCAGCAGGCCGGAAATCCAGAACAACAACTTCATGGTCGGTCCGACTCTACAGCAGCAGGGCCAGGCGCTCGAGGATGAGCACGGCGAAGAAGCCCAGCGCGGCGATCAGCGTCCACTTCAGCAGCAGCACGCCGCGCCTGCGCCACACCACCTGGCTGGTGCCCACGTACATCGCGAAGCACAGCAGGCTGGCCACCAGCAGCAGACCGAAGACGAGCCGGAAGGCGAGCATCGCAGCGCCTACCAGGCCGGTGCCAGTTCGGCAAAGCCGGCCGGCGCCCGGGCGGCGTTGTCGAAGCTCACCAGTTCCCAGGCCGTGGGGTCGGTCAGCAGCTTGCGCAGCAGCAGGTTGTTGAGCGCGTGGCCACTCTTGAAGGCGGTGTAGCTGGCCAGCATCGGGTGACCGGCGTTGTACAGGTCGCCGATGGCGTCGAGGATCTTGTGCTTGGTGAACTCGTCGTCGTAGCGCAGCCCACCGGCATTGAGCACGCGGTCTTCGCCGACGACGATGGCGTTGTCCATGCTGCCGCCCAGCGTGAGGCCGCGCGAGCGCATCGCCTCCACGTCCTTGCTGAAGCCGAAGGTGCGGGCGCGCGCGATGTCGCGCTTGTAGCGGCCCGAGCCCATGTCGAAGGTGGTGCGCTGGCCGGTGGCGTCGACGGCCGGGTGGTCGAAATCGATCTCGAAGCTGAGCTTGAAGCCGTTGAAGGGTTCCAGCCGGGCCCACATCAGCCGCTGCCCTTCGCCCTGGCGCACCTCCACTGTGCGCAGCACCCGCAGGTAGCGCTTGGGCGCGTCCTGCAGCGCGATGCCGGCGCTTTGCAGCAGGAACACGAAGCTGGCCGCCGAGCCGTCGAGGATGGGCACCTCGTCGGCGGTGATGTCGACGTGCAGGTTGTCGATGCCCAGGCCGCAGCAGGCCGACATGAAGTGCTCGATGGTCTGCACCTTGGGCGCGCCGGGGTCGCCGCCGGCCGAGATGGTTGAGGCCATGCGGGTGTCGCTGACCGAATCGAAGCGCACCGGGATGGCCACCGGCACGGCCAGGTCGACGCGGTGGAAGACGATGCCGGTGTCGGGCGCGGCGGGCCGCAGCGTGAGCTCGACCTTCTGGCCGCTGTGCATGCCGACGCCGACCGCACGGGTGATCGACTGGAGGGTGCGCTGGCGGATCATGGCGCCATTGTCGTGCATCGGCAGCCAACGGCGTGGCAGCCCGCCGGATCAGGCTGGCTTCGCACGGACGGGCGGCAACCGCCGGCCCGGATCGGTGCCGCGCGCCGCATCGGCCTCACGCCAGACGCTGCAACTCGTCGATGAAGCGCTGGCGCTGGGTCGTGTCGGTGATGGCCTCGGCCAGCCGCGCCACGAACAGGTCGCGCTGCCCGGTGGCCGCGGCGGCCTTCTTGACCACGATGCGCGCGATCGGCCCCACCTGCTGGGCCAGCAGGCGCTCGGCACGTTCGCGCAGGGCGTCGTCGACCGCGCCGGCCGCGGCCGACCGGGTGCCCGCACCACCGCCTGCGGTGGTGAGCGCGGTGGCCTGCGAGGCCTGGCCCAGGAAGGCGCTGCGCGCCACCGGGTTGCTGACCTGCGCGGCCAGGCGGTTGTACAGCTCGGTGAGGTCGCCGCAGTCGCGCGCGGCGCGCCGCACCATCACGCCGGCCAGCGGCCCGACATGGCGCGCCAGCGTGTGCTCCACCTGCGACAGCACGGCGGCGTCCCAGTGCGTGGGCACGCCCCCGGCGGAGGCCGCGCTGGAGCGGCCCGCCGCGCCGCCGGCCGAACCCGCCGTCGGCGCGGCGGCGTCGCCATCGGTGCCCGTGCGCCGGGCGGCCAGGGCCGTCATCGTGGCGTCGGACACGGTGGCCGCGGCGGCCTTGCCGATGGCCATGGCCACGGCGGCACGGAAGGCCTCGGCCGATGCGAAGCGCTGCGCCGGGTCCTTGGCCAGGGCCTTGGCGACGATGGCATCGTAGGCGCGTGGCCGGGCCGCGCCGCCTTCCACCTCCGACGGCACCGGCGCCGGATCGTGCACCACCTTGTACATCAGCGCCTCGGGCGTGCCAGTGAACGGCTGGCGGCCGGTGAGCAACTGGAACAGCACCACGCCGGCGCCGTAGATGTCGACCCGCTTGTCGATCGGCTTGCCCAGGAACTGCTCGGGCGCCATATAGGTGGGCGTGCCGACCATCATGTTGGCCTGGGTCAGGCCACCGGCCTCGATGCGGGCGATGCCGAAGTCGGCGATCTTCAGGCGCCCGGCGCGGGTCATGATCAGGTTGGCGGGCTTGATGTCGCGGTGCCACACGCCCTGGCCGTGCGCGTGCTCGAGCGCGTCGAGCAGCTGGGTCATCACGCTCAGGATGTCTTCGTCGGTGAAGCGGATCTGGCTGGCCAGGAAATGCGACAGGTTGCTGCCGGCGACGAACTCCATCGCGATGAAGGCCGTGCGGCCGTCCTCGCCGTAGTCGTACACGCCGACGATGCCCGGGTGCTGCAGGCGGCCGGCGGCCTGCGCCTCGTTGCGGAAGCGCGCGGCGATGGACTCGGCGAAATCCGATCCGTCGTCGAGCTGCCGGCGGATGGTCTTGAGCGCCACGACGCGCCGGATGTCCGGGTCGAAGGCCTTGTAGACCACGCCCATGGCGCCCTCGCCGAGGACCTCGGTGATCTGGTACTTGCCGAGCTGTTCGGGAACGGGGGTGGGCATCGCCGGGCGCTGCGGGTCAGGGGTGGCGTGTCACGGGACGTCAGGCTTCGAGCATCTTCATGGCCTGCACGACGCTGGCCCGCATTCGGGCGAACGACTGGGCGAGCACGCCGATTTCATCACGGCTGCCGGTGGCGAACTCGGGCGCGTCGAGATCGCCCTGGCTGACGCGGTCGGCCAGTTCCGACAGCCGGGTGACGGGCCGCACGACGACGAACCAGATCATCGCGTTGAGCAGCACGCCGACGGCGACGAACACGCCCACCAGCGCGCCGATGAAGACCTGGAACGAGCGGTCGGCACGCTCCAGCGGCAGCGTCATCGGCACCGACATGATCTGCGCGCCGATCACCTCGTTGAGGTTCCAGCCGAAGCCGTTGGCCGGGCCGTACTTGTCGACCATGGTCTTGGGCGCGGCCTCGACGCTGGAATGGCAGCGCAGGCAGGCCGGGTCGGTGATGCGCAGCGGCCGGGCGATGAAGAGCGACCGGCCCGCGGGCGTGTCGCGCTGGCCGACGAACTCCTTCAGGTCGGCGCTGTTGCGGAACTGGCTGACGATGTCGACCTCCCAGCCGGCGGCCCGGTCGCGCGGGTTGGTGGGGTTGAGCGTGGCCTCCTTGTAGGCGAACTCGGGGTGCTTGGCCTGCACCGCGGACAGCACCTCCACCGCCGAATAACTGGGCACCGACTGCGGCAGGAATTCGTACTTCATCTGCGTCTCGAGCAGCGGCGTGATCTGCTTGGACGTGTAGGCGCGCACCGCGACGGCCTTCTCCATCATCAAGCGCGCGCTGTTGAGCACCTCGTCCTGCGCGTTGGCCTGCAGCAGGTTGCGGACGATCAGCCCGCTGGTGGCCACGCCCAGGGTCATGGCCAGCACATACAGCAGGTTGAACTTGACGAGCAGCTTCATCGACGGACTCCGTAGGGGGTCGAGGCGGGTTTGACGAACAACTGGGGGTACAGCACCGTGTCCCACTCGGGGTGCGCGGGGAGGCGGGCGGCCAGGCCGGAGCGGAACGCCACGTCGCGCGCCAGTGTCGCGAAGCGGCGGGGAAACTCACGGCGCAGCGCCGGCTCGGCCGTGAGCCAGGGCGCCAGCGCCTCGTAGGTGGGCACGGGCCGATCGACCGGCACCACGACCTTGCCTTCGAATCGGGCGGCTCGCGGACCGATGGTGTCGCGGAACCCGCGCGGCACGGTCTTCAGCAGGGCCGGGTCGGGCCGCGGCGAGACCTCACTGCCCAACGCGCCTTTCCGGAGGTAGCTGCCGCCCGCCGGCAAGGCATGCCGGCCCGCGGCGCCAGCCCGTTCGACGGCCGCGGCGCCGCCCGATTCGGCGAACAGCCAGGTGGTGCCGGGCTCGACCTGCGCCACCACCACGCCTGGCGCCGGCAGCACATCGAGCTGAGGCGAGACATGGCCACGGTGGGGGTCGGTCGGACCGCTGCGCTGCTTGACCCAGCCGGACAGCAGGTAGCACACGGGCGCGGCGCCCTGACGGCGCCCCAGTGCCCCCGGCTGCAGCATCACGCGGGTGCCGGGACCGAGGTCGAGCAGGCTGCCGTCGGGCCACTCCAGCCGCAGCAGCGTGGTGCCGGGCGTGGTCTCGACGATCGTGCCGTCGGGCAGCCGCAGGCCTTCGGCGGCCGTCACGGCGCGCGCACCGATCAGGGCCATCGCCTCGCCGTCCAGGATGGTCAACAGGGGCTGTGGCGCAGACGGCGGAGCCGCCCGCAGCGGGCCCGCGGAAAGCGCCGCCGCCGCGCCGACACAGAACTGCCTGCGTCCGAATTCGAACGTCATGCCCACGCCCACCCCGGTTGCCTCTGCCGCCGCGGAACCCAGGTGCGATGCGGCCAGGGCGCGATGGTAGCCCGTGCGTGCAAGGTCGGCACGGCCCGAGGGCGGCCGCGCCCTCGGTGCGGCCGGCACAGCGTGACGCGATGCGCACAAGGACGGCCGGGGCGCGCGCCCGGGCCGTCCTGTCCTTCGCAGATCGACGCCGGCCGGGGCCGGCATCGCCGGCTCAGTCCGCCTGCTTGCGCAGGAAGGCCGGGATCTCGATCTCGTCCATGCCGTTGGAGCTGAGCGCCTCCACCTTGGCCGCGGCCTGCGTGCGGGCGCTGCGCCACACGCTGGGCGTGGACAGCCCGCTGTAGTCGTGCTGCACCGGCCCACCCGTGTGGCCGACGTTCATCGGCTGCGGCGCCACGTTGTTGAGGATCGGCAGGTTGTCGGTGCCGGTGCGCAGCGCCGGGGTCTGCTGGGCCGTCGGCGGCACCACCGTCAGCGGTTGCAGGGCCGGCCGCGTGCGCGACAGGCCGGTGGCGATGACGGTGACGCGCAACTGGTCGCCCAGGCCCTCGTCGTAGGCCGCGCCGAAGATGATGTGCGCGTCCTCCGCGGCATAGCGGCGGATGGTGTTCATCGCCGCCTTGCTCTCGCTGAGCTTGAAGTTGTTGCGGTTGGCCGCGATCAGCACCAGCACGCCGCGCGCGCCCGACAGGTCGATGCCCTCGAGCAGCGGGCAGGCCACCGCCGCCTCGGCAGCCTTGGTGGCGCGGTCGGGGCCGCCGGCCTGCGCGGTTCCCATCATCGCCTTGCCGGGCTCGCTCATCACCGTCTTCACGTCCTCGAAGTCGACGTTGACGAGGCCGTGCATGTGGATGATGTCGCTGATGCCGCCGACGGCGTTCTTCAGCACGTCGTTGGCGTGCGCGAACGCCTGGTCCTGCGTGACGTCGTCGCCCAGCACCTCGAGCAGCTTTTCGTTGAGCACCACGATCAGGCTGTCGACGTTGGCCTCGAGCTCGGTGGTGCCGGCATCGGCCTGCTTCATGCGGCGCGGGCCTTCGAAGTCGAAGGGCTTGGTCACCACACCGACGGTGAGGATGCCCATCTCCTTGGCCACGCGGGCCACGATGGGCGCCGCGCCGGTGCCGGTGCCGCCGCCCATGCCGGCGGTGATGAACACCATGTGCGCGCCGTCCAGCGCCTGGCGCACGCGCGATTCGGCCTCTTCGGCCGCGGCCTTGCCCTTCTCGGGCTTGCCGCCGGCGCCCAGGCCGTTGTCGCCCAGCTGGATCAGCTGGTGCGCGCTGGACCGGTTGAGCGCCTGCGCATCCGTGTTGGCGCAGACAAACTCCACCCCTTGCACCCCCTGGCCGATCATGTGCTCGACGGCGTTGCCGCCGCCTCCGCCCACGCCCACCACCTTGATGCGGGTGCCCTGGTCGAACTCTTCGATCATCTCGATAGGCATGTGACTCTCCTTTGTACGTCTGTAGCAGTTGCCATGTGAATGCGGATAAAACCCAAAGAGCGTGGAACGTGGACCGTTCCTTGTGTTCGTGGTCGTCAGAAGTTGCCGAGAAACCAGTCCTTGGCGCGGCCGAACAGCGTCTGCACCGAGCCGGCCTGCTGCGCCACCTTGAGGCCCCGCAGGCGGGCCATGCGGGCCTCCTCGAGCAGGCCCATCACCGTGGCCGAGCGCGGGTTGGCCACCATGTCGAACAGCGGGCCGCTGTAGGTCGGCAGGCCCTTGCGCACCGGCTTGAGGAAGATGTCCTCGCCCAGTTCCACCATGCCCGGCATGACGGCCGAGCCCCCGGTGATCACGATGCCCGAGGACAGCAGTTCCTCGTAGCCCGATTCGCGGATGACCTGGTGCACCAGCGAATAGATCTCTTCCACGCGCGGCTCGATCACGCCGGCCAGCGCCTGGCGGCTGAGCATGCGCGGCGCGCGGTCGCCCAGGCCCGGCACCTCGAGGTTCTCGCTCGGGTCGGCCAGCAACTGCTTGGCCACGCCGTACTCGACCTTGATCTCCTCGGCGTCCTTGGTGGGCGTGCGCAGCGCCATCGCGATGTCGCTGGTGATCAGGTCGCCGGCGATCGGGATCACCGCGGTGTGGCGGATGGCGCCGTCGGTGAAGATGCTCACGTCGGTGGTGCCGGCGCCGATGTCGACCACGGCCACGCCGAGGTCCTTCTCGTCGTCGGTCAGCACCGCCGCGGCGGCGGCGCTGGGGTTGAGCACCAGGCGCTCCACCTCGAGGCCGCAGCGGCGCACGCACTTCAGGATGTTCTCGGCCGCGCTCTGCGCGCCGGTGACGATGTGCACCTTCACCTCGAGCCGGCTGCCGCTCATGCCGATCGGCTCTTTCACCTCGTGGCCGTCGATCACGAATTCCTGCGGCTCGACCAGCAGCAGGCGCTGGTCGTTCGGGATGTTGATGGCCTTGGCCGTCTCGACGACGCGGCTCACGTCCACCGGTGTCACCTCGCGGTTGTCGCGCACGATGACCATGCCCGTGGAGTTCTGGCCGCGGATGTGGCTGCCGGTGATGCCGGTGTAGACCTTCTCGATCTTGCAGGCGGCCATCATCTCGGCCTCCTTCAGCGCCTGCTGGATGCTCTGCACGGTGGCGTCGATGTTGACGACCACGCCGCGCTTGAGCCCGTGCGTGGGCGCCACGCCCAGCCCGGCCAGGCGAAGTTCTCCGCCGGGCATCACCTCGGCGGCCACCACCATCACCTTGGCGGTGCCGATGTCGAGCCCGACGACCAGATCGTTGTACTGTTTGGCCATGTGGTGTCTTATCGCTTGCGCGCCGGGGCAGCCGGCAACTGGGTGATCACGCCCTTCAGACGCACGGCGTAGCCGTCGGTGTGTCGAAGGTCGGCGTATTCGAGGGGCCGTTGGTAGGTGCCGGTGACCTGCGACACCGTGCGCACGAAGCGCTCGGCCCGGGCAATCACTTCGTCGTCGCTGCCGCGGCCGAGTTCGAGCGTGGCGCCGCCTTCGAGCTCGGCGCGCCACGAGCCGCGGCCCGACAGGTGCAGCGCCTCGACGTCGCCGGCGTCCAGGCGCACCAGCACCGGCGACAGGCGGCGGTGCAAGGCCAGCATGCGCGCGGCGCTGGCATCGGGGCCGGCCAGTCGCGGCAGGGCTTCGTCCTCGACATCGCCGGTGTTGGCCTCGAAGACCTCGCCGAAGCTGTTGACCAGCCGGTCGTTGCCGTCGTCGGCCACCCACAATGCCGCAACGCGGTGTTCCTCGAGCCGAACCGCCAGCCGGTTGGGCCAGACGCGCCGCACCACCGCGTGACGCACCCAGGGCACCGACTCGAAGGCCGCGCGCGCCTGCTGCAGGTCGAGGCTGAAGAAGTTGCCCGCCAGCCGCGGCGCCGCATTGGCGCGGATGGTGCTGACGCTGTTGCGCGCGGTGTCGCCCTCGATCTGGATGGAGCGCAGCGCAAACAGCGGCAGCCTCGCCAGCCACAGCGCCGCGGTGGCCCCCAGCGCCAGCACCGCCAGCACGGCCACCCAACGCGCGGTGGCGTTGAGCAGGCGCACGTCGTGCGGCAACTCGATGGGGGGGCGGGCGGCGAGCGTGACCATGGGCTCAGGCGGGCGCCACCTCGCTGTCGAGCGTGGCCGCTGCCAGCAACTGCAGGCACAGCGCCTCGTAGGACAGGCCGGCGGCGCGGGCCGACATCGGCACCAGCGAGTGCCCCGTCATGCCCGGCGAGGTGTTCATCTCCAGCAGGAAGGGCTGGCGGTCGCTGGCGCGGATCATCAGGTCGGCCCGGCCCCAGCCGCGGCAGCCCAGCGCGCGGTAGGCCGCGACGACGACGCGCTGGATCTCACGCTCCTCGGCCTCGGGCAGGCCGCTCGGGCACAGGTAGGCCGTGTCGTCGGTGAAGTACTTGTGCTGGTAGTCGTAGTTGCCTTCGGGCGCGACGATGCGCACCACCGGCAGCGCCTGCGCGTTGGCGCCGTGGCCGAGCACCGGGCAGGTGACCTCGATGCCGTCGATGAACTCCTCGCACAGCACGTCGGGATCGTAGCGCGTGGCCAGGGCCACTGCCTCGGTCATGTCGGAGTAACCGGCGACCTTGGTGATGCCGATGGACGAGCCTTCGCGCGGCGGCTTCACGATCAGCGGCAGGCCGAGCTGGTCGGGCACGGTGCGCAGCCGCTCGCGCGCCTGGTCATCGGCCCCCAGCCAGCACCAGCGCGGCGTGGGCAGGCCCTCGGCGACGAACACGCGCTTGGTCATGGTCTTGTCCATCGCGATGGCCGAGGCCATCACGCCGGAACCGGTGTAGGGAATGCCCATCAGCTCGAGCGCGCCCTGCACGCAGCCGTCCTCGCCGTGGCGGCCGTGCAGGGCGATGAAGACGCGGGCGAAGCCTTCGCGCTTCAGTTCGGACAGGTCGCGCAGCGAGGGATCGAAGGCATGCGCGTCGACCCCTTGCGACTGCAGCGCCTGCAGCACACCGCCACCGGACATCAGCGAGACCTCGCGCTCGGCGCTGGTGCCGCCCATCAGCACCGCGACCTTGCCGAACGATTCAGCGACTGCCGTCATGTGCGCCCCTCCTGCACCAGTTCGACCACCTGCCCCGGCACGGCGCCGATCGAGCCCGCGCCCATCGCGATCACCACGTCACCTCCGCGGCTGTGCTGCACGATGGCCTGCGGCAGCTCGGCCACCTCGTCGACGAACACCGGATCGACGCGGCCGGCCACGCGTAAGGCGCGCGCCAGTGCACGGCCATCGGCGGCGACGATCGGCGCCTCGCCGGCCGAGTACACCTCGGTCAGCAGCACCGCGTCGGCCTGGCCCATGACCTTGACGAAGTCCTCGAAGCAGTCGCGCGTGCGGGTGAAGCGGTGCGGCTGGAAGGCCAGCACCAGGCGCCGGCCCGGGAAGGCGCCGCGCGCCGCGGCAATCACCGCGGCCATCTCCACCGGGTGGTGGCCGTAGTCGTCGATCAGCGTGAACTCGCCGCCGCCGTGCGCCGCTGCCACCGGCAGCTCGCCATAGCGCTGGAAGCGCCGGCCGACGCCGCTGAAGGCGGCCAGCGCGGCGACGATCGGCGCATCGGGCAACTCGAGCTCGGTGGCCACCGCGATGGCCGCCAGCGCGTTGCGCACGTTGTGCTCGCCGGGCAGGTTCAGCGTGATGTCGAGGTCGGGCAGCACGCTGCCGTTGCGGCGCTGGCAGGTGAAGCGCATCTGCCCGCCGGGCAGCGCCTGCACGTCGACGGCGCGGATCTGCGCCTCTTCGCCGAGGCCGTAGTTGACGATGGGCCGCGAGATCATCGGCATGATCGAGCGCACGCCGGGGTCGTCGCCGCACAGCACCGCGGCGCCGTAGAACGGCATGCGGTGGATGAAGTCGACGAAGGCACCCTTCAGCCGCGCGAAGTCGTGCCCGTAGGTGTCCATGTGGTCGGCGTCGATGTTGGTGACGACGGCCAGCACCGGCAGCAGGTTCAGGAACGAGGCGTCGCTCTCGTCGGCCTCGACCACGATGTAGTCGCCCGAGCCGAGCCGCGAATTGGCGCCAGCCGAATTGAGCTTGCCGCCGATGACGAAGGTGGGGTCGACGCCGGCCTCGGCCAGGATGCTGGTGACCAGCGAGGTGGTGGTGGTCTTGCCGTGCGTGCCGGCGATGGCGATGCCCTGCTTCAGGCGCATCAGCTCGGCCAGCATCACTGCCCGCGGCACCACCGGGATGCGCGCCGCGCGCGCGGCGATGACCTCGGGGTTGTCGCCCTTCACCGCGGTGGACGTGACCACCGCCCCGGCACCGGCCACGTGCGCCGCGTCGTGGCCGACGAACACGCGCACCCCCAGGCCGGCCAGTCGACGCGTGGTGGCGTTGTCGGCCTGGTCGGAGCCCGACACCGTGTAGCCCAGGTTGTGCAGGATCTCGGCGATGCCGCTCATGCCGGCGCCGCCCACGCCGACGAAGTGGATGTGCTTGATGGCGTGCTTCATGCGGCGGCCCTCTCTGCCCGCACGGACGCCTTCGTCGGCACCCCACGGGCCGCGACGACGTGGATGTGCTTGATCGCGTGCTTCATGCCTTGCGCACCAGTTTGTCCAACTCGTCGGCCACCTTCGACGCGGCCTGCGGCAGGGCCAGCGTGCGGGCCCGCTCGGCCATGGCCAGCAAGGCCGGCCGGTCGAGCGCCAGCAGGTGTCCGGCCAGGGCCTCGGGCGTCAACTGCGCCTGCGGCAGGTGCCGCGCGGCGCCGTGGCGGGCCATGAACTCGGCGTTGTCGCGCTGGTGCGAGGTGGTGCGGATGACCAGCGGCACCAGCAGGCTGGGCACGCCGGCGGCGCACAGCTCGCTCACCGTCACCGCGCCGGCGCGGCAGACGATGAGGTCGCAGTCGGCCAGCCTGGCGGCCATGTCGTCGATGAAGGGCAGCACTTCGGCGGCCAGCCCGGCGTCGCGGTAGGCCGCCCGCACGGCGTCGAGTTGCGCGCTGCCGGTCTGGTGGACGACGGTGGGCCGCTGCGCCGCAGGCAGCCGTGCCAGCGCCGCCGGCAGCGTGGTGTTGAGCACCTGGGCGCCCAGGCTGCCGCCGACCACCAGCAGGCGCAGCGGGCCCTGCCTCCCGGCGAAGCGAAGGGCCGGCGCCGCGATCGCCTCGATCTCGGCGCGCACCGGGTTGCCGGTGACCAGGCCCAGCTTCGTGGACCGCGCGGCCTCGCCGTCGAATCCGAAGGCCACGCGGTCGGCCACCGGCAACAGCGACCGGTTCGACAGCAGCAGGGCCGCATCGGCGTTGACCAGCATCAGCGGCTTGCCCAGCAGCGAGGCCATCAGGCCGCCCGGGAAGCACACGTAGCCGCCCATGCCCAGCACCGCGTCGGCCCCGCGCCGGCGCAGGATGCGCAGGCTGTCCCAGAAGGCCTTCAGCAGCCGCAGGCCGCCGGTCATCGTGTGCAGCAGGCCCTTGCCGCGCAGACCGGTGAAGGACAGCGTGTCCATCGCGATGCCGCTGGGCGGCACCAGCCTGTTTTCCATGCCGGTGGTGGTGCCCAGCCAGCTGACGGTCCAGCCGCGGCGTTGCACCTCGCTGGCCACCGCGAGGCCGGGGATGATGTGGCCGCCGGTGCCGGCCGCCATGACGACGAGGTGCGGCATCACGCCCTTCCTCCCCGCATGAGTTGCCTGTTTTCGATATCCACACGCACGACAATCGCCAGCGCGACAAGGTTCATCAGGATCGCCGAGCCGCCATAGCTGAGCAGCGGCAGCGTCAGGCCCTTGGTGGGCAGGGCGCCGAGGTTCACGCCCATGTTGATCAGCGTCTGGCCGCCGAACCAGATGCCGATGCCCTGCACCATCAGGCCGGCGAAGACGCGGTCCAGCGCCACGGCCTGGCGGCCGATGACGAAGAGGCGGCGGGTCAGCCAGAAGAAGGCGATGATCACCGCCGCCACGCCGATGAAGCCGAGTTCCTCGCCGATCACGGCCATCAGGAAGTCGGTGTGGGCCTCGGGCAGGTAGTGCAGCTTCTCGACGCTGCCACCCAGGCCCTGGCCGGTGAGCTCGCCACGGCCGAAGGCGATCAGCGAATGGGTGAGCTGGTAGCCCTTGCCCTGCGAGTACACCGGGTCCCAGGGGTCCAGGAAGGCCAGGATGCGTTCGCGGCGGAACGGGCTGGCTGCGATCATCAGACCGAAGGCGCCCACCAGCACAGCGCTGCTGACCACGAACATGCGGCCGTTGACGCCGCCCAGGAACAGGATGCCCAGCGACACCACCGAGATCACGATGAAGGCGCCCATGTCGGGCTCGGCCAGCAGCAGCAGGCCGATCACGGCCAGCGCCACCGCCATCGGCCACACGGCCTGGAAGAAGCGCTCCTTCACGTCCATCTTGCGCACCATGTAGCTGGCCGCGTACATGGCCATGGCCAGCTTGGCCAGCTCACTCGGCTGGAAGCTCATGAAGCCCATCGGGATCCAGCGGCGTGCACCGTTGACGCCCTTGCCGACCTGCGGGATCAACACCACCGTCAGCAGCACCAACGAGACCACGAAGAGCCACGGCGCCCAGCGTTCCCAGGTGTTGACGGGCACCTGCACCGCCAGCACCGCGGCGAGCACCGAGATGCAGATGAACAGCGCATGCCGGCTCAGGAAATAGGTGGGCGCGTAGCGGGCGAACTTGGGGTTGTCGGGCATTGCGACGCTGGCCGAATAGACCATCACCAGGCCGAGCGCGAGCAAGGCCACGACGACCCAGACCAGGCCCTGGTCGAAGCCCGAGATGCGCGGCGGCTGCCCACCCGATGGACCGGTCCACTCGCGGATGGGCAGGCGCTGCTCGCGCGCAGCACGAGCGGCCTTCCAGCGCTGAACGAGGCCGTCGAGGCCGAAGCGGCGGGCTTGCGACGTCACACCGTCTCTCCCCGCTCGGCGGCCAGCATGCGCACCGCGTCGACGAAGACCTCGGCCCGGTGGCCGTAGTTCCGGAACATGTCGAGGCTGGCGCAGGCCGGGCTCAGCAGCACCGCGTCGCCCGGCCGGGCCTGCTCGAAGCACCAGGCGGTGGCGGCGGTGAGGTCGGCGTGGTGGACCATGGGCACGCCGGTGGCGGCCAGGGCCGCCTCGATCGTGGCAGCGTCGCGCCCGATCAGCGCCACGGCACGCACCTGGCGCGACACCGGCCCGGCCAGCGGCGAAAAATCCTGGCCCTTGCCGTCACCGCCCAGCACCACCACCAGCTTGCCCGGCGCCTTGTCGGCACCCAGGCCCTCGAGCGCCGCGACGGTGGCGCCGACGTTGGTGCCCTTGCTGTCGTCGAAGGCCTCGACCTCGCCGATGCGGGCGATGAACTCGACCCGGTGCGGCTCGCCGTGGTAGTCGCGCAGGCCGTGCAGCATCGGCGCCAGCGCACAGCCGATCGCCCCGGCCAGGGCCAGGGCCGCCAGCGCATTGGCCGCGTTGTGGCGGCCGCGGATTCGCAGCGCATCCGCGGGCATCAGGCGCTGCAGGTGGATCTCCACGGTCTCGTCCTTGCGGCGCTTGACCGTCTCGTCGGCTTCGAGCGCTCGCACCAGCCAGGCCATGCCGTTCTCGACCACCAGGCCGTAGTCGCCCGGGTGATGCGGGGCATCCAGGCCGAAGCGCAACACCTTGCGGCTTACCGCCTTGGCCGCGCGGCCGCGGCCGCCCTTGACCATCACGGGCGCCGGCACCATGGCCTCGACGCGCAGGTCGTCGCGGTTGACGACCATCGCCGCGTGTGTGCCGAAGACCCGTGCCTTGGCCGCCGCGTAGGCCTCCATCGAGCCGTGCCAGTCGAGGTGGTCCTGCGTGACGTTGAGCACCGCGGCGGCGTCGGGCTCGAAGCCCTGCACGCCGTCGAGCTGGAAGCTCGACAGCTCGAGCACCCAGACCTCGGGCAGGTGCTCGAACACCGGCGCGGCCGGGGGCGGCGGGGCAAGTTGCAGCGGGGCCTCGTCGTCGGCCGGGGCGCTTTCGGCCGCGGTCTCGTCGGCCGGCGGGGCCACGGTGCCCGCGTCGGATGCCGCGTCGACCACCGTGGAACTGGCATCGCCGGTGGCGGCGCCACCAGCCCCGGCGTCAGCGTCGGCCGCGGCGCCCGTCTCGGCATCGGACACGGCCGCCCCGTCCACCACCGGTGCCGGCTCCTTGGCAAGTACCTCGGCCAACGTGTCCAGCATCGTCGGGCCGATGTTGCCGGCGGTGGCCACGCGCCGGCCGGCGCGCTCGGCCAGCATCGCGGTCAGCGCCGTGGTGGTGGTCTTGCCGTTGGTGCCGGTGATGGCGATCACCTTCGGCGCATAGCCGCGCTCGGCCAACAGGTCAGCCAGCGCGCGGGCGAACAGGTCGAGCTCGCCACCGATGGCCAGGCCGGTGGCGCGTGCGGCGGCCAGCAGCGGCGCGATGCGCTCGTCCGACGGCGACAGGCCCGGGCTCTTCAGCACCATCTGCACGCCGGCCAGGTGGCTGGCGTCGAGTGCGCCGCTGAACAGCCGCGCGCCGGGCACCGCATCGTGCAGTGCGTCGGCCTGCGGCGGCGCCTCGCGCGAATCCCACACGCGCACCTGGGCGCCGTGGCCCGCGCACCAGCGCGCCATCGCCAGGCCCGAATGACCGAGGCCCAGCACCAGCACGGAGAGGTCGGCGAGGTGCTTCATCGCAGCTTCAGGCTCGCCAGCCCGACCAGGCACAGCAGCATCGTGATGATCCAGAAACGGATCACCACCTGGGTCTCGGTCCAGCCGGACTTCTCGAAGTGGTGGTGCAGCGGCGCCATCTTGAAGATGCGGCGGCCCACGCCGTAGCGCTTCTTGGTGAACTTGAACCAGCTCACCTGCACCATCACCGACAGCACCTCGGCGACGAACACCGCGCCCATGATGCCGAGCACGATCTCCTGCCGCGTGATCACCGCGATGGTGCCCAGCGCGCCGCCCAGCGCCAACGCGCCGACGTCGCCCATGAACACCTGCGCCGGGTGGGCGTTGAACCACAGGAAGGCCAGGCCCGCGCCGGCCAGCGCGCCGCAGAAGATCAGCAGTTCGCCGGCGCCGGGGATGTAGGGGAACAGCAGGTACTTGCTGTACACCGCATTGCCGACGATGTAGGCGAAGATGCCCAGCGCCGAGCCGACCAGCACCACCGGCATGATGGCCAGGCCATCCAGCCCGTCGGTGAAGTTGACGGCGTTGCTGCAGCCGACGATGACGAAGTAGGTCAGGCCGATGAAGCCGAACACACCCAGCGGGTAGCTCACCGTCTTGAAGAACGGCAGCATCAGGTCGGCCTTGGGCGGCAGGTCGTTCGAGAAGCCGCTCTGCACCCAGCGGATGAACAGTTCGAGCACGCGCAGGTTGGTCGTCTCCGACACGCTGAAGGCCAGGTACAGCGCCGCCACCAGGCCGACGATCGACTGCCAGAAGAACTTCTCCTTCGAGCTCATGCCCTCGGGGTTCTTGTGCACGACCTTGCGGTAGTCGTCGACCCAGCCCACCGCACCGAAGCCGAAGGTCACCAGCATCACCACCCAGACGAAGCGGTTGGTCCAGTCGAACCACAGCAGCGTGGCCACGCCGATGCCGATGAGCACCAGCACGCCGCCCATCGTCGGCGTGCCCGACTTGGCCAGGTGCGAGGCCATGCCGTACTCGCGGATCGGCTGGCCAATCTTCAGCTCGGTGAGCTTGCGGATCACCCACGGGCCGAAGGCCAGGCCGATGAGCAGCGCCGTCAGCGCCGACATCACCGCACGGAAGGTGAGGTACTGGAACAGGCGCAGGAAGCCCCACTCCGGGAAGTGTCCGAGCAACCACTGGGACAGGCTAAGCAGCATGGTGCCCTCCCGCCTCGGTGCCCCGCAGTGCGGCCACCACGCGCTCCATGCGCATGAAGCGCGAGCCCTTGACCAGCGCCGAGGCGCACTCGGGCGCCTGGGCCAGCGCGGCGAGCAACGCCTCGACGCGGTCGAAGTGGCGGGCCCCGGCGCCGAAGGCCGCGGCCGTCTCGGCGCAAAGCGAACCGACGGTCCACACGTGTGCGAGGCCACGCTCGCGCGCATGCAAGCCCACCTCGGCGTGGAAGGCCGGGCCCTGGTCGCCGACCTCACCCATGTCGCCCAGCACCAGCCAGTGCGGCCCGGGCAGCCCGGCCAGCAGGTCGATGGCGGCACGCACCGAATCGGGATTGGCGTTGTAGCTGTCGTCGACCAGCGCCACCGACTGCGCGCCGCGCTGCCAGCGGCCCAGCTGCGAGCGGCCGGCCACCGGCCGGAAGGCCGCGAGGCCGCTCACGATGGCCGTCAGCGGCGCGCCGGCCGCGAAGGCTGCGCTGGCCGCGGCCAGCGCGTTGTGCACGTTGTGCGCGCCGGGCATGGCCAGCACGGCATCGACCGGGCCGGCGGGCGTGCGCAGGGCCAGCGCCCAATGGTCGGTGCCGTCGGTGCCTTCGGTGGTGGCCACCCAGCGCGACTCGGCCACCACGTCGGCGCCGCCGTGGGCGGCGAAGGTGAGGCGCCGGCGCGTGCCGGCCAGCGACTGCCACACCCCGGCCTGGGCGTCGTCGGCCGGGTAGACGGCCACGCCGTCGGCCGGCAGGGCCGCGATGGCCGCGCCGTTCTCGCGCGCCACCGCCTCGACGGTGGCCATGAATTCCTGGTGCTCGCGCTGCGCGTTGTTGACCAGCGCCACCGTGGGCTGCGCAATGCGCGCCAGCAGCGCGATCTCGCCGGGGTGGTTCATGCCCAGTTCGAACACCGCCACGCGGTGCGCGGGTGTGAGCCGCAGGGCCGTGAGCGGCAGGCCGATGTGGTTGTTGAAGTTGCCCGCGGTGGCCAGCGCGGCCTCGCCGTGCCACTGGCGCAGGATGGCCGCGGTCATCTGCGTGACGGTGGTCTTGCCGTTGCTGCCGGTGACGGCGATCACCGGCAGGTCGAAGCGCGCACGCCAGGCCTGGGCCAGTTGTTGCAACGCGACCAGGCTGTCGGACACCTGCAAGCCGGGCAGGCTGGCCTCGGCCAGCCCGCGCTCGGCCAGGGCCGCCACGGCGCCGGCCTGGCGGGCCTGCGGCAGAAAGTCATGCGCATCGAAGCGCTCGCCGCGCAGCGCGACGAACAGGTCGCCGGCCCGCAGGCTGCGGCTGTCGCTGTGCACCCTCAGGACCGGCGTGGCGCCGTCGCCCACCAGGGTGGATCCGGGCAGCAGCGCGGCGGCCTGGGCCAAGGTCATCAGCATGCCGCGCCCCTCAGCCGCAAGGCGCGCAGGGCCACGTCGACATCGGAGAACGCGTGGCGCACGCCGGCGATCTCCTGCGTCGATTCATGCCCCTTGCCGGCCACCAGCACCACGTCGGCCACCGCGGCTTCGGTGACGGCGCGCTCGATGGCTTCGCGCCGGTCGGCGATGACCCACGGCGCCGGCGCGGCGGACATGCCGCCGACGATCTGCTGCAGGATGGCCTCGGGCACCTCGTCGCGCGGGTTGTCGCTGGTGACCACCACCGCGTCGGC
This sequence comes from Ideonella sp. A 288, assembly GCF_002198735.1. GTDB lineage: Bacteria > Pseudomonadota > Gammaproteobacteria > Burkholderiales > Burkholderiaceae_C > Pseudaquabacterium. Next base: position 147,435 of record NZ_MWLO01000145.1, read on the forward strand.
GCCGCGCTGGGCGATGGCGCCCATCAGCGGCCGCTTGGTGGCGTCGCGGTTGCCACCGCAGCCGAACACGCACCACAGCCGGCCGCCGCGCGCCGCGGCCAGCGGGCGCAGCGCGGAGAGCGCCTTGTCCAGCGCATCGGGCGTGTGGGCGTAGTCGACCACCACCTCGGGCTGCGGCGCACCGGCCACCGACACCGGCTGCATGCGGCCAGGCACCGGCGTCAGGCCCGGCACCACCTGCACCGCGTCGGCCAGCGACACGCCCAGCGCGCACAGGCCGCCCAGCACCACCAGCAGGTTGCTGGCGTTGTAGTCGCCGATCAGGGTGCTGCGCACGGGCTGAACCTCGGTGCCTTCGATGGCCTCGAAGGCCAGGCCACCGTCCACATAGCGCACATCCTGAGCGCACAGGCGCGCCCCCGCCCGGGTCGACACCGTCCACAGGTCGAGCGCACGGCCCTGCAACTCGGCCGCCAGCGCGGCGCCCTGCGGATCGTCGACATTGACCACCGCCGCGCGCAGGCCCGGCCAGTCGAACAGCGCCCGCTTGCAGGCCCAGTAGGCGGCCATGTCGTGGTGGTAGTCGAGGTGGTCGCGGGTGAAGTTGGTGAACTGCGCCACCGTCACCGGCAGCCCGGCCAGGCGGTGCTCGGCGATGCCGATCGACGAGGCCTCGATGGCGCAGGCCGAGAAGCCGTCGTCGACCATGCGGCGCAGCGCGGCCTGCAGCGTGACGGGGTCGGGCGTGGTCAGGCCGGTGCCCTGCACCGAACCACTGTCGGCGGTGTCGGCGCGCGGCGGCTCGCCGATGCCCAGCGTGCCGACGACGCCGCAGCGGCGCTGCAGCAGCGTCAGCGCCTGCGCGTCCCACCAGGCGGTGGAGCTCTTGCCGTTGGTGCCGGTGACGGCCAGCACCGACAGCGCCGCGCCGGGGTGGCCGTGGAAGGCGGCGGCCACGGTGCCGGTGGCGGCCTTCAGGCCGGTGAAGGCGGCCAGGCGGGCGTCGTCGGGCAGATCGTAGGCCTGGCGGCCGTCGGCCTCGACCAGACAGGCCGAGGCGCCCGCGTCGATGGCCGCGCGCACGAAGCGCCGCGCATCGACGGCATGCCCGGGCCACGCGATGAAGCCGTCGCCCGGCTGCACCTGGCGGCTGTCCACGCGCAGGCTGCCGCGCACGCGCTGGCGCAGCCAGGCGGCAGCGTCGTCGGGGCGGGACAGCAGGTGCATGCTCAGAAGCTCTCCGGCACGTCGGGCAGGGCCTTGGCGACGACCTGGGGCTTGACCTCGAGGTCGGGCTGCACGCCCATCACACGCAGCGTCTGCTGCACCACCTGGCTGAACACCGGCGCCGCGACCGCGCCACCGTAGTAGACGCCGTTGCTGGGCTCGTCGAGCATGACCGCGACGACGATGCGGGGCTGGTCGATCGGCGCCATGCCGACGAACCACGAGCGGTACTTGTTGCTGGCATAGCCGCGCCCTTCCTGCTTGTGCGCGGTGCCGCTCTTGCCGCCCACCGAGAAGCCCTGCGTCTGCGCCAGCGAACCGGTGCCGCCGGGGCCGGCGGCCATCTGCAGCATCTTGCGGATCTCGCGCGCCGTCTCGGGCGAGATCACGCGCAGGCCCGCGGCAGGCTGCTCCTGGCGCAGCATGCTGACGGGGATGACCTCGCCGTCGCGTGCGAAGGTGGTGTAGGCCCGGGCCATCTGCAGCAGCGACGCCGACAGGCCGTAGCCGTAGGCCATCGTCGCCTGCTCGATGGGGCGCCAGCTCTTGTAGGGCCGCAGCTTGCCGGTGACGGCGCCGGGGAAGCTGATCTGCGGCTTCTGGCCGTAGCCGACGTTGCTGTACAGCTCCCACAGCTCGCGCGGCTGCATGCGCATGGCGATGCGCACGGTGCCGATGTTGCTGGACTTCTGGATCACCTCGCGCAGCCCCAGGCTGGCGTGCGGGTGCGCGTCCTTGATGGCGATGCCGCTGACCACCACGCTGCCAGGCGCGGTGTTGAAGCTGTCGTCGACCCGGACCTTGCCGGTTTCGAGCGCCCAGGCGATGACGAAGGGCTTCATCGTCGAGCCGGGCTCGAAGATGTCGGTCAGTGCGCGGTTGCGCAGCTGCCCGCCGGTGAGGCGGCCACGGTCGCCGGGGTCGAAGCTGGGGTAGTTGGCCAGTGCCAGGATCTCGCCGGTCTGGGTGTCGAGCACCACCACGCTGCCGGCCTTGGCCTTGTGCTCGCGCACCGCCTCGCGCACCCGCTGGTAGGCGAAGAACTGCACCTTGGCGTCGATCGACAGCTGGATGTCGCGGCCGTCGGCGGGGTCGACGGCGTCGCCGATGTCCTCGATGACACGGCCGAGCCGGTCCTTGACCACGCCGCGGGTGCCGTCGCGGCCCTGCAGTTCCTTTTGGAAGCCGAGCTCGATGCCTTCCTGGCCGCGGTCTTCGATGTCGGTGAAGCCCACCACGTGCGCGGCCGACTCGCCCTCGGGATAGCGGCGCTTGTACTCGCGCGTCTCGTACAGGCCCTTGATGCCCAGGGCCTTGACCTGCGCCCACACATCGCCGTCCACCTGCCTGCGGATCCAGGCGAAGTTGGGGCTGCCGCTGGCCAGGCGCGCGTCGAACTCCTTGGCGTCCATGCGCAGCAGCTTGAGCATCTGCCTGCGCTGCTCTGGCGTGGCGACGAAATCCTTGGGGATGGCCCACAGGCTGGGCGTGGGCACGCTGGTGGCGAGCAGCGCGCCATGGCGGTCGACGATGCGGCCGCGGGTGCCCGGCACCTCCAGCGTGTGGGCGTAGCGCTTCTCGCCCTGCTTCTGGAAGAAATCTGCGCCGATCAACTGCACGTAGGCCGCGCGGCCGAGCAGGCCGGCGAAACCCAGGCCCACCAGCGCGACCACGAAGCGGCTGCGCCAGTTGGGCGTGGGCGACGCCAGCAGCGGGCTGGTGGCGTAGTTGACGCCCTTGGTGGACGTGCGGCCGGGCAGCTTCATCGCGCGACCCCCGAGGTGGCCATCGAGGCCGGCACGGCGGCCAGGCGTGCCGCCGGGTCGACCACGTACAGGGTGACCGCCGGCGTGGCGGTGCGCATGGCCAGGCGCTCGCGCGCGGTGCGCTCGACGCGCAGGCTGGTGGCCTGGGCCTGGCGTTCGGCCTCCAGGCGCTTGCTCTCGCCGGCCAGGCGCAACGCCTCGACCTCGGCCTTGTGGATGGCGGCAAACAGCCGCCGCGTGTCGTAGGCGCTCTTGATCAGCACCAGGCTGCTGGCGATGACCGCCAGCAGCAGCAGCAGGTTCACGCGGTTCATGCGGCCGCCCCGACCGTCGTGCGTTCGGCCACGCGCAGGATGGCCGAACGCGCGCGCGGATTGGCCGCCAGTTCGGCCGCGCCAGGGCGGAAGCGCCCCAGCGATCGCAGGCGCATCGCCTTGGGCGGCGCGAACGGCGCGCGGCGGTCGACCTCGTCGCGGCTCTCGCGCGCGATGAAGGTCTTGACGATGCGGTCCTCCAGCGAATGGAAGCTGATCACGGCCAGGCGGCCGCCGGGGGCGAGCAGGGCCAGCGCCGCGTTCAGCCCCTGTTCGAGCTCTTCAAGCTCGGCGTTGACGAGAATCCGAAGAGCTTGAAATGTGCGCGTTGCAGGGTCCTGGCCCGGTTCGCGGGTTTTGACCGCACGAGCCACGACTTGGGAAAGTTCGCCTGTGGTTCGAACAGGATTCCCGCCCTCCCGGCGAGCAACAAGCGCCTTTGCAACCTGTACAGCAAACCGTTCTTCGCCGTAGTCACGTATCACCTCCGCAATGCGGCGCTCGTCCGCGCGTGCCAGAAAGTCCGCGGCCGTCTCGCCGCGGGTGGTGTCCATGCGCATGTCCAGCGGCGCATCGAATCGGAAGCTGAAACCGCGTTCGGGGTTGTCGATCTGCGGCGAACTCACGCCGAGATCCAGCAACACACCGTCGACCGCGGTCACGCCGCGTGCGGCCAGCGCCTCGCGCATCGCGGCAAAGCTGTCGTGCACGATGGCGAATCGGGCGTCGGACGCCACCAGGGCCTGCGCGGCGGCCACGGCCTCGGGGTCCTTGTCGAAGGCCACCAACCGGGCCCCCGGGCCCACCCGGGTCAGCAGCGCGCGCGAATGGCCGCCGCGGCCGAAGGTGCCGTCGACGTAGGTGCCTTCCGGGCGGGCCGGCGGGTCGGCCTCGTCGGCCGCGCCCTCGTCCAGCGCCGCGTACGGCGCCACCGCCTCGACCGCTTCGGTCAGGAGCACCGTGGTGTGGGCCCAGGTGGCGGCGGTCATCAGAAGACGAAGTCCTGGATGGCATCGGGCATCGGGCTGGCCATCACCGATGCCTCGTGCGCGGCGTAGCGGGTGGCGTCCCACAGCTCGAGGCGCTGGCCCATGCCCAGCAGCAGCACGTCGCGCGTCAGGCCGGCGGCGTCGCGCAGCTCGGGCGGCACCAGCAGGCGCGAACCACCGTCCACCTCGACGTCGACCGCGCTGCCCAGGAACAGGCGGCGCCAGCCGTCGGCCTGCATCGGCAGTTCGAGCAGCTTTTCGCGGAAGCTGACCCACGCCTGGCGCGGGAACACCAGCAGGCAGCCCACCGGGTGCTTGGTCAGTGTGAGCTGGCTGTTCGTCAGGACGGCCAGGGCGTCGCGATGGCGGGCGGGAACGGTGATCCGTCCCTTTCCGTCCAGCGTCAACGCCGAGCTTCCTTGGAATACGATGTCAGGCACAGTCAGGCACACTTCTCCACTTCGCGGCACTGTATCGCATGCCATCTGACGGGTCAACGACGCGGCCGAAAAAATCAATCAAATCAACTACTTACAGGCCATCTTGAAAGCTCGTCCGAAAAGAAAGTGGTTTAAAAATATGGACTTGCGTGGGCTTGTGAAAGCTTTGCCTGAGCACGCTGAACCTGGCGAATAAGGCGACCGCCGCCTGCCAAGCGCCGACAATCGACGCCAGCCCCTCCGACGCCGCCGCCCGATGACCGATGCCGCCAGCCCGGACGCCCGCCCCCCGCGGGAGATCGCCAGCCTGGTCGAGGGCCTGGGGGTCGCCAAATCGAGGCTCGACCCCGTGACGCTGGGCGTGCTGGCGGTGCTGGCCGGTGCGTTCATCTCGCTCGGCGCCATGCTCTACCTGGTGGTCGTCACCGGTTCGACGCTGGGCTTCGGCGTCACCCGGCTGCTGGGCGGCCTGGCGTTCTGCCTCGGCCTGGTGCTGGTGATCGTGGCCGGGGCCGAACTCTTCACCGGCAACAACCTGCTGGCCATGGCCTGGGCCAGCGGCCTGGTCGACAGCCGCGCCGTGGGGCGCAACTGGCTGATCGCCTACGTCGGCAATGTGATCGGTTGCCTGGGCACGGTGGCGCTGGTGCACCTGTCGGGGCTGCAGGGCCTGGGCGGCGGTGCGGTCGGCGCCACCGCGCTGCAGGTGGCCGCGGCCAAGGCTGCCCTGCCCTGGGACCAGGCCTTCGCCCGCGGGGTGCTCTGCAACGCGCTGGTGTGCCTGGCCGTGTGGCTGACGCAGGGCGGCCACACGGTCACCGACCGCATCCTCGGCATCGCCTTCCCGATCACGGCCTTCGTGGCCTTGGGTGGCGAGCACTCGATCGCCAACTGGTTCCTGCTGCCCTACGGCATGCTGCTCGACACCGCCGGGTCCCTGTCGGCGGGCGACGTGGCGCGCAACCTGGTGGCCGTCACTGCCGGCAACATCGTCGGCGGCACGCTGCTGGTGGCCGGGGTGTACTGGCTGGCCTATCTGCGCGGCGGCCGGCCGGCGCGCTGAGCAGCCGCCCACATGGCCCTCGACGGCGCCGACGATCGTGCACCGCCGAGCCTGACCGCCGGGCTGGCGGCTCGCCAACGTGGCGGCACTGGGCTGCTTCGGCCGGGTGACCTGAGGCACCGTCGAATCTGCCGCCCCTGAGGACGCCAGACGCCCGTGTTCATCGACGCACTCGACGCATCGGGACCCTCCCCTTTCCAGGGGTTGTCCGGAGGCCCTCGGAGTGGCACCCCCCTCGCTACAATCGCGGGCATGCCCACCCGGGTTTTCGCCCTCCTCCTCGCCGTCGTTCTGCTCTGGTCTGGTCTCAGCACCATCGAAGCAGCGCGTGGTCTCGCGCCGTCCTCACCCCAGCAGTCGCACGCGGTGGCAGCGGCGGGCGAACCGGACGCGGCGCCGGCGGGATCCGTGGAGCATCACCCGCTGGATGGCCTGCCCGCGCAGGCACAGAGCGATTCGCCGACCGAGACGCCCGGCTTGCTGCCGGCGCCGCTGATGCCCAGCACGCATGCTGCGGCGATGGGGCGGCCAAGCGCCTTCGTGTCGGCCGAAACGGGATCGCCCGTCCTGGCCGGACCCTTGCGCCCGCCCTGCTGCGCCGCCCTCGCGGGCTGACGCGCCTCGGCGCGCCGTCTTCGACGGCTTCGCGGGCGCGCGCCCGGCCCAGGCGGGCCGCCACGTTGGCGGCGTCGATGCATTCCCCGTCACTTTCGCGTCCGGCCACCGTTTGCCAACCCTTCGTCGCGGCCGGACTCCGCCACCCAGACCCTCACTCCACAGGACATCCCATGAACCAGACCACCACCTATGACCCGATCCACGCCGGCATACCCAGCGTCGTCGAACGCAACCGCGTCCTGCGCAACACCTACTGGCTGCTGGCGCTGTCGATGGTGCCCACCGTGCTGGGCGCCTGGCTCGGCGTGACCACCGGCATCGCCCGCGCCATGTCGCCGGGCATCGGCCTCGTCGTGTTCCTGGCCGGCGCCTTCGGCTTCATGTTCGCCATCGAGCGCACGAAGAACTCCGCCGCCGGCGTGCCCATCCTGCTGGCCTTCACCTTCTTCATGGGCGTGATGCTCTCGCGCCTGGTCGGCTCCGTGCTGGGGCTGGCCAATGGGGCCGGGCTCATCATGACGGCCTTCGCCGGCACAGGCGCCATCTTCCTGGGCATGGCCACGCTGTCCTCGGTCATCAAGCGCGACCTGTCCTCGATGGGCAAGTTTCTCTTCATCGGCGCGATCATGCTGCTGGTGGCGGGCCTGGCGAACTTCTTCATCCAGTCCAGCGCGCTGATGATCACGCTGTCGGTGCTGGCCATCGGCATCTTCTCGGCCTTCATCCTGTACGACCTGAAGCGTGTGCAGGACGGCCATGAAACCAACTACATCACCGCCACGCTGGGCGTCTACCTGAGCCTGTACAACGTGTTCCAGTCGCTGCTCGCGCTGCTGGGGCTGGCCGGCGGCCGCGACGAATGACCTCCCCTGCGAACCGGGTGCCCCGTGCAGGGGCGGTGTGAGCGGCGCGGCACGGTCCTGGGCGAACACTGGTGCCCTGCCCTGCACGCCCACGGCGAACCCGATGTCCCGCTGCACATCGGCCGGGCGGCGCTGCGCCGCGCCGGGCCCCAACTGATGGGGGCCTTGCCAACGCCACGCGTGCCGGCCAGCCGCGGGTCGACCGACACCGTCCCGGCCGGATCGCTGCGCCCCCGGCCCGGCGCAAGCCGCGACCGTCCCGCCGCACCCATCGCATGATCGGTACGATCGGGGACTCGGGCAGCAAGATCCCGCTGTCGGCCGTGTTGCACGCGCTCGCGCAGGACGACAGCCGCGAGCGCATCGCCGTGAGCGACTTGCTGGCAGCGCTGGGCGACCGCGCCCTGGCGGCCCTGCTGTTCGTGTTTGCGGTGCCCAACGTGCTGCCGGTGCCGCCGGGCACGTCGATCCTGCTGGGCGCGCCGCTGATCTTCCTGGCGGCACAGCTGGCACTCGGCCGCGGGCCCTGGCTGCCGGCCGTGATCGCTCGCCGCACGATGACGCGCACCGACTTCGCCACCGTGGTGCGGCGCATCGGCCCGTGGCTGGCACGCGCCGAACGCTTGCTGCGGCCCCGCGCCATGGGCCTGGCGCTGCCGCCGATGGAGTACCTGATCGGGCTGGTGTGCCTGGTGCTCGCGGTGGTGCTGGTGCTGCCCGTTCCGCTGGGCAACATGCTGCCGGCACTGGCCATCAGCCTGCTGGCACTGGGCATCCTGGAACGGGACGGCCTGTGGGTCCTGGCCGGGCTTGCCGCGGCTGCGGTATCGGCCGTCGTCGTGTCCGGCGTGGTGTTCGCCATGGTCAAGGCCACCGTCTTCTTCTTCACCGAGGTGCTGCGGTGACTTCGCCCTCCGCGCCGGCGATCGGGGCATGGCGACCTTGCGGCGGCTCGTAGACACTGGGTCCTCCTTTGCTGTCGACCTGGAGGCCCGCGAGGTGAACCGACACCGCCTGGCATCGTTCTTTGCCCGCCGCTGGCGCGGCGAGGTGCCGATGCGCACCGTGTTCTGGAGAGACATGCTGGGCCTGGGCACGGCCATGAACCTGCTGGCCACGTTCATGGCGCTGGTGGCGGCCAGCCAGGGTGCGCCGTCCTGGGCCGCCGCGGCCATTCATTTCGCACCACTGCCCTGCAACGTGTTCCTGTTCGCAGCGGTCGGGCGGGCCTCACCGCGAAGCCGCGTCGCTGCGGTGGTGTCCGCTGCGTGGTTGGCCGTGATGACGATCGTCTAGCAGCGGCGCGACGCGGATCGGAGGGCCGCCCGCCCTGCGAACGACGCAGCGCTCGCGGGTCGGGCATGGCCCCATCGACGCGCATACTCGCGCATGGCTGACGCTCTTTCGCCACCCGCTCGCATCACGCCGACCGCTGGCGTGCGGATCGTCGGGCTGGGGGCGTCGGCCGGCGGGCTCGAGCCCCTCGAACAGTTTCTGTCCAACGTGCCGGCCGGCAGTGGCCTGGCGTACCTGGTGGTCCAGCACATGGACCCGACCCACAAGACGCTGCTCGTCGAACTGCTGCAACGCGCCACCTCGATGCCGGTGCACGAGGCCGTCGATGCCGCGCCCATCGAACCCAACTCGGTGTACGTGATCCCTCCCGATGCCGAACTCACGGTCCTGGCCGGTGCGCTGCACCTGGCCAAGCCCGCCGAGCCTCGGGGGCAGCGATTGCCGATCGACGTGCTGTTCGGATCCTTGGCGCGTGAACTCGGCGACCGGGCAATCGCCGTGGTGATGTCCGGCATGGGATCGGACGGAACCCAGGGCCTGCAGGCGATCAAGACGCAGGGGGGGCTGACCCTGGCGCAGCAGCCCGATTCGGCACAGTTCGATTCCATGCCCCGCAGCGCCATCGACGCGGGCTGCGTCGACATCATCGCGCGGCCCGCCGACATGCCGCTGCGCATCTCGGGCATCGCGGGTCCCCAGCCCCCCGCCGAGTTGTCCTCTGCCGAATTTCCTGAACACGTCGCAGACGAGCTGGAAGCCATCCTGTTGCTGCTGCACGAGCACACGCGACACGACCTGGGGCTGTACAAGTCGAACACCCTGGTCCGCCGCATTGCCCGGCGCATGGCCGTGCATGGCCTGGGTTCGATGGCCGCCTACACCGACTTCCTGCGCGCCAACGCGCAGGAGCTGGACCTGCTGTTCAAGGAGATGCTGATCGGCGTCACCTCGTTCTTCCGCGACCCGGAGGTCTGGCGGGATCTGCAGGACAAGGTCCTGCCCGTCCTGATCCAACGGCATGCCCACGACACCGGCCCGATGCGCGCCTGGGTGGTCGGCTGTTCGACCGGCGAGGAGGCCTATTCGCTGGCCATGGCGTTCATCGAGGTCCTCGAATCCTTGCCGGCCACGGGCCACCGCGAGCTGCAGATCTTTGCCACCGACCTCAACGCCGATGCGATCGCCGCGGCGCGCAGCGGTCGTTTCGCGGCGACGATCGCCCGTGACTTGACGCCAAAGCGGCTGGCGCGGTTCTTCTCCGAGCGGCCGGACGGATACCAGATCGACAAGCGTGTCCGGGACATGGTGCTGTTCGCACAGCACGACGTGATCATGGATCCGCCGTTCACCCGGCTCGACATCGTGTCGTGCCGCAACCTGATGATCTACTTTGGCGCGGCGCTGCAAAAACGCCTGGTGCCGCTCTTCCACTACAGCCTGCGGTCCGGCGGGGCGCTGTTCTTGGGTGGCTCGGAAACCGTCGGCCGCGCGCAGTCGCTGTTCCAGCCCCTGGACCAGAAGTCCAGGCTCTACTGGCGACGCGACAATGGGGCTGCCAATGGCGTGGTGGTGTTCCCGACCCATCGGCGCCCGGCGACACGTTCTGCCTCGCAGGAGACTCCTCTGGCGCACCTCAACACCCCTCCGGCGAACCTGCAGGCGCTCGCCGACCAATTGCTGCTGCAGTCGCATTCGCCGGCGGCGGTGCTGGTGAACGACGGCGGAGACATCGTCTACATCAGCGGGCGCACGGGCCGCTACCTGGAGCCTGCGGCCGGCAAGGCGAACTGGAACATCCACGTGATGGCGCGACCGGCCATCCGGGCCCAGCTCGCCGTCGCGTTGCGGACGGCGCTGCAAGACAAGAAGTCGATGGAACTGCACGCCCTGCGGCTCGACGACGACGCCACCGCCGCGGTCGACATCACCGTGCAGCCGATCGTTCAGCCCAAGGCGCTGGCCGGCATGGCGATGATCGTGTTCCGGGACGTGCCGGCCCAGCCCAACCATCGCGGGCGTCGAGCCAAGGCCTCGGGCAGCGTCGACCCCGATGTCACCGAAGAGCTGCTGCGCTCGCGCGAGGAGATCAACGCACTGCGCCAGGAAATGCGCGCCTCGCAGGAAGAGCTGCAGGCCGCGAACGAGGAACTCCAGTCGACCAACGAGGAACTGCAGTCCGCCAACGAGGAGTTGATGACGTCGAAGGAAGAAGCGCAGTCGATGAACGAGGAACTGCAGACCATCAACGGCGAGCTCCAGTCCAAGCTGGATGACCTGGCGCTGGCGCAAAGCGACATGCAGAACCTGCTCAACAGCACGGACATCGCCACGCTCTTCCTCGACAACCAGCTCAATGTGCGGCGCTACACCGAACAGATCGCCCGGGTCATCCACCTGCGCGAGGGCGACATCGGCCGCCCCTTGAGCGAGCTGGCCAGCACCCTGGTCTACCCGGAACTTCACGCCGACGTGAAGGAGACGCTGCGCACGCTGGCGTTCAGCGAGAAGCAGATCGCCACCAGCGACGGACACTGGTTCACCGTGCGCATCATGCCGTACCGCACGCTGGCCAATGTCATCCAGGGGGTGGTGATCACCTTCGTGGACATCACCGTCGCAAAAGAACTCGAGTCCCGGCTGCGCAAGGCGTAGAGTGCAACGCACCCTGCCCGTCATCCCAAAGGCTCCCATGTCCGACCCGTCCGCCCAAGCCATCGAACCGGAACGCCTCACAGACCTTCGCAGCCGGGCCGCGTCTCGATTGACGGGGGCTGCCGCCACCAAGGGCTCCAGCGCCAGGGCCATCGATGCGCTGACCGTGCTCCATTCGTTGGCCTCCTCGCCGGAAACCGCATCGGACGCCCTGACGCTGTTGCACGAACTGCAGGTGCATCAGGTCGAGCTCGACCTGCAGGCGCAGGAACTGCATGAATCCCGCGCCGAACTGGAATCCGCCCTGCGCCGACAGCTCGAGGTCTACGACCACCTGCCGGTCGGCTGCTTCACGATCGATGCCCGGTTCGTCCTGCACGAGCTGAACCAGACCGGGTCCGACATGCTGGGCATCGGACGCGACGAGGCCTATGGGCTGCCGCTCGACGCCTTCTTCGGCGTCGACAGTGCGCGTCGGTTCAAGTCGGCGATCGCAGACCTCGACGCCAGCGCTCATCGACAGTCTTGCCGGCTCGAACTGTGCCCGAAGGACGGGCCTGCGCGGCGGGTGCATGCCAGCATCGGCGCCGATACCGCTGCGGGCCGGTACCTGGTCGGCTTGACGGATGCCGGGGACGCCCAGGACGGCGTGGCCGAGGGCTCCTGAGCCGGCGTGGCCGCCACGGCTGGCCCCTGGCCTGCGCCGCACCACGGGCCTATGTTGACGTGCGTTCCGGAAGCAGGCGGTCGTATTCGGCCTTGACGACTGCATAGCACTCGCAGGTGCGACGCTCCAGGCCTGGTCGGTCCAGCACCTTGACATGGCCGCGGGTGTAGCTGATGAGGCCGGCGCGCTGAAGCTTCAGTGCCGCCTCTGTCACACCCTCGCGCCGCACGCCCAGCATGTTGGCGATCAGTTCCTGCGTCATGGTCAGTTCTGTGCCTGCCAAGCGATCCAGGCTCAACAGCAGCCATCGGCACAGCTGCTGGTCGACCGAATGGTGGCGGTTGCACACGGCCGTCTGGGCCATCTGCGTGATGAGCGCCTGCGTGTAGCGCAGCAACAGGTGCATCACCGGGGCCGATCGACTGAACTCGGCCTTGATGGCCTGCGCCGACAAACGGAAGCCGAGTCCGCCGCTCTGGACGACGGCCCGGTTGGGCGTCGTCTCGCCGCCCATGAACAAGGCGATGCCGACGACCCCTTCGTTGCCCACCACGGCGATCTCGGCGGACTGTCCACTCTCTGTCACGTAGAGCAGCGACACGATGGCGGTGGACGGGAAGTACACATGGCTCTGCACACTGCCCGATTCGTACAACACCTGGCCCAGCTGCAGGTTGACGGGTTCGAGGTGGTGCCGCCACCGGGCCATCTCTTCGACGGGCAGTGCCGCGAGCAGATGGTTCGAGGTGGGGTCGTGGGTGCCGGGCACTGCATCTCCCCAAGGGGTGGTCCATCTTGTAGCCGCACGGGCGACGCCAAAATTGATGGCACTCAACGCGGGCCGGCCCTGGCTACCACTGGGTCGTTTCGTACTGCAACAGCGCCACCATCATGGCACACGCGTGGCCCGGCTGGCGCAAGGCTTGGCGAGCGCCACAGGGCCCGCCGTCACGATCGCCGCTCGGGCGCGACGCGGACTGGGCGTCGGGTCGGGCCCGTGTGCCGGGAATCCGTTGGGACCATCGACCCCGGGTTCACGGTCAGCGCGACAACCCGCCCCCTGTGGAGGAGGCGCAAGCCGCCGGTGGCAGGCCATTGCTGCTGTCCTGGCCCACACCGAACTCTGCCTGCAAGGAGCGGTAGGCGGGACACCACTGGGCCAGGCAGTCCTCCAGTTCCTGAAGCTCGCACGGCTTGTTCAGACTGCCATTCAGGCCGTGCGCCGCCAGCAGGTTGGCACCCGGAGGCGCACTGGAGTAGGCGAGAACCGGGACCGCAGCCCGTGAACTGTGGGCCTCGAAGCGCCGGATCGCCGAGGTGGCGCCCAAGCCGTCGAGGATCGGCATCTGCAGGTCCATCAGGATGAGGTCGAAGCGCAGCCCGCAGGCCAGCGCCACGGCTTCGGCGCCGTCAGCCGCCACGACCGGCACCAGCCCCCGCGATTCGATCAGCGCCGACATCAGCGTGAGGTTCATCGGGTTGTCATCGACCACCAGCACGCGAACCGACCCGCCCAGCTGTGCGCTCGCTCCTGCGATGTCCCACGCAGGGGCCGCGTCCGGCTCCGCCGCCGCGCGCGGCACAGCCGCCGTGCCGCCGCCGTCGACCCCTGGCAGGCCGCTCGGGGCGAGTGACCCAACCGCAAGGTTGCCGCTCATGGAAGAACCTCTCGCAGAGAAACGCCGCGGCAGCATCGCATTGCCGCCGACCGGCATCTGTGCGTTACCGCACTCAGCCAGCGTGCGCCGATGCACGCGTTCCCCTCGGAGGAAGGGCCTTGCCTCGGCAGCCCACCATGGCGGCCGGCAACCCCCGTGGCCAGAGGACATGTGGCCCGTGCATTAGCGTACAGACGACCGGCACCTGGCCCCCTAGTGTCTCGATGGTGCTTGCGGGGCTCAGCCGCCCCAGCCAGCACACCGGGACCCGAAGCCACCCGTGCCGTGTCGGACGGATGTGCAGAGGTTCCACCGCAGGCCTCGGCCCCAAGGAGCGACACGGACCCATGGAACCCAAAAACCCCATGCGCGACCACTCGGACCGGAGCGCCAAGAGCGCTTCAGGGCTGAGTGCCCGCCAGATGGCCATGCAGTCCTCTCAGCTTCAAACTTCAACTCAAGGTGAAATCATGAACAAGGATCAAGTCAAGGGCACGATCAAGGACGCCGCCGGCAAGGTGCAGGAAGCCGCCGGCAAGGTGATCGGCAGCAACGAACAGCAGTTCAAGGGCGTCAAGAAGCAGGTGGAGGGCCAGGCGCAGAAGACCGTCGGCGATGTCAAGGAAGTCGTCAAGGACATCGGCAAGAAGTAGGCGCGCGCCGCGACCGGGGCCCGGCCCCGGGTTGCGCTGGGACGGTCACCCCGTTCGGACCGGGTCGGCAACCCAGCGCCAGTACCGCGCCAGCCGACAGTAGGCAGACCTGGCATCGCCAGGGCGCCGGAGCCAACGGTGGACGCACCCCCAAGTACGCGCTGTCGGCGTGTTGGGGTTGCTGGTCTGGAACGCGGCCGCACCATCGCCCGCCGGTCTGCCAGAGTGCCAGTTCGATGCCGCAAACGGCCGCTCAGGACACCCGGGCGCTCGCCTCCCGTTCGGGATGGCGATGCCTGCCCAGCGCGGTGATGAAGTCCGCCACCGCGTGATCTGCCTTGCCCGCGGGCCCCGTCACGAGGCCCGGGTCTGCCATGCCGTCCGCCAGCGTCGCCGCAACGCCCGCACGCTCGATCAAGGCCTTCGAGGCCCCGAACGCGAGGATGGTCTTGCCATGCCGATGCTGGTTCGAGATGAAGTCCATCACCTCGATGCGGGCGCCGAGGGCCTTCACGCCGGCGGCCCCGTCGGGCAGCACCATCCCGTCGAACAGCACCGGCGCTGAGTTCTCCAGCGTCCCGGTGGCTTCGAACGGCTCGCCGCCCGCGGGCGTCACCCGGCCCAGGCGCGGGGCGATCAGGTGAACCGTGGCCCCGGCGGCGCGCAGTGCCGCGCAAGCGGTGGCAATCGACGTCCCCTCCACGCCATCGGCCACCAGGATGGCGACACGGCGCGACCGGATGCCGCCGTCGCCCGGCAGGGCCGTCAGCGACAGGGCGGACGACAGGGTGACCTCGGGCGTCGCCGGTGACGCCACCGCCTTCGGCATGGCCTGGGGCACGGCCATGCCCAGCCCCGCCGCGACGGTGGCGGCGAGTTCGGGCGACACGTTGACCAGCGACGACACCATGCGCTCGCGGATGGCCGGCACCGTGAGCTTGCTCAGCTCGAATCCGAAGCCGCCCGCGATGTGCGCCTTTTCGATGGCGGTCTGGCTCTCGTAGAACAGGGCGGCCTGGGTGTAGTGGTCGGCAAACTTCTCGGGCTTGCCGCGCAGCTTGTCGCCCTGCCCCTCGTCCACCGCCTGCGGGAACGACACGAAACCCGCATCGCCCGCCTGGAAGGGGCAACCGCCGCCGAGCGAGTTGGGTTCGTACGCGACGCGGCCGCGCGGGATGGCCTGGCGGTGCAGCCCGTCGCGCTGGTTGTTGTGCACCGGCGCCAGCGGCGCGTTGATGGGAATCTCGTGGAAGTTGGCACCCCCCAGCCGCGTGATCTGCGTGTCCAGGTAGGAATGGATGCGGCCGGCGAGCAAGGGGTCGTTGCTGAAGTCGATGCCCGGCACCACGTGCGCGGTGCAGAAGGCCACCTGCTCGGTTTCGGCGAAGAAGTTGTCCGGGTTGCGGTTGAGCACCATGCGACCCACCGGGGTCACGGGCACCAGTTCTTCGGGGATCAGCTTGGTCGCGTCGAGCACGTCGAAGCTGAAGGCCGACGCCTGCGCCTCGGTGAAGATCTGCAGGCCGAGCTCCCACTCGGGGTACTCGCCCGACTCGATGGCCTCCCACAGATCGCGGCGGTGGAAGTCGGAGTCGGCGCCGGAGATCTTGACGGCCTCGTCCCACACCAGTGAATGCGTCCCGAGGCTCGGCTTCCAGTGGAACTTGACGAAGTGCGACTCGCCGTTCGCGTTGACCAGGCGATAGGTGTGCACGCCGAAGCCCTGCATCATGCGCAGGCTGCGCGGGATGCCGCGATCGGACATCACCCACATCAGCGTGTGCGTGGTCTCGGGCATCAGCGAGGCAAAGTCCCAGAAGGTGTCGTGGGCAGACGCCGCTTGCGGCATGCCATGGTGCGGCTCGGGCTTGACCGCATGCACGAGGTCGGGAAACTTCATCGCATCCTGGATGAAGAACACGGGGATGTTGTTGCCCACCAGGTCCCAGTTGCCTTCGTCGGTGTAGAACTTGACGGCGAAGCCGCGGATGTCGCGCGCGGTGTCGGTGGAGCCCCGTTCACCAGCCACCGTCGAGAAGCGCACGAACACGGGCGTGGTCTTGCCGGCGGCCTGGAAGGGCGCGGCCCGCGTGAACGCCGTCAGCGGCCGATAAGCCTCGAAGTAACCGTGGGCCGCCGAGCCACGCGCGTGCACGATGCGCTCGGGGATGCGCTCGTGGTCGAAGTGGGTGATCTTCTCGCGCAGGATGAAGTCTTCCAGCAGTGTCGGCCCGCGCAACCCGGCCTTGAGCGAGTTCTGGTTGTCGCCGAGTGGCACGCCCTGGTCCGTGGTCATCACCCGGCCCGATGCGTCCGAGCGGCTGCGGTCGAGGTCGCCCGCCTTGGCCGATGCGTTGGCCTCGCTCAGCGTGCTGGCCCCCGCCATCGGCGAGTGGCCCGACACGGTGGCGCCGCGCGGTGGGGCCAGGGCGTTGGCGCGTCCGATCTCGAGGGGCTTGCCGGCGTTGCAGGGCATGGCTGAAGCCAGGGCCTGCTGGGCCGCCAGTTGCTCGGCCAGCGGGGGGGCCTCTCGCGGCGACTTGTCGGTGGTCTTGGCGATGGGTTCAGTCTTCATGCGGGACCTCGTGAAGCGGGAGCAGCAGGGCTCGCCGGGGCATGCGATGGCTGAAGCGGATCAACTGCCCGACGAGGGCGGCTTGCCGCCAGCCCCGGGAACGAGCCGGGAGCGGCGATCGGCGTCCAGGCCGGGCGTGGCGCGCATGTCGGTGTCGACCAGGCCGGCATCGAGGTCGCGCTTGGCCTGGACCATGACGGGGTCGGGCACCGCCGCGGTGGCCGGGGTCGACTCGTCGCGCTCATGCGGCAGTGCCAGGCCGGGGACCGACCTGGGCGCCTTCGCTCCGCGCGGCCCGGCGGAACGCCGCGCGCGCGCACTGCGGGCCGGGTGCGCCCCGGGGTGTTGGTCGCCGTCGCGCTCGGGGTTGCCGGGATCAGGGATGGGGGTCGGCCCCTCGTCGGGTTCGACGGGCGGTGCACCCGGCTCGAACTCGTCGGGCACGTCGTTGTTCGGGTAACGGGGCTTGTGGGCCAGGGTGCGAGGCATGGTGGGGCTCCTGAAGCAGAGGGTCCGCCCGCGGGGCTACGGCGCGCTGGCGCGCCTGCCCGGGCCGACCGGTGCCGAGTGATCGTTGTTCTGCCCCGGCATCGGCATCGCCGTGGACTCCTGCGTCGAACTCATCGCGCCGTTCGACCGCCCCGTTGCGGCATCCGCCTTGGGGGCGGTGGCGGACGGGAACACCGCTCCGGCAGCCGGCACCGACGGGTCATCGGCAGAGCCTGCCGTGGAGCCACGGTTCGACGCCGAGGTCTCGTTGACGATCGGCGTCGGGGGTTGGGTCGGTGTCTTGTCACAGGCCCCCAGCCCCAACAGGCACGTGACGAGGGCGATGGCGGCAAACGGCGTGGGCATGGAGGTCCCCTGGTGGTGGATGGGCTCGGCGGTGCATCCGCGTGCCGCTCGAGGCCGGGTTGCGCCCGTTCAGCGCACGCTGCCGCGGCGGAACACGTTGACGATCGCCAGCAGGACGGCTGCGCCGATGAACGAGACGAGCATGGCCGGCAAACTGAAGTTGTTCTGGTTGATGGTGCCGACGCCGACCAGCGGCGAGAGGAACCAACCGCCGAGCATGGCGCCGACGATGCCGACAA
This sequence comes from Ideonella sp. A 288, assembly GCF_002198735.1. Classification (GTDB taxonomy): domain Bacteria; phylum Pseudomonadota; class Gammaproteobacteria; order Burkholderiales; family Burkholderiaceae_C; genus Pseudaquabacterium. The sequence continues at coordinate 165,310 of NZ_MWLO01000145.1, forward strand.
CCACGTTGAGGAACAGGCCTTGTTGGCCGTTGGTCTTCATCAGCACGCTGGCAAGCCAACCGATGAGACCGCCGACGATCAACCAGATGATGAGATTCATGACATGCTTTCCTGTGGATCTGTGGATGCCACGAGCGGGGTGCGCGTGGCTCGAACAACGATGTTCACGCCCGCGCCCCGTCGCGTCTGTTCGACCGCGCACATGCTCAGAGCTGGGTGCCGATCAAGGTGGCCAACCACTCGCCGAGCCTCTCGCGTGCGGGCCTGTCCTGCCACTCGGCGTAGCTCACCCGGTGCGACCGCGCCAGGTCGGATTCGAAGGCCGCGGTCTGGGCGCTGGCGAAGGCCTTGTCGACGATGTTCAACGTGGCTTCGTCATTGAGGCGAAACGAGCGGTTGTCGAAGTTGGTCGAGCCGACCGAGGTGAGCAGGCCATCGACGATCATGACCTTGCAGTGGTACATCGTCGGCTCGTACTCGGCAATGACGGCACCTGCGCTGAGCAGGGGCCCCCAGGTGGCCCGCGATGCGCCGCGCACGGCGTCGCTGTCGATGTGCTTGCCGGGCACCACGATGCGCAGCCTGACCCCGCGCCCGAGCGCGTCGACCAGGGCCCGCAAGGTCAACCCGTCGGGCACGAAGTACGCGGCGGACAGGTCGATCGAACGCGATGCCGCCGTCACGGCCAGCAGGTACATCAGTTGCATGCTCTCGCTGCCACCGCTGGGCGAACTGCTGAACATCTGCGCCGACGCCGGGCCCGCGGGCACCAGCGTGGGAAAGTAGTCGGGGCCATGCAGCACATCGCCCGTGACCTTGATCCAGTTGTCGATGAAGACCGACTGCATCTGCGCCACCACGGGGCCATGCACCTCGAAGTGGGTGTCCCGCCAGTGCGCGGGGTCCTGTGCGCGGCCTGTCCACTGCGGCGCCACGCCGACGCCGCCCGTGAACCCGGTGCGGCCGTCGACGACCAATAGCTTGCGATGGGTGCGGTTGTTCAACCGCCCCAGGTGCGACCAGTGCGGGGGGTGGAACCGCTTGACCTGGACGCCGGCCCGGGCCATCGCCTCCACCAGGCCGTCGTCCATCTTCGCGCTGCCCACCCAGTCGAGCAGCACATGCACCTTCACGCCCTGGCGCGCCCGCTCGGCCAGTGCGTCGGCGAACTCGCGCCCGATGTCACCCGCCCAGTAGATGTAGGTCTCGAAGGTGATCGACACCTTGGCAGCACGGATCGCCGCCAGCATCGGCGGGAAGATCTCGTCGCCGTTCAGCAGCGCGCGGGCCGCGGTTCCTGGCAGGAAGGGCGGCCCGAGCAGCACGCCGAGCTCGTGCATGAAGCGGGGGTCGTCGAGCGCGTAAAGCCGTTCGACGCGGTGCTCGATCTTCGTCTCGCCACCGACGAAGTTCGAGACCAGCAGACCGATCACCAGGCACAGACCGGCCGTGACGCCGGCCGCCAGCACCCAAGGGGGCATGTGACGCATCGGCTCGGGCAGCGGCAGGTGGCGGGGAGCTCAGCGCTTGCGGGCGGGCCTGGCCTTTGCCGCTGGCGGTGGTGCCGCCTCGGCCATCGCCGCCTTCACCTGCCGCCTGGCCTGGGCCGTGGCCTGGCCGCGCAAGGCCCCCCCGACACGGTGTGCCGCGCTCAGCCACAGACTCATGAAAGGGTTTGACCTTGCCCCCGGAAACCGTCTCCCTTGCTGAGTGATTCAATCCAAGCAAGGAGAGCGGAAATGACGAAGCCGAAGGCGGCGCCGAGGGCGCGCTATACGTTGGAGTTCAAGCAAGAGGCGGTGCGCCTGGTCGAGGGCGGCCAGAGCATCGCGGCGGTGGCCAGGACGCTGGGCGTGGTCGATCAGACCTTGTTCAACTGGGTCAAGGCGAAGCGCGAAGGCAAGCTCACCGGCGTGGACAGCAAGCCCGTGAGCGCCGAGCAGATGGAGATCGCCCGGCTGCGCGCCGAGCTGGCGCGGGTGACGATGGAGCGCGACATCCTGGGAAAAGCGACGGCGTACTTCGCAAAGGCAGCGAAGTGAAGTACGCGTTCATCGAGCGCCACCGGCGCGTGTGGCCGATCTCGGTGCAGTGCCGGGTGCTGCAAGTCAGCGTGACCGGGTATCACGAGCACTTCGTGCGCCGAGCCAGCAACGCGCAGCGGCGCCACCTCAGCGACGACGCGCTGCTGGCGCACATCAAGGCGATCCACGCCGAGACGCACGGAGGCTACGGCTGGCCGCGGACCTGGAAGGAACTGCTGGCCCGAGGCATCAGGGTGGGCAAGGACCGGGTGCAAAAGCTCATGCAACTGCACGGCATCCGCGCCAAGGGCAAGCGACGCTTCAAGGTCACCACCGACAGCAAGCACGACCTGCCCATTGCACCGAACCTGCTCAACCGCGAGTTCAACGTGGCCGAGCCCGACAGGGTCTGGGTAGGCGACATCACCTACATCGCCACCGACGAGGGTTGGCTGTTCCTGGCCGTGGTGATCGACCTGTTCAGCCGCCAGGTGGTGGGCTGGTCGCTGCGTCAGGACATGGCGCGTGAACTGGTCATCGATGCGCTGCGCATGGCCTGGTTCAAGCGCCATCCGAGCAAGGATGCGGGCCTGATCTTCCACAGCGACCGGGGCAGTCAGTACGCCAGCAAGGACTTCCGCGACGTGCTCACCGAGTACGGCATCACCGCCTCGATGAGCCGGCGCGGGAACTGCTGGGACAACGCCTGCAGCGAGACCTTGTTCGGCTCACTGAAGGTGGAGCGGCTGCACGGGCACCGCTTCAAGAGCAGGCGCCACGCCAAGGATGAAGTCGTAGCCTGGATGCTCTGGTACAACCGGACCCGACTGCACTCGACGCTGGCCTATGTCAGCCCAATGCAGTTCGAAGAAAACTGGCTCGCCGACCAACCCCGGCAGGCCAGCGCGTAGTCCAGCTATGGGATACGGAATCCAGGGGCAAGGTCAGTTCTTCTTCAACCAGGGATTGTTCATGTCGCTCCTTCGGAGTGGTCAGGGGCCTGGGGTCCGATCTCGAAGTGCATGCCCTCGAACCCGTTGAAGGAACGCAACTCTTCCTCCACCCGGGCCATGGCGAACCACACCCAGGCCGCGAGGCCGAGGGCAGGCATAACGATCAAGGTGGCGATGACCATCGCGGTGGGGTTCATGGCGTGCCTTGCCGAAAGTGGTGCGCAGGGGACGCCCGCGGGTGGGTTCAGCGGGCTCAGCGGCTGCGGGTGACGCGGGCGATCACCGCGCCCAGTGCCAGCGCGGCAGCGACCCAGGTCAGCGGATTGCGCCGGACGGTGGCTCGCGCGTCCTCGACCCATTCGTCTTTCAGGGCGCGCAACTGGAGGGTCTTCTCGTCCAGCGCCGCCGCCGCGACCGAGACGCGATCACCGAGCTTCTGCACTGCCGGCACGGCCGTGCCGGCCAGGCGATCGATGGTCTCGTGGGCCCCCTGTACCGCGTGCTTCAGAAGGCCGACCGCGGCGGGGGGCGCCTTTTCGCTGCCCGGCAGCATGGACGTGTCGGGCACCTGGGTGCGGGAACCGCCGTTCGGCCAGACGCCGTCGGGTGCGTGGTCGTTGGGGTTGGGGTTGGGGTTGGTTTCGTTCATGACGTCTCCGTTGGGGTTCAGGCGGCCTTGGCCAGCAGAGCGTCCTTGCGGGCGGCCATGCGGGCCCCCAGCTCGGCCAGGTCGAGCGACGCCGCCTTGGCCTGGGGGAACATCTCGGTCTGCTCTTCCTTGACGTGGTGCTTCACGTACTCCGACAGCACCTTGACCTTGGCGTCGTACATCTCACCGTCGGGCTCGATGCCCTTGAGCTGCGCGATCAGGTCCTTCACGCCCGCGTGTTCGACGGTGGCCTCGGGCACCAGCAGCTTGTCCTTCAACGCCTCCTTCACGGCCGGGTAGAAGATCTCTTCCTCGATCTGCGCGTGCACGGTGAGTGCGGTGCAGATCTCGGCGACCAGGGCCTTCTTGTTGGAGACCGAACGGGTCCTCTCGTACTCGGCGAACAACTGGCTCACGGCCTCGTGGTCGGCCTTGAGCAGGGCAATGGCGTCCTTGCTGGCCGGCTTGGCCTTGTGGGAAGCGGTGGTCTTGGTGGCGGTCATGGGCAGTCCTTGAATGGGTGGGGCACGGGGATGTGCAGTCGGTGCACGAACAGCGCGATCGAGATGGCAATCGGGACGGAGAAAGGCCGCGCAATAGAACGCAAAGCAGCGGGTCGGGGGCTGTATCGACCGGCGGCTCGTGCCCTTCGCCACGGGGCGACAGTAGGCACGCGACAAAGTGACGTCTGTTCGATCGCGCACGCTGGTCCTGGCCACTGGCGCGCCGCGGCACCTGACGCCCCTCGCGATCCCCCGAGACGCGTGATGCCAGGGCCGATTCGCAAAGCCGCGATGCGGGCAGGGGTGCTGCAGCCCCGGACCGCGCCGGCCGTGCAAGGCCATGTCCAGCGGTGGCGCCGTGGCCGGCGCCCAGACGCTCCCGCTGGTCAGCGTGCTGCCGCAATCAGTTCACGTCTTTCACGCGATATCAGTCGGTCGGCACGGCTGAGGTCGCGCTCGAGGCCATTGAGGGGTCGAAGAACTCGCAGGGGCTGCGCCCTTGCTTGGCCCGGTACATCGCGGTGTCGGCATGGGAGATGAGCGTGGGCCCGTTCGAGCCGTGCTCGGGGTAGAGCGCGATGCCGATGCTCGGCGTGACGGCAAACTGCAGCGACCCCACCCCGATGGGGAGCTCGATGGACTGCCGCACCACGCCGGCGATGTGCGCCACGGCGTCGCGATCCGCCGGGTTGATCAACAGGTACAGGAACTCATCGCCGCCGTTGCGGCAGACCGTGTCCTCGTCGCGCACATGGCGCATCAGGCGCTCTGCCACGACCGTCAGCACCGAGTCGCCAGCGGCATGGCCATGGGTGTCGTTGACGAGCTTGAAGCGATCGAGGTCCAGGAACATCACCGCGAGCGTCCAGCCATGGCGGTCCGCACTGGCGATGGCCTGCGTCAGCCGATCGTCGAACAGCGTGCGGTTGGGCAGGCCGGTCTTCTGGTCGTGCATGGCGATCTGGCTGGCCATGCGCTCGGCAGCGCGCGACACGGCCAGCGCGGCCTCCGACTCTGCCAGCGCCAGCCGAGACCGGCTCAAGGCCTGCTCCACCGCCTTGACCTCGTCCAGGCCGTGGGCCAGGTTGTCGGTCACCTGCTGCAGATCGTCGGCGCAGCCTTGCACCCTGCGTTCGACGTCCAGACCGTCACGCAGCGCCTGGGCGGCGGGCAAGGTGGTCGCACCGTCGGCCATCCGAGCTTTCGCCAGGTCGTTCGCGGTGCCGAGGTCTTCGGCACAGGCCTCCACCTCGGCCCGGACTTCCTGGCTCTGGTCGAGGGCGGTGTCGAGCGCATGCAACACGCGAGAAGGAAGGGCAGCGTCGGGCGGAGTGGACGGCATGGTGTGCGAGCCAGTGAACGGGCGGGGATGGCGCCGTGCTCGGCCGAGGCGACGAAGGGCCGCGGTGGCCCCGTCTCCTGCCGGACGTGCGCGGCGGGAACATGCTCGCGGGACAGTAATCCCCAGACGCCCGGAGCGTCTGTAGGACAGCGCGCCTATCCGCGCCAGACCAGCGCGCGAAGCCAGGCTCGGGCCCGCCACCGCCGAAGGGCCGCCAAGGGGCCGTCAAAGGGCCGAAAAAGGACCACCAGTAGCCTGAGGGTGGCCTACCCAGCCTGCCCCGCCCCGCCACGGCCGCACGCCGCTTGGGTCTGTCAGCGCACAGACGGCCGCCGCACGCACCCCTAAGGTCGTGCCATCCCCCGGTCCTGCGAGTCCGGGACCTGACCGACCGTGGCCTCCGAACTCCGAGCAGCGGCGCGCGCCACACGAGCGATAGGGCCACCTGCCGCAGCAGCCGAGCGTGCGCAGGCGCCGAGAGCGCACGGCGGCGGGGCCCACTCGAAGACGCCCTGCCCTGGCTGGACCCGGCTCGGGCACAACCCGCCTGGTTCGCCCCGCAAGGGCGCCGCCCTCATTTCCTTTCATCCACTGGAGCACACACCCCATGACCACCCGAACCTCACGCCTCCTGCTGGGCACGGCACTCACTGCCATCGCCACCACCCTGCTGATGGGCTGCAACAAGGCACCCGAAGCCGCCCCCGCGACACAGGCGCCCCCCATGACCGTCGGCACCCAGGTGGACGACGCGGTCATCACCTCCAGCGTCAAGTCGGCACTGCTGGCCGAGCCCGCCGTCAACAGCTTCGATCTGCAGGTGGAAACCCGCAAAGGCACCGTGCAACTCAGCGGCTTCGTGGACAGCCAGGCCCAGATCGACCAGGCGCTGGCTGTCACGCGCAGCGTGGCCGGCGTGACCAACGTGGAGAACGGCGTGACCCTCAAGGGAACGGCCACCAGCATGGGCACCAAGGTCGACGATGCCACCGTGACCGGCCGCGTCAAGACCGCCCTGCTGGCCGATCCGGACATCAAGAGCCTCGACATCAGCGTGGTCACGTACAAGGGCGAGGTGCAGCTCTCCGGCTTCGTCAACAGCCAGGGCCAGATCGACCAGGCCAACAAGATTGCCGGCGCCGCCGACGGTGCCAGCAGCGTCAAGAACGAACTGAAGGTCAAGCAATGAAATCCGGCCACACCCTCACCGACGTCGCCACCCTGCGCAGCCAGGCCCGCAAGCACATCGAACGCGGGGCCGTGACCGCCGGCTACAGCGCCGACCGCGACCAGGTGCTCAAGCTGCTCAACGAGGCGCTGGCGACCGAGATCGTGTGCGTGCTGCGCTACCGGCGCCACCACTTCATGGCGCGCGGCATCCACGGGCAGACCGTGGGGGCCGAGTTCCTGACCCATTCCAACGAAGAGCAGGGCCATGCCGACCTGCTGGCCGCGCGCATCGTGCAGCTCGGTGGGGAACCCGACTTCTCGCCCGACCGCCTGAGCGAGCGCAGCCACGCCGAGTACGTGGCCGGCGACACGCTGGCGCAGATGATCCAGGAGGACCTGGTGGCCGAGCGCATCGCCATCGACAGCTACCGCGACATGATCCGTTACCTGGGCGACCATGATCCGACCACCAGCGACCTGCTCAAGCAGATCCTGGCGGTGGAAGAGGAGCACGCCGACGAGTTGGCCGATCTGCTCGAGGGCATGCCCGCGCAGCACCTTTGATCGGCCCGCCCGGGCGGCCGATGCATTGGCTCACCGCCCGGGCCGCCTGCAAGACCTGGGCACGCGCTGTAGAGCGCAGCGACAGTCGCGCGGGCCGGGACGGCAGCAGGGGAACGCACTCGATCGACCCGAGGCCGGGCCGTTTGGCCGCGGGGCGTCACTGCCCGGCGCTGCGGTGCCCGGCCGTGGCCCTGCCGGGCGCCTGGAGGGCCCGCCTCAGGGCCTCAGCCGAGCGGCGGCCATGGCCATCGAATTGCCCAGCTCGAACACCGAGTTCGGCACGCCGGCACTGGCGGGGCGTGGCGGCGGCCGAGGCCCCACGGCGCTGACCATCGGTCGAGGCGCGATGGCTCGGTGGGGCGGGCTTGCCTCGACCACCACACCGGCGTCGCGCTGCCCGGCCACCAGGTCGGCCAGTGCAATGCCGGCCATGTGCGTCTGCATCACGGCGGCCAACTGCTGCGACAGGTCGTCGGTGAGTTCGAGAAAGCCGGTGCCCACGTCGGCATCCAGCGAGCCGGCATCGACCGCGCCCACGATGGCGGCCACCGAGATGGCCGACGCCTGCATGCCCAGCGAGTAGCCGCCGCCGGCACCGCGGGTGCTGTCCACCAGGCCGGCCGTGCGCAACTGGGAGAACAGGCGCTCGAGGTACGACAGCGACACGCGCTGGCGGTGGGCGATGGACGCCAGCGCCACCGGCCAGGCCTGCTCGCGCAGGGCGAGGTCGATCATGGCCTCGACGGCAAGTCGTCTCTTCGTGCTCATTCGCATTGCGCTCTCCTTCGGCGGCTCGGGGCCGCTTCTTCGACCCGCGCGACACAGACCGGCGCCCGCACGCCGTCTCGCGCGCAGTGCCGGGAAGTGGTCATGGTCGCCGCCGGGCGTCACCCGGTCTGTACTCAAACGCACAGACCTGCAACCCCCCGTCCGCCGGGCTGCGGCGGCGCCGCTCACCCAGCCCGGCCGGCCGGCCTGGATCAGCGGTCGACCGCGGCGGCCGACGACAGCCGTGTGGGCAGATCGGCCTGGGCCATCAGCTCGCCGAACCACACCCGGTAGCCGGCATCGCTGGGATGCAGTCCGTCCGCAGCGGTCAGCGACGGTTGCTGGACGAAGGGGTCGTCGGAGGATTCGCGGAACAGGTTCACCAGCACGGCGCCGTGGCGCGCCGCCGCGGCGTCGGCGAAGGCGTGCAGGCGGCGCGAGCGCCAGGTCATCAGCCAGGACAGGGGCGCCCACAAGATCGGCGCATTGCCGACGTTGCCTGCAGGCATCAGCACCACCAGGCCGGCCCGCTGGCGGGCGCGGTGCGTCACGCGATCGACGTCGCCTTGCAGGGCCTCCAGGCCGAGCAGGCGGACCACGTCGTTGCCGCCGGCCATCACCAGCACCATGTCAAAGGGCTCACCGCCTTCGAGTTGGGCCATCACGGCGGCAAACGTCGCCCCGTCGCGCGCCTGGTTGACGATCAGGAGCCTTGGGAAGGCCCGCGCCAGCAGACCCGCCACGCTGGCGTGCGGCGCGGTGGCACCGGTGCCCACCGCCGTGCTGTCACCGACGATGAGCAGCCGCAGGGCCGGTTGCACGGGTGCGTGCTGCAGCGGGACGCTCAGGCGGATCAGTTCGGACGATTCGTGCAGGCGCCATGCGGTTCTGGCGGCCACCCCCACGACGAGCGCGATGGCGCTCCACCGCAGGACCTGGGCTGCCCACCGCCCCGTCGCGTCAGCCATGCGGTCGAGCGGGAACCGAATCCGCTGCCCCGAGGGCCGTCAGGCCATGGATCCGCATGGCGTCGCCGGGCATGCCGCGCCCGCACAAGGCTGTGGGCACCGCCGTCGAGCCGGGTGGATCCCCATCGGTCCAAGCGCTGGCGCCGGCATGGGGGTGTCTTGAGCCGAGGGGCTGGGCCACGGGAGCGGTCAGCCTTGCGGGCTCTGGGTCATGCGCTCGCAGTACTTGCGCATCTGATCGGGCAGGTCGTCCGGGCACACGCCGCATTGGCGGTTGCCCGGCACCGCATGGTCGATGAAGTTGGGGTACGGCAGATCGAGCTTGGCCATGAGGGCCTTGAACTCCTCCAGCGTCCGGCCTTGCCCCAGGCGCGGATTGCGGCTCTTCTCCTGCCCGATCGACGAGACCCGGCGGCCCTGGTAGTCATGCGCCGGGTAGACCAGCACCTCATCGGGCAAGGTGAACAGCTTCCCGGTGACGCTCTCGTAGAGCGTCGCGGCGTCGCCGTTCTGGAAGTCGGTGCGGCCGCAGCCGTCGATCAGCAAGGCATCGCCGCTGAACAGGCGGTCGCAGCCATGGTCGATGCATCGGTAGGCGAAGTGGCCGTCGGTGTGGCCGGGCGTGTGCAGCGGCGCCACCGTGAGGCCGCCCAGTGGCAGCGGCGTGCCCTCCTCGATGCCCACGTCGACGCAGGGCAGCCGATCGATCGCCGGCGCCGCGATGCGGCTGCCGACGCGCTGCTTCAGGTGCAGCGCCGCGGTGATGTGATCGGCATGGATGTGGGTGTCGAGCGTCAGCACCAGGGTGAGCCCCAGCGACTGCACCACCTGCAGATCGCGGTCGATGGCGTTGACGACCGGGTCGATCAGCATCGCCTGCCCGGTGGTCTCGCAGCCCAGCAGGTAGGTGAAGGTGCTCGACACGGGTTCGAAGAGTTGCCTGAAGATCATGGTCGAATCTCCTTCTGTGGTTTGAATGGCTCCGGCGCGCCGCTGTCGCCGGGCACCTGCCCGCGGCATCGTGACCGTACATCGAATCCTCGGTGGCATGGCTGTCGCTGGGTCGGGCGGACCCCGGGGTCAGTCTTCGCCATGGCGCGCCAGCGCCAGCAACCGGTGCCGTTCACGCGGCACGAAGCCACCCTGGGCCGGGTCATGGTCCCAGCGCTCCACCACGGCACGTTCGGCCGCAGCGGCATCGATGTGGATCAGGTTCACCGAATTGCCGGCCCCTGCCCGCACCCGGCGGCTGACGGCCGTGCCCGCCTGCACCGCCCACCCGCCACCGGTCAGCGGCAGCACGAAAGGCAGGTGGATGTGCCCGCCGATGATCAGGTCCACACCGGCCGCGCCCCAGGCCTGCAGGGCCGCGGCGTGGCCGTGCAGCCGGTTCTTCTCGTCCTCCGGCCGCGTCACCACCAGGGGCTGGTGCACCACCACCAGCCGCCGCTGGCCGGGCCGCGCCTGCGCCAGGCGCTGCGTCACGCGGTCCACCTGCGCGGCCGACAACTGCCCATCCGCCTGCCGCCACCAGCGCGTGGTGTTCACGGCCAGCAGCAGCAGGTCGTCGGCTTCCAGGCTGGGTTCGAGTTCGGCGCCGAAGGCCGCGCTGTATCGCGCATAGGGTTTCAGCAGGCGCAAGGGCAAGTGCCACAACGGGATGTCGTGATTGCCCGGCACGGCCACGCAATGGGGCACCGCCAGGCGTTGCACGAAGGTCTGTGCCGCCGCGAACTGCGCGCGCGTGGCGCGCTGGGTGATGTCGCCCGACATCAGCAGCACCTGGGGCTTCAGTGTCAGCGCCAGACGCACCAGGGCTTCGACGACCGCGGACCGCTCGGTGCCGAAGTGCGGGTCCGAGACCTGCAGCAGCAACGTCATTCCGTCGCCAGCAACTCGGGCGCGGCCGAGGGGGGGCGCAGCAGGTCCAGGGTCTGCGGCGCCACCCGGAAGCACAGCGGCAGCCGCATCCACGTCACCTCGCCGTCGGTGGCCACCTTGATGCGGCTCGACCCCAAGGTGCCCAGGCGGCGACTCGGGCGCACCGTGAGCTGGCGCGTGGCGACATGGATCAGTTCGTCGGCCTGGCCCAGGCGACCGAATGCGCCGCGCCACAGCAGCCCCAGCATCTTGAAGAGCCCCACCGGGCGCAACGCGATGGCGGCCAGGCAGCCGGCATCGACGGCCTCGGGCAGGCCCAACTGCTGCAACTGCAGCGCGTTGTTGCCGACGAACAGCGTGGGCGTGCGCAGCTCGCGCTCCTGCCCCCGGCTCTCCACGCGCAGGCGCAGGCTGCGGTGGCCGCGCAGCAGGGTGGCCAGGCCGGCCCCGAAGGCCACCAGGCGGCTGCGGCCGAACTGGCGCTTCCACTCCTCGCGCTCTTCCAGCAATTGCGGGTACAGGCCCAGGCTGGCGTTGACGAGGAACACGCGCTCGCCCACCAAGCCCACCTGGGCGGGCTGGGAATGGCCGGCCAGCAGCACCTGCAGCGCCTCGGCGGTGTCGGACGGGATGCCGTGCGTGCGGCTGAAGTAGTTGAAGGTGCCCTGCGGCAGCACGCCGAAGGCGCAACCGCTGCCCAGCGAGGCCTGGGCCACGGCGTTGATGGTGCCGTCGCCGCCAGCAGCCACCACGATGCCACCGCACTGCTGCGCCTGTGCCACGGCCTGCCGCGCGATGGTGCCCAGCTGTTGCGGGTCGCGCACCTCCAGCAGTTGCAGCATGCAGCCGGCCCCGGCGCAACCGGCCTGCAGCGTGGCGCGCACTTCGTCGGCTTGGCCCTGGCCGGCACCGACGTTGAACACCACCACCAGCGGCGGCCCCGGCGCCGTCATCGTGCCTGGCCCGCGGGCCGCCCCGTGGCGATCGGGACCGGCGTCTTCATGGGGCGAGCGGATGGTCCATGCGCAGCGATGATGCAACAGGCGCCCCCTCGCCCGCAGGCCCCCGGGAATTCAAGGCCTGGTATGGGCGGGGATTGTGGCGAGCTGGCGGCCCTGCCGACCGGGTCTGCCGTCCCAACCGATCGCATGCCGCGGCAGGCCGCAGCTTTCGCTCCAGCGACAACGCAGCACGGAGTGCAGCACCTCGAGGCGAGCCACGCGACGGCGCAGGGCCACTGCCGGCCCAGCCCCTCGGGTGAGGATGTCTTTCATCTCGTGATCAGCCCTTACGAGCCGCCCATGAAGTTCAGCGCCTTCATCCAGGACAAGCTCGACGCGATCGTCGCCGACTGGGAGACCTTTGCCAGGCAGTTGCCAGCGGGCCGGACGATGTCGACCCTGGCGCTGCGCGACCACAGCCGCGAGATCCCGATGGCCATCGCCGACGACATGGAGATGGGACAGTCCGACCAAGAGCGCGCCCTCCAGTCGCAGGACATCGCCACCACCGAAGCCTCCACCACCAGCGCTGCTTCAGCGCAAGCCCCTTCCTGTGCGATCGCGTGGTTTGGGGGCCGTCCGGCGCGCTCCCAATGCCTGGGCCTTTGTCGATCACCGTGCGGCCATCACCGCGCGGGCATCACGGCGCGGCGCCTGGCGCGTGCGGCGCGCAGGCCTGGTCGGTGGCAAAGCCGGGAGGCGGGCCACCGGTCTTGGCAGCGAGCTGGGGATGCAGGTCACTCATCGAGCCGAATGTCCTGGCATAGATCCACGTGAATTCGGCGCCGAGCAGGAAGATCTGGGCCGAGTAGTAGACCCAGACGAACACCACGATCAGGGAGCCCGCGGCGCCAAAGCCCGATGCCAGGTTGCTCCGGCCGATGTACATGCCGATCAGGAAGCGGCCACCTGTGAACAGCAGTGACGTGACGAGGGCACCCAGCCACACGTCGCGCCATTTCACCGACACACGCGGCATGATCTTGTAGATCATCGCGAACACGCCTGTCGTCATCAAGAAGCCGACACCCAGGTTGACCAGTTGCCCCAACAGGGCCCACTCGCCAAAGGCGCCCGACCAGAGTTTTCCCAAGGCGGACACGACGGCGCCGAACACCAGCGACACCATCAGCAGGAAGGCGATGCCCAGGATCATGCCGAACGACAGCAGACGGGCCCGCACCAGTCCCCACAGTCCGCCGGAACGGTCTCGCGCCGGCGCGCGCCAGATGCGGTCCAGGGCGTCCTGCAGCTCGCCGAAGACGCTGGTGGCGCCCACCAGCAGCAGGGCCGTTCCGATGGCGGTGGAGGCCACCCCCTCGGCGGGCTTGCTGACACTGGCCAGCAGGCCTTCGATCATCCGCGACGCGTCGGTGCCCAGGAGATCCTGCAACTGCACGAAGACCTCGCCGCGCACGGCGTCCTGGCCGAAGACCAACCCAGCGATCGAGATCACGATCAGCAGCAAGGGTGCCAGCGAGAACACGCTGTAGTAGGCCAGCGCAGCGCCCATGCTGGGCGCATAGTCGGCCACCCAGGCGGTCGAGGCCCCCTTGACCAGCGGCCACCAATCCCGCATCGAGTGGCGACGGGCGGCCATCACGCCGTGGCCGACGGACCGATGGCCATGGACCGCCCCGCGGCCCGTCTCGCGGCCGACGCCGCGAGACCCCGGGCAAGGCTGCGGGGCCGTCGGGCTGCGGTGGCACTGCGGGTCGCCCCGACGAGCCGAGGCTTCGGCGCCCTGCTGCGGTCGGATGGCCGTGGCGGCGTCCTCATCGGCCGGCGCATGGGCAGGCCGGGGCCACGGCGTTGTGCGCTGCCGTGCAGTCCGTCCGCATCAAGCGTGGCATCGCCTCGCCAGGCCTGAAGCGCAGCGGCGCCTGGACGCGTCCTTAACTCGCTAGCACCCCAGGCCGGCAGGCGGTGGGCGCCTCCCCGCACCGGTCAGCGCCCTGCCTGCGGCGACACGCCCAATGCCGGCAGCGGGACCAACGCGCGATCGAGCTTGTCCTCGATCTCGCCGAGATGGGCCGACAGCGCGCCCGCAGCTTCTGCCAGGCGGTCCTGCATGGCCCGTTCCGATCGTTCGATCCGCGCCCCGAACTCGCGGGTGGATTCGGCCCCCTGCGCATCGAGCCGGCGCAGTTCGCCTTCCAGCAGGGTGTGCAGTTCGGTGAAGCGAGAGGCCTCGGCCGTGTCCGCGAGTTCGCGCTGTGCCTTGACCTCCTTCGTCAACCGCCGCGCTTCGAGGATGACGCCGGCCTGCAGGAGCACCAGGTAGACGATGAACAGGCCGCTGATGGCCGCCGTGAACACCAGCAGGACCAGGCCCAACGGGGCGCTGACCTCGGCGAACCCGAGGTTCAGGGTGCTGGGGGTTGCCATGGTCACCCAGTTCAAGGTGGCGAATGCCGCCAGCAGGACGAAGGCCAGCACCAGGGTCAGGGAGAAGGCACGGAGGTTCATGGGGTGGGGCTCCTTGGAGGGCGCACAGGAAAGGGGTTGGTTCGACCTGCGGGCCCATTCGTTCCGCTCGATGGCGCGTGGGAGGGGCAGGGCCTCGCCGCTCAGGCCGGACAGGCCCCCGCGGCTCGAGTGTTCATGCGGAGCCGGCGCCCGATGCGTCGAGTTGGCCCAGACCCTGGACCCTGGCCTGCCGCAGGCCCGCGATGGCCCGCGCTTCGTCGGCCGTGATGCCCGCCTTCAACCGCAGGGTCAGGGTGCCGCGCGCCGCTTCTGTGCCCGGCACGCCGATCGGTTCGCCGACGACGGCGATCGCCGTCTCGACCGGCCCCTGGTCGTTCGGCGCCAGACCCAGGACGATGCAGTCGCTGATGACGGGACTCGGGATCGGCATGCAGGCACCCAGACGTGATGATCCGCGCAAGGTAGTGCCGTGGTCTTCGCTCGTCTGTGCGTCGCCGAACCCATGGGTTTGTCCACCGCGTCGGGCACCCGAGACCGTCTGCGACGCTGCGCCGGGCGTCCCGGGTCTGTGCGCCGGCGCGAATCGCCCGGCTGTTCGGCAACGCACAGTTCGCAGGGCACCGATCGCGACAATGGGTGCGCATGTGTCCCCAGCGCGCGTTCCCGCCGACGCCCCCGCCGCCCAACGGTTGCGCGGGCACGGCAGGCGGGCCCTGGCGGCCATGACGACCGGTCGGCTGGCGCACGACGACGAGTTGCTGCGCAGGACAAGGGCCGAGCGCGCCGGCGACCTCGTGCTGCGGCCGTTCCAGCTGTTTGCACGTCGGCAGGCCTCCGGCGGCCTCGTGCTGCTGGGCTGTGCCACGCTGGCGCTGGCCTGGGCCAACTCGCCATGGGCGGGGGCCTACCAGCAGATGCTGGGCCTTCCGCTGGGCCTTTCGCTCGGCGACCGGGTGTTGCGCCTGGACCTGCGCCATTGGATCAACGATGGCCTGATGGCGATCTTCTTCTTTGGCGTCGGGCTCGAGATCAAGCGCGAGTTCCTGGTCGGCGAGTTGGCCGAACGCCGCAAGGCGATGCTGCCGATCGTGGCCGCGCTGGGCGGCATGGTGCTGCCGGCGCTGATCTATGCCGGCTTCAATGTCGGTGGCGCAGGCGCGCACGGTTGGGGCATTCCGATGGCCACCGACATCGCCTTTGCGCTCGGAGCGCTGGCCGTCCTGGGCTCGCGCATCCCCGAAGCGCTGAAGGTCTTCCTGGTCGCGCTGGCCATCGTCGACGACCTGGGTGCCTTGCTGGTCATCGCGGTCTTCTACACCGCCTCGATCGACGGGCGCGGCGTCGCCCTGATCGCCGCCCTGCTGCTGGCCCTGTGGGGGGCGAATCGCATCGGGGCCTGCCGCGCATCGATCTACCTGCTGCTTGGTCTGGGCCTGTGGGCCGCCTTCTTCATGTCGGGCCTGCACGCGACACTGGCCGGCGTGCTGACGGCGTTGGCCGTGCCGGCACGCGTGAAGATCGTGCCGGGTGCGCTGCCGCAGGTCATCCGCCGTGGCGCGGACGACATCGAGGCCCAGGCCCTCGACAACGAGCCCGACGCGATGGATCCCGACCGTGTCGCCCTCATCGGCGCCCTCGGGGGCAGCCTCGCCGCCGCCACCGCGCCACTGCAGCGCTTCGAGCACCGGGTGCAGCCGTGGGTCACCTACGGCATCCTGCCGGTGTTCGGCTTGTTCAATGCAGGCGTCGCGATCGACGCCACGGTGCTGCGCGCACTGCCCACGGCCGTGCCGCTGGGCATCATGGTCGGGCTGGTGCTGGGCAAATCGGTGGGCATCGGCCTGGCCAGCTGGCTGGCCGTGAAGACCGGGCTGGCCGAACTGCCCGAAGGGGCCACCTGGCGGCAACTGATCGGCACCGCCTTCCTGGCCGGCATCGGCTTCACGATGGCGCTGTTCATCAGCGGCCTGAGCTTTGCCGGCACCCATTTCGAGCGCGAGGGCCAACTGGCCATCCTGATCGGATCGCTGCTGGCCGCGGCCATCGGCACCGCCATCCTGCTGACGTCGACGGCGGCACAGGCGCCCATCGCGAGGGCGCGTGCGAACGAACAACCCGCCGCCGGGCACGGCGTGACACCCGCACGGCGCTGAAGGCGCGACACGGCATCGGTGAAGACGCCCGCACGGTTCTTCATCGAACCTGACGGGACCGCACTGGGCGCGCATCCTGGAAGTCCCCGGCCCCGTCGAGGTCAGACCGCCGATGTCGCCCGCACCTGCGCCCTGCCTTGAATCAGATCGAGCGCGTTCGAAGTGACGCCTGTAGCACTGGTAGGCCGTGTTGGAACAGCGTCGCTGGCCCTCCCGAAGCAACGGCAGACCCTGCGCTCCGGGGCCTTCACAACGCTCGAGAAGCTCGAGCAAGGCGGCTCCCTGCAGGCGCGCCGATTGAGCACAGGCGCGGTTCAGTTCTACTGGTGCTACGCCGACGAGGGCCGAACCCACCGCGAGCCCGTCGGCCCCTACGACCCGGTCGCTCCGCCCAAGAGGCTGGAGCCGACATCACGGGCTTGAGCATCGCTGCCGCCCGCGAACAATGCCGCCGGCTGTCGCTGAAGCACACGGCACACCGCGGGGTCGGTGGGCTCAAGGAAGCCAAGGCCGCGGCGCGAGGACCCACACGGTGTCGATCATCAAGGCCGCCCAGCGCGACTGCAGGCGCTCGAACGCATCGGCGAGCACGTCTTCTCCACGACGAAGGGTGTCAAGCCGATCTCCGGCACGACCTGGTCGGGCTGGGCCGCCCAGGTGGTTGGTCATGCGATCGACGGTTTTCAGCTCAAGCGCGTTCGGTCCGGAATGGAGACGCTGCTGGCTGCCCACCGCATCAGCCGCGAGATCCGCGGGCACGTGCAGTCGCATGGGTTCACCGGCATCCAGGCACGGCACAACGACGGGCACGACTGCATGCTGGAGAAGCGGGAGGCGCCCGACGTGCTGGCTCGCGAGCTGACAAGCCGCGCAGCAGGAGCCAAAGCCACCCAGCCCCGACGCAAGGCGGCCACGCCGCGTTCGCGTGCAATCTGCTGACCCAAGACTCGGCACTTGACCGCGCTGCCTGGCATTCCCCATCCGCGCTGCGATGCGCCGGGCCTTGTCGAGGTGCCGGTCGCCTGCTCAGGCCGGGAGCGAATTGACGATGCGCGAGAACAGGTGGCGGAACTCGCGATCGGTCTCGCCGCCGAATCGCGGGTCGGCGTTCTGGGAGAACGCGGCGTCGATCTCCACCCAGTCTCCGGGCAACAGGTGCTGCTGCGCCGCCGGCAGGATCACACCCTCCTCGCGGCCCATGTGGTCCCACAGGAACCGGGCGTAGCGCTGCACGGCCTCGTCGAGCGCGCGCGTGGCGGCCGGCCCACCCGCCGAGTCGGCGGCGGCCAGGCCGTCGATGAGGGCACCGAGCTCGGCCACCAGTTCGGTGTCGCGCACATGCTGACGCTCCAGTTCGTCCAGTTCGGCATGGCAGCTGGTGGTGCGTTCGCGCAGCAGGCGGAACAGATGCTGCTCCTCCTTCGGGTGGTGCTGCCGCACGGGAAACTGCTGCACATAGCGCAAGACGGCCCGCATCGCCACGGGATCGGCCGACTGGCCGGCCTGATGCGCCGCGGCCAGCGCCTGCAGCCAGGCGTGCATCACCGCGGCCAGCGATCGGTGCTCGTCGCGGATGATGCCGATGGCGTGCGCCGCCGGCGGCGGTTCGCCGGTGGACGACACCAGCACCGGCAGGCCGGCGTTCATCAGCACCGACAGTGTGTCGGAGGCGAAGGCCATGCCCAGCTTGCCGCGCTGGCCGTGCGAGGCCATGAAGATCAGGTCGCAGCCCACGGCACGGGCGGCGTCGATGATGGCCTGCGCCGGCCGGTCGTTGGCCACATGGCGCGATTCGCAGGGCACGCCCAGCGCACGCGCGGCGGCTTCGGCCTTGGCCAGCAGTTCGCGCGCCTTGCCGACCACGGCATAGTCGTATTCGATCGGCGCGGCGGCGCGCAGCACCTCGGCATCGCTGCGCAGCGAGCCGGTGCCTGCCGTCGCATGAAAGAAGGTGATGCGCGCCCCCAGGGTGCGGGCCAGCGCGACGGCGTTGCCGATCACCGCCACCGACAGGTCGGTGCCGTCGAGCGGGACGAGCAGGTGGCGGTACATGGCGATCTCCCTGATTCGAGTGGTCCCATGCTAGGCAGCCACGGGTCGCTGCACCCTCCCCTTCGCGGGGGGGCAAGCCCCGACGGCACGCGCGCCTCGCGCCGCTACCATGGACCGTGCAACGCACCGGTGGCGCTGCCCGGGCCTGCGGTCCGGGGGCGTCGTGTGCGGCAATCACCGACCGTGGCCCACGCTTCCACACCCATCTCCCCCGTCGCGCTGCCCGACGACCTGCTGCTGAAAGTGACGCCCCCGCGGGTGCTGCGCCACCTGCTGTCGCGCGCCCGGCTGCAGGTGGGCACCGAAGCCAGGCGCGACCAGCCCGTGGCCGTCGTCCAGGCCCCGGCCGGCTTCGGCAAGACCTCGCTGCTGGCCCAGTGGCGGCGCGAGCACCTGTCGCAGGGGCGGGTGGTGGCCTGGCTGTCGTCGCAGCCGCAGGACGACACCGCGCGCTTCGTGCAGGGCCTGGCGCTGGCGGTGCGCGTGGGCGCCGGCCGGCCCGGCTTCGGCCACACGCTGCTCGAGGCGCAGGCCCCGGCCGGGCTGGAAGGCGTCACGCTGTGGCTGGCCGAGCTGGCCCAGTCGGCCATGGACACCGTGCTCATCGTCGACGAGGCCGACCGCCTGCCCGAGCCCACCCGCGACGCCCTGGCCTACCTGCTGCACAACATGCCGCCCAACCTGCGCGCCGTGGTGGCCGCCCGCACCGATTGCCATCTGGGCATCGACGACCTGGTGAGCTACGGCCTGTGTGCGGTGGTCGGCCCGGCCGAGCTGAGGTTCCAGTTCGACGAGACGCTGGAACTGGTGCGCGGACGGTTCGGGCCCCGGGTGGACCGCGACCACGCCGCCCGGCTGCACGAGCTGGCCGAAGGCTGGCCGCTGGGCCTGCAACTGGCCTTGACGGTGATGGCCGCGGGCCACGACCCGCGCACCGAGATCGCCGCCATGGTGGCCCACGGCGGCGCGCTGCGCGATCGCTTCGTGCACCTGCTGCTGGCCAACCTCGATCCGCCCGATGCCGACTTCCTCACCCGCATCGCGCTGCTCGACCACCTGCACCCGGCGCTGTGCGCCCACGTCACGCAGGACCCGGCCGCCGGCGAGCGGCTGACCCGGCTGGCCCGCGACACGCCGGTGTTCGCGGCGGCCGAAGCCAGCGACTGGCTGCGCCTGCACACCCTGGCCCGCGATGAACTGCGCGAGCGTTTCGCGCGCCTGCCCGCGCAGGATCGATCGGCGTTGCACGCGCGCGCCGCGGCCTGGCTGGGCGACCATGGCCTGCTGGACGACGCCGCGCGCCACGCCCTGGCCGCCGGGCAACCCGAAACCGCCTACGACCTGGCCGAGCGCAGCCTGTACGAATCGCTGATGTCGCGCGGACGCCAGAGCGCCGTGCTCGAGTGGCTGGCCCGGCTGCCGACCGACGAACTGGACCGCCGGCCGCGCCTGCTGCTGGCCGCGGCATGGTCGCTGGCGCTGAGCGAGCGCCATGTCGAGGCCAGCCGCTTCATCGACCGCCTGCTCGCCCTGCCCGGCCACGATGCGGCGCTGCGCTGCGAATGCGCACTGATCCAGAGCGGAGCCGCCGTGTACGCCGACGACCCCGACCGCTTTGCCGAACTGCACGACCCCTGGGCCAAGGACCCGCCGCTGACCGACCCGCTGTTGCTGCAGGTGCACGCCAACCGCTCGGCCTTCCGCACCCTGCTGGAGGGCGAGCCGGCGCTGGCCCGGCTGCGCTTGCAGCAGGCACCGCGCGGCGCCACCGGGGCGGCCAGCGCCTACCTGGCGCGCTGGGCCGATTTCATCGTCGGCCTGTCGTACCTGTGGGAAGGCCAGGTGCTGCTGGCCGAGCAGTTGCTGCGGCCCACGCTGGCGCGCGCCGAGGCCGACCTGGGCCGGCGCAGCCCCTTCACCTGCATGCTGGCCGCGGTGCTGGCCGCTGCGATGTGGGAGCGCAACCAGCCCGAGGACGTGGCCGCCCTGCTGGCCAACCGGCTGGACGTGCTGGAACACGGCGCGCTGCCCGAGGCCGTGCTGCTGGGATTTCGCACCATGGCGCGGCTGGCGGGCGCCGAGGGCGCCGAGCACCAGGCCCTGGCGCTGTTGGGCGCCCTGGACGCGGTGGGCATGGTGCGGCGGCTGCCGCGCCTGCGCATCGCCAGCCTGGCCGATCAGGTGCGGCTGCATGCGCGGCGCTTCCGCGTCGAGACCTGCCGGGCGCTGTGCGAGCAGATCGATGCGCTGCTGGCCGGGCCCGACGCGCCACCGGGGCGCCTGTGGCGCCACCAGGTGGGCCTGCTGCGCGAGGTGGCGATGGGCCATGCCGCCATTGCCGCGCAAGACTGGCGCCGTGCAGCCGAGGCACTGGCGCGGGCCGATGCCGGTGCGCAAGCGCTTCGACTGGGCCGCCTGCACATCGAGCTGCTGGGGCTGCGTGCCTGGATGCTCGACCGCCTGGGAGAGCCGGGCCTGCCGCTGCTGCGCGAGGCCACCGACCTGGCCACCACCTATGGCCTGCTGCGCGTGTTCGACGACGCCCATCCGGCGCTCGGCGACTGGTCGCGCCAGGCCGGGGCCGGGCTTGGTGCGGCAGCGCAGGCGGCCACGGCCGGCCAGGGCCCCGGACCGCTGGCCGCGCCGCTGCGCGCACCGCAGGCGGTGCAGGCCAAGCCCCGGTCCACGCCCAGCATGGCGCTGACCCCGAAGGAGCGCGAGGTGCTGGAACTCGCCGCGCGCAACCTCTCCAACAAGGAGATCGGCCTGGCGATGCAGGTGGGCGAGGAAACCATCAAGTGGCACATGAAGAACCTCTTCGCCAAACTGGATGCCGGCACCCGCAAGCAGGTGGTGCAGCGCGCGCGCATCCTGGGTCTGCTGGACACCGAAGGCTGAGCCCCGCCGCCTGAACAGTCGCCGCGCGCGCCACCCCACCCCCCTCCACGATGGGGGGCCCCGAGCTGGGGGGCGTCCCTAAGCTTGTCTCACTCAAAACGGAGACAAGCCATGACGACTGCCACCCTCGCGGCCCCGGCCCTCGTGCGCGCCGGCTCGCTGCCGGACTCGATCCACGTCGAGCCGCTGACCTGCGCCATCGGCGCCGAACTGTCCAACGTGAACCTGGGCGTGGCTTCGCGCGACCCGGCGCTGGTGGCCGAGATCCGTGCCCTGCTGCTGAAACACCGCGTGCTGTTCTTCCGCGACCAGGACATCAGCCGCGCCGAGCACGTGGCCTTCGCCCGCCACTTCGGCGAGCTGGAAGACCACCCGGTGGCCGGCAGCGACCCGGAACACCCTGGCCTGGTGCGCATCTACAAGTCACCCGACACGCCGATCGACCGCTACGAGAACGCCTGGCACACCGACGCCACCTGGCGCGAGAAGCCGCCCTTCGGCTGCGTGCTGCGCTGCATCGAGTGCCCGCCGGTGGGCGGCGACACGATGTGGGCCAACATGGCGCTGGCCTACGAGCGGCTGCCCGAGCACGTGAAGGTGCAGATCGCCGGCCTGCGCGCCCGCCACAGCATCGAGGCCAGCTTCGGTGCGGCGATGCCGATCGAGAAGCGCCTGGCGCTGAAGGCCCAGTACCCCGATGCCGAGCACCCGGTGGTGCGCACGCACCCCGAGACGGGCGAGAAGATCCTGTTCGTCAACGGCTTCACGACGCACTTCACCAACTTCCACACCGCCGAGCACGTGCGCGTCGGGCAGGACTTCACCCACGGCGGGTCGCAGCTGATGCAGTACCTGATCAGCCAGGCCTTCATCCCCGAATACCAGGTGCGCTGGCGCTGGAAGCCCAACAGCATGGCCATGTGGGACAACCGCTCGACCCAGCACTACGCGGTGATGGACTACCCGCCCTGCCACCGAAAGATGGAACGCGCCGGGATCATCGGCGACACCCCGTACTGACCCCCTTCCCCCGATCAACACCCTCTTTCCAAGGACACCCCATGAACTTCCAGGACGGTTCGCTGTTCCCCGAGAACCAGGAAAAACTCGTCATCACCTGCGCGCCCTATGGCCCCGAGTGGATGCCCGCCGATTTTCCCGAGGACATTCCGGTGACGATGGACGAGCAGATCCAGAAGGCCGTGGACTGCTACAACGCCGGCGCCACCGTGCTGCACCTGCACGTGCGCGAACTGGACGGCCATGGCTCGAAGCGCCTTTCGAAGTTCAACGAGCTGATCGCCGGCGTGCGCGCCCGCGTGCCCGACCTGATCATCCAGGTGGGTGGCTCGATCAGCTTTGCCCCCGAAGGGGAAGGCGAGTCCGCCAAGTGGCTCAGCGACGACACCCGCCACATGCTGGCCGACCTGAAGCCCACGCCCGACCAGGTGACGATCGCCATCAACTCGAACCAGATGAACGTGGTCGAGCAGATGTGCGAGGCCGACATCGCCGGCACCTCGCTGGCCGAGCCGGCCATGTACAAGGCCTATCGCGAGATGACCATCCCGGCCGGCCCCGAATGGGTGGAAGAGCACATCCGCCGCCTGTCGGCCAATGGCATCCAGACGCATTTCCAGCTGGCCAACATCACCCAGCTGGAAACCGTCGAACGCATGATGCGCCGCGGCGTGTGCAACGTGCCGCTGATCCTCACCTGGGTGGCCATCGGCGGCGGCTTCGACCAGCCCAACCTGTACAACCTGGCGAACTTCGTGCGCGCGGTGCCGGACGGCGCCGTGCTGACGCTGGAGACCAGCATGCTCAACGTGCTGCCCATCAACATGATGGCCATCGCGATGGGCCTGCATGTGCGCTGCGGCATCGAGGACAACATCTGGACGCAGGACCGCAAGGCCAAGCTGGGCAGCGTCAAGCAGATCGAGCAGCTGGTGCGCATCGCCCGCGAGTTCGGCCGCGAGGTGGCCGACGGCAAGGACGCGCGGCGCATCTACCGCATCGGCGAGTTCTACAAGAACGCCGACGAGGCGCTGGCCAGGAACGGCTTCGCGCCGAACCGCCGCCACGGCCAGCGCGGCTTCGTGCAGCACGCCTGAGCCACGCGCCGTGATCGAGCCGACCTGCCTGATCGTGCCCGGCCTGCGAGACGCAGTATCCGGGCACTGGCAGACGCTGCTGGCCGCTCACCTTCGGCGCCAGGGACGGCCAATGGCCGAGATGCCCCCGATGGGCCGCGACGACCTGGATTGCGCCGCCCGCGTGGCGGCCATCGAGGCGGCGGCGCGGTCGGTGGCCGGCCCGCTGGTGATCGTGGCGCACAGCGCCGGCTGCCTGATGGTGGCGCACTGGGCCGCGACGACGACGCGCGAGGTTCACGGCGCAGTTCACGGCGCACTTCTGGCCGTGCCGCCCGACTTCGACACGCCGATGCCGGCCGGCTACCCCACCGTGGCCGCGCTGGACCGCGCCGGCTGGCTGCCGGTGCCGCGGCGGCGCCTGCCCTTCCGCAGCATCGTCGCCGCCAGCCGCAACGACCCGCTGGCGGGCTTCGACACTGTGGCCGCGCTGGCGCGCGACTGGGGCGCCGAACTGGCCGACCTGGGTGAGGTCGGGCACCTGAACCCGGCCTCGGGCCACGGTGACTGGCCGCAGGCCGAGCAGTTCATCGCGACGCTGTCCGCCCCGCACTGATCCCCGTTCCTCCCATTTCCATCTGACGGGGTCGCCTCGATGCGACCCAGGAGACCCACCATGGCCCGTGCCATCCGCTTCCACCAGACCGGTGGCCCCGAGGTGCTGCAACTCGAGACCGTCGAGGTCGGCGATCCCGGCCCCGGCCAGGCACGCGTGCGCCATGCCTACGTGGCGGTGAACTTCATTGACATCTACTTCCGCACCGGGCGCTACCCGCACCCCTTGCCGGCCGGCCTGGGCAGCGACGCCGTGGGCGTGGTCGAGGCGGTCGGCGACGGCGTCGACTGCGTGAAACCCGGTGACCGCGTCGGCTACCTGCTGGGGCCGCAGGGCGCCTACAGCGACGTGCGCGTGATGCCGGCCGAGGTGCTGATCCCGCTGCCCGACGGCATCGCCGACCGCACCGCCGCCACGCTGATGATGAAGGGGCTGACGGCGCAGTACCTGTTCCGGCAGGTCTATCCGCTGCAGGGCGGCGAGACCATCCTGTACCACGCGGCCGCCGGCGGCGTGGGCCTGGTGGCCTGCCAGTGGGCGCGCGCGCTGGGGGTGACGATGATCGGCACCGTCAGCACCGAAGCCAAGGCCGAGGTGGCGCGGGCCCATGGCTGCGCCCACACCATCGTCACCGGCGGCATGACCGCCGAGGACCTGACAAAGGCCATCCCGAAGCGGGTGCGCGAGCTCACCGACGGCAAGGGCGTGCCGGTGGTCTACGACTCGGTGGGCAAGGACACGCTGATGGCCTCGCTCGACAGCCTGCAGGTGCGCGGCAGCCTGGTCAGCAACGGCACCACGTCGGGGCCGGTGGTCATCGACACCACGCTGCTGGCCGTCAAGGGCTCGATCTGGGTCACCCGGCCGGCGATGTTGCACTACGCCACCCCACGGCCGCAGATGCTGGCGATGGCCGACGAACTGTTCGGCCACGTGCTGGCCGGCCGCATCGGCGGCGAGCCGCAGCAGGTGTTCACGCTGGCCCAGGCGGCCGACGCGCACCGCGCGCTCGAGTCGCGCCAGACCACCGGCGCCACCGTGCTGGTGCCCTGAACCCTGAGCCCTGACACCCGAGGAGTCGACCATGGACCTGCACGCGATGGAGAAGGAACCGGCCCAGGACGGTTACCTGTTCGGCCCCGGACAGGCCTGGTTCGCCTTCGCGATGACCTTGGCCCTGATGGTGTTCGACTATGTCGACCGCCAGGTCATCGTCTCGCTGTTCCCCTACCTCAAGGCCGACTGGGGCCTGTCGGACAAGCAACTGGGCGCGCTGGTCTCGGTGGTCTCGGTCACCGTCGCGTTGGGCGCCTTGCCGGTGGCGCTGTTCGCCGACCGCGTCAGCCGGGTGCGCAGCATCGTGGCCATGGCCACGGTGTGGAGCCTGGCCACGCTGTCCTGCATGTGGGCGCGCAGCTATGGCGCGTTGCTGGGCGCGCGGGCCCTGGTGGGCCTGGGCGAGGCCGGCTACGGCGCCGTGGGCGCGGCGCTGATCGCCAGCCACTTCCCCGCCCGCATGCGCGGCGCCTTGCTGGCCGGCTTCTTTGCGTCGGCCTCGGTGGGCTCGGTCCTGGGCGTGATGCTGGGCGGCGTGATCGCGGCACGCTGGGGTTGGCAGGCCGCCTTCGGCGTGGTGGGCGCGCCCGGCCTGGTGCTGGCGCTGCTGTACCTCAAGGTACGCGACTACCGCACGGTCGAGATGACGCCGGCGCTGCAGGCCAAGCGCCAATCGGTGGGCCAGGCGGTGGCCCACATCGCCCGCGTGCTGGCCGGCTCGCGCACCATGCTGTGGGTGTGCATCGGCGGCGCGGCTCAGCTGATCGTCGTGTCGGCGCTGTGGTCGTGGCTGCCCAGCTTCCTGAACCGGGTGCATGGCGTCGCGCCGGGCCCGGCGGGCATGAAGGCGGCGATCGTCGTGCTGTGCGGGGCCGCTGGCGCCGTGGTGTGGGGTGCGGTCGTCGACCGGGCCGGCAGCCGCCACCCGCGGCGCAAGCTGGCCACGATGGCCGTGCTGTGCCTCGCGGCCATGGCCGTGCTGGTGGCGGCCTTCGGCCTGTCCTGGGCGCCATCCACCCAGTTCGCGCTTATCGCGCTGGGCGGCTTCCTTGCCACCTGCACCGTCGGCCCGGTGTCGGCCATCGTCATCGACGTGATCCACCCCGGCGTCCGGGCCACGGGCTCGTCGGTGCTGGCCTTGTTCCAGAACCTGTTCGGCCTCGCGGCGGGCCCCTTCCTCACCGGACTGCTGTCCGACAGCTGGGGCCTGGTGCCGGCACTGACGGCCATGCCGCTGTGCGCCTTGCTGGCCGCCGCCGCCTTCCTGCGGGCCGCCGGCAGCTACGAGGGCGAGAAGGCCAGCGCCGCAGAGCCTGCCCACCCCGTGCCTGCCACGCGCAACGCGCCGGCCTGATCCCTCGATTCCACGACTGACGGACCCCCCATGAACGGACTCATGATGCAGCAGCCGCTGCTGATCTCCTCGCTGCTGACCCACGCCGAGCGCCACCATGGCGACCGCGAGATCGTCTCGCGCCGCGTCGAAGGCGACCTCCACCGCCAGACCTACCGCGAGCTGGCCGCGCGCTCGCGCCGCATGGCCAACGCGATGGCGATGCTGGGCGTGGGCTTTGGCGACCGCGTCGCCACGCTGGCCTGGAACGGCCACCGCCACATGGAGCTCTACTACGCGGTCAGCGGCTCGGGCGCCGTGCTGCACACGCTGAACCCTCGGCTGCACGCCGACCAGGTGGTGTGGATCGCCGACCATGCCGAAGACCAGGTGCTGTGCTTCGACCTGACCTTCCTGCCGCTCGTCGAGGCCATCGCCCCACGCGTGAAGACCATCAAGGCCTTCGTCGCGATGACCGACCGCGCACACATGCCGGCCACGTCGAGCGTGCCCGGCCTGCTGTGCTACGAAGACCTGCTGGACACGTCCTCGCCCG
Organism: Ideonella sp. A 288; assembly: GCF_002198735.1. GTDB lineage: Bacteria > Pseudomonadota > Gammaproteobacteria > Burkholderiales > Burkholderiaceae_C > Pseudaquabacterium. Next base: position 192,323 of record NZ_MWLO01000145.1, read on the forward strand.
CCTTCACCTGGCCCCTGTTCGACGAGCACACCGCCAGTTCGCTGTGCTACACCTCGGGCACCACCGGAAACCCCAAGGGCGCGCTCTACAGCCACCGCTCGACGCTGCTGCACACCTTTGCCGCCGCGCTGCCCGACAGCCTGAACTGCAGTGCCCGCGACACCATCCTGCCGGTGGTGCCGATGTTCCACGTCAACGCCTGGGGCCTGCCCTACGTGGCCTGCATGGTCGGCGCCAAGCTGGTCTTCCCGGGCCCCTTCCTCGACGGCAAGAGCCTGCACGACCTGTTCGAGGCCGAGGGCGTCACCGTCTCGGCCGGCGTGCCCACCGTGTGGCAGGGCCTGCTGGGGCATGTGGAGGCGAATGACCTGTCGTTCAGCACGATGCGCCGCACCATCATCGGCGGCTCGGCCTGCCCGCCCGCGATGATGCGCGCCTTCCAGGAGCGCCACGACGTGCAGGTGCTTCATGCCTGGGGCATGACCGAGATGAGCCCGCTGGGCACGGCCTGCACCTTCAAGGCTCGGCACGACACCATGGACGCCGAGGGCCGGTTCGCCGTGCAGGCCAAGCAGGGCCGAGCGGTGTTCGGGGTCGACATGAAGATCGTTGGCGACGACGGCCAGGCGCTTCCCCACGACGGCAAGGCCTCGGGCGAACTGATGGTGCGCGGGCCCTGGATCATCCAGGACTACTTCAGGTCCGAGGGCGGCAGCCCCTTGGTTCCCGACGATGACGGACGCGGCTGGTTCCCCACCGGCGATGTGTCCACCATCGACGCCGATGGCTTCATGCAGATCACCGACCGCAGCAAGGACGTGATCAAGTCCGGCGGCGAATGGATCGGCTCGATCGACCTCGAGAACATCGCGATGGCCCATCCCGACGTGGCCATGGCCGCCTGCATCGCGGCCCCGCACCCCAAATGGGATGAACGCCCGCTGCTGGTGGTGGTGAAGAAGCCCGGTGCCGCGCTCACCCGCAACGAGTTGCTCGCCTTCTACGAGGGCCGCATCGCCAAGTGGTGGACACCCGACGACGTGGTCTTCGTCGATGCGATTCCCCTCGGCGCCACCGGCAAGATGCAGAAGAACCGGTTGCGCGAGCAGTTCGCGGCGCACAAGCTGCCCACGGCCTGATGCCGGGACGACCGCTGCGCGCCGGTACCCTGCTGGTGCCAGTGCCTAGGCGCCAAGGCGCCGATGCGCTGGCTACCATGAACCACCCCCGAAGCGCCTTCGGCGCGGGCCCGCGACCGGGCAATCCCGGCAGCCCTGCGAGCGAGAATTCCCCGCGGGGTTCGCCTGGCGGGCACCACACGGAACCAATGCCATGACGTCAATGCAACGCCGCCACCTCTTGGCGGCAGCCTCCCTGGCAGCGCTGCTGCCGCACGCGGCCCGCGCGCAAGCCTTCCCGAGCAAGCCGCTGCGCCTCATCGCTGCGGGGCCGGCCGGGGCCACCGCCGACCTCATCGCCAGGCTGGTGGCCGATCCGCTGGCCAAGGCGCTGGGCCAGACCGCCATCGTCGACCCCAAGCCCGGCGCCGCCGGCGCCATCGCCGTGGGCGACCTGGTGCAGTCGCCGCACGACGGTCACACGCTGCTGGTGGGCGTCAACTCGCTCGTCAGCGAGATCCCGCACATCGTCAAGCTGAAGCTCGACATGGGCAGGGAACTGCGTCCGCTGGCCGAACTGGCGCGCGGCGGGCTGGTGCTGGTGGCGAACCCTGCGTTCCCGGCCAGGAACCTGGCCGAGCTGGTGGCGCACGCCAAGGCCAATCCCGGCAAGCTCAACGTGGCGTCGTACAGCGCCGGCACGCTGAGCCATGTGCTGGGCCTGCTGCTGAACCACGCCGCCGGCATCGACCTGACGCACGTCGGCTACAAGGGCTCGACGCCCGCACTGGCCGACGTGATGGGCAACCATGTGCCGCTGATGTTCGACGGTATCGCCACCTCGCTGCCGCTGATCCGCGCGGGCAAGTTGAAGGCCTTCGCGGTCAGCACCCCGAAACGGTCGCCTGTGCTGCCCGAGGTGCCCACCTTCACGGAACTGGGCTTCCCGAGGCTCGAGGCCCTGGCCTGGATGGGCCTGTGGTGCCCGCCCGACGTGCCGGCCGCCGTGCAGCTGCGCCTGCGTGACGCAGCGCTGGGCGTGCTGACGCTGCCCGCCGTGCGCGACCGACTGCTGGAGCTGGGCTTCGATGTGGGCTCGCCGCGCGGCACCGACGAGATGGTGGCCGGCTTGAAGTCGGATTTCGACCGCGTCGGCGCCGTGCTGCAGTCGGTCGGCTTCAAGCCCGAATAGCGCTCGCGCGCATCACGTCTGGCGGGTGCGCCGCGTCCCGCTCGGTCGACCGCGACCCCTGTCGACCTACCGCCGCCTCGGCGGTCATGCGCCGCCGCGCCGCGCACCGCTGGCGACCGATGCCGGCCCGCGGCCATGGTCCCCTGCGCCTGCTCAGGCGCAGGTGAAAACCCACCCCCCTCCCAAC